>NZ_AQYG01000049.1 GCF_000380485.1 Jongsikchunia kroppenstedtii DSM 45133 | reverse complement strand
TGATCGCCGATCGGGCCTACACCAACGGGGTGAACCGGCGGATGCTCGCTGGCCGCGGCATCAAGACCGTTATCCCGCAGAAGAGCACCGAGACCGACGCCCGCAAACGCAAAGGCTCCACCGGTGGGCGGCCTCCTGCTTTCGATGCAGTCCTTTACAAGGGCCGCAACGTTATTGAGCGTTCCTTCAACGACACCAAGCAGTGGCGCGCCCTGGCCCCCCGCTACGACAAACTCGCCATCACCTACCGAGCCGCCGTGGTCCTACAGGCATGCCTCCGCTGGACACGCCTATTAGGAGACACGCCCTAGCTAGAGGCCAGCTTCACCAGCGCGGAGGTTGAACCGTGAGGGTGGCATGGTGGCAGTCCTAGGGAGAGTACTTTTTCCAGACCCCGTTCGTGCACATGCTGTAGTAGCCATCGGTCGATCTGCCCATAATGAAACCGCCAGTGCAGCTCGTGCCAAGTGTTACCTCGGCAAGGTCGCTCAGGTCGGGTGGTCCCTTGACCCAGACGAGCGAGCTGGTGCCGTTCGAGCCGCACACGATCTCGTCTCCTGTGCCGGGGTCTGTGCGAATGCGGTCCCAGTCATTGCATGAGTCGCCGAGAATCGACTGGGCATCGTCAGTGGTGCTCTGATCGGCAGGGTCTTCGGTCTCGGTGTCCTCGTCGCTGGTCGTGTCCTCGGTGGTCTCGTCTGCTGTGACTTCCGATTCTGAGGTGGTGGGATCTGTCGATGAGTCGACGGTAAACATGCCCTCACAACTGAGTTGCCAGCCCTGATCTGTTTTCACCCAGTGCTGGGTGTCGACCTCGCCGTGAGCATCCCGCGTCTTGACTTGTCCGGTCTTCTCATCGACCGACACGATCGTTTCGTGCTCGCTGGGGGTGCCGTCGTCTTCGCCTCCGAATGCCTCCGAGAGTCCCTTGATCATCGCGTAGCAGGCCGGAACGACGTACGGCTCGATCTGGTCCAGTCGCGTGGCATTCAGCGCCTCGACCTTCTCGACGGTTTGTCGGAGCGACATGTGCCTGGTGTCGTCCTTGTCGAAGTGCCGCCACGCGAAGTAGCCGCCGATGCCGCCGCCGATGAGAAGGACGACCACGATGGTCGACACAATCGCTGCGGCCCGTGCGCCGCCCGACATTCCAGATGGCGGAGGCAGATATGGCGGCGGCGGTCCATAAGGGGGCGGTCCATAGGGTGGCGGGCCGGATGGCGGAGCGGGCGGAGTCTGGTCTGGTGGCCCGTCGTGCTGTCCCGGTGTGGTCTCGTCCGTCATCCTGGCCCCCTTTGTCTGCTCTGCGTAGCTCGCCAAGTATGCGGCCTTCGCCGGCCGTCCGGGGCACAAATCGCGCTTCGAACAAACGTTTGTATAGGCTCATGGTTGTCGCTGCTGCGGAGGTTGAAGTTAGGACGATCTCGCATGCATGCAATGGAACCAATCGCTGGTGCGCGCTGCTCAGTCTGCGCCCGTGAATCCATCGTTGTACCAATCACATTCGCCGATGATCCGATCTCCGGTGACGAGGTCCCGATGCCTGCCGGTCCGCCGCGGTGCGCTCGTGGCTGCCGGGGTGCCGTGGTCGCCGCCGACTCCGACATGCCCGCATGAGCCACACGCCGGGGCGGTCGCCCTACGAGCGTCATCCCGTGCTCACCCAGATCTCAGGCAAGGCCGTCGACGTCGACTGGGAGGGTAAGGGCCTGGTCCTGCGGGTCACCCACATTCGGCGGTTCCGCATCTGGCAGGTGGTGCCGGTCGAGTCGCCGACCTGGTGGCATCACGACTGGTTGCTCGTGCTGCTGCGGGGTGCCCCGCGTCAAGCCCGGTACTACGTGTACGACGACCAGGCCAATGAGATTAAGTCGGGCGAGGAGGTAGCCGCCAAGGCTCGCCGGGCGGTCACCTTCGCCTTGTTCCATCTCGGCGGAGCGCCGATACGGCAGGTCGGGTACCGGGAACCGCACAGGCCGTGGCAATGACTTGGCTCCGTTCGATGTGCTGAGAGCTACAACCCCGCGTTTCAAACGCGAGGCGGCCGACACCGGTACCGGCGCGCGCTGGGCGGGCATCGGAGGTATCGGCCTAGCGATGTAGAGCGGCTTCGACAGCCTCAGCTCTACGCCCCCAGAAGCTCTCAGCGCTGGTCGCGCAGAGTCTCGCGGAGAAGGTCGGTCTCACGCTCGCGCCGCTGGTTTCCAATGTGCATTTGGCGGAGGACGAGACCGGCCAGGAGGAATAGCACTGCAAAGAGTCCAATGCCGAGATAGGCGATCCCGTCTGCGATTGAGGCGACGACGGTTATCAGCAGTAGAAGTAGCCCCACAAGTATGAGTAGTTGGGCGACGGTGCTGCCCTTCTGGCGGTCGGGGTTTGTGCGGCGGCGCGTCATGACTTTGAGTGCGGCTTGCAACGAGTTCATTGGCCACTTCCTGTCCTCTACCTGGCGGACCTCACATTCTGCCTTATGTCCGGTCCGCCCAACTTGCCAGTGTCCAAGACGTCCGATGGTAACGAACTCAACCGGAAGTTTGTGCGGGCTCGGTCCGGTGAAATTGCCGGTGAATTCGAGAGTCAGCGTCAACGACGATCAATCAGCGTCAACGACGAATTTCGTCAAAATTGTTGTGCTGCTGGAATTTTTGGCTAGTCGTCAACGGCGGTCAATGAGCGTCAATGCCGTCGATCATAATCCGCTGGTCCCGGGTTCGAGCCCCGGTCGCCCTACAAATTCGGGTTGTGGCGGGCACGCGGGTGAACCCACCCTCTGACCCTCAGCCGACTCGGTTTGCATAGGGGAGGCTGCCGGCGTGCGCGGCTCGAAAATCTGAGAGCATCTCGCGTTCGACCGTCCTGGGTTCCTCACACTCGCGCCACGCGACCAGCAGCGAGTCGTGATCCGCCAACTGCCAGATCATTCGACCGCCCCAATGTCGCGCGCGGCGGCCAGCCCCGTGTCGGCGGTATGCGGACAACCGCCGCCGCAGATTTACCGCTTTGCCGATGTAGATCACCCGCTCGTCGCGTACCCAGTTCTGCTCTAGCTCGCGCACTGGCAATGTTGGGTCGCCGTTTGACCACCCTGCTGGGCTGACGCCGAGGAATGACGGTTCGGTAGTCGTTGGCCGGATGACGGCGTACACACCACTCGCGCGTGGTGCAGCCTTGGGTGCCAGATCCGCCAGGCCAATGAACCCGGAGAAGTCGCGAAGAATGTCGGGGCGGTCGATCACGGGAATCCATTGTGCCCCGGTCGCCCTACAAATGTCATAGTCTCACAACGGAATACGACTAGGCAGGAGTGAGACATGAGCGACGGCGACGACTGGAACGCATCGATCATCGCGGAGTTCCGAGCGAATGAGGGCAAGGTCGGCGGCCAGTTCGAGGGCGCGCCGCTTGTGCTGCTGCATCATCGCGGTCGTAAGAGCGGCCGGGAATTCATCAGTCCGGTCATGTATCTCCCGAGCGAGACCGACTCGGACGCGATCTATGTCTTCGCCTCCCGGGGCGGCGCACCGACGAATCCGGATTGGTACTACAACCTCATGGCCGCCGACCGCGCCACGGTCGAGCGCGGCACCGAGAGCTATGACGTGAGCATTCGCGACGTGACCGGCGACGATCGCGATCGCATCTTTGCCGAGCAGGCTCGGCGATACCCCGGCTTTGCGGACTACGCGGCGAAGACTGCCGGCATCCGCGTCATCCCGGTCGTAGAGCTCCGTCGGGCGTAGCTACATCCGGCTGCTGACAGCGCTACTTGGGTCCGCGGCGGCCGCGCTGGGCACGCCCCGGTTGTCGGGCGACCTTTCCGGCGGCGGCGCGGGAGGCCTGCTTCGCGAGGGTCTTCTCCCGCGCGGTGCGTTTCGGTGCGGGTTCGGGCTGTCCCCGGGATGAACCCGCTTTGCGGCCCCGAACGATGCCGATGAATTCCTCGACCAGTTCCGACTGCTGTCCTTCCGGAAAGGCAAGTGCCACAGGGCAGGTGGGTGCGGCGACGATCGGTCGGTAGATGAGGTCCTTGCGGTGATGCAGCCGCGCCAGCGACTGCGGAACGATCAGGGCGCCCATCCCGGCGGCGACGAGTTCGACTGCGTCCGCAGTGGTCTCGGGTCGGTGGTCGACCGGAACGCCGGGGGCGTCTGGCCAGGCAACGACGTCGTCGAGCGGGAGCAGAGTCGGCTCGCCATCGAGATCGGCAGCGCTGACCGCATCGGCGGCACTGAGAAGATGATCAGTGGGCACCACCGCTACGGTCGTCTCCTCGTAGAGCGGGATGACGGCCAGCCCAGATGTGTCGGCGGACGGTCGAAGCAGCATCACGTCGACGGTCCCGGCCCGCACCGCATCGACGGCTTCGGCAGCTGCGACGGCCTTCAGCTGCAGCGGAACGTCGGGGTGGCGCTCCGACCAGATCCGGGACCACTTGGCCGGCGTCGCACCGGGGACGTAGCCGAGGACGAGGGAGCGCGGGGTCACCGTGCCAGGCTACCGATAGGCTGGGCCCATGAGCAGGCAGAACGCGCAGTCGATGAAACCCGCAACCGCGGCGAAGAAGCTGGATGTGTACCTGCCCGCGACGCCCGTGGAGTTCCAGGAGAACGCGATCACCCGTGCCGAACTCGCTGCGCTGCAGGAGAACCCGCCGCAGTGGCTCAAGGACCTTCGTAAGAACGGGCCACATCCGAAGAACTTGGTCGCTGCCAAGTTGGGTATCTCAATCGCCGGTCTGGCTCGTGGTGGCGTCGGAGACGCGCTGACCACCGAACAGATCGACCAGCTGCTCGAAGAGAACCCGGACTGGTTGGTCGCGGAGCGCGAGAGCTATCAGCTGGTGCTGCGGGAGCAGCGTCGAGTGAAGTCGCTGCATGCGGAGAAGACCCGCGAGCGTTCGACTTCCTAAGTGTCGATCCGCCCTGTGGCGGTCGGGCAACCTGCGCAAACAGAATTGATCGCACAATGTGTTGGTCGATGAAATATCCGCCATATCCTCGATTCGGAGGATTCGCCCGATCCCTGTGAGTTCGTGACCGCGGCTGGCGGCGGCCTACCAGCTACTTGCCAGGATTCGCCGCGATACTCGCTGATTATGGGCTATGGACATGGCGGGGTGTCGCTGCTCGACGGCTGGTTGCCGATCACCCTGCAGCTGGTGGCCGCTTTCGCGCTCGGCGCCGCGATGTCGGTGTGGCGGAAGCGTTGGTGGGCGATCTGGATCCCCGCGGCGGTCGTTGTCGGCATCGTCTTGTTGCTGGTGGCGATGTGGTACGAGCATTCCGAGGGGCTGGCGTCGGATCCGCCGCCGGCGTTGCTGTGGTGGTGGATTGCGATCTTCGGATTCGCGGTGGCCGTCTTCCTCTTCGGCGTTCGCCGCTTCTCGTGGTGGCGTCGGGTGGTGGCGCTGCTGGCAATCCTGCTGTCGTTCGCGTCGGCAGCCCTGGTGCTGAATCAGTGGGTGGGCTACTACACGACGGTGCAGGAGGCCTGGGGTCAGCTCACGCAGGGCCCGTTGCCCGACCAGATCGACGCGTCCAAGCTCGACAGCTATCGCGGCCGGCCGATGACCACGGGCAAGGTCGTGTCGATCACGACGCCCAAGGATCAGAGTCATTTCACGCACCGAACCGAATACGTCTATCTGCCACCGCAATGGTTCACGGGGCCCACGCCGCCGCAGCTGCCGGTGATCATGATGATCGCGGGTGAGTTCAACACCCCGCAGGACTGGCTGCGCACCGGCAATGCGATCGCGACGATCGACGACTACGCGAAGCAGCATGGCGGCAAGGCGCCGATCCTCGTCTTCCCGGACGTCGGCGGCAGTTTCAACAACGACACCGAGTGCGTCAACGGGTCGCGGGGCAATGTCGCCGCCCATCTCACCGACGAGGTGCGGCCCTACGTCGTCAAGAATTTCGATGCGTCACCGGCCGCGAAGAATTGGGGCGTCGTCGGCTGGTCGATGGGCGGAACCTGCGCGCTCGATCTGACCGTGATGCACCCGGATCTGTTCACCGCGTTCGCCGATATCGCCGGCGATATGGCACCCAATGCGGGCACCAAGGATCAGACCGTCGACCGGCTGTTCGGCGGAAGCATCAACGACTACAACGCCTTCGATCCCACGTTGGTGATGGCGAAACACGGCCCGTACACCGGGGTCTGGGGCTGGTTCGACGATTCGTCGGGAAAGAACGACCCGCAGACGAAGCGGTTCCAGCAGTACATGAAGAACCACCCGCATTTCCAGCATCACGGCCACCCCGGCGGTGGCGGCACCGGCCTCGGCGGCCGCGACAATGCGGGCTTCCAGAAGCCTGGATCGGAGCTGTCGGCCGCAGAGACGCTCTGCAACGAGGCAAAGGCCGTCAACATCGATTGCGCGGTGCATACTCATGACGGGGGCCATACCTGGCAGTTCGCCGAGTCCGCCTTCGCCACGATGTTGGGACCGATGAGCGCACAGATAGGTGTTTGAGGGAGTTGACGAATCGGGTTGGGGTAACGATCAATGACCGTGCGGCGGAGTTCATCGCCACCACCACGAGTCGAATCCTCACGCTCGCCGGGATCCTGTCGCTCGTCCTGATCGTCACCCGCAGCTGGCGGCCGATCGACTATGTGGCCGACGCGGTCAGCGCGCTCGGCTTCCCGGCCGACCGCAGTCTGTACGTCGCCTGCCTGGTCTTCATCCTGGCCGGTGCGATCCGCCGGCGATTCCGGGTGGCCTACGGCGTGATGGCCACGCTGTTCGGGCTGAATGTCCTGAGCCTCATCGGAATCGTGACTCGCGCCGAGCGGCATACCGCGCACAAGTACCACCTGTACGAGACCTGGCATGAGTCGCCCGCGATCGCGTGGACCGTCCTGGCGGCCGGGCTGGTCGTGTTCGTCGCGTTCTTGATGTCGTGGCCGGCGTTCACGGCCCGACTGGCCCGCCGGTCCCTGCCGATGTCGCTGCTGGTTCTCGTTGTCGGCATGGTGATTTCGTTCGGCGTCGCGCTCACCCTCACGATGGCGTTCCCGCACAAGCTGCAGGGCATCCATGAGAAGGTCCGCTGGTCGATCCTGGCCACGTTCGGTGACCATGTCTCTGAGAACACGCCGTTTTTCCATGGCCATGTCGGGTATCACTGGGTGTTCACGATCGTCGGTATCACCTCGACGATCGCGCTGTTGCTGGCGCTCCTAGTGCTCTCGCGCGCGAACCACGCCAATCAGTTCCTCGATCGCGACGAGGAGATCGAGGTTCGCCGGCTGCTGGCCCGGTACGGCGAGGACGATTCGCTCGGTTACTTCGCGACGCGGCGGGACAAGAGTGTGGTCTTCGCGCCGGATGGCAAGGCCGCGGTGCTGTTTCGGGTGATCGGCAGCGTCAGCGTTGCCAGCGCCGACCCGATCGGCGATCGGGAATCGTGGCCGGCGGCGGTCGATGCATGGCTGCAGAACTGCCGCGAACACAGCGTGCACGCGGTGGTGCTGGCCGCGGGAGACGACGGCGCTCAGGTCTATCGGGACGCCGGGTTGCGGACCCTGGATATGGGTGATGAGGCCATCATCAGCGTCGACAACTTCAGTCTCCGTGGCCCGGAGATGAAACCGGTTCGGCAGGCAGTCAATCGGGTGTCGGCCGCCGGGTACACGGCAAAGGCGCGTCGGCATCGGGATCTGAGCGCCGACGAGCTGGCGCAGATCGAAGAGCTCGCGGAGCAGTGGCGCGGCGAGGACGTCGAACGCGGATTCTCCATGGCGCTCAACCGACTCGGCGATCCGGTCGACGGCAACTGTCTCCTGGTCACCGCGCACGACGCCGACGGCCAGATCCGGGGGCTGTTGTCCTTCGTCCCGTGGGGACAGCGCGGGATCTCGCTCGACCTGATGCGGCGTGACCGGGTCGGCGAGAACGGCATCGTCGAGTTCATGGTCGCAAGCGTGGTCGACCATTGCCGCGACAGCGGAGTCAGCCGAATCTCGTTGAACTTCGCCATGTTCCGGTCGGTGTATGCCAACGCCGACAAGGTCGGTGCCGGCCCGGTCACTCGCACGGTCGACTCGTTGCTGGGCTTCGCATCGAAGTTCTATCAACTGGAGCAGCTCTATCGGTCGAATCAGAAGTACCGCCCGATCTGGATTCCGCGGATGCTCTGCTATCAGCCGCCGCTGAGTGTGGTGCGGGCGTCGGTCGCCACCGGCATCGCCGAGGGATTCCTACCCAAACTCGGACCAGCGTTCCTCACCGGCCCGGGTGTGCCGAAAGACCAAGAGGTACGCGACGATCCGGAGTTCCTCGCCGCGGTCGCCGAGATCGAGCGGGACGCGCGCCGGCGTCAGATCCGCGGGCAGCGGATGGGCGATCAGCAGCGCGCGCGGATCGCGAAGATCGATGCACTGGCGCAGTGGGGGATGAGCGCGTATCCGGTGGCTGTCGCGCGAGACACTGATATCGCCGCGGTCTGTGCGGAATTCGGTTCGCTGGCACCGGATTCCACGACAGGACGATCGGTCTCGATCGTCGGCCGGGTGCGTGGTGTGCGTGACTTCGGCGGGCTGGTGTTCATCGACCTCGATGAGGGTGGCGCGCAGATCCAGGTGATGTCCGATGCGCGCGAGACGGATCGGGCGGTGCACGGCTCGTTGCGGGCCGGCGCAGACACCGGCGACCTCGTGAGCGTGACGGGGGAGGTATGCACAACCCGAACCGGCGAGCTGTCGATTCGATTGCGCGACTGGCAGATGGCCGCCAAATGCATCAGCCCGGTGCCGGCCCCGGGCACCGAACTGTCCGACGAGGTTCGCACCCGCAATCGCACGCTGGACCTGCTGACCACCGACGGCGCTACCGAGCTGCTGGTGAAGCGGTCGCGGGGGGTTGCGGCCATCCGGAACACGCTGCAGGGCAAGGACTTCCTCGAGGTCGAGACGCCGATGCTGCAGACCATCCACGGCGGCGCGGCGGCCCGGCCGTTCGCCACCCACATCAACGCCTATGACATGCGGCTGACGCTGCGCATCGCACCCGAGCTGTATCTGAAAAGGCTTGCGGTGGCCGGGCTGCCACGCATCTACGAGCTGGGGCGCAACTTCCGCAACGAGGGAGCCGACGCCACGCACAACCCGGAGTTCACCTCGCTGGAGGTGTACGAGGCGTTCGGCGACTATCGCTCGATGGCTGCGCTCACCCGCGAACTGATCGTGGCCATGGCAACCGCCATCAACGGCGGCCCGGTCGCGATACGTGACGGCGTGACGGTTGATCTCACCGGAGAGTGGCCGGAAATCACTGTGCATCAGGCGGTTTCGAAGGCCGTCGGAGTCACTCTCACGTCGACGTCCACGGACAGCGAGGTCGCCGCGGTCTGTGCAACGCATGGCGTCGAGGCGGCGCAGGACGCATCCGCGGGCCAACTGGTGATGAAGCTCTACGAGGCGCTGGTGGAGAAGCAGACGACGGCGCCGACGTTCTACTACGACTTCCCGATCGAGGTGTCGCCGCTCGCGCGTCCGCATCGCGACGACCCGCGGCTCACCGAGCAGTGGGATCTGGTCGCGTTCGGCGCCGAATTGGGTACGGCCTATTCGGAATTGACCGATCCGGTGGATCAGCGCCAGCGACTCGTGGCGCAGTCACTCGCCGCGGCGGGCGGTGATCCGGAGGCGATGCAGCTCGACGAGGACTTCGTGCGCGCACTCGGTTACGGCATGCCGCCGACCGGTGGCCTGGGGCTGGGCATCGACCGGCTGGTGATGATGCTGCTCGGCGTGCCGATCCGGCCGACGCTCACCTTCCCTTTTGTGAAGCCCCTCGGCAGCTAGCCGAATCGCTCAGAGCCCGTAGGTCTTCGAGATGATGTCGCGCTGCACCTCGCTGGCCCCGCCGACCACGGTTCCGATGATCGCGGACCGCATGATCCGCTCGGCCTCGAATTCGGTGCTGTAGCCGTAGCCGCCCATCATCTGCATGCTGTCGATCGCCATCGTCTTGGCGACCTCAGTGGTCTTCAGCTTCACCATCGACGCCTCCCGCGCGAACATCTTGTCCGGATGCGCGTCGGCCTCATGGGCCATGCTGTAGACGAGTTCCTTCGCGCAGGTGATGTCGGTCGCGTGATCGGCCATCCGATGCCGCAGCGCCTGGAACGAGCCGATCGGCCGGCCGAACTGCTCGCGGTTCTTGATGTAGTCGAGCGTGTACTCGAAGGACCGCTCGGCGAGCCCGACCTGCAGCGCGCCGACGATGAGCCGTTCGGTGTTGAGTCCGCTCATCAGCTGAGTCCAGCCGTTGCCCACGGTGCCGACCACGGCGCTGTCCGGGAGGAAGCAGTCGGTGAAGTAGAGGTCGTTGACCTCCTTGCCGCCCAGGGTGTCGATCGGACTGATCTGCAGACCCGGCGTATCGGTCGGCACGAAGAACTGGGTGATTCCCTCGTGCTTCTTACCCGACTTGTCGGTGCGGGCGATCAGCAGAATGCTCGCCGCGATATGGGCGTTGCTGCACCAGGTCTTCTGGCCGTTGATCTTCCAGCCGCCGTCGACCTTCTCGGCGAAGCATGACAGCGCGCCGACGTCGGAGCCGGCCCCGGGTTCGGACATCGAGATCGACAGCACGTCGCCGGCAGCCGTCCCGGACAGCACTCGCTGCTTGATCTCTTCGCTGGCGAATCGCTGGTAGGCGAGCGCGGCGATCATCGTGGTGCCTGCGGCGCTGATCGGTGCGCCGCCACGGATGGCCTCCTCCAGGAAGATGCACATCTCGACGTGACCGCCGCCGCCACCGCCGTAAGCCTCGTCGAGAATGATTCCGGCCCAACCGAGGTCGCACATCTTCTTGTACAGCTCGGGTGAGTGCGGCTTGGTGCCACCATCGGTGAGTTCGTCGCGTCGCTCGCGCGTTCCGACTTCCCGCTTGCAGAAATCGGCGACGGCGGCGGCGAATTCGGTCTGTTCCTGGGTGAACTGTGGCATCTGAGACTCCTGGTGCGGGCTAAGCGAGCGACCGTTCGGTCGGATGGGATCAATATACTGCGGTGTGACGTGGGCCGTACCCTGGTTGCCGATGAGCCCCAGTGACAACTCGCCCGACGACAAGATCGACGACCAGCGTGCCGACGAGACCGAGGTCGACCAACCCGATGCCGCGCCGGACGGGCCGCAGCCGGAGGTGGACGCATCCCACGGCGAGGCGTACCTCGAGTCGAACCGCCTCAACCGCGAGAAGATGCGCGCCCGCGAGGCGAAGAAGGACGCCCGGTCGGCCCGGGTCTCGTCGGTCACCGGCCGGATGCCGAAGGTGGACTGGTCCAAGCGCGGGGTCGTGATCAGTCTGATCACGGTGCTCGGCGGGTTGTTCATCATCACCGGCGGGCTGTCGATCTGGCTGTGGACGGAGCGCTCCGATCTGCAGCAGCAGGTGCACGACCTCAAGTCGCAGCCCACTGACGCCGCTCGCTCCGCAGTGATGGAGGCGGCCAAGAACGGGATCGTCCAGTTCGGCACCTTCCAGGCGGATCAGCTCGACGACTGGGACCAGCGTCTGCGGGCGGTGACCACCCGCGGGTTCGCGCAGACCCAGCTGGCCAGCGGACAGCTGAAGCAGGCGGTCAGTCAGACCGGGGCGTCGTCGGAAGGTGTCGTCACCGATGTCGGCATCGAGTCCATGACCGCCAACAGTGCAGTCGTGGTCGCCTTCCTGAACCAGACCTATCGCAACCCGGACATCCTCAAGATGTACCCGAACGGCCAGCCATATCTGACGCGTATCAAGTCGACGCTGAAGCTGGTCGACGGTCATTGGCTGATCGACAGTCTCGACATCGTCAGCTGACCGACACCCTCCTCGCGGCCGGTTGACCTGCACGATGTCCGACCTACCGAGCGCTCCGTCTTGACAGGATCGGCCGCTGACGGCACAGTTGCCGATATGTGACGCGGCTCGCATCGGCGGCCGGCTCAGAAGGGGAATGGACTCAGATGGCGGAGCAGGGCCTGGTCACTCGCCTCGATGAACGCGGAATCGGTTGGCTGACGATCGATCGGCCGGATCGGATGAACGCCCTCGACGGTGCGACGGCGGATCGGCTCGTCGCCACTCTGGCCGACTGGTCGGAGAACCCGGATGTGCGCGTCGTCGTGATCACCGGCGTCGGTAAGGCGTTCAGCACCGGCGCCGACATCGTCGACATGGCACAGGCCGAGCCGCCCAAGGACGCCGAGGAAGCAGCCGAGCGCGCGGCGCAGACGATCGATGGCGGGTCCGACCTCGCCCGCGCGGTCCGCGACACCCGAGTCCCGGTGATCGCCGCGGTCAACGGCGCGGCAGCCGGCGTGGGGGCGTCGCTGGCCATCGCCGCCGACCTGATCTATGCCAGCGAGAAGGCCTATTTTCTGCTGCCGTTCGTGAACATCGGCCTGATGCCGGATGGCGGAGCCACGGCCACCGTCGCGGCGGCGATGGGCCGGGCGCGTGCGGCTGCGGTCGCGCTGCTCGGCGAGAAGCTTTCTGCCACCGATGCTTTCGAGGCGGGCCTGATCACCGCCGTCGTGCCGCCCGATGACCTGGAGGCCGTCGTCGACACGGCGGCCGGGAAGATTGCCGCCAAGCCCCGTCGGGCGATGGAGCTGACGAAGGCGGCGCTGAACGGCAGCAGTCTGGCGGGACTGGAGGATGCGTTCGCGCGCGAGCGGTCCGGGCAGATCGAGCTGCTCCAGTCCGCCGAATTCCGGAGTGCCATAGCGCAATTCAGCGCCAAATAACTGAACTTTTCATCATCCGCTCACCTCGCAAGGAGAAGCATGTCTGCATCGTTGGCCGAACCGCAACGCTCGCGCCGAAACCATTGGAACAACCACGTGCGCCGGCACGCGCAGATGATGCCGGATGCCGAGGCCCTGCGGTTCGTCGGGCAGGCGACCACCTGGGCGGATCTGGACCGGCGGACGCATGCCTTCGCGGCGGCGCTGCGTCGACGCGGCGTGCAGTTCGGCGACCGCATCCTGATGGTGATGCTCAACCGCACCGAATATGTGGAAGCGGTGCTGGGCGCCAACATCATCGGCGCCATCGCGGTGCCGGTCAACATTCGGATGTCACCGGCCGAGATCGCCTTTCTCATCACCGACAGTGGTGCCAAGGCGATCGTCACCGAGACCATGCTGGCCCCGCTGGCGTCGGGCGCCGCGGAGGCGGCCGGCGGTGTGGATCTGACGATCGTCGTCGGCGATATGGCCGGCGACGGGTCGGAGGGGTATGCGGACCTGGTCGCCGAGGATGCGTCCGACCTCCCGGAAATCGACATCCCGGAAGACACCACCGCGATGATCATGTACACCTCGGGTACCACCGGTAAACCCAAGGGCGCCATGCTGTCTCACGCCAATCTGCAGGCGCAGGTGGGCACCTGCATCCAGCTGGGCACGGCCGGCCCGGGCGACAAGGGCGCCTTCCCGGCTCCGATGTTCCACATCGCCGCGCTCGGTGCGATGGCGCCGTCGCTGTATCTCGGCTGCTGCTCGGTGATCCATCCGCTCGGGGCGTTCGATCCCGACGCGCTGCTCGACATGCTCGCCGAAGAACAGATCACCTCGATCTTCATGGTCCCGGCGCAATGGCAGGCGGTGTGCGCCGCACAACAGGCGAACCCGCGAAAGCTGGCCCTGCGCACCATGATCTGGGGTGCGGCGCCCGCGTCGGACACCGTGCTGAAGGCGATGGCCGAGACCTTCCCGGAGGCGGCGAACTACGCGGTGTTCGGTCAGACCGAGATGTCGCCGATCACCTGCGCGCTGGAGGGCAAGGACGCGCTGCGCAAGCTGGGGTCGGTCGGCAAGGTGGTACCGGCCGTGACCGCCCGCATCGTCGACGGCGAGATGAACGACGTGCCGGTCGGGCAGGTCGGGGAAATCGTCTATCGCGGGCCGAATCTCATGTCCGGCTATTGGCAGAACGAGCAGGGCACCGCGGATGCGTTCGCCGGCGGCTGGTTCCATTCCGGGGACCTGGTCCGCCAGGATGACGAGGGTTTCATCTACGTCGTCGACCGCAAGAAGGACATGATCATCTCCGGCGGCGAGAACATCTACTGCGCCGAGGTCGAGAACGTGCTGTTCGCCCATCCCAAGGTTCTCGAGGCCGCGGTCATCGGCCGGCCCGATGACAAGTGGGGGGAGGTGCCCGTCGCGATTGTCGCGTTGAAGCCGGAGCATGAGCTGACGCTCGCGGAACTGGAGGACTACCTCAACGACAACCTGGCCCGGTTCAAGCATCCCAAGGATCTGGTCGTCATGCCCGAGCTGCCGCGCAACCCCAGCGGCAAGGTGGTCAAGCCGACGTTGCGGGCGCAGTACGGAGGCAAGGATGCGGGTCTGGCGCGCTGAGAACTGTAACGTGTTCCATTTTTGCGGGAATATGACTACGCTCGCTTACGGAAGCGGCGCGAGCCGTCGATCACTTGCCGGATACGGTCCGGCCGCAATGGTATTCGAATAGAGGTACTGAACTGTGAAGACCAAGGGCGCCATCCTCCGGGAGCTCAACACGCCGTGGAAGATCGAAGAGATCGAGATCGGCGATCCGAAGGCGCACGAGATCAAGATCCGTATGGAAGCGGCGGGCATGTGCCACTCGGATCATCATCTGATGACCGGCGGCATCCCGATGGGCGGCTTCCCGATCCTCGGCGGTCACGAGGGTGCCGGCGTCGTGGAGCAGGTCGGCGAGGGTGTTGCCGATTTCGAGGTCGGCGACCACGTCGTCCTGTCGTTCATTCCGTCGTGCGGAAAGTGCAAGTCCTGCAAGGCCGGCGTCGCGAATCTCTGCGACTTCGGCGCCATGCTGCTGCAGGGTGAGGCCGTCTCCGACCACACCTTCCGCATCCACACCGCGGACGGCCAGCCGGTGTACCCGATGACCCTGCTCGGCACCTTCAGCCCGTACATGGTGGTCCACGAGGCCTCTGCGGTGAAGATCGACAAGGACGTCCCGTTCGAGGTCGCGGCCCTGTGCGGTTGCGGCATCCCGACCGGCTACGGCTCGTCGACCCGCAGCGGCGACGTGCGTCCGGGTGAGGACGTCGCGATCATCGGTGTCGGCGGCGTCGGAACCGCCGCGCTGCAGGGTGCCGTGATCGCCGGCGCGCGGAACGTCTTCGCGATCGACCCCGTCGAATGGAAGCGTGAGCAGGCCCTCAAGTTCGGTGCCACCCACGCCTTCGCGTCGGTCGAAGAGGCGATGAACGAGATCGGCAACGCCACCGAGTGGGGTATGTGCCAGAAGGTCGTCGTCACCGTCGGCGAGGTCTTCGGCAAGGACGTCGACACCTGGCTGAGCATCACCGCGAAGAACGGCACCTGCGTGCTGACCGGCATGGGCAACATGCTCGACACCGAGGTGACGCTCAACCTCGCGATGCTCACCCTGCTGCAGAAGAACCTGCAGGGCAGCATCTTCGGCGGGGCCAACCCGAAGCTCGACATCCCGAACCTGCTGTCGATGTACAAGATCGGCAAGCTGAAGATCGAGGAGATGATCACCCGCCAGTACAGCCTCGACCAGATCAACGAGGGCTACCAGGACATGCTGGACGGCAGGAACATTCGCGGGGTCATCCGCTACACCGACGCGGACCGTTAAGCCCGCTGACTACAGTGATCGGGTGAATTCGACACCCGGATCCTCGGCCCTTCAGTCCATCGCTGAGTGGCCGGTAGACAACGCCGGCGCCGCGATCGTCTCCGCTTCCGGGGAGACGATCGCGGCGTTCGGCGATTCCGGGCGGGTGTACGAGCTGGCATCGGTCACCAAACTTCTTGTGGCCCACGCGGTTCTGGTCGCGGTTGAAGAGGGCGCGGTCGAGCTCGACACCCCGGCCGGTCCGCCGGGATCGACGGTGCGACACCTGCTGGCGCACGCGTCGGGGCTGGACTTCACCACCGACGAGATCCGAGCGGCGCCGGGCGAGCAACGCATCTACTCGTCCACCGGCTACGAGGTGCTGGCCGACACGGTCGAGTCCGCCACAGAGATCCGTTTCGCCGACTATCTGGCCGAGGCGGTCTGCGAGCCCCTGGGTATGACCGCGACCGCGCTCACCGGACCGGCCGGGCACGGCGCTCAGTCGACGGTCGCCGACCTGTCGCGGCTCGCGGCCGAGCTGCTGTCGCCGCGCCTCATTTCGCCGGAGCTGCACGCGCAGCAGACGTCGGTGCAGTTCCCCGGGATCGACGGGTTCGTCCCCGGGTATGGCCGTCAGCGGCCCAACGACTGGGGTCTGGGGCCGGAGCTGCGCGACAGCAAGCGGCCGCACTGGACCGGCGCATCGAACAGTCCGCAGACGTTCGGCCACTTCGGTCAGGCCGGCACGTTCCTCTGGGTCGATCCGGTGTTGTGCGCGTCGTGCGTGGTGCTCACGGATCGCCCGTTCGGCGCCTGGGCCAAGCCGCTCTGGGCCGACTTCAACGACACCGTCGTGACGGAAATTCGCACGATGAACAACATTCACTAGCGCAACACGCGTCTCATAGGGTATAATCGGTCTCAATAATGTGATATTTGCACCTGAGTCTCGCAAGGCCGTTGGGGAAGACGTTCCTCGTCGAGACCGGAGGTGTTGAAGGTGCGCAACTTGAACCAGTTTGCGGACGTGACGACGGGTGTTGTGTACGTGCACTCGTCGCCGGCTGCGTTGTGCCCGCATGTCGAGTGGGCGCTGTCGTCCACCCTGGACGCCGCCGCGAATCTCAAATGGTCGGCCCAAGAGGCCGATCCCGGCCTGCTGCGGGCGACCGTCGACTGGGTCGGCCCGGTCGGCACCGGGGCCCGGCTGACCAACGCGTTGCGGGAATGGTCGGCGTTGCGCTTCGAGGTCACCGAGAACCCGAGCGACGGCGTCGATGGCGAACGCTTCTGCCACGTACCCGGTCTTGGTCTGTGGCGCGGATCGATGAGCGCCAACGGCGACGTGATGCTCGGCGAGATGCAGCTGCGCTCGCTGCTGGAGAACCACGCCGACGGCGCGGGCCTGGGCGGCGCGCTGGATGCCGCGCTCGGCACCGCCTGGGACGAGGCGCTGGAGCCCTACCGGATGGGCGGCGTCGGCGCCGAGGTCACCTGGCTCAAGCAGCGCGTCGGCTAGCCCCAGGTCGCACACCCCACTCCCAACGACAGACCCCACTCGAAATCGAGTGGGGTCTGTCGTCGTCTGTGGGGACTGTCGACCGCGTGCCCGTGGTACTGGTAGTCCATGGGTTCCGTACTGATCTCGGTCGACGAACTGCGGACGCTGACCGCGCCGGTGGTCCTCGACGTTCGCTGGCAGCTGGGCGATCCGGATGGGCGCGAGCATTACCGGGGTGGACACATCCCGGGCGCGATCTACGTCGACCTGGATGCCGACCTCGCGGCGACGCCGACGGCCGCGGCCGGGCGGCATCCCCTGCCGGATGTTGCTGACCTACAGGAGTCGGTGCGGCGCTGGGGGATTGAGCCCGACAGCAGTGTCGTCTGCTACGACGACCTCGGCGGCCAGGCGGCGGCGCGTGCCTGGTGGCTATTGCGATGGGCCGGGGTGGCCGACGTACGGCTGCTCGACGGTGCGTTGGAAGCGTGGCGGTCCGCCGGGCTGGAGCTGGAGACCGGGGACGAGTCGACGCCCGCACCGTCATCGATGGTGCTTACACCGCAGCAGCTTCCGACGATGACGATCGACGAGGTCGCCGAGTTCGACGGCGTCCTGCTCGATGCGCGGGCCGGCGAACGCTACCGCGGCGAACAGGAACCGATGGATCCGCGGGCTGGTCACATTCCGGGTGCGCTCAGTGCGCCGTCCGGTGAAAATCTCACGGCCGATGGGCATTTCCGTTCGGCGGCGGATCTGCGGGCGAGGTTCACCGAGCTCGGCGTCGCCGCCGGCACACCGGTGGCCGCCTACTGCGGATCCGGTGTGACCGCCGCGCACGAGGTTGCCGCGCTGGCGATCGCCGGCTTCGAGGCGGCGCTGTTCCCCGGGTCCTGGTCGCAGTGGTCTAACAACCCATCCCGTCTCGCCGCGACGGGGCCCGATCCGGGGTAGATCCAACTCGTGCGTGCACTTCCAACACCAGAGACCAGTCGCGAATACGCTCAGCTGTGGGAAAAGCGGGCCCGAGAAGCGAAAGACCCCGGTCCATAACGGATTCCGGGGTCCCTCGGGGAAGCGCTGCGATCAGTCGATCACAGCGGGATGTTCTTGTGGCGTCCGCGGCGAGCGGGGGCCGATGCCAGCGCCTCCGCGATGATGCTGCGGGTCTTGGCCGGGTCGATGACCTCGTCCACGACGCCGATCGACTGCGCGCGACCGATGCCGCCGGCGATGGCCTCGTGCTCGACGGTCAGGCGCTCGTGCAGTTCCTCGCGCTCGTGCTCCGGCGCGGCGGCCAGCGCCTTCTTGTGCAGGATGCCGACGGCGGCCTTGGCGCCCATCACGGCGACCTCGGCGCCCGGCCAGGCGAAGACCGCGGTGGCGCCCAGGGCCCGTGCGTTCATCGCGATGTAGGCGCCGCCGTAGATCTTGCGGGTGACCAGCGTGACACGCGGCACTGAGGCTTCGGCGAAGGCGTGCAGCAGCTTTGCGCCGCGACGGACGACGCCGTCGAGCTCCTGGCCGAGTCCCGGCAGGTAGCCGGGGACATCCGTGACGACGATCAGCGGGATGCCGAACGCGTCGCACAGCCGCACGAAGCGGGCGGCCTTCTCGGCGCTGATGGTGTTCAGGCAGCCGCCCATGCGCAGGGGGTTGTTGGCGATGACGCCGACGCTCCGGCCCGACAGCCGACCGAAGCCGACCACGATGCTGGGCGCCCATTTGGCCTGCAGCTCTTCAAAACTGGAGATCTCGGTCTCGCCGTCGGCGGCGATGTCCTTGTCCAGTAGGCCCTCGACGACCGGGTGCACATCGTAGGCGCGCCGGTTCGACTCGGGGAGCAGGGCTTTCAGGTCGGTGTCGCCGGCCTCGGCCTGCGTGCGGCTGAAATGTCCCTGCTGACTGAAAGTTCCGACGAGCCGGCGGGCACGCCACAGGGCGTCCGGCTCGGAGGTGGCGGTGATATGAGAGACACCCGAGTTCTTGCCGTGGGTGACCGGACCGCCAAGGGTTTCCATATCGACTTGCTCGCCGGTGACGGTCTTGATCACGTCCGGACCTGTCACGAAGACGCGACCTTCCGGCGCCATGATGACGACGTCGGTCAGGGCGGGGCCGTACGCGGCGCCACCGGCGGCAAAGCCGACAACAACGGAGATCTGCGGGACATAACCAGATGCCCGCACCATGGCCTCGAACACACCGCCGACAGCGTGCAACGCCTCGACACCCTCGGCGAGGCGAGCCCCGCCCGAGTGCCAGATACCGACGACCGGCGCCTGCTCGGCGATGGCGGTATCGATGGCGTTGACGATGTGCTTGCAGCCCACCACACCCATGGCGCCGCCCATGACGGTGCCATCGGTGCAGTAAGCGACGGTGTAGACCCCGTTGACCCGACCGGCGGCAGCCTGCACGCCGGACTTGTCACGCGGGTGCAACAGCGACATCGAACCTTCGTCGAAGAAGTTCGTCAGCCGCAGCAGGGGATCGCGCGGGTCGGCTTGATCCTCATTGGTCGCGATCGGGGCCATGGTGGTCATCGTCAGTCTCCTTGGTTACTCGGTCGGTCAGTAGCGCCCAAAGGCGAGCGCCACGTTGTGCCCACCGAATCCGAATGAGTTGTTGATGGCGTAATCGATCTGCCCGTAGTGGGGCTCACCCGAAACGACGTTGATGTCGCACTCGGGATCCTGGTTCTCCAGGTTCAGCGTCGGCGGAATGACCCCGTCCTCGATGGACTTCACGGTCAGCACCGACTCCAGAGCGCCGACGGCGCCGATGGAGTGACCCAGAGCCGATTTCGGCGCGTACACCAAGGGGTGATCGCCGATCGCGGCCTTGATGCCCAACGCCTCGGCGGTATCGCCGAGTCCGGTGGACGTCGCGTGCGCGTTGACATGGCTGACGTCCGTCTTGGACAAGCCGGCGGTCTGCAGCGCACGGGTCATCGCCCGGGCGTTGCCCTGTCCACTCGGATCCGGCGCCACCAGATGGAAACCATCGGAGGTGATACCGGCGCCGAGCAACCGTGCGTGGATGTGTGCGCCGCGAGCCAGCGCATGATCCTCGCGCTCGATAACCATGAGTGCAGCAGCCTCGCCGAAGACGAAACCGTCGCGGTCCTTGTCGAACGGACGCGAAGCCGCGGCCGGATCGTCGTTGCGCGTGCTCATCGCCCGCATCATCGAGAACGCCGCGATCGGCACCGCATCGATGTGGCCCTCGACGCCGCCGGTGACGACCATGTCGGCGTCACCCATGACGATCGACCGCCAAGCGTGGGCGATGGCCTCGGCACCCGACGCGCATGCCGACACCGGGGTGGTGACACCTGCGCGGGCTCCGATGTGCAACCCGACCACTGCGGCCGGGCCGTTCGGCATCGCCATGGAGACGGCCAGCGGAGACACCTTGCGGTAGTTCTTCGTGGACTCCATGATCTGCACGGCGTCGACGAGGGCATCGCCGCCGCCGAGTCCGGTGCCGAGCACGACCGCGAGGCGGTCCTTGTCGACATCGGGGGCTCCGGCGACGTCATCCCACAGGCGCTTGCCCATCACGTAGGCGACGCGCTCGACGTACGCCATGCGCCGCGCCTCGATGCGGGTGACCTCGGTGGACGGGTCGTTCACCAGCTTGCCGCCGATGCGGCAGGGCAGGTTGTACTCGTCCAGCCAATCGTCCGTCAGCTCGCGGATGCCACTCTCGCCGGCAAGCAGACCCTTCCAGGTGGAGTCGAGATCTTCACCCACCGATGTGGTGGCGACCATGGAGGTCACCACCACGTTGGGGAAGTTCCCTCCGAGGGTGGAGTAGTCACGTAGAGAGTCAGCCACGGGCTATCAGGCCTTGTCGGCGTCGATCTTCGCCTGGATGGCCTCAGCGGCCTCCGGGTTCTCCGAGGCGAGCTTCTGGATGTATTCGACGGCGTCACGGACAGTGCGCAGACCGGCGAGATCCTCGTCCGGGATCTTGACGCCGTACTTGTCTTCGGTCTGGACCGCGATCTCGACCATGGACAGCGAGTCGATGTCCAGATCGTCGATGAACGCCTTGTCGATGGTCACCTCAGAGGGCTCAATGCCGGTGACCTCTTCGATGATCTCGGCGATGCCGGCAATCAGAACTTCCTGGCTGGGTACGGTGGCCACTTTGGTGGTCCCTTCTCTGTTGTGTTTCCACTTGCTTCCCGGAGCGGCAGCGGGCGCTGCCGTTGGACGAGGCGATTCACCTTCCGGGTTGACCGTTCCGGCATGTGCCGGACGCGGTCGGTCATCCAAGTTCTGTGATGTCCTCCAGATCGGCGGGGACCTTGAGGGCACGGTTCGGGGTGCCCTTGAGTTCGCGCTTGGCGATTCCGGCGAGCGTGCCGCCCGGAGGCAACTCGATCAGTGCGCTGACTTCGTGGTCGCGCAGGTATGCCGAGCACAGGTCCCACCGGACCGGCCGGGTGACCTGGTTGACGATCTTGGCCAGCGCGTCGGCGCCCGAGGAGACGGGCTGACCGTCCGAGTTGGACAGCAGGGTGTGCGTGGGCTCGGACGGGGTGATGGCGGCCGCGGCCTCGGCGACGGCCTCCTGGGCCGGGGCCATGAAGTGCGTGTGGAAGGCGCCGGCGACCGCGAGCTTGCGGGTGCGGGCCTTCTCCGGCGGGTTGGCCAGCAGCTCATCGATCTTGTCGACGGCTCCGGCGGCCACGATCTGGCCGACGGCATTGCGGTTGGCGGGGACGAGCTCCAGCTCCTCGAGTCGGGCCAGCACCTCGTCCTCGTTGCCGCCGAGGACGGCGGCCATGGTGGTCGGCCGCTGCGCGCACGCCTTCGCCATCGCGGCACCGCGGGTGGCGGCCAGGGTGACGGCCTCGTCGGCACTGATCACGCCGGCGACTGCGGCTGCGGCCAACTCGCCGATGGAGTGACCCGCGACGACGACGTCGGCCGGGACGGAGTAGCGCGAGCTGAGTTCGGCGTGGCCGAGCAACGAGGCGACGACGACCAGCGGCTGTGTTACTGCGGTGTCGGTGATTTCGTCATCGGTGGCAGTGGTACCGAGGCGCTCGAGTTCGAGTCCGGTCAGCTTCGACCACGTTGCGACACGATCTGCCGCGCCGGGGAGTGCCAACCATTCGGTGAGCATCCCCGCCTTCTGCGAGCCCTGTCCGGGCGAGAGCAATGAGAGCACCTGAATACTGAACACCCCGGAGGCCCTTTTATGGGGTGTCGTACGCAATGAACCTCAGCTCAGGCTTTTGTGGGGATCCCACAAAAGTGCACGCGGATGTGCCTCCATCGTCATCACAATGAGACTCGTTACAAGTTTCTTTGTGGTGTAGGTCACTTGACCCGGTTTTCGGCTTCGCTTGTGCCTGATGTTATTGGTGGGGAAATAGTAAGCGATCCGCGTCGGGCTTGCGTCAGTCGTCCGACTGTTCCCGCGACGCGGAGAACGTACGCATCTCGAGGATTAAAGGGATCACGACCGGTGATCTCGGAAATTCGCTTTAGTCGATATCGGACAGTATTCGGATGGACGAAGAGTGAACGCGCACAGGCCTCGACGAGTCCGCCGGAGTCCAGATATGCATCCAGTGTGGCGGCCAGTGTGTCACCGCCTTTGGCCAGTGGCTTGACGATGAACTCGGTGAGCGTGTGCACCGCCGCCTCGTCGCCGAGCAGGGCTCGTTCGGGTAGCAACTCCCAGCTCAGCACGGGCCGCGGGGCATTGGGCCAGCCGGCGACGGCCTCGATGCCGGCCATCGCCTCCATCGCGCTGGCGTGGGCCGAGCCCAGGTCCGGGGTGGTGTGGCCGATGACGACCGGTCCGTCGGCGAAGTTGTTCAGGAGTGCCTGGACGAAGGCGTCGGTCCCGATCTTGTCGGGAGAACTGATCGGGCCGGCCACGATCGCCACCAGGTAGGGGCCTTGCACCACCGACAATGCGGCCCGGTCGTACTGACGCGCGGTGTTGTGGATCGCCAGCGGCACCGACACGTTCTGTTCCGGCGGCGGCGTGCCGACGAAGACCGTCGCCGTCGCGTCGGTTTCCCAGTTCAGGGTCGCGGCTCGGGACAGCAGGGTGGGGCCGCTGTCGCCGCGGACCACCGCATCCACCACCAGGGCTTCCATTCGGGAGTCCCAGGCGCCTCGGGATTCGGCGGCGGATGCATAGATAGAGGCCGCGGCAAAGCCGATCTCCCGGCCGTAGCGGAGAACGGATTCGGTCAGTGCCCGCAGCTGGGCGTCGTTGCGCGCCAGCAGGGGCAGCCATTTCTCGAAGAATTCCATTGCGACGCGGACCATCTCGACGGTCTGCAGCAGGGTGATGCGTCGGGCGAGGTCCTGCGGCACAACCTGGAACGCCTGGACGGTGAACTTAACGTTGCCCTCAGGGTCTTGGAGCCACTCGACAAAGTTCTGCACGGCCGACTGCACGACCAACTGGACGCTGGCGATTTGTCCGGCTTCGAGGTCGGCGAAATACGGGAGCTGGTCGGCCATCGAATGCACGGCCTCGGTTGCGAGTCGGCCGCTGTACTGCTTGACCCGTCGCAGCAGGGCATCGGGCAGCGCATCATGCACATCGGCGGGAGCCGGAAGTCGCGCGCTGCGGCGGCGTAGCCGTTCTTCGACCCCGGCGGCGGCCGCTTTGCCCGCGTCATCGACCGAGGACGCCTTGGTGCCGGCGTCGCCCCTGGCGGATTTCGGTGCAGGGGTCCCGTCGGTCATCTCTTCAATCTAGGCGAACCGGATCGCGAGGTGGAGCGCATCCGCCGGTAGGCGCCGGGACTCGCGGCACCAAGAAAACATTGATCTTTTATATAAAAGAGTGATATTTTATTACGTATGGCTAACGATGTACCTGAGGTGGCCGCGGCCATCGAGCAACTGGTCCGGGTGAGCAGGTCGTTCGACGTGAGTCAGACCGTCAGCCGCACCGGCGGCTCGTTGCTGCGTCGGCTGGTCGATGACGGGCCGGCTCGGATCACCGCCCTCGCCGAGGCCGAACACGTCAGTCAGCCCGCGATGACCGCGGCCATCAAGCGATTGGCGGCCCAGGGGTTCGTCACCCGCGAGACGGATCCCGACGATGCGCGCGCCGCCCGCGTCGTCATCACGGACCAGGGGGCGAAGCTCGTCGCCGCGTGGCGGGAACAACTTGCCCGCCGCGTGGCGGACGTCGTCGAAAACCAGGATCCGCAGCACCGTCGCCAGTTGGTCGACGCGCTTCCCGCGCTCAACCGGCTGTCGGGCCTGCTGCGCGAATCGCTACAGGAGATATCAAGGGAGACACCATGAGTAGGTCCTCGACCGGAGTCGGTGGAATCAACGGTCTGTTGCATCAGCCGCGAGCGGTATATGCCGTCGCGTTCGCCTGTGTCGTGTCCTTCATGGGCATCGGCCTGGTGGACCCGATTCTGCCCGCCATCTCGTCCAAGCTGGACGCGTCGCCGTCGCAGGTGACACTGCTGTTCACCAGCTACCTGGTGGTGACGGCGGTCGCGATGCTGGTGACCAACGCGGTCTCCAGTCGAATTGGACCCAAGAAGACATTGATCAGCGGATTGGTGCTGATCGTCATATTCGCCGCTCTCGCGGGATCCTCCAGCTCGGTCTCGCAGATAATCGGCTTCCGCGCCGGCTGGGGACTGGGCAACGCACTGTTCATCGCGACCTCGCTCGCCGTGATCGTTGCCGCGGCCAGCGGTGGATTGGCCAGCGCGATCATCATGTACGAGACCGCGCTCGGCCTCGGCATCGCGACCGGCCCGCTGCTCGGCGGAATCCTGGGCAACATCAGTTGGCGCGGACCGTTCTACGGCGTCGCCGTCCTGATGGCGATCTCGTTGCTGGCGACCGTCGTGTTCCTGCCGAAGACGCCCAAACCGGAACATCCGACATCGCTGCTGGCGCCGATCAAGGCGCTGCGACACCGCGGACTGGCGACCATGGGAGTCGGTGCACTGCTGTACAACTGGGCGTTCTTCACGATGCTGGGCTACGCGCCGTTCCCGATGAAGCTGTCGGCCATCGACCTTGGCTGGGTCTTCTTCGGCTGGGGCGTGCTCGTGGCGATCTTCGCGGTCTTCGGTGCCCCGTGGTTGCAGAAGCGATTCGGGACCGGGCCGACCATGTACGCCGCCCTGGCGCTGTTCGCGGTCGATCTCGCGGTCATCGCGATTTGGCCGACCAACCAGACGGTGCTGATCGGTGCGGTGGTCATCGCCGGAATCTTCATCGGTACCAACAACACCCTGACCACGCAGGCAGTCATGATCGTCTCGCCGGTCGAGCGTTCGGTGGCGTCGGCCGCTTACGGGTTCGTCCGCTTCATCGGCGGCGGCCTCGCACCGTACGCCGCGGGAAAGCTGGTCGAGGCGCTGAATCTGCACGTGCCGTTCGCCATTGCCGCCGGTGTCGCATTGATGGCCGCAGTGGTGCTCTCTACCGCCCATAAGGCATTCGCCGCGGCGGACGCCGAGGTGGCGCGCGAGGAGCAGGTGATCGTCGAGTCGTCGTCTGAGGACGGCGAGACGCTCGTGTCCGCCTGAGGCCTCGGGGTTGACCAAAATATTTATAGTTCTACAATTAACGGAATGAATGAACTGTCGCCCCAACGGAAACGGATAATCCTGGCGACCTGCTGCATGAGCCTGTTGATCGTCTCGATGGACGCGACGATCGTGAACGTCGCGCTTCCGTCGATCCGTCGCAGTTTCCACGCCGACGCCGCTGACCTCCAGTGGGTCATCGACATCTACACGCTGGTACTGGCAACGCTGCTGATGCTCTCGGGTGCGCTGGCAGATCGGTTGGGGCGGCGGCGCGTGTTCCAGGTGGGGCTGACGATCTTCGCCCTCGGGTCGCTGCTGTGCAGCATCGCGCCGACCGTCGGCGTGCTGATCGGAGCCCGACTCGTGCAGGCCATCGGCGGTTCGATGCTCAACCCGGTGGCCATGTCAATCATCACCCAGGTGTTCACCGATGTGAAGGAGCGGGCCCGGGCGGTCGGGATGTGGGGTGCGGTGGTGGGCATCTCCATGGCGATCGGCCCGATCGTCGGCGGCTGGCTGGTCGACACTGTCGGTTGGCGATCGGTCTTCTGGATCAATCTGCCCATCTGCGCCGCCGCGATCATCCTCACGGCGATCTTCGTCCCGGAGTCGAAGTCCACGACCCTGCGCACCCTGGATCCCGTGGGGCAGCTCGCATTTGCGCTCTTCATGGCCGGCGCCGTGTTCGGATTGATCGAGGGGCCGCGCAATGGTTGGGGCACCCCGATGCCGGTGGCGGCGTTCACGATCGCGGTCGTCGCCATGGCGGTGTTCATCTGGTACGAGCATCGGGTGTCCGACCCGTTCATCGACCTGCGATTTTTCCGGTCGGTGCCGTTCTCGTCGGCCACGGCGATCGCCGTGTGCGCTTTCTCGTCCTACGGCGCGTTCCTCTTCATGATGTCGATTTACATGCAGAACCAACGCGGCTGGTCGGCGATCGATGCGGGTCTGATGTATCTGCCGATTGCCGTTGCGGCGCTGGTGCTCTCGCCGCTGTCCGGCCGCCTGGTCGGCCGGTACGGCACCAGGCCGTCGCTGCTGTGCTCATCGGTACTGATGACGGTGGGGGCGGTCGGGCTGGTGCTGATGAAGGACGATTCGCCGATATGGCAGCTGTTGATCACCTTCTTCGCGTTCGGTGCGGGTTTCGGCATGGTCAACGCGCCGATCACCACCTCGGCGGTCGGCGGGATGCCGCGCGATCGCGCCGGCGCGGCGTCCGCGGTCGCGTCGACCAGCCGCCAGCTGGGCGTGAGTATCGGCGTCGCCCTCTGTGGAGCGGTGGCGGGCCGCGCGGTCGCCGGGCACGGCGACTTCACCGACTACGCTCGGCCACTGTGGTGGGTGACTGTCGCGCTGGCGGTCCTGATCGGGCTGATCGGCATGGCGTCCACCACCGGGTGGGCGCAGCACACCCGCGAGTCGATCGGTCATCTGCTCGCCGAGCCTGCCGGTAGACCGTTGGTGACGGCCGGCAGCGGAGGAGGGCGCGATGCCTGAGCAGGAGGATCCCGCCGACGAGGCGTGGCATCTGCTGGCGCGCTATGTGATCGACAATCGTGATGCCTGGCGCCGCGCGACGATGAATCGAACCGGGCTGCCGTTCAGCAAGATTCGCATCATTCGGCGGCTGTCATTGGTCGACGCGCCGATGTCGCTGTCACAGGTCGCCGATGCGGCCGCGATGGATCGGCCGGCCGCTACCGTGGCCATCAACGATCTCGCCGACCGCGGACTGGTCCGCCGCGACGTCGACCCGGCGGACCGCCGGTCGCGCATGGTGTCGTTGACCCCCGCCGGCCGCGCGATGATGGCGACCATTTCCAGCGTCGAGGATCCGGCGCCCGACGATTTCGCCGCGCTGCCGGAACGCGATATCAAGACGCTGCTGCGCATTGCGCGGCAGCTCGACGAGGCCATGCGACGACGTCCGGATTCGCCTGCGCGCCACAAGGACTAGCCGCGGTCCCGGGGCCGCCGATCTGAGCGGCCCTGGGACCGCGGTCTACGCGACGCCGGGGTCGCTGACCTGCTTCGGCGCCGCCAGCACGTCGTCGATCCGGTACTTGGCCGCGGCCTCGGCGGCCACCGACACGTCGATGTTTCCGTCGCGGGCCAGCGCCGAAAGCACACCCACCACGATCGATTCGGCGTCGACATTGAAGAACCGCCGTGCGGCCGGGCGGGTGTCGGAGAACCCGAATCCGTCGGTGCCGAGAGTGATGTACGTGCCGGGCACCCACGGGCGAATCTGTTCGGAGACGCCGCGCATGTAGTCCGACGCGGCGACGAACGGACCGGACGAATTCGCCAGGGCCGTAGCCAGATACGGCTGACCATGATCGACGCCGGGGTGCTGCAGGTCGGCCTTCTCGTGCTCGATGCCGTCCCGGGCCAATTCGCCCCAACTCGTCACGGAGTACACGTTGGCTCCGACGTTCCATTCGTCGGCAAGCAGCTGCGCCGCCTTGAGGCCATCGGGCATCGTGACGCCGGACACGAGAATATTGGCCGGGTACTGCTTGCCCGCCGGGGCCGGCTGGTAGAGGTACAGGCCCTTGAGCAGCCCCTCGACATCCAGCGAATCCGGTTGTGCCGGCTGATGAATCGGCTCGTTGTAGACGGTGATGTAGAAGAAGATGTTCTCCGGATCGTCGCCGTACATCCGCTTGAGCCCGGAGACGACGATGTGCGCGAGCTCGTACGCGAACGCCGGATCGTAGGTCACCGCAGCCGGATTCGTGGCCGCCAGCTGCGGGGACTGACCGTCCGCGTGTTGCAGGCCCTCGCCGGTAAGCGTCGTGCGACCTGCGGTCGCGCCGATCACGAAGCCGCGTGCCATCTGGTCGCCCGCCGCCCACAGGCCATCGCCCGTGCGTTGGAAACCGAACATCGAGTAGAAGATGTACAGCGGGATCATGGGCTCGTCATGCGTGGCGTATGAGGTACCGACGGCCGTGAACGACGCGGTCGAACCGGCCTCGTTGATGCCCTCGTGCAGTATCTGGCCGGCCTCGCTCTCCTTGTACGCCAACATCAGATCGGCGTCGACGGAGGTGTACAGCTGCCCGTTGCGGTTGTAGATCTTCAGCGAGGGGAACCACGAGTCCATGCCGAAGGTGCGGGCCTCGTCGGGGATGATCGGCACGATGCGCTTGCCGATCTCCTTGTCGCGCAACAGTTCCTTGAAGATGCGGACGAGCGCCATCGTGGTGGCGACCTGCTGCTTGCCGGATCCCTTTGCGGTGGCCGCGATCACCGGGCCGGTGACCGGCTGCAGCGTCTTGGCGACGGTGCGTCGGGCCGGGAGGAAGCCGCCCAGTGCCTCACGTCGGGCAAGCAGGTACTCGATCTCCGGAGATTCCTTGCCGGGGTGGTAGTACGGGGGCAGGTACGGATCCTTCTCCAACTCGGCGTCCGAGATCGGGAGGCGGCACGAGTCGCGGAAATCCTTGAGATCTTCCAGCGTCAACTTCTTCATCTGGTGGGTCGCGTTACGGCCCTCGAAATGCTTACCGAGCGTGTAGCCCTTGATGGTCTTCGCGAGAATCACCGTCGGCTGGCCCTTGTGCGCCATCGCCGCGGCGTAGGCCGCGTACACCTTGCGATAGTCGTGACCGCCGCGCTTGAGGTTCCAGATGTCGTCGTCCGACATGTCGCGGACCAGTTCTTTGGTCCGCGGATCGCGGCCGAAGAAGTGATCGCGGACGAAGGCGCCGTCGTTGGCCTTATAGGTTTGATAGTCGCCATCCGGAGTGCTGTTCATCAGGTTGACGAGCGCACCGTCACGGTCCTTGTGCAGCAGCGCATCCCACTCGCGTCCCCACACCACCTTGATGACGTTCCAGCCGGCACCGCGGAAGAACGACTCGAGCTCCTGGATGATCTTGCCGTTTCCACGGACCGGGCCGTCGAGCCGTTGCAGGTTGCAGTTGATGACGAAGGTGAGATTGTCGAGACCCTCGGTCGCGGCCACCTGCAGCAGGCCACGCGATTCCGGCTCGTCCATCTCACCGTCGCCGAGGAACGCCCAGACATGTTGGTCGCTGGTGTCCTTGATGCCGCGGTCCTTCAGGTAGTGATTGAACCGTGCCTGATAGATGGCGTTCATCGGGCCCAGCCCCATGGAAACCGTTGGGAACTGCCAGAACTCGGGCATCAGCCGGGGGTGCGGGTACGACGGGAGGCCGCCGCCGAAGCCCGCATGTGATTGCTCCTGACGAAAACCATCCATCCGGTGCTCGTCGATGCGGCCTTCGAGGTAGGCGCGGGCGTAGATGCCGGGGGAGGCGTGACCCTGGATGAAGATCTGGTCGCCGCCGCCGGGGTGATCCTGGCCGCGGAAGAAGTGGTTGAAGCCGACCTCGTACAGCGAGGCGGACGATGCATACGTCGAAATATGTCCGCCGACACCGATTCCGGGTCGCTGGGCGCGGTGCACCATGATCGCCGCGTTCCAACGGATGAACGCGCGGTAGCGACGCTCGGTCTCCTCGTCGCCGGGGAACCAGGGCTCGTTCTCGGTGGGGATGGTGTTGACGTAGTCGGTCGATGTCAGCGCGGGGATGGAGACATGCTTCTCGCCGGCGCGTTCGAGCAGCCGCAGCATCAGATAGCGGGCGCGGGCGGGACCCGCATGTTCCAACAGTGAATCGAAGGAGTCGAGCCACTCGGTGGTCTCGTCGGGGTCGACGTCAGGCAGGTACGAGGCGACGCCCTCGCGGATGACCCGCACTCGATCGTTCGGCTGGCTGGTTGCTGGTGTTGTCAACGCGCATCTCTCCTTGGCTCTCCCGGTCGGGGGTGGCCGACGGGACGGTCACTGCTGTCGCCCATGGGTGCGGGCGCGCGATGGCGGCCGGGCGGATGACCCGGACCACGATTGCTCCTTTATCGTGCCTCATCTCACCGCGCCAGGGTGACGCGAGTACCGCTCTGTGGTCATTGAGTCGTCGGTGGGCGGCCGTCGCGGCGTCGCGGAAGCCTGCCGGTCACCGGCCGTGGCGTCTGGCCCCGGCCGGATCGCATAGGGCATGATCACCGGGATGAATCGCGAGTGGATGCGGTGGGACAGGCGCGCGGCGTATGCCGTCAGCGGTGCTGTACTCACTGGTCTGGTGATCGCGGCGTGCAGTTCTGGAGCTGACGATTCAGCCGCGCAGCGCAGCAGCGATATCGCTCATTCGCAGCTGCAGGAGGCGTCGTTGTCGGCGTCCGTGGCCCGATCGCAGGCCGTGTCGGCGTCGGGCACGCTGTGCTCGCAGTGGTTCTACTCGGTGGTCCCGATGGTGAACGGCTACAACCAGTTCGTCACGAAGCTGAACCAGGTGCAGAGCTACGACCGGCTCGGCGGCGCGGACCTGATCGCGGTCGGCCAGTTCGACTCCGGAGTGTCGGCGATCCGGGCCAAGCTGAACGTCACCATCCCGCAGCAGGTGCGCGATGAGATCGACAACTTTCTGGACAAGACCGCGACGCTCGAGACGGGGATCAAGAACAAAGACCGGTTCCGCCTGGCCAAGCCGGCCAGTGAGTGGACAGATTCGCGCCGCCGCGTCTCGACGCTGTGCCAGGCGTTCGTGACGCCCACAGGTTCGGTGACGACGATGCCGAGCCTGCCCTCGCTCGCCGAACTGACATCGGCTGCGCCGACGGTGTCCGGTCAACCGACGTCGAGCAGCCCATCCACCACATCGGCACCATCCACCACGTCGGCACCGTCGACCACGGCGACCAGGCCGATATCGTGACGATCGTGAAATCGCGCCACAGGGGTTGCAAGTTGGGCCCCGACCCTGTTCGCTGGTGGGCAGCATTTCGCGATGCGAGAAGAACCCAGTCATTGAACTCGAGTCCGCGGACGCGGACGTGATCTTAGGAGGATCCACCGTTGGTTGCCGCGGAAGGTAATCGCGCCCAGAAGCTGGGCCTGGAATCCGGCACGCTGGTGCAGGAAGTGGGCTGGGACGAGGACACCGACGACGACCTGCGGGCGGATATCGAGGACGCCATCGGTGGCGAGATGCTCGATGACGACTCCGACGAGGTCATCGATGTCGTCGTGCTCTGGTGGCGTGACGGCGATGGCGACCTGGTGGATGCGTTGATGGATGCAATCGTGCCGCTCGCCGACGATGGCTGTGTGTGGGTGTTCTCCCCGAAGACGGGCAGCGACGGATACGTCGACCCGAGCGAGATCGCCGAGGCCGCGCCGACCGCCGGACTGACCCAGACCTCGACCGTGAACCTCGGCGACTGGTCGGGATCGCGTCTGGTGCAACCGAAGTCCCGTTCGGCCAAGCGATGACGCGGCAGGCCGGCTCGCCGCCGGTCGGCCCCCTACCGGTTGGCCAGGTGGCGCCTGACTTCTCCCTGCGCGATCAGAACAATCGGTTGGTGACGCTGTCACAGTTCCGCGGCGTCAAGAACGTGTTGCTGGTGTTCTTCCCGTTGGCATTCACCGGCAATTGCGAAGGGGAGCTGGGCGCCGTCCGCGACTCCCTGCCGCGATTCCAGAACGATGACGTCGAGTTCATCGCCGTGTCGGTCGGATCGTCGCCGACGCACAAGGTGTGGTCGTCCGCGCAGGGCTACCTGTTTCCGATCCTGTCCGACTTCTGGCCGCATGGTGCGGTGGCTCGCGAATACGGCGTCCTCAACGAGGACAAGGGCTACCCCAACCGCGGAACCTTCGTGATCGACCGGGTCGGCCAGATCCGCTTCTCGGAGATGATGCAGCCCGGCGAGCTTCGTGACCAGGGACTTTGGGAGAAAGCACTGGCCGCGCTAGATTCTTGAGGCACTCGCGCGCTTAGCTCAGTGGTTAGAGCTCTGGTCTTACACACCAGCGGTCGGGGGTTCGAATCCCTCAGCGCGCACTTTTCGAATGCTTCGCTCAGCGGGATTCATGCACGGTCAGCCGAAATTTTCTGTGTGCCAAACGGTTTCGGCATGCTGCTATCGGGCTATCCGCGCCGGCTGAGCGCAATGATCGCCATGACGAACGTGGCTCCACCGACCGCGGCGAGTCCGCACCAGATCGCGGCCGCGGAGCTGCCGGCCGCGAGGCTGTAGAAGACGCCGCCAAGAATGGTGACGACCAGCACCTGCGCGGTGATCGCCAGGGCGCGAGCATTGATGTCTCGCTGCCGCTCGTCGTTCGCGGTACCGCGGAGCAGGGCGCCGGTCTCCGTCCTGCGGCTGAGCAAGAGCATGGCCGCGACGTAGACGAGCATGATTCCGAGCATGACGAAGCCGAGCGCCGGTTTGCCGCGTGCGAGCATGACTCCCAGGTAGGCCAGTCCGATGACGACTCCGAGCGCAGGCGTGGCCCACTTGCTGAAGTTGCGGCGTGCGATATTGCGTTGCTTAGCACTCGACATGGAAAACCTCCTCTACCGCGGTGCCGAAGTGGCGTGCGATACCGATCGCCAGAGCGAGCGATGGGCTGTAGCGCCCGGCCTCGATCGCATTGATCGTCTGGCGCGAGACTCCCAGGGCTGCGCCGAGTTCGGCCTGGGACAGTCCGCTGGCGGTACGCAGGCTTCGAACGTCGTTCCGCACACTGATGGAAAGTAGGCTTTACATTAGCGCCTGTCAAGCTTGCTTTCCATTTGTGCGCGCTTCGTCCGAATACCAGCGTTCGAAGACGTCCGGGTGTGCGCGGGTCCGGCTCTTCCAGGTGTTCTCGCCGTAGGTGTTGTAGAGCGGATTCGCCGGGTCGCGTTCGACGCCGCGGGCCTTGGGCTGCAGCTCTGACGGCAGCTGGATCGTGGGAATGACCGCATCGAGTGCCGGGCTGAAGAAGTACGGGATGGAAATTCGCTCCGGCGCGCCGACCGGCGTCATAACCCGATGTCGCGTCGCCCGCAGGTACCCGTTGGTGGCCACCTCCAGCATTTCGCCGATGTTCACGATGAACGCGCCGTCGACCGGCGGCGCATCGATCCAGCCGCCGTCCGCCGCCTCGACCTGCAGGCCGGCGGAGCCCGGCTCGACCAGGAGCAGCGTCAGCACACCCGAATCCTTATGCGCGCCAACACCCTGATCGCCACGCGGTGAGTCGGCACGGCGCGCGGGATAGCGGATCAGCTTGATCAGCGTTGCCGGGGAGTGCCCGAACGCCGCGTCGAAGAAGTCCGCCGGCGAGCCGAGCGACTGTGCCCATCGCTGCAGGAGCGTCAGTGACACCGCAGACATTGCGTCGCCGAACTCGGTGACGACCGAACGCAATTCGGGTAGTTCGGCCGGCCATTGGTTGGGACCCTGCAGCCGCATGTAGTCCTCGGCCCCGGCGACCGGATCCCGATCGATCCCGATATCGATCTGCTCGCGCCAATCGGTCTGCCCATTGGTCAGCTCGCCGCCGAGTCGGTTGTAGCCGCGGAAATGCGGGCTGCGGATCATGCGCACGGCGTCCTTGGCAGCGTCCGGCAGGGCGAAGAATTCGCGAGTCACCTGCAGAAGGCGCGCAATCAAATTCGGCTCGATCCCGTGACCCACGAGGTAGAAGAAACCCACCTCATGGGTCACGTCCCGCAGCCGGTCGCGGCCGGCCGCGGTATCGAGTTCAGCGAGGTCGATTACCGGCAGCACATCGTCACGCTAGCCCCATTGGACTCACCGGCGCCAGGTTTGCGAAACGGCTGACGGCAACCGTCCGGGTGTCAGGCCGCCGCGCCGTGACTGCGTGGCGGCGGGCCGAGCAGCGGTTGCCGGGAAGGCCCGTACGCATACTCGCCGTGCCACGGAAACCGCCCGTCATGGTCGGACCACACCACCTGCATCGCTTCGAATTCCGAGTAGATCGCCCGGCACACCACCAACGGCCAGACGTCCCGCACCTCGAGCAGGTGTAGCGGATGCGCGTCGAACGACTCGACCAGCACCTGGGACCCGATCCCGACGTCGTCGCCGTGCACGAGCTGCTCGGCGACGACGTTGAGGATGTGGGCAGCACCCACCGGCTCGATCCCGGTGATCACCAGCTCGGTGTGGCCCAGTGAGGTGAGTCCGGCCGTGTACGCGAACGGCTCGGCCCAGCGGTCGCCCAGCACTCCGGTGATGCCCCAGCTGCCGCGGCCGATGTGTTCCAGCGCATGGCCGATCATGCCGTCCGGACCGTCGCACTCGGGATGGATGTCGCACACGGTATGCCCCCTTCGATCGATGTTGCGAGGAACGCTAGATCGAGGGTCCGACAGCCGATAACCAGATGGGGGACAACAATATTCGTCAAGCGATGAACACGGTGTTCGTGCAAGAACACGGTGTTCGACGGTCGTCGCAGTAAAGCCGGATGACCGTCCGTCGGCAGGCGTACACTGCGCCCATGGCAGACGATCTGGTTCTCACCGAGCGCGACGACGCGACGCTCATCATCACCCTCAACCGGCCGGAATCGCGAAATGCATTGAACCCGGACTTGATTCGTGGGCTGCAGTCGGCGATCGCCGCGGCAGACGCCGACGACGATGTCGCCGCGGTCATCCTGACCGGCGCCGATCCCGCGTTCTGCGCGGGTGTCGACCTCAAGGTCATCGGTGCCGATGGCGGCTGGGGCAACATGGACCTCGACGAGGTTCCGACCGGTCACCCGTGGACGCCGATCAGCAAGCCGATCATCGGCGCGATCAATGGCGTCGCGGTCACCGGCGGTCTTGAACTCGCGATGGGTTGCGACATCCTGATCGCGTCCGACCGAGCCCGGTTCGCGGACACCCATGCCCGGGTCGGCATGATGCCGCTGTGGGGCCTGACCGTGCGGCTGCCGGAGATGGTCGGGTTCGCGTTCGCCAAGCGAATGTCGTTGAGCGGCAACTTCGTCACCGCGCAGTCCGCATACGAGCATGGCCTGGTGACCGAGGTGGTCGAGCATGAGCAGCTGCTGCCCGCGGCGAAACAGCTGGCGGCCGACATCGCCTCCAACAATCGCGCGGCTGTGGCGAGTCTGCTCGGCTCCTACAACCGGGTGCGTGACCACCATCTGGTGCCGCAGGTGCAGACCGAGGCCGACACCGCCAAGGTATGGCTCGCCAGTGCGGCCGGAAAATCGGTCGCCAAGGACGCGGCATCGGTCATCGAGCGCGGTCGGTCGCAGCTGAGCTGACGCCAGGCACCCGAAGTATCAGGTGCCCTGGAAGGTCTTCCGGTAGTGCAGGGGACTCATGCCGAGTCCGCGGCGCATGTGATGCCGGAGGTTGGCGGCGGTGCCCAGACCGGCTCGCCGGGCCACCTCGTCGACCGAGAAATCTTGTGACTCAAGCAGTTCGCGCGCTGCTGCGAGCCGCTGCTGGCGGACCCAGTCGCCAGGCGGCAGCCCGGTCTCCTCGCGGAACCGGCGATTGAAGGTGCGAACACTCATCCGGGCATGTCCGGCCAACTGCTGCACCGACAGCGGCTCGGTGAGGTTGGCCAGCGCCCACTGTCGGGTGGTCGACGTCGACTCGTCCCGGGGTTCGGGAACGGCACGCTCGATGAACTGGGCCTGGCCGCCTTCGCGCCACGGCGGCACCACGCAGTACTTCGCGACCGCGTTGGCCAGCATCGTGCCGTGATCGGCTCGAATCATGTGCAGGCACAGGTCGATTCCCGACGCCAGACCGGCGGAGGTCAGCACGTCGCCATCGTCGACGAACAGCACCGACTCGTCGAGCAGGACCGATGGGTAGAGCCGGCGGAAGTCGTCGGCCTTGGCCCAGTGGGTGGTGGCGGGCCGCCCGTCGAGGACGCCGGCGGCCCCGAGGACGAAGGCGCCCGTACAGATGGACACGATGCGGGTGCCGGGCCGGATGGTCGACCAGGCTTCGGCCAGTTCCGGTGTCAGCTCGCCGCGTTCGCGGGCGGCGGGGTAGCGGGTGCCCGGCACGATCACGGTGTCGGCCTCGGCCAGCGCTTCGGGACCGGCCTGCGGCGTCATCGCGTATCCGCCGGTGCATTCGACCGGCGCACCGGTCAGGCCGCAGGTCACGACCTCGTACCGGTCGTCGGCCTGGCCGAAGACCAGCGACGGGATGGTCGCGTCGAAACCGATGAGCTGCTCCAACACCAGCACAGCCACGTAATGCGTCATGGCATGATTTTGACATATATTGGCATTCCTGCCAATTGTCGTCATGGCCGATCTCCGCGACGCTGGACCGCATGACGACTTCCGTCGCGCCGGGCCGACGCATCCACCCGGCATGGATCGTCGCCGCCACTGCATTCGTCGCGGTGCTGGCGGCGGCAGGATTCCGTTCGGTGCCAGGCGTGTTCATGGATCCGCTGCATATGGAATTCGGCTGGTCGCATGCGGTGATCGGGCTGGCGATGTCGGTCAATATGACGCTGTTCGGAGTGACCGCGCCGTTCGCGGCGGCGCTCATGGACAAGTTCGGCGTGCGGCCGATCCTGGCCGGCGCCATGGTGCTGATCGCCGGTGGCACGTTCCTGTCGATCTTCATGACGGCGTCATGGCAGTTGGTGCTGTTGTGGGGAGTGCTCGTGGGCATCGGCACCGGTTCGATCTCGATGGGCTTCGTGGCGATCGTCGCGACCCGGTGGTTCGTCGCCCGTCGCGGATTGGTGACCGGTGTGCTCACTGCCTCGAGCTCGACCGGCCAACTGATCTTCCTGCCGGTGGTCGCCGCCGTCACCACGCACTACGGCTGGCGCTGGGCCGCCGGCCTGGTGGCGATCGCGTCGATCGCCACGGTGCCGCTGGTACTGGCGTTCATGCGAAACCGTCCGGCCGATAAGGGAGTCGGACCCTATGGCGCTGACATTGACGACGCCCCGGCCGCGGCCACCGCGGGTTTCCGGGCTGCTTTCGACGGGCTGGCGCTCGGCCTGCGTACGCCGGCTTTCTGGCTGCTGGCTGGGAGTTTCGCGATCTGCGGGATGACGACCAACGGCCTGATCGGCACCCATTTCATTCCGGCGGCCCATGACCACGGCATGCCGACCACGATGGCCGCGGGTCTGCTCGCCACCGTCGGCATCTTCGACGTCGCGGGCACGATCGCGTCGGGCTGGTTCACCGACCGGTTCGACCCGCGGCTGCTGCTCGGCATCTACTACACCGGCCGCGCGGCGTCGCTGGCACTGCTGCCGTCGCTGCTGTCGGCCCACGCCGGTCCGTCGACGTGGGTGTTCATCATCTTCTACGGCCTCGATTGGGTGGCCACGGTGCCGCCGACGATCGCGCTGTGCCGCAACTACTTCGGCGATCGCACCCCGATCGTGTTCGGGTGGGCGTTCGCATCCCATCAGATCGGCGCAGCCATCGCGGCGGCGGGCGCCGGATGGCTGCGCGACCAACAGGGCAACTACGACATGGCGTTCTTCATCGCCGCCGGGCTGTGCATCGTCGCCGCCGGCATGTGCCTCGCCGTGCGCAGTCCGGTCCCACCGAGCCGCGGCAGCATCCCCCAGGCGGTCAAGGACACCCAATCGGTCTGACGTGCACGGCCGATCGGTGCTCGGGCGCCGGTATCGGTGACGTCGGATCTGCAGCGGCACATGGTCAGAAGTCCGTGAGCTGTGTCAGGCGCAGCGTGTTGCCCGAGGGATCGCGGAGACCGCAGTCGATGCCGTAGGGACGCTGCTCCGGCTTGTCGGTGAACTCGACGCCCGCGGCGGCGAGCCGGTCGTAGTCGGCGTACACGTCATCGGTGGTGAGAAACACGGCGCCGGCGAAGCCCTTGCCAACCAGATTGAGGATCTCCTTCTGACCGTCCGGGGTGAGCATCGGCTCACCGGGGATCGACATCAGCACGATCGAGATATCGTCCTGCCCGGGTGGCGCGACGGTGAGCCAGCGGAATCCCGGCATCTCCTCGAGCCGGACGTCCTCGCGGACTTCGAAACCCAGCTTCTTGGTGTAGAACTCCAGCGCGGCGTCCTGGTCGTGGACCCAGAGCTGGGTGGTGGCGATCTTCATGACGGTGCCTTTCTGCGGCGGTCGGATGTGTCGCGTCTGACGCTAGGCCGCAGGTCGGGGAGCCGTCTTCTCCCCATGTGCTGTCCTGTGGATCGTCGTTCTAGATCCGGGAATCGGGCATCGGGCGCGTTGCCTGCCGAATCATGCAGGTAGGGATCCGCGCGCGGCGGGACGCCGGCGGCATGGACGCGCGATACTCTGCCGGCGTCTTGCCGTAGGTGCGTTTGAAGCTGGTGGTGAACGAGCCGACGCTGCGCAGCCCGACCGCGATGCAGACGTCCGCGATCGAGTAGTCGGTGTTGCGCAGCAGCGCCGCGGCGCGTTCCAGGCGCCGAGTCTGCAGGTAGTCGCGGGGCGATTCGCCGAATGTCTTGCTGAACTCGCGGGAGAAATGCGCTCGCGACAGCATCGCCGCGGCGGCCATGTCATCGACAGAGATCGGCTCGGAATAGCGTGCGTCGACTAAGTCTTTGGCACGCAACAGGTGTCGAGCGGGCACCACCGAGGTCACCGATCGATTGTCGCATGTCGCACCGCGATGTCGGGCACGGTCGATAGGATCGGACGCGATGTTGACGGTGCACCGGGCCGAGCGGGCCGACACGCTTGCAGATGCGTTGGCGCAGGTCCTGCGATCGTCGCCCGGCGACCCGTTCGACCCTGATGTGGTGGCGGTGCCGGCCAAGGGGGTCGAGCGCTGGTTGGGCCAGCGGTTGTCGTCCGTGCTGGGCGCGGCCGGGCACGGCGACGGGGTAGCGGCGAACATCGAGTTTCCGAGTCCGGCGGCGCTGGTCGATCGTGTGGTCGGGGAGGCGACTGGAATCGCCGTCGATGCCGACCCCTGGCAGCGGGACCGGCTGATCGCAACGGTGCTGGCGGCGATCGATGCGTCGATCCGCGAGCCGTGGGCGGCGATGCTGGCACGCCACCTCGGTGCCGAGAACGATTCGGCCGGTGCCGGCGTTGCCGATGAGGAACGCAGGGGCCGACGCTGGGCCGTCGCGGCGCATGTGGCCGACCTCTTCCGCGGGTATGCCAGTCAACGTCCGCAATTGGTCCTGAACTGGGCCGCGGGCATCGATGACGATGGCGCCGGCGAACCGCTGCCGGAGGACCTGATGTGGCAGCCGCGGCTGTGGCGGGCGGTCGCCGAACGGGCAGGGGTGCCGAGCGTTCCCGAACGTCTGCAACAGGCGTGCGAACGGGTTGCCGGCGAACCTGATTGTGTCGATCTGCCGCAACGGCTTTCGGTATTCGGGCCGACCCGGCTGACCGTTGACCAGCTGCGCGTCCTGCGGGCGCTCGGGGAACATCGGGACGTGCATCTCTGGCTCCCGCATCCCAGCCCGGCGTTGTGGGAGGCATTGGGCGACCATGAGCCGGTCACGAGACGGCACGACGATCAGTCGGTGAAGGCCGCCAACAATCCGTTGCTGGCGAGTCTCGCACGGGACGTACGCGAGTTGCAGTCGCGGTTCGGGGAGCGGTCCGAGCACCACGGCGGCGCGCAGCTGCCGCAATCCTTACTGGGCGGCCTGCAGGGGGCGATCAGAGGCAACGAGCCGCCGAAAGCTGTTGCTCGGCTTGATGGTTCGGTGCAGGTGCATGCGTGCCACGGACCGGCCCGGCAGGTCGAGGTGCTGCGGGAGGCGCTCCTGCATGCGTTCGCCGACGATCCGACGCTGCAGCCGCGCGACGTGGTCGTGATGTGTCCCGATATCGAAACGTTCGCGCCGTTGATCCGGGCGGCGTTCGGCCAAGGAGTCCTCGGGCACCCGGGACATCAGCTGCGGGTGCGGCTCGCCGATCGTGGTCTGCGTCAGACGAATCCGGTGCTGGCGGTGGTCGGCACGCTGGTCGAGTTGGCGGATGCCCGGGTGACGGCAAGCCAGGTGCTCGATCTTCTTGCCGCGCCGCCGGTTCGCTGCCGGTTCGGGCTCTCGGACGAGGATCTGGAACGCTTGGCCGAGTGGACCGATGCGGCCGGCGCGCGCTGGGGCCTGGGACAGCGGCAACGCGCGGCGTTCGGGTTGGACGGATTCGAGCAGAACACCTTCGCCACCGCGATCGATCGGATTCTCCTGGGCGTCGCGGCCGACGAGACGCGATCACAGTGGCTCGGCCGGGCCTTGCCACTCGACGATGTCGGCGGCGATGACATCGAATTGGCTGGGAAATTCGCCGAATTCGCCGATCGGCTCGCCGCGATCGTGCGGGATCTGCAGGGACCCGCGACCGCGGAGCAGTGGCAACAGACGCTCGCACGCGGACTGGAGTGGCTGACCGACGTACCGATGGCGGACGCCTGGCAGCTGGCCCAGGCGCAGCGCGAGCTGGGCGCTCTGACGATGGCGGATCCGACGGCGGAGCTGCGCCTCGCCGATGTGCGGGCGATGCTGGCGCAGCGGTTGGCGCCGCGGCCGACCCGATCCAACTTCCGTACCGGCGAGCTGACGGTGTGCACCATGGTTCCGATGCGATCGGTGCCGCATCGGGTGGTGGCGCTCATCGGGCTCGATGACGATGTGTTCCCGCGGGCAGGCGCGGTGGACGGCGACAATGTGCTCGCCCGGAACCCGCTTGTCGGCGAACGCGATCTGCGCTCAGAGGATCGGCAGCTGCTGCTGGACGCGGTGATGGCGGCGACCGAGAAGCTGATCTGCTGCTACAGCGGAACCGATCCGGTGACCGGCGCTCGCAAGGCGCCCGCGATTCCGTTGGCGGAGATCATCGATGCTGTCGCGGCCACGGCCGGCGTCGAGGCGGGCGACGTGGCGCGCCATCACCCGCTGCAGCCGTTTCACCCCAGTAACTTCGACGCGAAGGCGCCCTTCAGCTTCGACACCGCCGCCTATCAGGGTGCCTTGTCCGACCTCGGCGACAAGGTGCCCGAGCGGCCGGTGGCGCAGATCAGCCTGCCGGCGGCGGACGCGGGCGATATCAACCTGGCCGAGCTGGCGGCCTTCTTGGTGCAGCCGGCGCAGGGACTCCTGCGGCAGCGCTTGGGAATCCGTATCACCGACCTCGACGAGGACATCATCGACGCGTTGAGCATCGAGCTCGATGGGCTGCAGAAGTGGAGTCTCGGCGATCGCATGCTGGCGACTCGGCTCGCCGGTCACGATCTTGCGGAGTTCCGGGGTGCGGAGTGGCGGCGGGGCACATTGCCGCCGTTCCAGCTGGGCCAGAAGGTCTTGACGGAGGTCACGCGCGCCGTCGACCATCTGGTCGATGCGGCGCAGCGGTACTACGCGACGGAGGCCGAATCATTCGACGTGTCTGTCGATTTCGACGGGCGTCGGCTGACGGGCACGGTGACCGACGTTCGAGACGGGGTGGTCGTGCGGACGATCTATTCGCGTCTGGGCGCCAAGCATCGGCTGGATGCGTGGGTGAAGTTGTTGGCGCTCAAGGCGACCCACGCCGACCGGGAGTGGAAGGCGGTGACGCTCGGTCGCGGCCCGTATCGGACCACACCGGCCTGGCGTTCGGAACTGATCGCGCCGGAGAATGCGGCCGAGCTGCTGGCTCAGCTGATCGACCTGCGCGATCGCGGCCTGCGGCAACCGATGCCGATACCGGTGGCCACCGCTGCCGAGTACGCGAACCGGCGGCACGGCGGCAGTCCGGAGGACGAGGCGCTCGACGGGGCCGCGAAGACGTGGTCGGACATGTTCGGCGAGTGGGACGACCGCTTCTTCAGCTACGTGCTGGGCGGGACGAAGCTGCCGTTCACGACTCTGACGGCTGACGAACCCTGGCTGGACGAACGTCGATGGTCGGACGACACGACCCGCTTCGGCGTTCTCGCCTACCGGGTGTGGGCGCCGCTGTTGGACGCGGAATCGTTGGGGCGCCCGTGATCACACCACTCGCATTCGACCTGACCGGTGAATTGCCGACCGGTACAACGGTGCTCGAGGCCAGCGCCGGAACCGGCAAGACCTATGCGATCGTCGGTCTGGCGACGCGGTATATCGCCGAAGGTCTGGCCGACGTGTCGCAGCTTTTGCTCGTGACTTTCAGTCGCGCCGCGACGCAGGAACTGCGTGATCGTACGCACGCCCGAATCGTCTCCACCGCCGCGGGTTTGGCCGATCCCGAGTCGTCCGACGACGAGCTCGTTCGTTATCTGGCGACCGGCACGGCACAGGAAGTCGCGGCGCGGCGCGGGCGGCTGCAGCGGGCGCTCTCGGACTTCGATTCCGCCACCATCGTCACCACCCACGGCTTCTGCCAACGGATGCTGGACGGGCTGGGTGTGGCCGGGGATACCGACAATGACTACACCGTGGTCGAATCCGCGACCGACCTGATCAGCGAGGTCGTCGATGACCTGTACCTGAGCGCGTACAGCGGCACCGACAATCCGCCGATCAAACCAGTGTTGGCGCACAAGCTGGCCGTCGCGGTGATCGGGGACCGGCAGGCCGGTCTGGTCGCCGAATTCGACGCCGAGACGCCCGAATGGCATCGCGTCACATTCGCCAAGGCGGCGCGCAAGGAGGTCGCGAAACGCAAGCTGCGGCAAGGGGTGCGCGACTACGACGATCTGCTGACCTTGCTGGACAACGCATTGCGCGACCCGGAGCAGGGGCCGGTGGCCGCCGGGCGAATCCGACGGCAGTTCCGGGTGGTGCTGGTCGATGAGTTCCAGGACACCGATCCGGTGCAGTGGCGCATCTTCCGGACGCTCTTTCACGGTCAATTGCCGATGGTGCTGGTAGGCGATCCCAAGCAGGCGATCTATGCGTTCCGCGGCGCCGAGGTACTCAGCTATCTCGATGCTGTGGCTGTCGCGGACGACCATCGGGTACTCGATACCAACTGGCGCAGCGATTCCGGACTCGTCGGGGCCCTCGACCAGGTGTACGGCGGCCTGGCGCTGGGCCATTCGCAGATCGTCGCGCACTCGGTGCAGGCGCACCAACAGAAGTCGCGGATCGACGGGCGTCCGGCATTGCGGCTGCGATACCGCGATCGCAATCATGCGGGCCCGAAGAACAAGTCGGGATACCCGGCGATCGGCGCGCAACGACGGACGGTGGCCAACGATGTCGCGCGAGACATCGTCCGATTCCTCGGCAGCGCACCGATATTCGACGGTCGTGTGGTGGGCGCCGGCGATATCGCGGTGCTCGTTCGTACAGGTGTGCAGGCCGAAATGGTGCGCAATGCGCTCGATCGATGCGGTGTTCCGTCAGTCCTCGCGGGTGGCGCCAGCGTGTGGGAAACCCATGCCGCGCACGAATGGCTCTGGCTTCTCGAGGCTCTGGAACAGCCGCGGCGGCCCGATCGGGCACGACTGGCCGCGCTGACGTCGTTGTGGGGTTTGACCGTCGGCGATCTGGATTCCGGTGGCGACGATGCGGTCGCCGAGGTGGCGTCGGAGCTGCGGGACCTGGCCGCCCTGTTTGTCACGTCGGGATTGGCGGCCGTCACCGAACGGGTGTCTGTGCAGCGGTCGCTGGAGGCGCGGCTGCTGGAAAAGACCGGCGGCGAGCGAATTCTGACCGACCTGCGGCACATCGGCCAGCTGCTCAACGCGGTCGCCGCCAGTGACGGGCTGGGCCTGGCCGCGTTGTCGCGCTGGCTCACCGCGCGCATCAAGAACCCGGTCATCGGCGACGCCAAGGAACGCAGCCGCCGCCTGGACAGCGACGCGGCGGCGGTACAGATCGCCACGGTGCACCGCAGTAAGGGGCTCGAATTTCCCATCGTCTACGTGCCGTTCGGTTGGGACGCTCCGAAGAACCCCAACGAGGACGTGCTGCTGTTCCATGACTCGAGCGGGAAGCGGATGCTGGACGTCGGCGGCAAGGACGCGCCCGGATATGCGCAACGGCAATCGCAGCATCACAACGAGGGAATGGGCGAAGAGCTGCGCTTGCTGTACGTCGCGCTGACCCGGGCCTGCAGCCAGGTGGTCGTCTGGTGGGCGCCGGCGTTCTCGACGCCGGCCGCACCGCTGCACCGAATGCTGTTCGGCCGCAAGCACGACGACCCAACATTGCCGAACAGCACGAAGGTGCCGTCGGACGCGGAGGTCGCCGAGAGGCTTGAGGCGTGGACGCCGGAATTCGTGTCGGTAGAGAAGGTCGACGTCACGGATCAGGTCGAGGCGCATGAAGACTCGGACGTGGTCGTCGAGGAGTTGGCGGTCGCGCGGCTGCGACGGACGCTCGACATGGAGTGGCGTCGGACGTCGTATTCGGCGTTGACGGCCGCCGCACACGAGACGCCCGGCGTACGCAGCGAAGCCGAGGAAGACGTCAAGGATGACGAATCGGATTCGGAGATACCGGCTGTCGACGCCGGGGAGGACGATGCCTTACCGTCGCCGATGAATGGGCTGCCCGCGGGCGCCGCATTCGGAACGCTGGTGCATGAAGTGCTGGAGTTCGTGGACACCGCCGCGGCCGATCTGGATGCCGAACTGCGCGCCCAGTGCCGGGAGGCGGTCGCGGAGCGATTGTTCGACATCGACCCGGACGCGCTGGCACACGCCCTGGGGCTGGCGATGCGCACGCCCTGTGGCGGGTTCACGCTTGCCGAGGTGGCCCCGCGAGATCATCTGGCGGAGTTAGAGTTCGAGCTGCCGCTTGCGGGTGGCGACGAGACGGTTGCCGAAGTGACGCTGCATGACATCGCGGGTCTGCTGTCACGGCTGCTACCCGGTGGCGATTCGCTGGCGTCGTATCCGTCGCTGCTCCGCGAGTTGGAGCCGACGGCGTTGCGCGGCTACCTGACCGGAAGCATCGACTCGGTGCTGCGGGTTGACGGCCAGTACGTGGTGGTGGACTACAAGACCAACCGGATCGTCGCCGGCGATTTGACCGTACGGAACTTCGATCGTGACGCCATGGCCGGCGAGATGCTCCGCTCGCACTATCCCTTGCAAGCGTTGCTGTACTGCGTTGCGCTGCATCGTTTCTTGCGGTGGCGGTTGCCCGACTACGATCCGGCGGTGCATCTGGGTGGCGTCCGCTATCTGTTCGTACGCGGGATGGCGGGGCCGGATACGCCGGACGGCTGCGGAGTGTTCGACTGGGAACCGCCGGCCGCGTTGATCGTCGAACTGTCGGACCTGCTTGCGGGCGTGACCGTGGCCCCCGACCCGGACGCCGGACAGATGGAGTTGTTCGGATGAGTCTGGTGGTGCAGCGCGCGAGCGGCGCGCTTCGCGAATTCAACGAGGCGGGAATCCTCGCCGCATCGGATATCCATGTGGCGCTCCGGCTCTCGTCATTGGCCGACTCGAGCGATCCGACCGTGGACCTGGCGGCGGCCTTCACGGTGCGCGCGGTGCGGGCCGGCTCGGTATGCCTGGATCTGAATCGCCTGCGCGAGATCGGTATCGAGGATTTCGAGGGCGATATCGACGAGCTGCCCTGGCCGACGGTGGACGAGATCGTCGCGGCGGTATCGGACAGCGTGCTCGTGAACGGATCGGATCGCGGTGAGCTGCGGCCGCTGCGGCTCGTGCAGACCGATGACGGGTGGCTGCTCTATCTGGAGCGGTACTACCTGCAGGAGCAGTCGATTCGGCACATCCTCGATGCGCGAGGTTCATCGTTCCCGGCGGTGGGGGTATCGGCAGCGGATCTCGATGCGTTGTTCGCGGGCGCCGTGGCACCCGATCGGCAGCGTATTGCGGCGGCGCTGGCCGCGTCGATGTGGACGACGGTGATCGCGGGCGGGCCGGGTACCGGTAAGACGCATACCGTCGCCCGGGTGCTGGCGCTGTTGCTGCAATCCGAGGGTGCAGGACTGCGGATCGGCCTGGCGGCGCCGACCGGAAAGGCGGCAGCGCGTCTCGAGGAGGCGGTCGCTGAGCAGGCCGCGGAGCTGGGACTGCCGAAGCTATCGGCGATGACACTGCACCGGCTGCTGGGCTGGAAACCGGGGTCCAAGAACAGGTTTGCGCATGACGCGCACAACCGGCTGCCGTACGACGTCATCGTCGTCGACGAGACATCGATGGTGTCGCTGACCTTGATGTGCCGGCTGCTGGAGGCGGTGCGCGCAGATACGCGGCTGATCCTGGTCGGCGATCCGGATCAGCTGACGTCGGTTGATGCGGGTGCGGTGCTGGCCGACCTGGTCGCGCGGCCACTGGTCGGATCGGTGAATCCAGTTGTGGAGGAACTGGTTTCTGCGGATCTGTCGGCATCGGGCGCGGAAGCCTTAACAGATGGGGAGCGATCGCGACTGGGTGCGGGCGTGATCCGGCTGACGCGCGGTCGGCGGTTCGGCGGCGACATTGCGGCGGTTGCCGAGGCCATTCGGGTTGGGGACGCCGATGAGGTGCTGCGGATCATTGCCGAGTCCGATCAGGTAACGCTGTGTGCGCCCGATGATTTGGCGGGGCTGCGTGACGACGTGGTTGAGTCGTCAGGTGAGGTGACTGCGGCTGCGTTAGAAGGCAACGTTGCAGCAGCGTTGGCCGGGTTGGAGCGGCACCGACTGCTGTGTGCGCACCGTGAGGGGCCGTACGGCGTCGAGCAATGGGCGCAGCGGGCCATGGAATGGGTGGGGGAGAGCATCGGTGTTCGCCTCGATCCGGCGCATCCGTATGCCGGCCAGCCGCTGATGGTCACGCAGAACGATCACGAGGCGCGGATCTACAACGGCGACACGGGCGTGATTGTGGCGCAGGGAGAATCGCTGATGGCGGCCTTCGGACGTGGCGGCGATCCGATCCTCATGCACCCGACCGCCATCTCGGACGTGCAGACCGTCTATGCCATGACAATCCACCGGAGCCAGGGAAGCCAGTACGACGCCGTCACCGTAGTGCTCCCGGAGGAAGGATCAGTGTTGCTGACCCGGGAGCTGCTCTACACGGCGGTCACGCGGGCCCGGGAGCGGGTACGGATCGTCGGTTCCGCTGCTGAGGTGGCCGAGGCGGTGACGCACCGAGTCATGCGAGCCTCGGGTCTGGCGCTGACCAATGGATGCTGATACGCGGGTACGGCGCGAAGCGCAGTGCGGCGGGCCCTACTCGGGCGACTATTGATTGCGGATTGAGTCGATGATCGAACTGCTGACTGCATCAGGGTCCTCGTGTTCCCAGAAGCGCAGCACCTGCCATCCCGCTGCTCGAAGCGACGCGTCGGTCTCCCGATCGCGTTCAATGTTGCGCTTCAGCTTGGGCAGCCAGTAGTCGGCATTGCGTTTGGGAAGAGTTGCGTGCTCGGGACATCCATGCCAGTAGCACCCGTCGATGAACACGGCGATTTGACGGCGGGTGAACACTATGTCGGCGCGGCGCCGCCCGCCGAGGGGCGCGAAGTCCACTCGGTAGCGAAGGCCTGCGGCGTGCAGGAGTCGGCGCACTCGGACCTCGGGCTGCGTATCGCGACGTCGATTCGATTGCATGGATCGTCGGGATCCCTCCGAGCTCGCCCACGATGTCACGCTCACCACGCTAGCGTCGCTCGTCCGGAGGCGAGGTCTGCTCGCGTGGACTGACCGAGATTTTGTCCGAATATGGCCGGCGCGCTGCCCACATCGTGTCGGCGGTGCCGGCTAATGTGCATTCCATGACCGACGACAGGACTGGGCAGCTGCCGCCATTGGAGTCTCCGATGATCGTGGACCTGTTTGCTGGTCCTGGCGGCTTGGATGTCGCGGCCCATTGGCTGGGCGTTCCCTCGATCGGCATCGAGTTCGATGAGTCCGCGGTAGAAACCCGGGAAGCGGCGGGCCTCAGTTCCATCTTGTGTGATGTAACCGAATGGAAGCCAACCGATTTCACCGAATCGATAAACGTGTTGGCCGGGGGGCCGCCCTGCCAGACGTTCACTGTTGCAGGAAAGGGTCATGGTCGCCGGGCTCTGGCACGCGTGATCGAGCTGGTCGAGATGTTGGGCGACGGCCGGGTCAATGAGGTCAACGAGGAGGTGCAGCAGCACGACGATCCGCGCACCGGACTAGTGCTGCAGCCCTTGATCTGGGCGCTTCTCGCGCTGGATGCCGGGCGACCGTTTGAGGCGATTCTGCTAGAGCAAGTGCCAGCGGTAAAGCCGGTATGGGAGGCGATGGCGCGGGTGCTCGAGAGCAAAGGGTATGGGGCAGATGTTGCTGTGCTGCGAACCGAGGAATACGGAGTCCCGCAGACGCGCCGTCGAGCGGTCCTCGCGGCGCGCTGGCAAGTAGACGGTATGAATGTCAACCTCCCGCAACCGACGCATCAGAAGTACAGCGTGACGTCGGCAGGAGCACGACCGCGTTTGGATCCCTCGACTGGCCGACCTAAGTGGATCAGCATGGGTGAAGCGCTTGCCTGGAATGAACCGTTCACGGTGATCTCGAACTACTCCCTAGGTGGAGATGCGAGTACTCGATGCCGTCGTCGCCACGATCAACCCGCGTTCACGGTGACCGGCAAGGTGTCTCGGAACAGGGTGAAGATGGGCGGAGGCGGCGAGCGACGTTTTGGCCACTCGGAGGCCGGTCGATTGCAAACCTTTCCTATCGACTACCCATGGAGCGGGAGCGACATCTCCCAGCAGATCGGCAACGCGATCCCACCGCGACTAGGGGCGCATGTGCTGGCGTGGCTGGTGGGCGCAGCTCCGGAACTGAGCGATCAGTTCTTCGAAACCCGGGTTGGGGCGTGGGGCGCTCCAACCCGGGCGACGGCAAAGCGGTTGCGGGCGACGGTAGTCGGTGATGGCTTCGGCGCGGACTCTGTGACAAGGCTCGTGGGTTCGCCGGACCGCTCTGTCGAACTGGCTGCGATTCATCATGGAGCAACGTCCGATCGTGTTCTCCTCGAGAGAGTTATTCCGGCTGAACGCTCAGGCCGGCCCGCCAGGATTTCAGTCAAAGCGTAATTTTCTGTATGGCCAGACCAGCTCTTACGCCAACTAGGTTCACTGAAGGGGGAGTATGACCAGGGATCTCGAAAATCTGTTCGAGGTGTTTGCTAATTGGGCGATGCAGCACGGTGGTGCAGAGAATGCTGCGGACTACCTTGTCGGGGCCGGGATGATCGACGAGGAGACCGCTGAGCAGTTGGCAGCCCGGTTCAACTCCAATGTTGCCGAAGTGCAGACCGGCGGTCCAGTATTGAAGCCGCGCCATGAAGAGTCCTGGTATCAAGGGGCGTTGCCCTCAGACCCGCGGTGGGCTCAGTTCCGTCAGAAGTTGATCACAAAGGGGCGCGAATCGCTGATTCCTTCGCTCAACAGCGCGTCGGACACGATCGTAAGGTTGACTCCGGCGCCGTCGGGGCCTCCGCGGTCCGCAAGAGGACTTGTCGTGGGTTTCATTCAGAGCGGCAAGACAACGAACTTCACGGCGGTTGCGGCAAAATTGGCCGATCGGAACTACCGAATGATAATTGTCCTCGCCGGCATTCATAATGCATTGCGTGAGCAGACGCAGGAGCGACTGAACGAAGACCTGGTCGAGGGGAACTCCGAGCGTTGGTTCACCATCACCGGCCTCGGTGGCGACTTCGACCTTACGAAGGTCGGAGTCGACGCGAAGACCGGTCCGCACAAACAGGACGCAGTGCAGTTCCTTACTGCACACGACAAGACCTCACTACTGGTCGTCAAGAAGAATGCGGCAGTTCTGAAAAAGCTCTTGAAGTGGCTAGGCCGCCCGGAGGCGCGTAACGCGCTTAAGGCTGCATCTGTACTCGTGATCGATGACGAGGCGGACCAGGCCTCGGTGGAAACGGCAACAATTAACCCGTTGATCCGAGATATTCTCGCTCTGATGCCACGCGGAACATACATAGGCTATACGGCCACTCCTTTCGCGAATGTCTTCATCGACCCATCGGATGAAGACGACCTATATCCGCGCGACTTTATTTACCCTCTGCCGCAGCCGAAAGGGTACTTCGGGCCGGAAATGCTTTTCGGTCGTGATGACCCGGGGGTAGGCCAGGCTGATGTCGACGGCTACGACATGGTGCGCAGCATCCCAGATGAGGATGAGTTCAAGCTTCGGCCGATGTCGAAAAGGGAAGTCGATGGCTTCGTTCCTGTGGTTACCGATGGACTTCGTCTAGCGCTTAGATGGTTCGTGCTGGCGACAGCCGCCCGGTGGGTGCGCGGCGACGCTGGTGATAGCTCGATGCTGATCCATACCTCATTCCAGACGGCGGTTCACGATAAATATGTTCCGGTCATCGATCGCGAGATCGAGATGCTGAGTGAGGCGGTATCGGGGTCTGTAATGGATGCTGGAATTATCGGTGAATTGCGTTCGCAGTGGTTTGATGAGACGTCAAGAGTCCCGGCCGAAGATTGGGGACGTCGAGCTGAAAGCTTCGATGCGATTCTTGAAAAAATTCCTGAAGTGATCGCGGATATCAAGATTATAGTCGACAATTATCGTAGTGACGAGCGGTTAAACTACGAAAATGGGACGACTAACACTATCATCGCGATCGGCGGGAATACGCTCTCTAGGGGAATTACCCTTGAAGGTCTGGTTTCGAGCCTCTTTATTCGTCCTACGAACACATATGACACGCTGCTCCAGATGGGGCGCTGGTTCGGATTCAGAGTCGGCTACGAAGATCTTCCGCGGATCTGGACTACAAAGAGCTTGGAGCACGCTTTCAGGCATCTAGCTCTCGTGGAACATGAGATGCGCCAGGATATGGCCGTATACGAGCTTCAGAACATCACACCCCAAGAGGCGGCGGTGAAGATACGGACACACCCGACGCTGCGGGTGACCGCAAAGATGGGTGCGGCGCTACCGCAACGCACGTCGTACGCCGGCGCGCGATTGCAGACGCGGTTCTTCAAGCGCTATGATAAAGATTGGCTGGAAAACAATTGGATGGCAGCCGAACGGTTGCTTGCCGACTCGTCTAGAATGGGGCAGAGCACCCTGCCGAATGGTGGCCGCCTGTTCAAGAATGTAACAGTATCGAGTGTGCGCACATTCCTCGAGAATTTCTCCGTTCTGCCGGACCAGGCGGATATGAACATCAAGATGATCCTCAAGTATATCGAGCAGCAGAACGCGCTTGACGAAGCGCAGTTGACATCGTGGAATATTGCTTTGATGTCGGGCACAGGCGGCCTCCGTGAGGTTGGAAGTGCGAAAATCAAGACCGTGCAGCGTGCGCCATACCGAGACAGTGGATCGATCGCCGACATTAAGACCCTGATGAGTAAGGAAGACCTTGTCGTCGACATCGAGGGTTTGAGTGTTGCGGAGGCTCGGAAACTTACTGAGGCGAGCCTGAAACTTCGGCGCATAGAGAATGAGCAGACGCGATCGAAGGGTTTGCTTGTCCTGTATCCGATCGATCCCGAAAGTGAGCCGGGCTCGGATCGAAGTGCAAAAGTACGCGAGAATATGGATGCAGTTGGTCCGGTTATGGGATTGGCGCTCGTATTTCCAAGGGCCGCAGACTCGGTCGCTGGTGTCGATTCGGTGAAGTCGACGCACCTATCGGTCGAGCTGGCTGACCACGCTGAGGAAATCGATACCCACGACGAAATGTGGGAGTCATAGCGGTGGCCGGGCGATTTGGCATAGGAGATATCGACTGGGCAGATATCGGGCGATCGGGGACGGAGGTCGACGAGAGCTGGCGGGCGAAGAACCTCCCCGTGCGAGCCGGTGGCAGACATCTTGCGCTCGCGGTGGACGAGAAGGGCGACCATCACCTGCTGGTGCCAAAGAGCGTGGAGGAGCTTGCGACCAATACACGAAGCCCGCTTGCCGTATACGCGAGGAACTTTCGATTCAGTGGCGGCCGCAAGGACACAATTGAGGGGCTGTACCTGGATATCCATTGCCGCGTCGAGGTGCTGAACGGCCAGTTCGACAAGGTGATAGCTGATGTGGTGGAGGCCGTCGGGCGCGCCAAGGACGCCGCGGCTGCTGCTGCGGCGGCAGTGGCTGCGTGGCGTCGACTCTTTGCAACGCTGGCGGAGTCGAGGGCTCTGACGTATCAGGAACGACTGGCTGCGTTCGGCGAGCTATCAGTCCTGCAAGAACTGGTTGAGAACGTCAAGGGCTTCCGGCCGGATTGGTGGACTGGCCCTAACAGGAAGCCCCACGACTTCGAGCTACCGGGCGCATCGATCGAGGTGAAGTCGGTCGGCGAGGACTCGACAGCCTTGACGATTCATGGCCTGGATCAACTCGCGCTTTCAGATGACAAGCCCCTGCACCTGGTCATCCGGCAGATCGTCGAGAACTCTTCGGGAAAGACGGTGGCTGAGCTACTCGGGGAGATTTTGAGCGTAGCCGAAGGTGCGCCAGAAATTCGAGACCGGGCCGCGTTGTTAGGTGTGTCTGACACTGACGTCGACGCGACGCGATTCACGATTCAATCGACGCTCATCGGCTCAGTCAATTCGGATTTCCCGCGCATTGACAGGTCTGATCTTCGCGAAGGCGCGGAGCCGGCCGTATCGTCAGTGCGCTATGACCTCGACCTTGCGGAGTTGAGGCCGTATCTCAAGTTTTCGGCCGTGGGCGATTGCCAAGGAGTACGCAATGTCGAGTGAGGCGATCAGATGGTGGTCGCAGCCTTTCCCTCCTGAAGGCGGAGGCACAGCGGAGGGCATCAAGAGGGCACTTGGAAGACCGAGCCTGCCGGAATTTGCGATCCTCGTCAGAGAGGCCGTCCAGAACAGCTGGGATGCGCGCACCGGCGACCGGATCCTATTCAAGATCAGCCTTCGCAAGCTTGGAAGCGACGCGATCCAGTGGCGACATTGGATCGGAGCATCGAGCGATTCCGACCAAGAGCGCGGATTGCTCGCAGGCCTTCACTCTGATTCTTGGATCCTGACCGTCTCCGATAGGGGCACGAGTGGACTGGGTGGTCCGCTTAGGTCAGATGAACCGGACAAGCCAGATCAGGTCGCCAACTTCGTCCAGTTCATACGCAATGTCGGTGAACCTCGAGACAAGGATCTGGGCGGAGGCACATACGGCTTCGGCAAGGGGATCTTCTACCGCATCAGCGAGGCCGGTGCGATTCTCGTTGACACATTGAACACAGACGGCGACGAGTCCAGCCGCCGTCTGATGGGTGCTGCGTTGGGGGGTATTGAAACTGATGGCACGGGTCGCAGGTTCACCGGTCGGCATTGGTGGGGAGCCATCAACGATGATATTCCGGATCCGGTTACAGGCGATGCGGCTGCCCAGATCGCAGACCAGCTCGGGTTGCCAGGGTTTCGTGACGGAATCACTGGCACCGATGTCACGGTGATTCTTCCGAATTTGGAGCTCGACGAAATCGATGGCGATGTCGAGCTCCTCGCTGCTCGGTTGCGCGCGCACATCTATTGGTATCTATGGCCGAAGCTGGTCGGTACGCCGAATCAAGCAGGCATCGATTTCGAACTCGAGGTGAACGGCGTCGAGTATGAGTTCCCTGAACTGAAAGACATGCCGGTGTTCTCGAGCTTTGAGAGCGCGCTCGTCAACCTGCGGGCTGCAGAAGGTACTGACTTCACGATGGCGAGTCATATGAAGAAGTACGGTTTCCTTGGCCACCTCTCTATCGAGAGAACCATGCCGAGTATGTACGGTGATCGCAATTCGGTGTGGGAGAGCATGCAGGCGACGGCCCCAATCGAGGCGCCGTACCGGCATATAGCAAGAATGCGGCAGGCGGAGCTGATCGTCGACTACTTCCCGGGCGAGCCGATGTCGACTACCAATATCGGGTATGTCGGGGCCTTCGTGGCATCGGCGACGGTCGATGAGTTCTTCGCGCAGGCGGAGCCGCCGACCCACGACGGTTGGGAGACTGGAGCATTGGTCGGGCCGGCCAAAGGGATTGTCCAGCGATCCAAGACGTGGTTGGGCGACCAGTGTCGCCAACAGGTCGAGGCAACGAGTGGCACCAGATCTAAGGCAGTCCAAGGGCTGGGTAGGCTATCGAGTTCTTTGGGCGCATTCGTCGCCGGCGCCGCAGGCACGCGTCCGACGCCGGCGAAGGGGAAATCGGCCGGCTCCGGACCTGGGAGAAAGCGTGCTTCCGCCTACGAAGTGAGACGGCAGTCGCATGTTGTCGTATCGGACCAGATCGCCTACGTGGACTGCGAGGTCGAGATTGCCGAGTCGGTTCCCGAGGGGCTGCTCCTCACAGCGGAAGCGTCGGTCATCCTCGCGAGCGGGCGGAAGGAGAATCCGTTCGATGCGCCTGCGGGTGCCGCCGAGACCGCAGTGCTCTATTGGTACTTCGATGGGAACGCGAACGACCGTATCGATGGCCCGGTGCTGGACTCCGCCCATATGAGGCCCGGACGGTGGACCGCGCGGGCCCGCGCACTCGATGATGTCTCGGTGCGGGTGACTGTTCGGGATGGAGGGTAGGGATGGCGAAGTCTTTCGTCGCTCCGTATCTGGTACCGGACTCGGATGCAATCGAAATGCAGCCGTGGACATTGGACATGCGTGGTGAATCGACTCCTTTAGGTGCGGTGGTAGACAACTGGGTGTCAGGGACCGATCTCAACGTATCTCGCGGCGTCACGATGAATCTGGACTCAGTTCGTCAGCGGTGCGGTCTCCCTGAGCAATCGGAACTCGGCCTCGTAGTGACCTGGATGAGCGACAGCTCGAAGATTCGGCGCCGGGTGCTGACAAAACAAGTCTTGGAACCTCGGAACGAAGTGTCCGTCACACTCCCCGGGAACGAGATCGGCGGGACGATCAGATTGTCGACGTCACTGATCCTGCTTGCCGACATCGATCGTCCAGCACCGGGGACTCCGCATCGGCGGGGTTCGATTCTCTATACCGACGTCATATCGGTGGTCCTTGAAGGCGAAGGATCAATGTTTCCGATGGCTGTGGTCGATTTCGACGCGAGACCATATGACAGCCGCGCGTCTTGGCATGTGGAGACCAGTACCGATCTTGACGCTGATTTCAGCTCAACGTTCCAGGTACTGGTCAACGAAAAAGACAAGCCCCTCATTAAGGCGATAGAGTCCGAGAAGCCGAATCGCGAGCAGCAGGCATTGTTGGACGAGCTGAGTTCCGGTGTGATGCAAGTGGTTCTCGAACTCGCGTATGCGATGAAGTCGCTGGGAGATCTCGCTGGCGGCGACTTTGAGACCGGCACTGTTGGAGATGTTCTCTTCTCCCTGATCGAACAAACCGGTGATGTCGACCTCGGTGACCTTAGTGAACCGAACCAGATCGGTCGTCGAAGCAGCGTGTTCCAGGGGATGGCGCGCGGGCTGGCCGCAGGGCGGGTGTTCTGACCGTGACTGAACCCCTGATTTGGCCGCGCTTGGACCGGTCGAAGGCGGAGACGAGGCTGGAGGTTCTGGGAGATGACACTGGACCCGAGAAGGATCTCTCAACCGATAGCTACGCGTTCAGCGGGATCGGTCAGCGAGCTGGCAAGACCGAGATTCAAGTGCTCCGGAACACGGTTGTAGAGACTGCCGCCGGGTTCGGATTCAAAGTGCGGCACGGCTTTCAGCAGGGCACGGACCCAGGCGATCGTGCGAGAGCAGAGTTCGACGCGGCGGTGTTCCGCCAGCTTCCAGGTCTGATGCCGATGAATTGGTCAGAGGCCGGTTCGCGTGAGGTCTGGTCGTGGTGCGCGATCGCATTGCTACCCGACGTGACGCACTGGAGATGGAAGTGGGTGGGCAAGTCCGGTCGGTGGAACCGTGAACGCTGGATCGGGTCGGACCTGACAAGGCACACGTGGGGGCGTCAATGGTGGCGCGCTGTCCAACTGCAAGGCGCGCCGTCGGCCGTCGATCAGCTGCTGGAGTCGGATTTCAATCAGCTCACCGAGCGGGCAAACACTATCGGCACCAACCCGTTACTGGTTTCGACATTCGTCGAGCTGTACCTAAAGGCCGTCGCCAATGGCACAGTTGATCGCCGCGACCTGATTCGTGACAGCACACAGCGGTTGCTCCGTGAGATGGCGTTTGTCGATGACTCCATCATGGGTGGCGCGGAGATGACGGCTTGGATAGCGCAATTGTTAGAGCAATCGACAAAAGCGCTGGGATCTGCTGATGAATTCGGCAACCCGATGGTCTGACCTCATTGCCTCCATCAGTAGATTTGGCAGCGCGGACCAAGCTCCGTTCGCTGATGGAACGGACTCCAGCACTAGGTCCACCGGGTCGGTGTGAGCTCAAGCAGTGGACGAACGGAAGCTTTGGGCTGGCATCCAATCTGACCAACCTGATTTCGATGTCCCACCCGCATTAGAACATAGGCCCTGAGATTGCCGAAGTTTGAGTAAGGCTGGTCGAGTTCGTCCAGCAGCGGAACCGGCAAATGACTTACGTTTCACCGTGTCGGTGTCAGCCACGTTGGCCGCCTTGGTAGTTCGGTGATCGCGGATCATTGCGGTCCATCACATGGCCGACTACACGCGTGGCCTTGCCGATCCACATCAGCGCGCCCAGCGCGAACATGATCGCGCAAAACCCGGCCACGACGAGTATGAACCACACGACGATGTCCATGGCGGTCTTACCGCCGAGCATCAGGATCGTGAACAGGACCAAGAACGCGATGATCCATCCGAGTGTCTTTTTCATGACCCAGCCGTCCAATCTGCTCGGTCCGGCCGGATGCGGGAGCATTCTGCGGCCGAGCTGATCAAGCTAGCGCTGTAGTCCGACAACCAGCGGACTACTCGCGGCTGCTCAGCGTCTCCTTGGCCTTGGCGATCGCAAAGCCCCATGCCTGGTCGACCGTCGGTGCGGGTGGGAGCGAGATTTCTTCCGGATTGGTGAGGATGTCCAGCAGGACCGGCTTGCGTTGGGTAAGTGCCTCTTTGATCTTCTCGTCAACGTCATCCGGGTCGGTGATCCGAAACGATTCCAGACCCATGGCGCTGGCGACCGCGGCGAGGTCGGGATTGTCGAGCTGGGTGCCGAACTCGGGTAGCCCACCCTGCTCCTGTTCAAGCTTGACCATGCCGAGCCGGCCATTGTTGAACACCACAAACGTGACCGGCAGGTCATAGGTAACCGCGGTGCGCAGGTCGCCGAGCAGCATCATCAACCCGCCGTCGCCGCAGAAGGCTACGACCTGCCGCCCACGGTCGAGCGCCTGGGCCCCGAGCGCCTGCGGCATCGCGTTGGCCATGGACCCCAAGTTGAATGAACCGATCAGCCGGCGCGTGCCACTCATGGTGACGAACCGCGCGAGCCACACCGTGGACATCCCGGTGTCGGAAGTGAAGATCGCATCGTCCGCGGCGTGGCGATCGACCGATGCGGCCACCGACTCCGGCCGGATCAACTCATCCGGGTTGTCGAGGTGCTTGCGGATACGCCCGACCAGCTTCCGATCGTGCGTCGGATCGGTGAGCCGCTGCTGCGCGGTACGCCACAGTTGGTATTCCTTCTGAGACTTGCTCAGGTGCTTGTCGTCCGAGTTGGTACGCAACTTCGGCAGCAGCTCCCGCAACGCGGGCGCGCAGTGCCCGACGAGGGCGGTCCCTACGGACGTGCGTCGACCGATGTGTTCGATCCGGGTATCGAGTTGGATCACCGTCTTGCCGCTCGGGTACCAGTCGCGATACGGGAAATCGGTACCCACCATGAACAGCACGTCACATCGTTCAAGAGCGAGGTTCGCGGCCGGGTTGCCCAACAAGCCCGTTTGGCCGATTTCATAGGGGTTGTCGTGTTCGAGTCCTTCTTTCGCCTTGAGCGTCAACACCATTGGTGCTTGCAATGTTTGGGCGAGCTGCAGGACCTCAGCGCGTGCTTCGCGCGCGCCCATCCCGACCAGGAGAGTGACCTTGTCGGCGGCATTGATGATGTCGACGGTCTCCGTCACCTCTGCCTGGCCCGGAATGATCGTGCGGTCGCGGGCAACGAAGTGTGGATGCGCAGTGCTATTGGGCAGCTTGAGTCCGCCGACGTCGCCCGGAACGGTCAGCACCGCCACTCCTTGGCGCGACACGGCCGCATTCACAGCTTCTTCCAGCAGCTGCGGCATCTGCTCGGCCGATGTCACCGTGGCGCAGAACTCTGCCACGTCGCGAAACACCACGTTGTTGTCTACTTCTTGAAAGAAGTCGCTGCCGATTTCCGGGCTGGGCACCTGACCGCAGATCGCGAGTACTGGCGCATGCGACTTCTTGGCGTCGTACAGCCCATTCAGCAGATGAATCGACCCCGGCCCGACGGTGCCCATGCAGACGCCGATGGTGCCGGTCAGTTGCGACTGTGCGCCGGCCGCGAACGCCGCCACTTCCTCATGCCGGACGCCCATCCACTCAATTCGGTCGTCACGTCGAATCGCGTCGGTTATCGGATTGAGCGCATCGCCCACGACGCCCCAGACATGGGTCACTTCCAAGTCGGCCAAACCCGCAACGATCATTTCGGCGATGGTGGTGGTCACGGTTCGTCTCCTCACGCTTGATCAATTCTGTTGGAGTGGAACGAATTTTGGTGTAGTGCTAGCTGTCGGGCGTCGTCCACGCTGCACGGCCGGCGACGTGTTGTCATGATGCTGGAGTCCCAGACAAAGAATGCGGCCATCGCGTCCAAGCTACTCCGAGCACGTCTTGCGTTACTGCGTATCGAATCCGAGGTGCTCGCCGCGCCTGCCGCGCACACTTCCGCCACCGCACCGGGTGCTGGACGGGACGTGGGGCAGCCGACCGACGATGCGTGGCACGGCATCGGTCGAATTGGGGTGTATCGGTCAAAGCTCGTTTGGACGGTTGTCAAATCCGATGGAGTTAATTCTGTGTCACGCTTATCTCATGATCGATATCGACCGCCCCAAGATCGAGGGTTCGGTGTCCGTCGGCGACGGCCGGCGCATCGGGTTCGCTGAGTTCGGATCCGCTAAGGGGCGGGCTGTCTTCTGGCTGCATGGCACTCCGGGTGCCCGTCGTCAAATCCCGACCGAGGCAAGGCAATTCGGCGAAGATCATCAGCTCCGCATCATCGGTGTCGATCGTCCTGGCGTGGGCGCGTCGACCCCATATCGCTACGAGTCGATCAAAGACTTCGCGCCGGATCTGCTCACGGTGGCCGACACGCTCGGCATCGACAAGTTCGCCGTGATCGGTTTGTCCGGCGGCGGCCCGTACACATTGGCGGTCGCCCATGCGGCGCCGGAGCGGGTGATGGTGGCCGGCGTGCTGGGCGGTGTCGCGCCGCTGGTCGGTTCTGAAGCGGCAGAGGGCGGCTTCCCGCGGCTCGCGCTGTGGACAGCTCCGATGCTGCAGGTGGCCGGCGCGCCGATCGGCAAGGTCGTGAGCTCGTTGCTGAGCGTCGCCCGTCCAGTCGCCGAGCCCGCGATCAGTGTCTACGGTCGACTGTCGCCGCAGGGCGACCGAGAGCTGTTGGCGCGCCCCGAATTTCGTGCGATGTTCCTCGACGACCTGCTGCACGGCGGATCGCGGCGCATGGAGGCGCCGTTCGCCGACGCCATCGTGTTCGCACGCGACTGGGGCTTCAAGGTCAGCGACGTCACGGTCCCGGTCCGCTGGTGGCACGGCGACAAAGACCACATCGTCCCGTTCGCACACGGCGAGCACATGGTGAACCTGCTCCCGGATGCCGAGCTGCACGTGATGCCCGGTGAATCGCACCTCGGCGGCCTGGGCATGGCCACCGACATCCTCACCCACCTGATGGACGTCTGGGACGAGCGCGAAGCCGTCGCCAAGTAGTTCCCGCGTTCCGCGGAACGCCTAAACCCCACCCAGTACGGCATTTCCAACCCTGAAACAGGTGCGGAAATGCCGTATGAGGTGGGGTTTGCGCGGGCACCGGCCGGCGCAATGAGCCGAACGGCCGGCGGGCGCGACCAGCGGCCACCGGCAAGGCAGGTCCGACAAGCCGCGAGGTTTGCGGGGCTCCCGGCAATACGCCAGGCTGGAGCGCATGCCGGACGACACGCATTCAGATCTCGCCCAGCGCCTGCTCGATGCGCAGGTCGAGTTCCATAAGCGGCAACTCCTGGATTCCCGGGAGTTCGAGCAGCTCGTCATCGATGAGGTCGACAGTTATCTCGCCGGCCCGGCCACGATGACGCTGACCGAGTCGATGGATCGGCAGCTGGTCAAGGATGTCGCGCACAAGTACGCGATCCAGGTACCGGTCGAGGGTGCCATCCCCGAGCTGGTGGGGGAGGTTGCCGCCCGGCTGCATGCCCACACGGTCAACGATGAGACCCGGATGGGCGACGTGATCGATGAGCGCCGATTCGGTGAGCTGGCCGGCGCGATAGCCGACCTCGACATCACGCATCGCCTCATCGGCCGGATCCTCGACAGCCCGGTCACCATCGACATCTGCGTCGAGATCATGCAGCGCGCGGTTGATTCCGCCATCGAGTCGGGCGACGTCGACGAAGCTTCGGGACTGCCGGAGAAGTTGCGCCGCGGCACCTCCCGCGCCGTGCAGTCGCTGCGACCGACGATCGACAGTGTCGTCGAGCGCGTGACCCGCACGGGCGCGAAGTTCGTGGTGAAGGGAAATCGTTCCAGCACTGACGATCTGGTGCTCGGAACGGCGAATGAACTGTGGCGCAAGCACAGCGACAGTGCCGTCGGCATTTTCAATGACCTGGTCTCCGAGGGCGATATCGAAGACATCGTCGTGGTCATCTTCGAGTTCTGGCGCGACTTCCGGCATACTGAGTACTTCGGCGCGCTGTTGGACGAGGGCATCGACCATGTCTTCGACAAGTACGGCGACACCGCGCTGGTGGAACTGCTGTCCGAACTCGGGGTGGAGCGGGACGATCTCATCGAGGAAGCGATCCGCTTTGCGCCGCTGGTGATTTCCCGCCTGGACGAGCGTGGTCACCTGGACGGGATGCTGCGCCGACGGGTGGCGCCGTTCTTTGAATCGCCGGAGTTCCGCGCCGCCGTCAGCGGATGAGAGTCCAGGTCCCGCAGTCCTGGCTCTGGAACGCGGCATCCGTACCGGAGATGGTGACCGTTGCCGGGCCGGACGCGTTGTCGTTGGCCAGAATGTCGTCGGTGGCACCGGAGAGCCCGCCGAGCCGAGCCCAGTAGCAGCCGTCGCCGCCATCGGTGGAATAGGTGCCGGGCTCGATCCCCGAGCCGACCATCCACGTGCCGTCGCCGAAGCTGGTGCGCGGTCCCGAGGCGGCGGAACTCGTTGCGCTGCTGCTTGTTCCTGATGACGTGGTGGTCGTGGTGCTCGCGGTGATGGTCGTCGTCTGCGTCTCGGTGGTCGGCTGTGCCTGAACCGTCACGGTCTGGGTGTTGGACGCCGACTTCTTGCTGCTCGACATGCCGGCGGCGCCGAGTACTGCGCCGATCACGAATGCTGCCACCGCAAGCAGGACCCAGGGCCACACGCGTTGCGCCGGCGGTGCGGGAGGCGTCGGCGGTTCTTTGTGCTCGGGTGTCGCCTGCTGCTGCTCGACCCACGATGTCTGGCCGTACGCCTGGTCCTGATGCGCCTGGTCCTGATACCGCGTTTCCTGATATCCCTGGCCCTGGTAGCCCCGGTTGGGGTAGCCGTGGTCCTGATACCCGTGCTGCGGATAGGCCTGCTGCCGGTGCGTCTGCTCGCCGAACTGTCGGGTGCGCCAGTCGCGGTCGTCGTTGCTGGTCATGGGTCCTTCCGTGGCGCGGAAGACCCGGGCCGAGACTGAAAACCGACACCGCATGTTCGCACAACGCAACCGCCTCGGGAAGTGCCGGTCGCCGCCCGCGCGATCAGACCGCTCACAAGACCCCCGGTGACCCGCCGCGGATTGCCGCAATACCGGCATATAGCCTGCCCTTCGGGGCGGTCCGAGGATGCGGAGGTGGCGCGATGGACATCCATTTGCAGGAGCAATACGACGAGGTGCTGCGGCGGAACCCGGGTGAAGCCGAGTTCCATCAGGCGGTGGCCGAGGTGTTCAGCAGCCTCGGCACGGTCGTGGCCAAACACCCGCACTACGCCGACGCCGCGGTGATCTCGCGTCTGTGCGAGCCGGAGCGGCAGATCATCTTCCGGGTACCGTGGACCGACGACAACGGCCGGATCCACATCAACCGCGCCTTCCGCGTCGAGTTCAACTCGGCGCTCGGGCCGTACAAGGGCGGACTGCGCTTTCACCCGAGCGTCTACCTGGGCATCATCAAGTTCCTCGGGTTCGAGCAGATCTTCAAGAACGCGCTCACCGGCCTGCCGATCGGCGGCGGCAAGGGCGGCTCCGACTTCGATCCGAAGGGCCGCTCGGACGGCGAGATCATGCGGTTCTGCCAGTCGTTGATGACCGAGCTCTATCGCCATATCGGCGAATACACCGACGTGCCGGCCGGCGACATCGGCGTCGGCGGCCGCGAGATCGGCTACCTGTTCGGCCAGTACAAGCGCATCACCAACCGATACGAATCCGGTGTGCTCACTGGCAAGGGCCTGTCCTGGGGCGGTTCCCGGGTGCGCACCGAGGCCACCGGCTACGGGACCGTCTACTTCGTCGACGAGATGCTGCGGGCCAGGGGCGAGTCGCTCGACGGCAAGCGCGTCACGGTGTCGGGATCGGGCAACGTCGCGATCTATGCCATCGAGAAGGTGCACGAGCTCGGCGGCACCGTGGTCGCCTGCTCGGACTCCGCCGGATACGCGGTCGATGAGAAGGGTATCGACCTTAATCTGCTCAAGCAGGTCAAAGAGGTTCGGCGCGGCCGGATCAGCGAGTACGCGGACTTGCGGGGCGGGGACGCCTCGTTCGTGGCGGACGGCACGATCTGGGACGTCCCGGCCGACGTCGCGCTGCCGTGTGCGACGCAGAACGAACTCACCGAGGAGGGCGCCCTCGCTCTCGTCAAGGGCGGCTGCCAGGTCGTGGCCGAGGGTGCCAACATGCCGTGCACGCCCGAGGCGACCAAGGTCTTCTCCGGTGCCGGCGTGCTGTTCGCGCCGGGCAAGGCGGCCAACGCGGGCGGCGTCGCGACCAGTGCGTTGGAGATGCAGCAGAACGCCTCGCGCGACTCGTGGTCGTTCGAGTACACCGAGGAGCGGTTAGGCAACATCATGCGCGGCATCCACGATCGTTGTCTGGAAGCCGCCGACGAGTACGGGTCGCCGGGGGACTATCAGTTCGGCGCCAACGTCGCCGGGTTTATCCGAGTTGCGGACGCCATGCTCGCCCTCGGAGTCATCTGACCTGCGACCTCTCCAAACCTGCTGGTCAGCAGGAGTACAGTGATGGTTAGTTGTAAGAATCTAATTAACTGTCAGCGGAGGGTTGGTGTCGGTGCGACTTCCCCAGAGCAGGATGTTCGCGTCGCTGGCCATACGTAATTACCGCATCTACTTCTTCGGCGCTTTCCTCTCGAACATCGGTACCTGGATTCAGCGGGTGGCCCAGGACTGGCTCGTTCTCGAGCTGTCGCACGGCTCGGCCGTAGCGGTGGGCGTGACCACCGCTCTGCAATTCCTGCCCTCGCTGCTGCTCGGACCGTTCGGCGGATTGCTCGCCGATCGGCTCGACAAGCGGTTGCTGCTCTGCGTCACTCAGCTCTGGATGGCCTTGTCGGCGTTGGCGCTCGGGCTGCTGACGGTGACCGGGGTGGCACAGACCTGGCACGTCTACGTGGCCGCATTCGTGTTCGGCATCGGCTCTGCGCTCGACGTGCCGGCCCGGCAGTCCTTCGTCTCCGAGGTCGCCACCCGGGAATTGCTCACCAACGCAATCGGATTGAACTCGACCTCGTTCAACGCGGCCCGGCTGATCGGGCCGGGCGTTGCCGGTCTGATCATCGCGGCCTGGGGCAGCGGCTGGGCGATCCTGACGAATGCGGTCAGCTATCTCGCCATGCTCGGCGCGTTGGCGATGCTGGACCGTCGTGAATTGGATACGCCGACACCGGTGCCGCGTGCGAAAGGGCAACTGCGCGAGGGTTTCCGCTATGTGGCGTCGCGGCCGGATCTGGTCGTCGCGTTGGGCGTTGGCTTCGCGGTCGGCACGTTCGCCCTCAACTTCCAGCTGACCAATGCGGTGATGGTGCGCCAGGCGTTTCACATGGGCGCCGAGTCATATGGCGTACTGGGATCGATCATGGCGATCGGGTCGGTCGTCGGTGCGCTGTATGCGGCGCGTCGCGAGAAGGCGCCCCGCCTGCGGTTCGTGGTCGGTGCGGCAGTGCTTTTCGCGGTCATGCTGGCGATCAGCGGCCTGATGCCCAACTACCTCAGCTATGCGATCAGCCTGCCGCTGGTCGGAGTGGTCGCGCTGACGACGATGACATCGACCAACATGTTCGTGCAGACCAACTGTGAACCGCAGATGCGGGGCCGCGTGATGGCGCTCTACTTCATGGTGCTGATGGGCGGCACCCCGATCGGTTCGCCGCTGATGGGATGGCTGGCACAGGCTTTCGGTCCGCGCGCACCATTGATCGGTGGCGCAATTCTGCAAGTCTTGACGATCGGAATGGTCATTGCGGCGGTGATTCGGCGACATCCGCCGAGCACGGACCGCAATCCGCTTTCTGCCGACAAAACCGACGCTACGGTGTGACCATCCTGCAAAGGCGGGTCAACCTAACTGGGTCAACCTAACAACTAGGGAGTGATCATGATCGGCACCATCATCGGCGCACTGATCGGCGGCATCTTCATTGGCGCGCTGGCTCGACTCGCACTACCCGGCAAGCAGAAGATCGGGTTCCTGTGGACGATGCTGCTCGGCGCGGCGGGCTCGATCATCGGATCGTGGATCTGCTACGCCCTTGGCTACGAGGGCAACGGCGGCTTCCGGTGGATCCCCTTCATCGTCGGCATCGCGGTTGCCGCCGGACTGATCCTCGCGTACATGGCGATCAAGGGCCAAGGCACCCGAACCGACGTGAAGAAATAGCGCCAGTGGCGCTGGCGCTCAACGCAATGTCTGTCCATAGACGCGGTCGACGGACATCACCATGAGCACGCGGCGGTCGTTGACCATCGCTTCGCGGTACTCGTCCCAGTCGGGATGCTCACCGGCTGCGGCGCGGTAATAGTCGACGAGCGCGTTCACCGGGGCACTGTCGATGCTGTCGCCGGGCCCGACCAGTTCGGCCGTGCCTTCGGCGGTGGCCCAGGCCCAACCGTCGGTGCGGGTCGCCTCGATGGACACTCGCGGATCCCGCCGCAGGTTCCGGGTTTTCACGAGGCCCTCGCGCATCGAGACGTAGATCTTGCCGGCGTCGCGGTCGTAGTACGGCGTCACCGGTGACAGGTGCGGACGGCCGTCCGCGAGCAGGGTGGCGAGAATCCCGATGCGGGACTCGGCGAGCAGGGCATGCGCAGCATCGTTGTCGGCCATGTTGGGAGTAACCGGACCGCTCGTCTGCCTGTTCCCGAGTCACCCGTCAACCTGTGGTTGACGATGCCAACGCGACCGAGGACTACATCGAGAAGGTGCTGTCCCAGCTCAAGGCCGGCCCGCCCATCGGCTGACGCGCTCGCCGGAGGCCCGAGCCGCCGAGTGCGGCTCGGGCGATAAGGTTCTCGCGTGTCTGACGCAGCTCCTGAAGTCGAGATCTACACCGACGGCGCCTGCCTGGGAAACCCGGGCCCGGGCGGCTGGGGCGCGGTGCTGATGCACCCCGCCAAGGAGACCGAGATCTACGGCGGCGAGAAGAACACCACCAACAACCGGATGGAGCTCACCGCCGCGATCGAGGCGCTCAAGATACTCAAACGTCCTGTGCCGGTTCGTATCTATACCGACAGCAGCTACGTCCGCAACGGTGTCACCAAGTGGGTGGCCGGCTGGAAGGCCAATGGTTGGCGCACCGCCGCCAAGGCCCCGGTGAAGAACCAGGATCTCTGGGAGCAGCTGGACGAGCTCGCCGGACAACACGATATCGACTGGCAGTGGGTCAAGGGCCACGCCGGTAACGAGGGCAACGAGCGCGCGGATGCGTTGGCGGGCAAGGGCGCGCGGGAAGCCGCCGACGGCTAGACCTGCGTGGCCGCTCCCGTCTCGATGCCGGCCGCGGTGACCTCGATGACCCGTGCCGACGCGATGTCGAAGAACATCCCGGAGACCCGGATCCGGCCGTCGGCCACGGCCGGTGCGACGAGCGGATGCTGCTGCAGCTTCTCGACCTGCAGCGCCACGTTGACGATCGCCAGTTGATCGGCGTCGCCATAGCCGGCTGCAGATGCGCTGCGACGGGCCGGGTGACCCGAGTGGTAGGCATGCAAGCTCGGCTCGCCATGCGCCAGCCAGCCGCTCAGCGCGGAGTCGTCCAGCCCGCCGTCGGGTGCCTGCAGCAGCGCGTTCATCGCCCCGCAGGACGAATGCCCGCACACCACAACCGAACTCACGCGAAGCTCCTCGACGGCGAACTGCAGTGAGGCATCGACGGACGTGTCCGGGTGGGTCGCGTCGGGCACCAGATTGCCGACGTTGCGCACGGTGAACAGGTCGCCGGGACCGCTCGCCGTGATCACGTTGGGCACGATCCGCGAGTCGGCGCAGGTCAGGAAGAGCGAATGCGGATTCTGCGAGGTGGTCAGCGATTCCAGATGCGGGCGCAGGTCGTCGGCGATGTTCTGGTGGTAGTGGTCGACCGCCGTGCTGAGCGGCTGTGGATCGCCCTGCTGCCAGGAATCGGCCTGCCATGACTTGGCCCGCCAGGGGGTGAGCGACGACGACCGCTGAGTGTGCCGCTTGGGTGGCGCCGCCGGCGCATGCTCGAGCCGGGCGCGCCCGGTCTCTTCGATGTGCACCGATCCGCCCGACGCCTCATGCGCCCACTTCCAGCTCTCGATCATCTCCGAGGCGGCATGGTCGAGGAAGTCGGTGTCCAGCGACATCGTCACGTGTGCGCCGGCCGGCACCGCGGTGAGGGTCTTGTTCAGCCGGGGCAGCGACAGGAAGCTCAGCGATCCGTGGATGGCGACGCGCCACTGGCGCGAGCCCTCGGTGCCGAACGGCTCGACGCGCATCTCGGCTCGCACCACCCGCCACACGACGATCGCGATGGCCAGGGTCAGTCCGATCGCCACGCCCTCGAGAAGGTTCAGGAAGACGACCGCGACCAGGGTCACGACGTAGACGGCGAGGTCGCCGGTCGTGCGGGCCAGCCGCATATGCGCGAGCTTGACCAGCTGAATGCCGATGACCACCAGCAGACCGGCCAGCGCGGCCTTCGGGATCTGCTCGACGGCGGCGGTCAGGACGACCGCGAACAGCAGCACCCACACGCCGTGCAGGATCGATGACGCCCGCGTCCGCGCGCCGGCCGCGACATTGGTGGACGACCGCACGATGACGCCGGTGACCGGCAGCCCGCCGAGCATGCCCGACACGGTGTTGGCGGCGCCCTGACCGATCATCTCGCGGTCGAAGTTGGTTCGCGGACCGGTGTGCATCTTGTCGACGGCGACCGCCGACAGCAGCGACTCGACACTGGCGATCAGCGCGATGGTGAGGATGCCCATCGCCACCGCACCCCAGTTGCCGCTCGGCAGCTCGGGTAGCGCAATGGCGTCGAAGAAGTTGCCGGTCAACGAGATTCGCTCGGCGTTCAGCGAGAACAGCATGGTGACGGCCGTCGCCGCCACGATCGCGACCAGGGGCCCGGGGATGGTCCGCACGCGCGTCGCCCACCGGTGGGAGGTGAGCCTCGGCAGCACGAACTGCCAGACCAGCAGGATGCCGATCACGATGCCTCCTACCAGTACGTCCGGACCGTGGATCCGGGTCAGCTGGTCGGGCAGTTCCTTGATGTTCTCGATCGCCGAACTCGCGGACGTGCCGCCGAGCAGGACGTGCACCTGCTGCAGCGCGATCGTGACGCCGATGCCGGCGAGCATCGCATGCACCACCACGGGCGCGATCGCCAGCGCGGACTGCGCGATGCGGCTGAGGCCGAAGAGGATCTGCAGGAGTCCCGCGCCGACGGTGATCAGGCAAGTGACCTTCCAGCCGACCGAGTTCACGAGTTCGGCGACGACCACGGTCAGCCCGGCCGCGGGGCCGCTGACCTGGAGCGGCGAGCCGCCGATGGCGCCGGCGACGATGCCGCCGACGACGGCGGCAATCAGGCCCGCCATGACGGGGGCACCGGAGGCGATCGCGATTCCCAGTGACAGCGGCAGCGCCACCAGGAACACCACCAGGGAGGCGGGCAAGTCGTATCTGGCTATCGCTTTGAATCGGTCAAGGTCAGTGAACGTGCTGGTACGGGGCATACCATCGAAAAGTACGGGGCAATTATTAAAGAAATATTAAATTGATTTCCAAGTGTGAGTAAAAGCACTATTCGGTCGCGCGGAGATGTCGCGCGGCCGCCGCGGCCAGATCGGCGTCACGCCCTGGTGAGGCGGCTTTCGCGAAGGCCCGGGCCTCGTCGTTCAGCAGTAGTTGTGCGGGAGTGCTGCCGCCCAGCAGATTGCGCGCGATCAGCGGGGACTGGCCCAGGCGCGCGTCGCTGCCGGCGATCACCACGTTCCCGCGACGTCGTCCCTTGAGCATGGCCGAATCGGCGATGATCGCCAGGTTCTCGAAGGCGTCGCCGATCGTCGCGGCCTCGCTGCGTGCGACCCGGAGGTCCGGGGCATCGCCGCAGTTGATCACATACAGCCCGTCGGGGGAGAGCACGCGCCGGACGGCGGCGACGAACTCAACCGTCGTCATCCGGGACGGGGTGAACATGCCGTCGAATACGTCCCGCAGCACGACGTCGCGTGAGTCGGCGCTCAGCGATTCGACGACCTCGCGCGCATCGCCGACGCGGATGCGGAGAAAAGGTGAGCGTGGCAGATCGAACCAGTCGCGGACGTAGGTGGCCAGCGCGCCGTCGATCTCGACGGCGACCTGTCGGGCCTGCGGATGGACCGACGCCAGATAGCGCGCCATGGTGCAGGCCGCGCCGCCCAGATGCAGGGCACGCAGCGACTCGTCGTCCCGGATGCGCTCGTCGATGAGCTCGGCGAACCAGCGCATGTACTCGAACTCGAGTACTTGCGGATCGTCGTGGATATGGCTGCTCTCGACGCCGTTGATCTTCAGCAAATACCCGGTGTCGTCGCGGACCAGCTCGCAGAAGCCGGTGTCGATGTCGAACCGACCACCGATCGTCGGCGTCCCGTCGGTCCGGCCGCCGTCGTTCCGGTCGTGGCGGTGTCGCTTGCCCATTGCGGTAATCGTACGGTGAGCGGGTGCGCATTCTGACGAGCACGGCTGCCGGCCTGCTACTGGGCTACGCGGCCGATCGGCTGCTGGGAGACCCCGCGCGGTGGCATCCGGTGGCCGGCATGGGCCGCGCGGCGGCTGCGCTCGAATCACGTTGTTACGCAGACTCGCGCGCGCGGGGCGCCGCGTTCACCGCGGTATTGGTCGGCGGCGCGGCCGGGATCGGGTGCCTGCGACCGCGTTCGGTTCCGCTGATCGCGCTGGCCACGTGGACCGCGCTCGGCGGTTCGTCGTTGATCGCGATGGGCGAGCGGGTCGCCGACGCGGTGTCGGCCGAGGATGTCGAGGCGGCCCGCGCTCTGATTCCGTCGCTCTGCGGGCGCGATCCGCAGAGTCTGGATGCCGACGGAATCATCCGTGCGGCAACCGAATCGATCGCCGAGAACACCTCGGATGCCGCGGTGGCTCCGCTGCTGTGGGGTGCGGCGCTGGGCGTGCCGGGCCTGCTCGGCTATCGCATGGCCAACACGCTGGATGCCATGGTCGGCTACCGCAATGAACGCTATTCCCGGTTCGGTTGGGCCAGTGCGCGATTGGACGATCTGCTGAACTACCTGCCGGCCCGGTTCAGCGGCCTGGCAGTGATCGCCGCGGGCGGCGGCGCGAATGCCTGGGTCGCCTGGCGACGCGACGCGGCGGGGCATCCGAGCCCGAATGCCGGTGTCGTCGAGGCGTCGTTCGCGGGGGCGCTTGGGGTGCGGCTGGGCGGCGAGACCGTCTACCCGCATCGCGTGGAGATGCGGCCGTACCTGGGTGCGGGCGACCCGCCCGCGGTGGGCGATCTGCGCAATGCCGTGCGGCTGTCACAGCGGGTGCAGTTGATGACGCTAGCGGCCGTAACGGTCGGCCAGCTTGCGTTGCGCATTCTCCGTCGAGCCCGTCGTGTCGGCGCCGTCGCCGATGCGGGCGATCGACTCTGAGCCGCCGAGGCCTTCGGTCGATTCCGCCGTCAGCGTGGCGCGGGCCTGCTTGGCCTTGGCGCGCAGGGGCTCTCGCGGCTCGGATGTGCCGGTGGCGGCCTGTCGGCGCCGGTGCCGGACCTCGGACCAGATGAAGTAGCCCAACCCGAGTGGGGCCATGATGCCGAACGCGATCCATTGCAGGCCGTAGGAGAGGTACGGTCCCGAATCGATCTGCGGCAGTGGCAGTTCGCCCAGCGCCCCGGGCTGATTCGCCACTTCTTCGACATAGAAGTTCGGGATCGTCAGGCCGACCGTCTCGCCGATGCGCGGCGGGTCGATCGAATACACCTGCAGCACTCCGGATTCGGTGCGCGGGCCGCGTCCGGGGGCGGTGCCCTCGGGTTGTCGCAACCGCCCGACGATGCTGACCTCGCCGGTCGGCGGGGGAGTGATCGCGGGCAGGGCCGTGCCCTCGGTGGGCCGCACGAAGCCGCGGTTGATCATGTAGGTGTGTCCGTCGCTGGCCGCCAGCGGCGTCAGTACCTCGTAGGCAGGATTGTCCTCGACCGAACGCAGTCGCACGACGGACTGCTTGTCAGGCAGGAACGTGCCGGTGACGGTGACCGGTCGCCATTCTGTGTCCTTGTTGAACGTGCCGTTCACGAGTTGGTCGATCGGCACCGGCGCGCGGTTGCTGGAGTGCTGGATCATGTCGATCTGCTTGCTGGTGCGGGTGTTCTTGCCCAGTTGCCAGGGGGCCAGGATCCAGAAACAGGCGCCCGCGAACGCCACCACGACCACGAGCAGCAGCAGCCACTGTGGTCGCAGGAATCCGCGGATCAACTTCATTCGTCCAGCTTATCGACCGTCCATCGGAGCAGCCCGGGCACGGCTGCCTCGATCTCCCGGCGCACCCGTGCGAAGTCGTCCTGATCGCCGTTGTACGGGTCATCGATGTCCAAATAGGGCCCTGCGTCTGGATCGAAGCTTCGCAAAAGGCGCACCCGCTCGTCGTCGGCGCCCATGATCGAGAGATGGCGCAGATGTCCCCAGTCCATCGCGAGCAGTAGATCGGCGTCCAGATGCTGCGGGCCGGCCTGCGCGGCTACGTGATCGGTGGGGTAGCCGGCGGTCGCCAGCTCGGCGCGGGCGCGTCGGTCGGCCGGCTGACCGATGTGCCACGGCCCGGTGCCGCATGAATCCACGCGCACCCGGTCGGCGAGGCCGGCGTCGGCGATGGCCTGCCGGAAGATGTTCTGACCCATCGGCGACCGACAGATATTGCCGGTGCATACGAAGCAGATGTGCAGGGTCCGGCCGGTGGGGTCAGGCATCGAGCAATTCTCGCAGATCATCGACCGTGTCCAGGGTCCACCGGGCGCCATCGGATTCGTCGCCGACCGCGTAGCCCCACCGCACGTATGCCGTGGGAATGTCGAACTTCCCCGCGCCCTCGACGTCGTGCGAGCGATCGCCGATCATCACGTACGGGCCCGGGACCTGCGCAATCGCATGCTCGACCACCTGATGTTTGGCGGCCCGCGTCATGTCGTCGCTGGCGCCGGCGATCACCGTGAAGTACTGCTCGATGCCGAAATGCTTCAGGATCAGGCGGGCGCTGTTCTCGTTCTTCGATGTCGCGATCGCTAAGGTGCGGCCGCGGGCGTGCAGATCGCGGACCAGGGCGTCCATCCCGGCGAATATCACGTTCTCGCGCCAGCCGACGTCTACATACCGTGAGCGATACGCACGAAATGCCTGCTGCGCGGCGTCCTCGTCCAGCAGGCAGCGCAGGGTCTCGAGCATCGGCGGCCCGGCGATCGCCTCCACGATGTGATCGGGCGGCTTCGGGGCGCCCACCTGCCGCAGGCAGTACCGGAACGAGTTCGCGATGCCCTCGAACGAGTCGGCGATGGTGCCATCCAGGTCGAATAGCAGCGTGGTCGCCGGGTCGGCGGGATCGGAGAGCATGGCCACCACCGTAGGCTGAGTGATTGTGGACCTGAACGCGGCCGGTGTCGGCGACCTGCATCGCCATGGCGATGCCGATGCGGAGCCGGGCCTGGTCGATTTCGCGGTCAACGTACGTCCGACACCGCTCTGGATGGCCGAGCTGTTGGCGGCCCGGGTGGCCGATCTGGCGCGATACCCCGCGGCTGCTGATCACGATCGCGCAGTCGCGGCGGTGGCCGCTGTCCATGGTCGGCCGGTGGACGAGGTGCTGCTGCTCGCCGGTGCCGCGGAGGGGTTCGCGCTGCTGCCGCGATTGCGCCCGCGCCTGGCGGCGTTGATCCAGCCGAGCTTCACCGAGCCGGAACGGGTGCTGCGAGCAGCGGGCGTTCCGATCGCACAGGTGGTGCTGGACGAGCCCTGGCGACTCGACCCGGATGCGGTGCCGGCGGCCGCGGATCTGGTGGTGCTGGGCAACCCGACCAATCCCACGGGGGTGCTGCACCCGCGGGAATCGATCGAGGCGCTGCGGCGTCCGGGCCGGACCATCGTCGTGGACGAGGCATTCGCGGATCTGGTGCCCGGGGAGGCGGAATCGATTGCCGCGCGGCGATATCCGGACGTGCTGGTGGTGCGCAGCATCACCAAGTCGTTCGGGCTCGCGGGTCTGCGGGCCGGATACCTGCTCGGCGCGCCGGCGGTTCTGCGTGAACTGGGCGGCGGCCGGCCGCACTGGCCGCTCGGCACACTTCAACTGGCCGCGGTGGCTGCGGCGGCGTCCGACCGCGGTCGACGGTATCTGGAGCGTGAAGCGAAAATAGTTGCCCGCCAACGGGAGTCGATGGTCGAGACGCTCGGCGCTGCCGGGCTGCGGGTGGTCGGCGCGTCGTCGGCGCCGTTCGTGCTGGTCGATGTGGGCGACGGACCGGGGTTCAAAGAAGCGCTGCGGCAGCGCGGATTCGCGATCCGCGGGTGTGACAACTTCGTCGGCATGGATGGCCGGTTCGTGCGATTGGCGGTGCGTGACGCGGATACGGTGGCCGAACTGGTCGATGCCGTTCATTCGGTGATGCAGGAGGTGTGCTGAGTGGCCACGGTGCGGGATGCGATCGCGGTGCTGGAGACGGCGTACCCGCCGCGGCTGGCGGAGTCGTGGGACTCGGTCGGGCTGGTGTGCGGCGATCCGGACGACCCAGTCGAGTCGGTGCTGGTCTGCGTCGATGTGACAGAGGCCGTCGTCGACGCCGCACTCGGCAGCGGCGCCACGCTGGTCGTCGCGCATCATCCGTTGCTGATGCGGGGCGTGGACACGGTCGGTACGCATACGCCGAAGGGGCGTCTCGTTCATCGGCTGATCCGCGGTGGCTGCGCCCTCTATACGGCCCACACGAATGCCGATTCGGCCAATCCCGGGGTGTCCGACGCGCTCGCCGGGTCGCTCGGCCTGGTCGACCTGCGGCCGCTCGACCCCAAACCCGTTGCACCGATGGACAAATGGTCGGTGCTGGTGCCGATCGATGACGGCGCGGCAATGCAGGGCGTGGACGATCGGGTGTCGGCGGCGATGTTCGATGCCGGCGCTGGGTCGATCGGCGGGTACAGCTGCTGCGCCTGGTCGACCGACGGGCACGGCCAGTTCCTGCCCGGCGCCGATGCCCAGCCGACCCTGGGCGAGCCGGGGTCGCTGCATCGGGTGCCGGAACGGCGGATCGACATGGTGGCGCCGCGTGGGCGCCGGTCGGCGGTGCTGGCCGCGCTGCGGTTGGCGCATCCGTATGAGGAACCCGCATTCGACGTCCTCGAGTTGGCGTCTGAGGACGGGACCGTCGGACTCGGCCGCGTCGGTCGCCTGGAATCTCCGATGTCGCTGCGCGAGTTCGCTGCCCGTGTCAGCACCCGGCTGCGTACCGAGAGCTGGGGGATCCGGGTCGCCGGCGATCCGGACGCCTCGGTCGAAACCGTAGCCGTGTGCGGCGGCGCCGGCGATTCGCTGATCGACGCGGCACGGGCCGCCGGGGTCGATGTGTATCTCACCGGTGACCTTCGCCACCATCCGGTGGACGAGTCGCTGCGCCGGGGTGGTCCGGCGTTCATCGATGCAGGTCACTGGGGAACCGAATTCCCTTGGTGCGCACAGGCGCAGGGTATTCTGATCGACTCCGGGTTCGCCGCGACCGTGTTCGGCGAGCCCACTCACCCTTGGAAGGCGATGTAGTGAAGGCTGATCCGCAGATGCAACTCCTGGTGCTCGACTTGGCCGGCGTCGATGCCGAGCTGTTGCGGATCCGGCATCGACTCGCCCACCTCCCGGAGGACGCGGAGATCGCGCAGCTCGAGCAGCAGCTGCAGACGCATCGCGATGAGGCGGTCAAGGCGCAGATCGCCGCAGAGGACGTCAAGCGGGAGACCACCCGCCTGGAGGCCGAGATCGGCACGATGACCCAGCGCGAGGAAAAGGACGGCGCGCTGTTGCGCGACGGCAATCTCCCGGCCAAGGCGTTGACCGAATTGCAACATGAGCTGGGCAGCCTGTCGCGCCGCCGGGGTGTGCTCGAAGACGAATTGCTCGAGGTGATGGAGCAGGCCGAGGCGGTCAGCGCCGACGAGCTGCGGGCCGGCGCGATGGTCACGCATGTCGAAGGACAGATCGCCGAGGTCACCGAGCGGCGCGGCCGCACCGCCGACCAGGCGGACAAGGACCTCGTCGACGCCACGGACAAGCGGGCCGCCTTGGCCGCCAAGATCGACGCCGGCCTGCTCGCCGTGTACGACCGCCAGGTGTCGGCCGGCAAGGTCGGCGCCGGGCTGCTGCGCCAGCGTCGCTGTGGCGCCTGCCGGATGGAGCTGGACCGCAGCGAGTTGTCGTCGATCGCCTCGGCCGCCGAGGACGAGGTCGTGCGGTGTGACGAATGCGGCGCAATCCTGGTGCGCACCAAGGAATCCGGCCTGTGAGCGAGTCCGGGGCCGTGACCTCGCCGCCCGGCTGGACGGGAGCCGTGGGTGCGCCCACGCGGCTGCTGCTCCTGCGGCATGGCCAGACGCGGCTATCGGTGGAGCGCCGGTATTCCGGCCGGGGCAATCCCGAGCTCACCGATCTGGGTCGAGAGCAGGCCTCGGCGGCCGCCGAGCTGATCGCAGCGCGTGGGGAGCAGATCGCGGCCGTCGTCAGCTCGCCGCTGCAGCGGGCGCTCGACACGGCGACGGCGGTCGGAGAGGCCATCGGCCTGCCCGTGAACGTCGACGACGGCTTCATCGAAACCGACTTCGGTCAGTGGGAGGGCTTGACGTTCGGTGAGGCCGCCGAACAGTTCCCCGAGGTCCATCGGGACTGGCTGCGGGACGCGACGGTCGATCCGCCGGGCGGCGAAAGCTTCGCGGCCGTCGGCGATCGAGTGCGGGCCGCACTCGACCGCGTGCTCGCCGCCCACCCGGGGCAGACGGTGGTGGTGGTGTCGCATGTGACGCCGATCAAGGAGACGCTGCGCGCGGCGCTCGATGTCGGCCCGTCGCTGCTGTATCGCCTGCACCTGGATCTGGCGTCGCTGTCGATCGCCGAGTTCTATCCGGACGGCGGCAGCTCGGTACGCCTGGTCAACGCTGTCGCCCCTGGCCTACGGCCGATCGTCTAATCTGAACGGGCGAACGAGCCGACCGGGCGGCTGCGGTCGCGGGAACCGCGGTCGGATGACTGCAGGCCCGAGGCCGAGGAAAGTCCGGACTCCATAGAGCAGGGTGGTTGTTAACGGCAACCCGAGGTGACTCGCGGGACAGTGCCACAGAGAACAGACCGCCGGCGCCGGCCCGCAGGGCCGTCCTTCGGGACAGCCTTTCCGGGTTTCGGGGCCGGTAAGGGTGAAACGGTGCGGTAAGAGCGCACCAGCATTGCGGGTGACCGCGATGGCTAGGTAAACCCCACTCGGAGCAAGGTCGAAGCCCGTACCCATGCGGTACGGGTGCGCAGGTGTTTGACGGCTGCTCGCCGGAGCCTGCGGGTGGACCGCTTGAGGCACCCGGTGACGGTGTGCCCAGATGGATGGTCGCTGCCGATCGCCGATGGCGATCGGTACAGGATCCGGCTTACAGGTGGGCTCGTTCGCCCCTAGCGGGTGCCAGCGCAGCGACCGGCTGCGTTATGACGAAGGCCCGCAAGGGAAGGCGCCTTTGCGGACCTCCGTCAACCTTGTCGGATCGTCCAGCTGATCACCCGCTATAGGGTTAGGCGCGTGACCGCACACCGTCTGTATGCGCCCGATATCGACTTCGCCGCCGTTCGGGCAGCGCTCGAGCTGCCGAACGGGTATCCCGCCGAGGCGCTGGAGGAGGCGCGCCGCGCCGCCGACCGGTTGGCCGCCGACCGGGTCGACCACACCGACATCCCGTTCGTCACCATCGATCCCGCATCCTCGATGGATCTCGATCAGGCAATCCACGTGGTCCGCGATGGCGCGAATTTCGTACTGCAGTATGCGATCGCCGATGTCGCGGCCTTGGTGTTGCCGAACGGGGCGCTGGATGCCGAATCGCGGCGGCGCGGCCAGACGATGTATCTGCCCGACGGCAACATTCCGCTGCATCCCCGCGAGCTGTCCGAGGGCGTCGGTTCGCTATTGCCCGACCAGGTGCGGCCGGCTGTGCTGTGGCGCATCGTCATCGACTCCGACGGTGCTGTGCAGGATGTCGACGTCACTCGTTCGATGGTGAAGTCTGTTGCGAAACTGAATTATTCGGGCGTGCAGGCAGATGCGGATGCGGGCCGGCCGCATCCGTCGATCGCGGCGCTGCCGGACTTCGGGGAGCTGCGAGCACAGGTCGCGATCGACCGCGGCGCCATCGAACTGCGACTGCCCGCCCAGGACGTTGTGCGCGACGACGGTGGCTGGCGACTGATCGTCGAGCCGCGAACGCCTGCCGACATCTGGAATTCGCAGGCGTCGCTGCTAACCGGGATGTGTGCCGGAAAGATCATGCGTGACAGCAAGGTCGGGTTGCTGCGGACGCTGCCGCCGGTCACCGACGGCGCCGTCGACAAGCTGCGGGCGTCGGCCCGGGCGCTCGGAATCGATTGGCCGGCAGGGACGTCGGCATCCAAGATCCTGGCAGGCCTGGATCCGGCGAAACCGCAGACGCTGGCCTTGATGTCCGACGCCACCGCGCTGTTGCGGGGCGCGGACTATCTGGCGATGGACGGCACCATTCCCGCGGACGCGGTCACCGAGCACGGCGGCATCGCCGGCGTCTACGCGCATGTGACGGCGCCGCTGCGGCGGCTGGCCGATCGATTCGCGACGGAGTGCTGCCTCGCGCTCTGCGCGGGGCAACCGGTGCCGGACTGGGTGACCGCCGCGCTGCCGGAGCTGCCCAAACTGATGCGAGCGTCGGATTCGTTGGCCAACAAGGCCGAACGGCAATGCATCGATCTCGCCGAGGCCACGCTGTTGCACGATCAGGTGGGGCAGCAGTTCCCGGCCGTCGTTCTGCATGAACGACGCGGCGAGAAGCCGGCGCAGGTGTTCGTCGAGGAACCGGCCGTGATCGCCGACTGCGCGGGCGACCCGGCCGAGGGATCGGCGGTCACGGTGACGCTCTCCGAGGTGACGATGGACCCGCCGCGCGTGTCGTTCAGCGCCTGAGTCGTCGGTAGCGGCGCAGCGACTTCGCCATCGCCGCTTCTTCTTTCGCGTCCAGGCGCCCCAGAATGAAGGCGTCCGCGGCGGAGAGTCGCGGGTCGGCGGCGGCGCGGGCGATCTGACCGCGGCTGATCGCCCCGTCGTTGTAGCCGCCCAGCAGTTCCTGAATCGCCTTGGCGCGCCGGGCCGTCGCCTTCTTGGTCGGCGGGCTGAGCAGTGAACCCGGGTCGGCCGTGTAGCGGAGCTGCTTGGCCTGCTTGCGGATTCGGTGCAGCCGCGCGTGACGCTCGGCGGCATCACTGTCGTCGGTGGATCGCCACCTCTTGTCCGCCTTGCGGAGCTTGCGTTCGCATTCGTCGACCGCGTCCCGCAGGGCGGCCCGGGCCTTGCGGTCGGCGTCGGGGCCGCGTTCGGGCTCGATCACCAGCCGCTCGATCTCGTCGAGCAGCTCGAAGTACCGGGGATTGTCGAGACTGGTCAGGGTGCGGTTGATGGCGAGCTGTTCGCGATGCCGTTGCTCGCCGACCAGCGCCGCCGTGACTGCGGCGGACGCGTTTTCGCCGATCAGCAGTTGCTCGCCGCGTGCCGCCTGGACCTCCGCGTCGCGGGCGTTGCCCAGAATCGAGGCGAGCAGCTTGAGTTCGCCGGCGACGGCATCCGTCCGCGGTCCCGCCAGCACGCTCGGGTACGTGGCGATCACGCTGCGGATCCTCCGGGTGGCCACCCGCATCTGGTGGACGGCGTCGTCCTCGTGGGCGCGCACCCGAGGGTCCTGCTCGGTCAGATGACGTAGATGCTGCGCGATCGCGGTGGTCACCAGGTCGATCGCGGTGGGCTCGCGACCGAGCGACGGCACCCCGCGCGTCGGCGTCGGGCCGATGGTGCGCGCGAGTTTCGAGGCGCTGCTCGCGGTCTCCGCGCCAATCGACCGCAGGAACTTATCGGCCTTGCGCAGCAGCTTCTCGTCGCCGTCGACGAGCTCGATCTCCCATTCGGTCCAGGCTTGCGCGTGGCCGTCGGGCAGCAACGACTGTGCCGTGACGGTGTCGTTGCAAAAGATCGCCAGGACCTGACCGTCGTCGCCGTGCAGCTCGCTCAGCTCGCGATGGGTGCTGATGGCGCCGATCGGTCGCAGCGCGCGCCCGCGGCTGTGCACTCGGATCTGCTCGAGCAGGACGTCGGGGACGTGGATGACGCCGCCGGCACCCTCGTCGTGGGAAGCGTTGAGCGGCACCTGCAGTTCCCGCCGCCCGGCACGACGACCGGGTCGCTTCAGATGCCAGCCGGCGTCATGCCCGCCGCTGCGGCGCCGCAACGTGATCTTGTTGGCCGCCAGGTCGAGGTTCTCGGTGTCGTAGTAGATCGCGTCGAGGTTCTCGATCGCGGGCTCGGTGACGCCGGCGACGGCGGACAACTCGGTGAAGTCAGGCGCGGGCAGCGTGGGGTCCACGTCGTATTTGAGTTCGATCTCCATGATCTCGCCTGCTGGCACGGGCCCGGATCCTCTCTGCCGTCGGTGTTCGGTGCTGAGTCCGGAGGCTCAGTTGCGGCCGGCGAACCGGTCGGTCGCTTCGATCAGCTGGTGTTTGATGCCTGCCTCATAGGATGCGTGACCGGCGTCGTCGACGATGTGCAAATCGGCGATCGGCCACGCGCGGTGCAGGTCCCAGGCACTGCGCGCGGGACACACCACATCGTATCGGCCCTGCACGATCACGCCGGGTACGTCGGCGATCGCCTCGATATTGGTCAGCAGTTGGCCGTCTTCGAGGAACCCGCCATTCATGAAGTAGTGGTTCTCGATGCCGGCGAAGGCGAGTGCGAACCGGTCGGACTCGGCTGACCCCTGTTGGGGGAGAAGGTAACTGGTGCGCCGCTCCCATTCGGTCCAGGCGCGGGCGGCGGCCAGCGCGGCGTCGCGGTCGTCGCCGGTGAGCAGGCGGTGATACGCGGCGATCAGGTCGCCGTCCCGCTGGTCCGGCGGGATCGGTGCCAGATAGTCCTCCCACAGGTCGGGGTAGATGTGTGACGCGCCGCCGTTGTAGTACCAATCGAGTTCGCTGCGGCGCAACAGAAAGATGCCGCGCAGCACCAGCTCGGTGACCCGGTCGCGATGCGCCTGGGCGTATGCCAGCGCCAGCGTCGAACCCCATGAGCCGCCGAACACCAGCCAGCGCTCGATCTCCAGATGCTCGCGCAGCTTCTCCATGTCGGCGATGAGGTGATCGGTGGTGTTCACCGAGAGGTCGGCTGCCGGCTCCGCGAGGTGGGGCAGGGATTGTCCACAGCCGCGCTGATCGAACAGCACGATGCGGTAGGCCTCGGGATCGAAGAATCGTCGCTGGTCGGGTCCGGTGCCGCCGCCGGGACCGCCGTGGACGAACACCGCGGGCTTGCCTGCTGGATTCCCGCTGACCTCCCAGTAGATCTGTTGTCCGTCACCGACATTCAGGTGACCTGAGGCGTACGGTGCAATCGGCGGGTAGAAGTCGCGCATGACGACAACGTTATCCACAGTTGTGCTCGGCATCCACAGATTGCGTTCGCCGCGCCCACGGAGGTGTCGCGGGTGATGCGATGGTCGGCATGAACAATCTCGTCGCCGACAGCGGTCGGTGGGGCTCGGTGGTCACGCGGCGCGAACTGCTGGCGCAGGGCTATACCGACCGCGATGTCCTGCGATTGCGACGCGCCGGATACGAGGCGCTCGCGCCCGGAATCTATGGCCGCAGTGCGGAGATCGGCGATGACCCGATCGTCCGGCATCGGATGCTCGCCGCCGAACTCGCCCGCCGGGCGCCGATCGGTACGGCACTGGCGCGGGTATCGGCGGCGGTCGCGTACGGCCTGCCGGTATGGGGGATGGATCTGAGTCGGGTGCACCTGGCGCGCGACGCACCCGGCCGGGGGTCGCGGTCGTCGGCGATCGCCCGGCTGCATCGATCGACGACGCGCGCGGTGGTGCTGCGCGACGGGACGCCGGTGCAACCGGTGGCGACGGTGGTGGCCGACCTCGCGCGCAACGAGTCTCCACGAGCCGCGGTGGTCTGTGCCGACGCGGCGCTGCATCGTGGCCTGTGCGATGTCGCCGCGGTGCGGGCCGCGCTCGCGGCGTCGCCGCGGTATGGGCGCCCGCAGGCGCTCCGCGTTCTCGCGCGGACCGACGCCACGAGTCGCGGTGTTACGGACAGCCTGAGCCGGCTCGTATTCGCCGACGCCGGCCTGCCCGAATCGGCGCGCTACGCCGACCTGACCGGACGCTCCGGCGAGCCACTGGGTCGGGTGCCGTTCAGCTGGCCCGACGCGGCCGTCGTCGGGTTGTGCGGGGACGCGGTGGCCGACTTCGACGCGGCCCGGCTACTGGATGCCGGCTACCTCACGGTCCGGTGGACGCATACCGACATCGTCGAAAGGTCGACGTGGGTTGTCGACCAGCTGTGGCGGGCGCTGCTGCACCAGCGCCCGCAACTGCAGGCCGTCGGGTGATCAGAATGTGGAAACGATCAGTAGCTGTGCTCGGGCGCGGGGAAGCGTCCGGTGCGTACCTCGTTGGCGTATTGCGTAGCCGCGCTGCGCAGTTCGTCGCCGACATTGCCGAAGCGCTTGACGAACTTCGCCGTCTTGCCGCTCGTCAGACCGGCCATGTCCTGCCACACCAGCACCTGCGCGTCGGTCTCGTGACCGGCGCCGATGCCGACGGTCGGAATGGTCAGCTTGCGGGTGATCTGACCGGCGAGATCTGCCGGGACCATCTCCATCACGACCGAGAACGCACCGGCCTCCTGGACGGCGATGGCATCGGCGATCAGCTGATCCGCAGCGTCGCCGCGGCCCTGTACTCGGAACCCGCCGAGGTTGTTGACGCTCTGCGGTGTGAAGCCGATATGCGCCATCACGGGAATGCCGGCCGCGGTGAGTGCGGCGATCTGGTCGGCGATACGTTCCCCGCCCTCGAGCTTGATCGCCTGGGCGCCGCCTTCCTTGAAGAACCGGAACGACGACTCCAGCGCCTGCTGCGGGCTGGCTTCGTAGGACCCGAAGGGGAGATCGGCGACCACGAGTGCGTGGGGTGCGCCCTTGACCACTGCCCGGACCAGCGGGATCAATTCGTCGACGCTGATGGGAACCGTGGTGTCGTAGCCATAGACGACATTGGCGGCGGAGTCGCCGACCAACAGAACGGGGATGCCGGCGTCATCGAAGATGCGGGCCGACGAGTAGTCGTAGGCGGTGAGCATCGGCCACTTCTCACCCTCGGCCTTCATCTGGGCGAGGTGGTGAATGCGGGTGATGCGTCGGGGTTTGCCGGAATCGTGATTCGACGGGGTCGAGCCGGTCGATGCGGTCGAGCTGCCATAGATCGAGCTATCAGACATGTGTCTTCCTTTGTGCCTCGAGTCCCATTCTGGGTACCCGGGTGGGTGATGACGCTTCTCAGTCTGGCACCGCCGCCGTGGCGTCGACAGATCCCTGACCTGTGTAATCAGTCACATCGACCACCGCGTGACAGGATGGCCCGATGCATCTCCTGCGCCGCGTTCCGCTGCTGTCATTCGTCGCCGTGCTGGGCCTGCTGGTCGCGGCCTGTGGTTCGAGTGGCAATTCCTCGAAGCCTGCCGCGAGCTCCACCACAGCGGCGAGCAGTTCGGCGAGCGCGTCCTCGTCACCGGACCTGTCGCGCTACTACGACCAGAAGCTGAATTGGGTCTCCTGTGACAAGTTCCTGACCGGCGGCGACTACCCGGCGGACCGCACCGACTGCGCACGGATGTCCGTGCCCGTCGACTACACCAAACCCGATGGCCCACAGGCGAAGATCGCCGTGTTCCGGCTCAAGGCGAGCGGTGACAAGGTCGGATCGCTGATCACCAACCCCGGCGGGCCCGGCGGGTCGGGCCTGGAGTTCATGGCGGGCCAGGCCAAGAAGTTCGCCGGCATGGGTGTGAGCAAGAACTTCGACATCATCGGCTTCGACCCGCGTGGGATCGGTGCGTCGACGCCGACGATCCGATGCGAGACCGACAAGCAACGGGACAAGGATCGCGCCACCAACTACCCGGGCACGCAGGCCGGCGTCGCGGCGCAGGAGGCGCGCAATCGCCAGTTCGCGCAGGAGTGCAAGGACAAGATGGGGTCCGAATTCCTCGAACATGCCGGCACCGCCGATGTCGTGCAGGACATCGACGTCCTGCGTGCGGTGCTGGGCGATCAGAAGCTGAACTGGCTCGGGTTCTCCTACGGCACCCGGATCGGCACCGAATACGCGGCCAAGTTCCCGACGCATGTCCGCGCGATGATCAACGACGGCGCGGTCGATCCCGCCGAGGACCAGATCGATGAGAACATTCGGCAGAACGCGGCCTTCCAGAGTGCGTTCAACGACTACGCGGCCGCCTGCGCGCGAGCGGCGGACTGTCCGCTGGGAACCGATCCCGCGCAGGCGACAGCCCGCTTCCAGCAGCTGACCCGTCCGCTGCTGGCCAAGCCGGCGCGCACCGCCGACCCGCGCGGCCTGAGCTACGGCGACGCGATCACCGGCACCACCCAGGCGCTGTATTCGCAGGACTACTGGGACTACCTGACCAAGGGCCTCACAGAACTCGTCGCCGGCCGCGGCGACACCCTGCTCAAGCTCGCCGACTCGTACGACGACCGGCGTCCCGACGGCACCTACGGCAACATCCAGGACGCGTTCACCGTCATCCACTGCGTCGACGACACGCCGATCACGGCGCAGGCCGACGTCAACCGGCTCGATGTCGAGGGCCGCAAGGCGGCGCCCTACCGCGACGACGGCACCGGGACCGGCCTCGGAGCCCGCGACGAATGCGCGTTCTGGCCGGTACCGCCGACGATGTCGCGGGGCGTTCCGGAGGTGAGCGGACTGCCGAAGACGGTCGTCGTGTCCACCACCGGCGATCCAGCTACGCCGTATCAGTCCGGCGTCAACCTGGCGCGCGATCTCGGCGCCGAGCTGGTGACCCATGTGGGCACCCAACACACCGCGTCGTTCGACGGCGATGCCTGCCTGGATGACCCGCTGACGCAGTATCTGGTCACCCTCAAACCCCCGGCCGGGCTGACCTGTAAGTGAGCCAGAATCACCGATGTAACACGGAATTAACAGCACGCTCCTAGGGTCAGCAGGTATGGATCGCCAAAAGGAATTCGTGCTGCGGACCCTGGAAGAGCGAGACATCCGGTTCGTTCGGTTGTGGTTCACCGACGTGCTCGGATATCTCAAGTCGGTGGCGATCGCGCCAGCCGAACTGGAAGGGGCCTTCGAGGAAGGGATCGGCTTCGACGGCTCGTCCATCGAAGGCTTCTCCCGCGTCTCGGAGGCGGACACCGTCGCCAAGCCCGACCCGTCCACCTTCCAGGTGCTGCCCTGGACCACCAGCGCCGGTCGTCATCATTCGGCTCGCATGTTCTGCGACATCGCTCTGCCCGACGGCACGCCGTCGTGGGCCGACTCCCGGCATGTGCTGCGCCGTCAGCTGAACAAGGCTGCCGACCAAGGCTTTTCCTGCTACGTGCATCCCGAGATCGAGTTCTTCCTGATGAAGAACGAGCTCGCGGCCGACGGGTTGACGCCGATCCCCGCCGACAACGGCGGCTACTTCGATCAGGCGATCCACGATTCGGCGCCCAACTTCCGCCGCCATGCCATCGATGCGCTGGAGTCGATGGGCATCTCGGTGGAGTTCAGCCACCACGAGGGCGCACCGGGCCAGCAGGAGATCGATCTGCGGTACGCCGACGCGCTGTCGATGGCCGACAACGTGATGACCTTCCGCTACATCGTCAAAGAGGTCGCGATCAACGAGGGCGTCCGCGCGACCTTCATGCCGAAGCCGTTCGCCGATCACGCGGGCTCGGCGATGCACACGCACATGAGCCTGTTCGAGGGTGACACCAACGCCTTCCACAACCCGGACGATCCGCTGCAGATGTCCGACACCGGCAAGCGGTTCATCGCCGGCATCCTGACGCACGCGCCGGAGATCAGCGCGGTCACCAATCAGTGGGTGAACAGCTACAAGCGACTGGTCCATGGCGGGGAGGCGCCGACGGCCGCCAGCTGGGGCAGCGCCAACCGATCGGCGATGGTGCGGCTGCCGCTGTACACCCCGAACAAGGCGTCGTCGCGACGCGTCGAGGTGCGCAGCCCGGACTCGGCCTGCAACCCGTACCTGACCTTCGCCGTGCTCGTCGCCGCTGGACTCAAGGGCATCCAGGAGGGCTACGACCTGCCCGAAGAGGCAGAGGACGACGTCTGGCAGTTGACGGCCGCGGAACGGCGCGTCATGGGCTACAAGGAGCTGCCCGGCAGCCTGGGTGACGCGCTGCGCGAGATGGAGAAGTCGGAGCTGGTCGCCGAGGCGCTCGGCGAGCATGTCTTCGACTACTTCCTGCGCAACAAGTGGTCCGAGTGGTCGGACTACCGCAGCGAGGTCACGCCGTTCGAGCTGAAGCGGTATCTGTCGCTGTGACCTTCGCCGGAGGCGACTCGCGCGTCACACCGCCCGGCACCACCCGGGGGCGTTCGCGTATCCCCAGTGCGGGGCGGCTGGGTTTCCTCGATGCGGATGCCGGCGCGCGACTGACCGAGCTCGGCTGGCACAACGAGGACAGCGTCGAGTTGCTGTGGTCGCTGTCGCGGTCGCCGGACGCCGATGCCGCGTTGAAGACGCTGATACGCCTGCAGGCCGAACTCGGCGACGACTGGGCCGAACTCGATCAGCTGCTGCGCGAACGAACCTGCCTGCGCGGGCGACTGTTCGCGGTGATCGGGGCCTCCACGGCGCTGGGTGATCATCTCGTGGCCGAGCCGTCGACCTGGCGGTTGCTCAACTGCAACGAGCTGCCGACGCCAGAGGAGATGCGCACCGAGCTGCTCGCCGCCGTCGAGGCGGTGCCGGAACCGGGGCAGTCGGAGCATGACGATCTGGTGTACCGCGCGGCGGTCACGGGACCGCAGGCGCCGCTGCGCCTGAAGCTCGCGTACCGGAATCTGCTGCTGCAGTTGGCGGCTCGCGATGTCGCCAGCACGGTCGAGGACGAGCCGGTGCTGCCGTTCGTCGCGGTCTGCGAGTACCTGTCCGACCTCGCCGACGCCGCATTGACGGCGGCGCTGGCGGTGGGGATCGCGGAGGTCCTCGGCCCGCCGGGGGAAGACGCGGCCGAGCTGGAGTACCGCATCGGCGTGATGGCGATGGGCAAATGCGGTGCGCGCGAACTGAATTACGTCAGCGACGTCGACATCATCTTCATCAGCGAGCCGGCCGACAACGTCAGCAACCGCATCGCCGGCGAGATGATGCGGGTCGGATCGCTGGCATTCTTCGACGTCGATGCGGCCCTGCGGCCCGAGGGCAAGCAGGGCACGCTGACCCGCACCCTCGATTCGCATCGGACGTACTACAAGCGCTGGGCCAAAACCTGGGAATTCCAGGCGCTGCTCAAGGCCCGGCCGATGACCGGCGATCTGCGGCTGTGCGCGGACTATGTTGCGGCGTTGTCGCCGATGGTGTGGACCGCCTGCGAGCGTGACGATTTCGTCCCCGAAGTCCAGGCGATGCGGCGGCGGGTCGAGGCGTCGGTGCCGGAGGGCATGCGCGAGCGCGAGCTGAAACTCGGCCGCGGGGGGCTGCGGGACGTCGAGTTCGCGGTCCAGCTGCTCCAGATGGTGCACGGCCGCGTGGACGAGTCGCTGCGCGTCCAGTCGACCGTCGACGCCCTCACCGCGCTGAAGGACGGCGGCTACGTCGGCCGTGATGACGGCGCCAACCTCACTGCGTCGTACGAATTCCTGCGGCTGCTCGAGCATCGGCTGCAGCTGCAGCGACTCAAGCGCACGCACCTGCTGCCCGCGCTCGATGACGAGGAGGCCATGCGCTGGCTGGCTCGCGCGGCGCATATGCGTCCGGACGGCGAGCACGACGCCACCCAGGTGCTCCGCGACGAGATCCGCCGCGTGTCGTCGCGGGTGCGGCGCATGCACGAGAAGCTCTTCTATCGCCCGTTGCTCGATGCCGTCACCCGGTTCGAGAGCGATGAACTGCGGCTCTCGGACACCGCCGCGGTGCGGCGGCTGGCCGCGCTCGGCTACAGCAAGCCGGAGAACGCCCTGGGGCATCTGCGGGCCCTGGTGTCGGCGGCGGGACGCCGCGGCCAGATTCAGGAACTGCTGCTGCCCACGCTGCTCGAATGGCTTGCGGGCACGCCGGATCCGGACGCGGGCCTGCTCAACTACCGCAAGCTCTGCGACGCGATCATCGATCGGGAGTGGTTCCTGCGCCTGCTGCGCGACGAGGGCGTGGTGGCGCAGCGATTGATGATGGTGCTGGGCTCCTCGGCGTATGTGCCCGAGTTGTTGATGCGAGCGCCGGACGTGATCCGGATGTACGTGGACGGCGCGAATGGCCCGCGGCTGATCGAACCCGATCCGGACGACACCGCCAAGGGCCTGAAGGCTTCCGGCGCAAGGCATTCCGACCCCAAGCGGGCCATCGCCGCGGCCCGGTCGCTACGCCGCGCCGAACTCGCGCGTATCGCGTCGGCCGACATCCTCGGGATGCTGGATGTGCCGGAGGTCTGCCGCGCCCTGTCGTCGGTGTGGGCCGCGGTGCTCAACACCGCGCTCGATTCGGTGATCGCGGCGTCGATCGCGGAACGGGGCGAACCGGCGCCCGCCCGCATCGCGGTGATCGGCATGGGCCGGCTCGGCGGCGGCGAGCTCGGGTACGGCTCGGACGCCGACGTGCTGTTCGTCTGCCAGCCGGTCGCCGGTGGCGATGAGGCCGAGACCGCTGCGGTCAAGTGGGCCAACACGATCGCCGAGCAGGTCCGGTCATTGCTGGGCACGCCGAGTCTCGATCCGCCGTTGGAGGTCGACGCCGGGCTGCGTCCGGAGGGCCGCAACGGGCCGCTGGTGCGGAGCCTCGCGTCGTATCAGGCCTACTACAAGCAGTGGGCGCAGCCGTGGGAGATCCAGGCGCTGCTGCGTGCTCATCAGGTCGCCGGCGACAACGAGCTCGGACTCGAATTCCTGCACGTCATCGACAAGACCCGCTATCCGGAGGGCGGCATCGATGCGGTCGCGGTGCGCGAGATCCGGCGTATCAAGGCGCGCGTCGATTCCGAGCGGCTGCCCCGCGGCGCCGACCCGGCCACGCACACCAAGCTGGGTCGCGGCGGCCTGTCGGACATCGAGTGGACCGTGCAGCTCGAGCAGCTCAAATATGCGCACAAGTATCCGAGCCTGCACAACACCTCCACGCTGGAGACGCTGGATGCGATCGCCGAGGCGGAACTGCTCGATGCCGAGGATGTCGCCAAGCTCAAGGAGGCGTGGCTCACCGCGACGGAGACGCGCAACGCGCTGGTGCTGGTCCGCGGGAAGCCGACCGATCAACTGCCCAGCTCAGGGCCGGTATTGCGAGCAGTGGCCCACGTGGTGGGATGGCCCGATGGTGACGCCGGTGGGTTCCTGGACCATTATCTACGTGTGACCCGTAGAGCCAAGGCGGTCGTCGTCGAGGTGTTCGGGGAATGAGGTGTTCGTGATTGATCGGGGAGGTGGGGGAGTGATGCTCTCAACGGTGCTGAGGGAGGCCACCGCGGTGGCCCATGACCGTGCGGAGCGGTCGGAGTTCGTGGCCGATCTGATGGACGGCAAGCTGGACGCGGATGCGTACCGGCAGTTGGCGATCCAGCTGTTCTACGTGTACGAGGCGCTCGAGGCGGTGGGCGGGCGACTGGCCGACGATCCGATCGTCGCGCCGATGATCGACGAGCGGCTGGGCCGGATCGAGCGGCTGCGTTCCGATCTGCAGGTGCTGGGGCTGGACGAGGGCTGGCAGACAACGCATCCGGCGTCGCCCGCCACCGCCGCATACGTCTCGGATATCGAATCGACGGTCACCGATCCGCCAACCTATGTGGCGCACCACTACACGCGCTACCTCGGCGATCTGTCGGGCGGTCAGGTGATCCGCAGTCGGATGAAGTTGCACTACGGGCTCACCGACGAGGCGCTGACCTTCTACGACTTCTCCGACATCGGAAAGCTCAAGCCGTACAAGGACTCCTACCGGGACCGGTTGGACGGACTGCCCATCGACGCGGCGACCCGTGACCGGATTGCGGCGGCCGCGGTCCGTGCCTTCGAGCACAACGAGGCCCTCTTCGGCGACCTTGTCGCCAGCTGATCAGTTCAGCCGCACCCGCATCAGCTCGACGTTGTAGTACTGCCATTGCGTCATCGTGAAGTACAGCTCGTGCGCCGATGACCACGGGTGCATGAACCCGCCGTACAGCCCGGGGTAGCGATTTCCGGGTACCAGCGTCACCGGTCGGGTCCAGAGGCCCTGCGGCGTAGCGGATTCGCGCAGGACGATGGCGTTGATGGCCGGATCGAGATAGGTCGCCTGCCAGAGCCGACGCCCGGCGTCGTAACGCATCGACAGCTCGCCGGTCGGTCCGCCGAAGACCGGGGTGGCGTTGTAGGTCGTGTTCAGCGGGCTGTCCGGGATGCACAGTGCGGTGCATGGCACTGGCACCCATCTGCCGTTCGACCAGTACTGATAGGCGGTCTTGTTGAGTACCTGCGTCTTCGGGACGCGCGCGAGGGCGGTCGAGCCGAGCCGACCGTTGGGGGTGCCGAACAGGTAGACATAGTCACCCTGCGGCACCATCGCGGAGACCTGGAAGTTGCTGGTGCCGAAGATGTTGTCCCAGCGCAGGTACGGATCCTTGGTCCAGATCGATCCGCCATCGTCGGAATAGGCGAGGCCGCCGTAGTTGGTCTGCCAGGTTCCCGGAGATCCCCAGTGCCGCACCGACATATAACTCATGAACTGCCGCTTGCCCAGCGCGAAGCCGGACGTGGGGATGGTGGTGACCTCCCAGTTCTGCACCTTACGGCTGCTGATGGCCTGTGCCGCGTGGCATCTGGAGTCCTGCACCATCGTGTCGATTCGGATTCCCTTGGCCAGATCGCGGTTGGTGCTGAAACCCAGCACGTTGCTGCGGTAGTCGCCGCCGATCCCGCCCGGCGGCCGAAATCCCTTGCCGACGCTGTCGCCGAAGGCGATGGCGACCTGCCCGGGCCCGGTCTCCCACATGATTCCGAGGTCGGTGCCGTTGACTTGCCAGCGCTTGTCGGTGCGGCTGGTGGAACCCTGACCGGTCACCCGGGCGACATCGGTGAGCGCGGAGACCTTCGGCGCCGGCGGCGGTGGTGTCACTGGGGCCGGCGCGATGCCGGGGTGCAGCGTGGGCGGCAGCGGCGCAAACTGCGGAAACAGTGTGGAGGGGTAGGGAATCGGGACCACGGCGAACGGCTGGGGTGTGATGGTGATCTTCGGGAGCGGCAGCCCGAAGATTGACGGCGCGGGTGCCGGTGGCGGTGGTGGGGGCGTGTTGGTCAGGTCCGGGCACGGGTCGGCACAGTGATTCTTCGGCGCCTGCTGCGGGCGGATCCGGCGATTGTCGTCCGGCGGGCCCGGTACGGGTACGGGCACCAGCTTCGCGTACGGGATCGTGATGTCGATCGACGGCGGGGGCGGCAGGGCGGGACGCGGCGGTGGTGCGGGTGCCGCGGTCGGCGGAGCGGGCGGAATGTCGTTGATGCAGCCGGAACTGGGCAGCGGTGGCCGGGGCGGGGCGGCGCTCGCCGGCGAGATCGCGATCGCGGTGGCAGCGAGCGCGACCGCGGTCATCGCTACGCCACCGGTGGCGCGCGCTCGGCGATTCGTCACCCGAGTGACGCTATAGCGCTGTGCGCGAGCGGCCTTCAGATGCGCGGCACCGACACGGTCACCGTTCGCCTACGAAATGGTGTCGCCCGATTCGTCGGGTGCCGACAGAATCACCTCAGCGGACGCGCACCCGCATGAGCTCGATGTTGTAGGTGGTCCACTGCGACGCCGTGAAGTAGAGATCGTCACCGGTCGACCATGGATGGATGAATCCGCCGTAGACCTGCGGATACTGGCTACCGGAGACGAGGTTCGCGGGCTGGCTCCACAGGCCCTGCGGCGTGGCCGATTCGCGCAGCACGATCGCGCCGCGTCCGATGTCGAGGTAGCTGGCCTGCCACTTCTTGGCCTGCTCGTTGTAGCGCACCGACAGTTCGCCGGTCGGCCCGCCGAAGATCGGGGTGGCGGAACTGTCGGCGACCGGGCGCCAGGTGCCGTCGACCCAGTACTGGTATGCGGTCTTGTTCAGCACCTGTGACTTCGGAACGCGCGCGAGGGCGGTCGAGCCGAGCCGGCCGTTGGGGGTGCCGAACATGTAGACGTAGTCGCCCTGCGGCACCATCGACGAGACCTGGAAGTTGCTGAGGCCGAAGATGTTGTCCCAGCGCGCGTATTGATCCTTGGTCCAGGTCGACCCGCCGTCGTCGGAGTACGCCATGCCGCCGTAGTTCGTCAGCCAGATGCCGGGGATCGGCCCCCAGGTGCGGATCGACATGTAGCTCATGTACTGCCGCTTGCCGAGGGCGAAGCCGGACGTGGGAATGGTGGTGATCTCGTAGTTGTCCACCTTGCGGCTGCTGATGACCTGGGCCGCATGGCATCTGGAGTCCTGCACCATGGTGTCGATCTTGAGGCCCTTGCTCAGATCGCGCTGAGAGCTGAAGCCGATTGCGTTGCTTCGCCAATCGCCGCCGGTCGGTCCCGGCGGAGTGAAGCCGCGGCCGATGGAGTCGCCGAAGGCGATGGCGACCTGCCCCGGCTTGGTCTCCCACGTGATGCCGAGGTCGGTGCCGTTGATCTGCCAGCGCTTGTCGGTGCGGCTGGTGGAGCCGCGGCCGGTGACGGTGCCGATGTCGGTCAGCCCGGAGACGACCGGTACCCGCGGGGCCCGCGACACCGGCGCCGGCGCGGTGCCCGGGTGCATGACCGGCGGCACCGGCTGGTTCTGCGGATGGAATTGCGACGGGTAGGGGATCGGAATCGTCAGGAACGGTGTCGGCTGCAGTTCGAGCTTGGGCAGCGTGATGCCGAGCGAGCCGGACGCCGGCGGGGGCGGCGGCGGATCGGTGATGTCCGGGCAGGGATCGACGCAGATGTTCTTCGGCGGCTGCTGCGACGGGATGCGCTTGTTGACATCCGGCGGGCCGGGTTCGGGTACCGGCGCCAACTTCACGTACGGGACCGCGATACCGATGGTCTTCGGAAACTGTGGGATCGGCAGGCCGCCGGGGGCCGGCTGGGGCTTCGAGGGCACGTCGTTGATGCAACCGGAGCTGGGCATCTTGGTGCCGGGCGGCAGCGTCGGTCGATGCGGTGCGGGCGCCGCGCCGGCGGGGGCGATGGTCACCGTCAGCAGGGTTGCGGCGAGGAGTGCGGTTGCGCCGACGCCGGTCATCACATGACGGCCACGTCGCATCTTCATCCGTTCACCTATCTCCCAACGAGCAGATCCCCGCAGGGACGTTATCAGCGGCGATGGGGCGCCACCCGGCGGCCTCGTGACCTATGTCCGCTTCGTTATCCCGGGTTTGATTCACCGTTATTCCGGTGCGATTTTTCTTACTTCTGCACGAAACCCTTTGAGATCAGCCAATCGCGAGCGACATCAGCCGGTTCTTTGCCGTCGACGTCGACCTTCGCGTTGAGTTCGGTGATCACTTCGCTGGTCAGCGCGTCGGAGATCGGCTTCGTCACGGTCGCGATCGACGGATACTTCTCGGCGATCTTCTGCCGCATCGTGACCGCCGGGTTGTAGTGCGGGAAGAACTGCTTGTCGTCAACGAGCACCCGCAGATTGAGTGCCTTGATCCGGCCGTCAGTGGTGAATACCTCGCCGACCGTGCAGTTCCCGTTGGCGGTGGCCTGATAGATGGTGCCGGTCTGCAGGATATTGGTGCGCGCGGCGCCGGGGTTGAAGCCGTAGGCCGCAGCCATGCCAGGGAATCCGTCCTGGCGACTGAAGAATTCGGTTTCCAGGCAGGCCGACACCGATGCCGGGTCGCGTTTCACCGCAGCCGCATAGTCCGACAACGTATTCAGGTGCAGTCGGTTGTAGTTGGCCTGGTTGATGGCCAGGGCGTAGGTGTTGTCCATCGGAGCCGGATTCACCCAGACGACTTTGTGTTTCGCGAGGTCCTCGGCGGCGACGGCCTGAAATTGCTGCGCGGGATCGGCGATCGGATGTTCATGATGCAGGTAGTTGATCCAGCCGGTACCCGTGTATTCATAGGTCACGTCGACCTGGCCGGCGAGCATCGCGTCGCGCGTGGAATTGGAGCCGAAGATGTTGGTGAGGTCGCGCACGTCGGCGCCGGCGGCCGACAGGGCGAACTCGAGGATATAGCCGAGGATGACCTGCTCGGTGAAATCCTTGGAGCCCACGGTGATCTTGGCGCCCTTGAGGTCCGGCTGCTCGGTGATCGATCCGGGGTGCACGGTCAGCGGTATCGACGACCCCGACTGCAGGCCACAGGCCGTGGCGGTGAGGGACACCGCGGCCAGTATGACGGCGAGGGTCGAACGCAAGCGAGTTCTCATCTACCGCAACCCCTTCGGACCGAGGTAGCGCTCCGCCAGCGCGCCGAGCCAATCGACCGTCAGCGCCAGACAGACCGCGAGTACCGAGCCCAGAATGAGAGTCACGTTGTCGCGCAACTTGTACCCGGTGTCGATGAGGATGCCGAGGCCGCCGGCATTCACCAGGAAGGCGAGGGTGGCGGTGCCGACCGCGAGCACCAGCGAGGTGCGCAGGCCGGCGAGGATGAACGGGACCGCGAGCGGCAGCTCGATCTTCCATAGGATGCGGCCGGACGACATCCCTTGGCCGCGTGCGGCATCGATGATCGTCGGGTCCACCTCGCGCAGACCGAGCATGGTATTGCGCAGCACCGGCAGCAGCGAGTAGAACGCCAACGGCAGCACGCCGATCCAGAAGCCGATGGACGCGGTCACCAGGAAGAACAGCACGAGAAGGCCGATGGCCGGGGCGGCCTGGCCGATGTTGGCGATGCCGATGAAGACCGGGGCGAGCCACCGAAAACGTTCGCGGGTCAACAGCACACCGAGCGGTATGGCGATCGCGAGCACGATCAACGTCACCATGGCGGTGATCTCCAGGTGCTGGCCGATCAGCTTCGACACATAGGTGGCGTTGACGGTCGCCTTCTGCGTCTTGGTGAGATCGCGCGAGAACGCCCACCACAGCACGCCGATGGCCAGGGCGATGATCACGACCGGCTGCCCGATCGCCGTCAATCGCCAGGCGCGGTCCTGCGCTGCCGCGGTCGTCATCGCTGCCCCGGGGTCACTGGTGTTCCGCCCGGATCGCGCTGATGGCGCCGACCAGCGTCTCAATCGTGACGACGCCGTGGTACTGACCGCGCGGCGTGGTGACGACCGCGCTGGCATTGCGTTCGGCGAGAATCGCTTCGAGCGCGTCCTGCAATGTCGATTGGATTGTCACCAGCTCGCCGAACGGCAGGCCGACATCACGCAACGATGCGGCACCGGTCAGGTGCGACCGATCGGTCCAGCGCACCGGACGGTCGCGGGCGTCGAGAATGATTCCCCAGGAATCGATTCGAGATGCGAACTCGCTGACCGAGTCCGTCTCGTGGGCGGTCGGGCGCTGCTCGATGTCGACGTCTCGTACGCGTTGCAGCTGCAGCTGCTGCAGGGAGGCTCCGGACCCGATGAACTTGGCGACGGTGTCGTTGGCCGGGTTGGCGAGGATCGCCTCCGGGGTGTCGTACTGCTGCAGCGACGACTGGTTGCCGAGGATGGCGATCTTGTCGCCGAGTTTGACCGCTTCCGAAAAGTCGTGTGTCACAAAGACGATTGTCTTGCCGAGTTCGGTCTGCAGCCCCATCAGCTCGTCCTGCAGCACGCCGCGCGTGATCGGGTCGACCGCGCCGAACGGCTCGTCCATCAGCAGTACCGGCGGATCGGCGGCGAGCGCCCGCGCCACCCCGGCGCGCTGCTGCTGCCCGCCGGACAGCTGGCGCGGATAGCGATCACGGTATTGCGCGGGATCCAGGCCCACCAGATCGAGCATCTCGTCGACGCGGTCGGAGATCCGGGGGCGCTTCCAGCCCAACAGTTTCGGGACGGTGGCCACGTTCTGCGCGATCGTCATGTGCGGGAACAGACCGGCCTGCTGGATCGAGTAGCCGATGGTCCGGCGCAGTTCGTTCGCGTTGATGGACAGCGCGTCCTTGCCGCCGATGCTGATCTTGCCCGCGGTCGGCTCGATGAGACGGTTGATCATCCGCATCGTCGTGGTCTTGCCGCAGCCGGACGGGCCGACGAAGATGACGATCTTGCCGGCGGGGATCTCCAGCGAGAAGTCCTGCACCGCAGCCGCTTTCTGCCCCGGGTAGCGCTTCTCGACATGCTCAAGGATGATGTCGACGCCGGCCGTGTCGGTGTGTGCGTGTTGCGGATGTTCAGTCACGGATCCCCCTCGGGGTGGTGTAGTGGCCGATCAGCACGTAGATGCCGTCCAGGATCAGCGCGAGGATCACCACCAGAACGGTGCCGACCAACGCCTGCGGGACCGCCGTGGGGCTGCCGACTCGAGACAGGCCGGAGAAGATGATGTTGCCCAGGCCCGGGCCCTTTGCATAGGCGGCGATCGCGAGGACGCCCATCGCCATCTGCGTGCTGACCCGCATGCCGGTCAGGATCGACGGCCAGGCCAGCGGCAGCTCGATGCGCCCGAGTATCCGGAGCCGGTTCATGCCGACGCCTTTGGCGGCGTCGGTGATGGCCGGATCGATCGCGCCCAAACCGACGATGGTGTTGCGGATGATCGGCAGCAGCGAATAGAGCACCAGCGCGATGACTGTCGGCACCACGCCGAGTCCGAAGACCGGAATCAGGAAGCCCAACAGGGCGAATGACGGAATGGTAAGGGCTGCACTGGACAGTGCGGTCGCCACGGCCGACCCGATCGGGCTGCGGTACACCGCGATTCCGACCGCCACGCCGATGATCGCGGCGATGATGACGCACTGGATGACGGCGCTGACATGCAGGTAGGAGTCGACGAGCAGCTGATGCCGCCGCTCGGAGATGAACTTCCACAATTCATCCACTGCGATCACCTGCTCCGCAGGCGTCGCAGAAAAGTTCGTTCGTTGGGAGCCATCGCTCTAATCCTTACCCAGATGTGCGCGATGGACTGTCCGATTCGCCGACAGGGTACTGCCGCGGATGGCGTCATGGTTCGAGGAATAGTGCGTTGAACTGCGGCGATACCGGTTCAGTAGCGCGCGTAACTTTTTCGGCGGGATCGGCGCGTCGGCGTCGCCGGGCCGGTGCCTAGCTGTCGGTGCCGGCCCCGTACTGATCCAGGATCGACCGCATCCGGTCCTTCATCACCATGATCGTGGCCTTGCGTGCGCCGATGTCGAATGTCGACGCGATGCTCTCCCGGTTGTGCCCGCCCGCGATCACCGTCGGATCGGTGCCGAGTGCCACGAACGCCTCGTCGACGACTTCCCGGCCGGTCTGAAAGCCGGGCGTCCCGGGCGGCACGTCGGAGAAGTTCTGCCCGATGGTGTTCCCGGGAAGCACGCCGAGCACATCGATGCCGTACTCGCGCAGCTCGCCCCAGAGCGCCTCCGCCAGTGTCAGCGCATACGCCTTGGTCGCCGAATACGTCTGCACATACGGCGTTCCGATGGCCCCGCCCACGGATGACATCAGGATCAGCGCGCCGCGGCCCCGGTCCTTCATTCCGCGCGTGAACCACAGGCTCAGCGCGAGCAGGCTCCGCACATTCACGTTGAGCCGGTACATCTCGTAGTCGATGTCGCGGTCGGTGAACAGCGCCATGCTGGCGAGGCCCGCGTTGTAGACGAGGACGTCGATCGCCAGGTGATCGGTCTTCTCCCGGACGGTCTCCAGCGCGTCCGTGGCGCCGAGGTCCACCAGCACCGGCACCGTACGGATCCCGAAGTCCCGTTCGAGCTGGGCGCATTTCGTCTCGAGCTCAGCGGCGTCCCGGTCGCAGACCACGACGTTCATGCCGTCCTGCGCCAAGCGGTCGCAGTAGGCGCCGCCCATCCCGACCGCGCCGCCCGCGACGAGGGCCCATTCTCCGTACTTCTTCTCCGTCAGCGTCACGTGCCTCGCCGTTCGTCGATGTGCCATCTACCCGCATCATCTTGGACGCCGCCCGGCCCGGCGCGACGGGCGGTCCCACTGGGCGGAAGGTGGTGTGTCCAGGTGTGGCAGATCGGGATTGAGTGGGCTGATGAGCAACATTCTGGCGGGGAAGGACATGCTGGCGGGCAAGGTCGCGCTGGTGACCGGCAGCAGTCGCGGCATCGGCCGGGCGGTCGCGCAGCGTTTGGCGGCGGCGGGTGCGACGGTCTTTGTGACCGCGCGATCGGCGCAGTCGGCCAGCACCTCGAAGCGTGACGGTCAGGAAAAGGTCATCGCCGGCACGCTCGCCGAGACGGTCGCACTGATCGAAGCGCAGGGCGGGACGGCGATCGCGCTGACCGCCGACCTCACCGATCCACAGCAGCGGGCCAGCTTGATCGACCGCGTCGTCGAGACCGCGGGCGGCATCGACATCCTCGTCAACAATGCGGGCTTCGCCAGCTACTCGGTGATCGCGACGATGGACGACGACGTCTTCGACCGAACGGTCGATCACTACCTGCGGGTGCCGTTCATCTTGTCGCGCAACGCCATTCCGCATATGCGCGCCCGCGGCGCCGGCTGGATCGTGAATATCGGGTCGTCCACCGGCATGCCGCCGATCCGCCCGTTCCGTGACTACAACAAGTCCGCCGGTGACGTCATCTACGCCTCGATGAAGGCCGCGCTGCATCGGTTCACCCAGGGGCTGGCCGCGGAGGTGCTCGACGACGACATCGCCGTGAACTCGGTCGGCCCGTCGACGGCGATCATGACGCCGGGTGCCGCCGATCTGATCCCGGAAGGGTTCGAGACCGAGTCCGTCGAATACCTGGCTGAGACCGTCCTGGCGATGGCTCACCGGCCGGCCGCCGAACGCACCGGTCTGGTGGCGTTCAGCCTGCACTACCCGTGGGCCGCCGAGATTCCGGTGATGTCGCTCGACGGTGCCACCGAGCTGCCGCGGCTGGAGCCGCCGGAGTGGTGCAACCCCAATATGCTTCCGCTCGGCCTGTAGCGCGGGCGGCGGCAACGCCGCCCGACGGAGCTACTGGTTCGCGAGGATCTTGATCGCGAACACCAGGGTGTCGCCGGGCTCGATGCCCGCCGCGGGCTGCCCGCTGGCGCCGTACCCGTCGGCCGGAACCATGGCGACCGCGACCGTCGATCCGACGCGCTGGCCCGCGATGGCCTTCGAGAATCCGGGGACCACGCCGTCGAGGCCGAAGGTCGCACCCTGGCCGTCCTGGTAGGGGGTCTGATCGAAGATCTTGCCGTCGCGACCGTTGACGCCCTGGTAGCACACCGTCACGTTGGAATGCTCGGCGACGACCGGACCGGTGCCCTGGGTGAGGGTGTGCACCTCGGTATGGGAAGCGCTGTAGGGCGCGGTGATCTTCACCAGCGGTCCGGCGGTATCGGTCGACCCTGTGACGGCGGCCGCGCCGGTGGTGCCGTGGAAGGTGTACTGGGGCTTGACATCTGCCGCCGCGGGGGTGGTCGGGCAGGAGCTCGCCCCGGCGCTGGCCGTTTGCGACGTGGTGTCGTAGTCGGTGATGCCCTTGTCCTTCGAGTCGTTGTCCGAGCTGCAGCCGGCGAGCAGCAGTGCGGATCCGAGCAGGGGAGCGGCGATGGCGGCGTAGGTGCGGCGGGAGATGTTCACGACTGCCACCTAAGCAGATCGGCGCAGTAGGCGGGGCAGACGGGGCGATTCGGACACGGCCGAAGTGGCTCTTGACGTGCTGCTGGTCGCGGATGCCGGCGCACTGGGCGCCGATTCCGGCGCCGGTCGCCGCCGCCATCAAGACGAGCCCGACCGGCCAGGTGCCCTACGGCGCCTACGCGTTGTATTTCCGCTGATCCGGTCTGCATAAACGAATCCACCCGCCCGGCAAGTGCCGGACGGGTGGATTCGGATGACGCTGAAGGTCAGCAGTCGTAGTAGAGGCTGAACTCGTACGGGTGCGGGCGCACCTGGACGGGCAGGATCTCGTTGTCGCGCTTGAGGTTGATCCAGGTCTCGATCAGGTCCTCGGTGAACACGCCACCTTCGGTGAGGTAGTCGTGGTCCTCCTCGAGACGGTCGATGACCGCGGACAGCGAGGTCGGCGCTTGCGGGATGCCTTTGGCCTCCTCCGGCGGGAGCTCGTAGAGGTCCTTGTCGACCGGCTCGTGCGGCTCGATCTTGTTCTTCACGCCGTCCAGGCCGGCCATCATCATGGCCGCGAACGCCAGGTACGGGTTGCCCGAGCTGTCCGGGCAGCGGAACTCGAGGCGCTTGGCCTTCGGGTTGTTGCCGGTGATCGGGATGCGGACACAGGCCGAGCGGTTGCGCTGGCTGTAGACCAGGTTGATCGGCGCCTCGTAGCCCGGGACCAGCCGCTTGTAGGAGTTCACCGTCGGGTTGGTGAACGCCAGCAGCGACGGCGCGTGGTGCAGGATGCCGCCGATGTAGTGGCGGGCGATGTCCGACAGGCCCGCGTAGCCGGCCTCGTCGTGGAACAGCGGCTTGCCGTCCTTCCACAGCGACTGGTGGCAGTGCATGCCCGAGCCGTTGTCACCGAACAGCGGCTTCGGCATGAAGGTGACCGACTTGCCCTGCTGCCAGGCGGTGTTCTTGATGATGTACTTGAACAGCATCAGGTCGTCCGCGGCGTGCAGCAGCGTGTTGAACTTGTAGTTGATCTCGGCCTGGCCGGCGGTGCCGACCTCGTGGTGGCCGCGCTCCAACTCGAAACCGGCGTTCTGCAGGTTGCGGGTCATGTCATCGCGCAGGTCGACGTAGTGGTCGTACGGCGCGACGGGGAAGTAGCCGCCCTTCGGACGGACCTTGTAGCCCTTGTTCGGGGTGCCGTCCGGGTCGGTGGGCGAGGCGGAATTCCACCAGCCAGACTCGGACTCGACCTCGTAGTGGGTGCCGTTCATCTCGGAGCTGAAGGACACCGAGTCGAAGATGTAGAACTCGGCCTCGGCACCGAAGAAGCAGGTGTCGGCGATGCCGGTGGCGGCCAGGTAGTCCTCGGCCTTGCGGGCGACGTTACGCGGGTCGCGGCTGTAGGCCTCGCGGGTGAAGGGGTCGTGGACGAAGAAGTTCACGTTCATCGTCTTGGCCTTGCGGAACGGGTCGATCCGCGCGGTCAACGGGTCCGGCAGCAGCATCATGTCGGACTCGTCGATCGACTGGAAGCCGCGCACCGACGAACCGTCGAATGCCAGGCCGTCCTCGAAAACGCTGTCGTCGAACGCCTCAGCCGGAATCGAGAAGTGCTGCTGCACACCGGGAAGGTCGCAGAAACGGATGTCGACGTACTCGACGCCCTCAGACTTGATGCCCTCAAGCAGTTCTTCTTTTGAGTTGTACACCGGTCGGTGACTCCTTCATTCTTCGTGGGCCCGAGTGGTGGACCGCTATCACAACGTACCCAAACACGCCCCGGGCCGTTCTGGCCGCTGTCATCAGCCGCTGGGGCCACATTATGGGGCAGACGTTGCTCCCCAACTAACCAAATGTTTCAGGAGTGTTACACGGCCCGACCGTAGGATGTTGGTTATGGCCGACAGTTCCAGACCAGGCGACACCAGCGGGCCCGAATCGAGCGGCTCCGGCGGCATGGGCCGCATGCTGGGCTCCTGGCTCTCCGGACCCGAGGCCGCGGCGGATCGGCGTCCGAGCACCGACCAGTATCGCGGTCAGTCGCTGGGCCTGCCGGAATCGGGCCCGGGTGCGCTGGCACGTTCGGGCAAGCGCGTGTGGGCGATCTTCCTCGACTGGTTCGGCTGCTCGATCATCTGCGGCATGGCCGTCGGCTTCATGTCGTCGACGTTTTCCACCCTCATCCTCGGGGTGTGGTTCGCGGTCGGCGTCTTCTGCGTGACGCTGTTCGGGTTCACCCCGGGGCAATTCGCCGCGGGCCTGCGGGTGGCCCGAGTCGACGGCGCCGCCCACGTGGGGATCGTGCGGGCCCTGGCGCGGCAGATCCTGATCGTGTTCATGATCCCGCCGCTGATCAATGACCTGGACGGACGCGGGCTGCATGACCGCGCCACGCAGACCGCTCTGGTGCTGACACGCTAAATCCAGGCGTCCCACGCAATGCACTCATCTGGCACTAGAGTGCAAAGATTTACCGTGCGTCACGGTCGTATCACGATTAACATCACCCGCTATGGGGAGCAGAAGAAACAGAATGATGCTCAGCGCTGCAGCGATTGCGGTGGCGAGCACGGTGGTGGTCTCGGGCGGGGCGGTGGCGACGGCGACGCCCGCCGGGCCGGACGTGGCGAGCTATCAGCATCCGGGCGGGGCGTCCATCAACTGGTTCGCGGTGCGGGCCTCCGGTCAGCAGATCGCCATGGTCAAGGCCACCGAGTCGCTGAACTACGTCAACCCGTTCTTCGTCCCCGACTGTCTGGTGATGCGGGCGGCGGGCCTGATCCGCGGCACCTATCACTACGCCGATCCGAGCCAGAATCCCGTCGCGCAGGCGCTGTTCTATGCCGGGATGGTGCTGGGGCAGAACGGTCCGCTCGATCTGCCCCCGGTGATCGACTTCGAATCCAGCGGCGGGCTGGCGCCGGCAGCCCTGAGCGGGTGGCTATCGCAGTTCCTCGGCACGCTCGAATCCATCACCGGTCGTAAGACGATCATCTACACGTATCCGCGGTTCTGGAACACGGCGATGGCCGGCAGCCACGCCTTCGCCGATCATCCGCTGTGGATCGCGTCGTACAACAACGGCGGCGCCCCGGTGATGCCGAACGGCGGCTGGCAGACCTGGACGTTCTGGCAGTACACCGACAACGGCCGGCTGCCCGGTATCCCGGCGGCCGTCGACCTGAACCGCTTCAACGGCACCCCGCAGCAGCTGGCGTCGTATGGCAACTCCATCGGAGTTTTCGGGAGTTAGTCGGCGCCAGATGAACGCCCGGCTGCGTTATCAGTCGGCCCGCATAGAACCGCACTATTGCGGGCCGCCTGCTGCCTTGCCGACCGCCCATCTGATCACCGACTAAGCAGCCGGCAACCGGCTAGCGGCGCTTTGCGGCGCGCTGGATGTTGCGCATCTTGGCGCCCTGCGGCATCGGGCCCTTCGGCATGCCGGCGGCGGCGCCGCGTCCACCGAGCGCATCGAGACGTCCCTCGAGCTGATCGATGCGATCGCGATTGATGTTGTTCGGCAGCTTCATGACGTGGCGCTCGAGCTTCTTCAGCGGCACCTGGCCCTCGTCGTTGCCGACGATGACCTCGTAGATCGGCGTGGTGCCGACCACCCGGGCGACCCGCTTCTTCTCCTGCGCCAACAGCGATTTCACGCGCGCCGACGAGCCCTCGCCGACCAGGATGACGCCCGGCTTGCCGATCACCCGGTGCACGACGTCCAGCTGAGCGGTTCCGGAGACGCCCTGCTTGACGCGCCACTGGCCGCGCATGTTGTCCAGCGCCCAGCCGGCGGCGCCGGCCTGGCCCTCGGCCTTGGTGAACACCGTCTTCTGCACCCGGCGGCCGAAAATCACGAACGCCGCGAGGGCGCCGAGGATGATGCCGAGCGGGATCAGGAACACCATCAGGCCCGCGAACACGCCGATCAGCACGAAGATCGCGACGATCAGCACGAAGGCGCCGATCATCAACGGCAGCAGCAGCTTGTCTTCTTTGCGCTGCATCTGGAACGCCTGCCACAGCTGCTTGCGCTGATCGCGCGAGGCCTGCTTGCGGGCGGCCTTGGCGGCCTTCTTGGCCTCTTTGGATGCGTCGGGAGCTTTCGCCATAGAAGACAGGATACTGCCTGTACAGCAGCACCCGACCGGCGGTGAAGCGCTGCGGCTTCCCCGGGCGGCGAGCTAGCTCGCGGGCTGGCGGGCCAGGACGGCCGTCGCCTCCTGTGCGGCAGTGCCTTCGGCGGCGAGGTGGGCCATCGACTCCGGGATCGCTCGTCCGTGATGCGCCATCGCCTGGGCGTACAGGCGACCGGCGCGGTACGACGACCGCACCAGCGGGCCGGCCATCACCCCGGCGAACCCGAGGCGCTGCGCCTCGTCCGAATGCGCGACGAACTCCTCCGGCTTGACCCAGCGGTCGACCGGATGATGCCGCGGCGACGGCCGCAGGTACTGGGTGATCGTCAGGATGTCGCAGCCCGCGGCATGCAGGTCGGCCATCGCCTCGGTCACTTCTTCCGGCGTCTCGCCCATGCCGAGGATCAGGTTCGACTTGGTCACCAGACCGGCGTCACGGGCGGCGCTGATGACGTCGAGGCTGCGCTGGTACCGGAATGCCGGGCGGATCCGCTTGAAGATCCGTGGCACGGTCTCGACGTTGTGCGCCAACACCTCTGGCCGGGAGCCGAACACCTCGGCCAGCTGGTCGGGGTCGGCGTTGAAGTCGGGGATCAGCAGCTCGATGCCGGTATTCGGGTTGAGCCGCTTGATCTCGCGCACCGTCTCGGCGTACAGCCAGGCTCCGCCGTCCGGCAGATCGTCTCGGGCCACGCCGGTCACCGTCGAGTAGCGCAGACCCATCGCCTGCACGCTCTCGGCGACGCGCCGCGGCTCATCGCGATCGAGTTCGGCGGGCTTGCCGGTGTCGATCTGGCAGAAGTCGCAGCGCCGGGTGCACTGCTCGCCGCCGATCAGGAACGTCGCCTCGCGGTCTTCCCAGCACTCGTAGATGTTGGGGCAGCCGGCCTCTTCGCAGACCGTATGCAGCCCTTCGCGTTTCACCAGGCCCTTGAGGTCGCGGTATTCCGGACCCATGCTGGCGCGGGTCTTGATCCACGACGGTTTGCGCTCGATCGGCGTCTGGGCGTTGCGGACTTCCAAGCGCAGGAGCTTGCGGCCATCGGGGGCGGTCTGTGCAGTCATGGGCTCGGTACTCACTGAGCAAATGCTACGCCGCCGGCGGTCACCGGCAGTCGTCCGTCAAGGGCGTCCACGACCAGCTCGGCGAGCCGATCGCGTACGTCGTCGATGGTGATCGTGCGTCCCAGCTCCTGGGAGAGCGAGGTGACGCCGGCGTCCGGGATGCCGCACGGCACGATCCGACCGAAGTCGGTCAGGTCCGGATCGCAGTTGAGCGCGAAGCCGTGCAGGGTGACCCCGCGGGCCACGCGGACACCGATCGCCGCTGTCTTCCGTTGCGGCCGACCGGTCGCGGGATCGGAGTCGACCCATACACCGGAGCGGCCCTCGACGCGCATGGTCGACAGACCCTGCTCACCGCAAATGGTGATCAGCGCCTGCTCGATCCGCCGCACGTAGTCGACGACATCCATCGGCTCGGAGAGCCGGACGATCGGATAGCCGACCAGTTGTCCGGGGCCGTGCCAGGTGATCCGGCCGCCGCGATCGACGTCGATGACCCGCGATCCGTCGCTGGGCCGATCGGCGTCCTCGGTGCGCCGCCCCGCCGTGAACACCGCGGGGTGTTCCAGTAGGAGCAGCACATCGTGATCGAGCGTGCCGTCGGCGCGTGCGGTCGCCAGCTCGTGCTGACGGTCGAACATCTCCTGGTAGTCGACCTGGCCGACCCAGCGGATCTCGACCGGGCCGCTGTCATGTCGGGCGCTGTCGAACCGCATGGCTTACAGCCCCAGATCGGCCTCGAACGCGGCCTCTTCGAGACGGCGTTTGACGGTGGTCAAGAAGCGTCCCGCGTCGGCGCCGTCGATCAGCCGGTGATCGTAGGTCAGTGGCAGGTATGACATCGACCGCACGCCAATGGATTCCGTGCCGTCGGCGTCCGTGATGACGACCGGGCGCTTGACGATCGCGCCGGTGCCGAGCATCGCCGCCTGCGGCGGGACCAGGATCGGGGTGTCGAACAGCGCGCCCTGGCTGCCGATGTTGGTGATGGTGAACGTGCCACCGGCCAACTCGTCCGGCTTCAGCCCGCCGTTGCGGGCACGGTCGGCGATGTCGGCGATGGCGCGGGCCAGGCCGGCGATCGACAGGTCGTCCGCGTTGTGGATCACCGGCGAGAGCAGGCCCTGCTCGGTGTCGACGGCGATGCCGAGGTTGACGCTGCCGTGGTAGGTGATCTCCTTGGCGGCCTCGTCGATCGAGGCGTTGACGTTCGGGTGCACCTTCAGCGCCTCGACGACGGCCTTGGCGAAGAACGGCAGGAACGTCAGGTTGACGCCCTCGTTGGCCTTGAAACCGGCCTTGGCGGCGGTGCGCAGCCCCGCGATCTTGGTCATGTCGACCTCGAACACCTGCGTCAGCTGCGCGCTCTCCTGCAGCGACTCGCGGGTCTTCTTTGCGGTGATCTGCCGGATGCGGTTGATCTTCGCGGTGGTACCGCGCAGCGCGGCCAGCTCCGGTCGGACCTCCTTGGCGGCAGCGGCGGGGGCCGCCGGTGCGGCAGCTGCGGCCGGAGCGGCGGCAGGTGCTGCGGGGGCCGCGGCGGCGAGCACATCCTGCTTACGGATGCGACCGCCGACACCGGTGCCCTTCACCGTCGACAGATCGACGTTGTTCTCCGCGGCGAGCTTGCGCACCAGGGGAGTGACGTAGGGCGTCGACTGCATGTCGTTCGGCTCCGCGTCGCTCGCGGCAGGCGCTGCCGCCGGGGCGGCTGCGGGAGCCGGGGCAGGCGTCGGGGCCGGTGCTGCAGGCGCGGGCGCTGAGGCGGCCGGCTCGGGAGTCGGGGCCGGCTCGGCTGCAGGTTCGGGGGCTGCGGCGGGAGCCGGGGCCGCCGGGGCGTCGGCGGGTGCCGCCGACGCGTCGCCGATCACGGCGAGCTTGCCGCCAACCTCGACCACGGCATCCTCTGCCGCGGAGATCTCCAGCAGCACACCTGCTGCGGGAGAGGGGATTTCGGTGTCGACCTTGTCGGTCGAGACCTCCAGCAGGGGCTCGTCCTCGGCGACGGTGTCGCCGACGGCCTTCAGCCAGCGCGTCACGGTGCCCTCGGTGACCGACTCGCCGAGTTCGGGCATCGTCACGTCGGTTCCGGATGCCGCAGCGGCCGGTGCCGGGGCGGCCGGAGCAGCGTCGGCGGGCTCAGCCGAAGCCGCGGGCGCCTCGGAGGCGGCGGGGGCCTCGGCCGCGGCCGGGGCAGATTCGGGAGCGGCCTCGGGCGCAGCGGGGGCCGCTTCGCCGGCGTCGCCGATCAGGGCCAGCTCGCCACCCACGTCCACCACGTCGTCCTCCTGGGCGACGATCTTGGTGAGCACACCTGCAGCCGGAGACGGGATTTCGGTGTCGACCTTGTCGGTCGAGACCTCCAGCAATGGCTCATCCTCCGCGACGGTGTCGCCCTCCTGCTTGAGCCAGCGAGTGACGGTGCCCTCGGTGACGCTTTCACCAAGCTCGGGCATCTTGACGGAGAAGGCCATGTGTGGGCTCCTAGTTCAGTGTCGGTCTGATCGGTGTACCGGTTCAGGTCTGTTGTACCGGTTCACGCTCTGGCGCGCGCGGTTTGTCGGCACCCCCGCAAACCCTACTCGGATGCCCTGTGCCGCACGCCACGGCCAGGCCCGTTCAGTGGACGCATCACCGTGTGCTGTCGGTCCGGCTTGTCGTCGCGTCCGGCGCCCTCCGGGTCAGCCGTTCGCGGCGATGTCTTCGATGACCGCGGTGATGGTGCGAACCGGTACGCCCGTACCACCCTTGCCGGTGTAGCCCCAGCCGCCGCCCTGGTTGAACGCCGGGCCGGCGACGTCGACATGCGCCCACTGCACGCCGTCGGCGACGAACTCGCGCAGGAAGATGCCAGCCGAAAGCATGCCGCCCCACCGATGGTTGGTGACATTGGCCAGGTCGGCGACCCGCGACTTCAGGTCGGCGCGCAGCTCTTCGGGGAAGGGCATCGCCCAGCCGTTCTCGCCGGCCTGCCGGGAGAGCGCGGCGACGCGGTCGCGGAACTCCTCGGTGCCCATCACGCCCGGGGTGCGGGTGCCGAGCGCGACCATCTGCGCTCCGGTGAGCGTGGCGGTGTCGATGAGGTAGTCGGGCTCGTCTTCGCAGGCCCGGACGATGGCGTCGGCCAGGATCAGCCGGCCCTCGGCGTCGGTGTTGAGCACCTCGACCGTCGTTCCGCCGTACTGGGTGAGCACGTCGCCGGGGCGCTGGGCGGTGCTCGACGGCATGTTCTCGGCCATCGGCACGGTGGCGGTCACCCGGACCGGCAGCTGCAGGTCGGCAGCGAGCACGGTCGCGGCGATCACCGCGGCAGCGCCGCCCATGTCGGAGGTCATCGCCTCCATGCCGGCGGCCGGCTTGATCGAGATGCCGCCGGTGTCGAAGGTGACGCCCTTGCCGACCAGCGCGACCGACTTCGGGTCGGCGGGCGAGGCGGGGGTGTAGGTCAGGCGCACCAGCCGCGGCGGCCGGGAGCTGCCCTTGCCGACCCCGACGATGCCGCCGTAGCCGCCCGCGCGGAGCTGCTCGTCTTCCAGGATCTCCACCTCCAGGCCCGACGCGCTGGCGAGATCGGCTGCCCGGGTGGCGAATTCATCGGGGTACAGATGGCTGGGCGGGGTGTTCACGAAGTCGCGGGCGACGCAGACGGCTCGCGCGATCGCGGCCGACCGGGCGACGGTGGCCGCGGCGTCGGCATCGTCGGAGACGAGGGCGACTGCGCTGACGGGCTCGGACTTCTTCGCCTGGAATTCGTCGAAACGGTAGGCGCCCAGGGCGAACCCCTCGGCGGCACCGGCCAGATCGACCGTCGACAGGGTGCTCACCACCGACTCGCCGGCGGTCAGCGAGCGGGCTGCGTTGCCGGCGGCCCGACGCACCTTCTCGGCGCGGCGGTGCGGGTCGGCGTCGAGGGCGTCGGCATCGCCGAGTCCGACGGCCAGGACCGCGCGCACCGGCAGGTCGGCCGGGGCCGGAATCCGGGTGACCTCGCCGTCCGAACCCTTGGCGCCGACCGCGGTCAGCGCGGTGCTGAGCGCCTCGGCCTGCGCGTCCGACAGCAGGTCGGTGCCGATGGCCAGAGTGGGCTCGCCGTCCTCGGTCTCGGAGTCGGCGGTGATCAGCCCGATCACCAGTACGTCGGCAGCCTCGAGATTCGTCGTTGCCGTCAGGTCCGGGATCAGGTTGTCGCGCACGCTCGCTCCGCTCGTATCGATGGTGGTCGGATTCTCCGAATGACTCCGGAGCCGATACTAGGCGCGAGCCGATTCCGCCCGCTCGCCTCATTCGGGGCGCGGTACCGTTCTCGGCATGTCTGAGTCGTTGCTTCTGGGTCCCGCCGACCAATTCCACCGCGCCCTCGGGGCGAGTTTCGCCGAGTTCGGCGGTTGGGACATGCCGGTGTCCTATGCGGGAACGGTGGCGGAGCACACGGCAGTCCGCGAGGCCGTAGGCGTCTTCGATGTCAGCCATCTCGGCAAGGCGTCCGTCACCGGACCGGGCGCGGCCGACTTCGTGAACGCCTGCCTGACCAATGACCTGTCGAAGATCGCCGCGGGCAAGGCGCAGTACACGCTGTGCACCAACGAGTCCGGCGGCGTCATCGACGACCTCATCGCCTACTGGGTGGCCGACGACGACGTCTTCCTGATCCCGAATGCGGCCAACACCGCGGCGGTCGTCGGCGCGCTCGCCGCCGCGGCACCGGCCGGTATCACGGTCACCAACCGGCACAGCGACTTCGGCGTGCTCGCCGTACAGGGGCCGAAGTCCGCCGACGTGTTGTCGGCGCTGGGGCTGCCCACCGAACTGGAGTACATGTCGTTCGCCGACGCCGAGCTGACGGTCGACGGCCGCGCGATTCCGATCCGCGTGTGCCGCACCGGGTACACCGGCGAGCACGGCTACGAGCTGCTGCCGCCGTGGGACGACACCGCCGCCGTGCTGGAGGCGCTGCTGCCGGTCGTCACCGAGGCGGGCGGCCAGCCCGCCGGTCTCGGTGCGCGCGACACCCTTCGCACCGAGATGGGCTATCCGCTGCACGGCCACGAGCTGTCCGTCGACATCACGCCGGTCCAGGCGCGGTGCGGCTGGGCGGTCGGCTGGAAGAAGGAGTCGTTCTTCGGCCGGGACGCGCTGCTCGCCGAGAAGGACGCGGGTCCGGTCCGCAAGCTGTGGGGTCTGAAGGCCGTCGGCCGGGGCGTGCCGCGGGCTGACTGCACGGTCCGTCGCGACGGCGTCGACATCGGCGTCACGACCTCGGGAACCTTCTCGCCGACCCTCAAGCAGGGCATCGCGCTGGCCCTGATCGACAGTTCGGCGGAGGTGGCCAAGGGCGACCGCGTCGAACTGGACGTGCGTGGTCGGGCGCTCGAATGCGAGGTCGTCCTGCCGCCGTTCGTGTCGGCGCACACCAGCTGACCACGTAAGGCGGCCCACGGGCCGCTCGTTCCGGACCGATACGATGGGCCGATGACATCGAGCTCGTTGGAATTCACCCGTACCGAGCACCCGCATCCCGTGCCCGAGGTACAGCGGGCCGAGATTCTGGCGAACCCCGGCTTCGGCCGGTACTTCACCGACAACATGGTGAGCATCGATTTCGACGCCGATCGTGGCTGGCATTCGGCGAAGGTCACGCCCTACGGCCCGATCGCGCTCGATCCGTCGGCGATGGTGCTGCACTACGCGCAGGAGATCTTCGAGGGCCTCAAGGCATACCGGCAGCCCAGCGGGGCCATCGCCAGCTTCCGACCCGAGGCCAACGCTGCGCGCATGCGTCGTTCCGCCGCGCGGCTGGCGATGCCGCCGCTGCCGGACGAGCTGTTCCTGGAATCCCTGCGGGCGCTGCTGGAGGCCGACAACGAGTGGGTGCCCGAAGGCGGCAGCGAGGCGTCGCTCTACATGCGCCCCTTCATGTTCGCCACCGAGGCCGGGCTGGGCGTTCGGCCGGCGAAGTCGTACCGCTACATTCTGATCGCCTCGCCCGCGGGCGCCTACTTCTCCGGCGGCGTGAAGCCGGTGAGCGTCTGGCTGTCGACCGAATACGTGCGGGCCGCGCCCGGCGGCACCGGTGACGCCAAGTTCGGCGGCAACTATGCGGCGTCGTTGCTGGCACAGCAGCAGGCCGCGGAGGAGGGGTGCGACCAGGTCGTCTGGCTTGATGCGATCGAGCGCACCTACATCGAAGAGATGGGCGGGATGAACCTGTTCTTCGTCTTCGGTTCCGGCGCCGACGCGCGCCTGGTCACCCCGGAACTGTCCGGATCACTGCTGCCGGGTATCACCCGGGAATCGTTGCTGCAGTTGGCCGCCGACGCCGGGTTCGGCGTCTCCGAACGCAAGATCAGCACCGACGAGCTGCGCGAGGGCGCCGCGTCGGGCGAGATCACCGAGGTGTTCGCCTGCGGCACCGCCGCGGTCATCACCCCGGTCGGGCGGGTCAAGGGCGCCGACGGCGAGTACACGATCGCCGGTGGCGAGCCGGGCGCGGTGACGATGGCGCTGCGCGACACGTTGACCGGTATCCAGCGCGGGACTTTCGCCGATACCCACGGGTGGATGACGGAGCTCTACAAGCGCTAAGCCAGGAGGCCGAAGAGGGTTGCGGCGGTGGCGATTTCGATCGAGGCGCCGAGCGTGTCGCCGGAAAGGCCGCCGAACCGGCGCGCGCAGTGCGCGCCGAACGCCCAGACGATCGCGAGGACGACGGCGGTGATCACAGGTCCGCGCCACGGCTGATCGAGGTCGATCACGGCGCCGGCGGCGATCGCCGCGACTACCCAAAGGATCGCGGAGACGCGTTGCGTGCCGATCACCAACGCGCCGAAACCATTGTCGCTGAACGGCTTCAGCGATGACCGGGCCGTGAGCACGGCTGCCACCCTGCCGATCGCGACGGCGTAGCCGAGCTGCAGCCAGTGTCCGTGATCCGTGAGCGCGGCGAAGCCGGTCGCCTGAATCGCGATGGCCAGCACCAGGGTCGCCGCACCGAACGGTCCGACCGAGCCCTCGCGCATCACCTGTTGGGCCCGTTCCGGCGGGCCGAAACAACCGAGACCATCTGCGGTGTCGGCCAATCCGTCGAGGTGCATGCCACGGGTCAGCGCGGCGGCGATCGTGACCAGCAAGAGGCCGATCATCAAGGTCGGCAGATCCGTCCGCGACAGCCCATACGCAAGCGCGGCGAGCACGGCGCCGAGCGCGATGCCGACGACCGGGGTGGCGGCGAGGGCGGCGCCGCCATCGCGCCGCGTCGGCGCCGACTTCGGTTGCGGCACGGGGACGACGGTGAGCCATGAGGTCGCCAGCCAGGCGGCACGCAGCGGACTCGTCATCGGACTATTACTCGGCGGACGGTTCGGCGTCGCTCACTCCGGCATCGCCGAAGGTGGCCATCTCGCCGAGCGTCGCGACGGCGGCCTGCACAATCGGCAACGCCGTCAGCGCGCCGCTGCCCTCGCCGAGCCGCATCGACATCTCGAGGACCGGCTCGAGCTCGAGATAGGACAGCGCCATGCCGTGCGCCGGCTCGGCGGACCGATGCCCGGCCAGCCACCAGCGAGAAGCGTTGGGTGCCAGGTCCTGTGCGATCAGTGCTGCCGCGGTGACGACCACGCCGTCGAGGATCACCGGGGTGCGCCGCAGCGATGCCTGGGCGAGGAAGCCCGCCATCGCCGCGATGTCGGCACCGCCGACGCGCTGCAGCAGCTGGGTGGGGATCCGATAGGTGGGTCGGGCACGACGCATGCCATCGCGCACCGCGGCGGTCTTGCGTGCCCAGCCGGCGTCGTCGATGCCGGTGCCGCGACCGACCACGACGACCGGCTCGTTGCCGGTGATCAGGCCGATGATGATGGCTGCCGGCGTGGTGTTGCCGATACCCATCTCACCCGCGATGAGAAGGTCGGCGCCCGAGTCGATCTGCTCGTCCGCGATCGCTCGGCCCGCTGCGATGGCGCGCAGAACCTCTTCTTTGGTCAGTGCGTCCTCGACGGCGAGGTTGCCGCTGGACTTGCGAATCTTGTAGCGCGACAACGTCGAATCGGTATCGGTGGCCACCGAGATGTCTTCGACCCGGACGATCGCACCGGCGCGGCATGCCAGCACGTTGACGGCCGCGCCGCCGGCAGCGAAGTTGGCGACCATCTGAGCGGTGACCTCGGGCGGAAACGCCGAGACGCCGGACGCGGCGACGCCGTGGTCGCCGGCGAAGACGACCACCGTCGGCTTCTCGAATTGCTGTGGGGGACAGGTGCCCTGGCAGGACGCGATCCAGTTGGCGATGTTTTCCAGCCGACCCAGCGCGCCGGGCGGCTTGGTCAGCTGCAGCTGTCGCTCCCGGGCGGCGACGAGCGCGGCCTGGTCGGGTACCGGGATCGGATCGAACTGTTCGGCGCCGGAGATATCCTCGGCGCTGCGGCTAGGCGACGCAACGGCAGTGCCGGCAGCGGCAGCCGGGGTGACGGCGGCAGCCGCAGTCGGGGCCGAATCCGCAGCGGCCGAACCGGATTCGATGCCGATGGCTTCCGAGCTGATCGTCACGGCGCGTCCGGCGACCACCAAGATCACCTGATCGCAAACGGCGGCGATGGCCTGATTGGCCGCGCCGAGCGCGTCCTGAAAGCGTCGACCGGCAGGGGTCGGGGCTACCAGCGAGAGTCCCACCTCGGCGCTGACGATCACCAGATCGCCGCCGAATTCGTCGACCGCCGAACTCAATTCGGCGATGTGGCGGTCGAAATCGAAGGCGTCGTTCTCCCAGGCGCCGGCATCGTCGTAGACGGCGCTGACCCATCCGCCGAGATCATCGATCAGCGTGGGGGAGGTGTCGGTACGCAGCGCGGTGGCGAGATCGCTGGTCTCGACGGTCGTCCAGCTGGTCGGGCGGCGGCGGCGATGCTGCTCGATGCGGCCCGCCCACTCGGGGTCGCCAGTCGCGGGGGTCTGCGCGGTGGCGATGTAGCGGGTCGGGCCCGTCCCGCTCAATAGAGATTCGGCATGCGCGGATTTGCCCGAGCGGATGCCGCCCAGCACCAGCGTCCGCACGCCGTCAGACCGCTTCGCCGGGCTTGACCTGTGGCCGCGGGGCGCGCATGCGCCGCAGCTGCATCGCGCGGGTGAAGCAGTACCAGCCCAGTCGCCAGCCGCCGTCGGTGGAGTTCGGGTACCGCTCGTGCACCCGCTTGCTCACCATCCGGCCCAGGATGACCGAGTCGATCGCGCAGAACACGGCGAAGATCAGCATGCCGATGGTGACCCAACCGGCGAGTGCCGGCACGAACATCACGACGATGAGCACGATCGCGAACGGCATGAACATGCCGGCGAAGTTGCGGCGCGAATCGACCAGGTTGCGGGCGTAGCGGCGCACGTCGCCCTGGTCGCGGGGCAGCAGGTACTTCTCGTCACCGGCCATCATCCGCTCGCGCGAGTCGTTGCGGGCCTCTCGGCGCTTGTCGGAGAGCTCGCGCTTCTGCTCTTTGGTCAGCCCGGCGGCCTTGCTTGCCTGCTTGAGCTCTTTCTTGCGGGCCCGAGCCTCGGCGCGGGTCTGCGGGGCGGGCGCGATGGGGCCGCGTCGACGACCCTCGGCGTCACGTCGCTTCGGGGTAGGACGGCCCTTGCCCTCGGTAAATGCCGACTTCTTCTCGGGCTCGGTCTCCGCCGGAACGTCGGCGATGTCCACGGCCGCGTCGCTGGACGCGTCGTCCTCATCCTTCTGCCAGGGCATCTTCACGACCTCCAGCTTATGGGACCGCGGCGGACTGTTCCGCGCCTGGTCGTCGTGCTCATCCGGCGTGCCCGCGTCGCCGTCCTTACACTGCGTGGATGCAGCGCGACCCGCTATCGGTCGTGGTCGCCCCGGACTCGTTCGGCGACACGTTGACCGCCGCCCAGGCCGCTCGCGCGATCGCGAGCGGCTGGTCGGCGGCGCGTCCGGCCGATGCGGTGACGCTCGCGCCGCAGTCGGACGGCGGGCCCGGATTCATCGACACGCTTGCCACCGCGACCGGCGCCGTGCGCGACGCCACGGTCACCGGTCCGCTCGGTGCGCCGACGCCGGCCCGCTGGCTGTGGGACGCGGGATCGGGCACCGCCTACGTCGAATCGGCACAGGCCTGCGGGTTGCACCTGCTGTCGCCCAGTCCGCAGACCGCCTGGGAGGCCACGACGTTCGGGGTCGGCGAGCTGATCGACGCGGCACTGACGGCCGGCGCACGGCGGGTGGTCGTCGGCCTGGGCGGCAGCGCCACGACCGATGGCGGCCGGGGAATGATCGACGCGTTGGGCGGAATCGACGCGGTGCGATCGCGGCTCGCCGGCATCGACTTGGTGGCGGCCACCGACGTCACGAATCCGTTGAGTGGTCCGGCGGGCGCGGCGGCGGTATTCGGGCCGCAGAAGGGCGCCGATGCCGAGACGGTCGCGGCGTTGGCCGATCGGCTGGATCAGTGGGCGCAGACGCTGCAGCAGCTGTCGGATGGTTCGGGCCCGGTGGCGGAACGCGCCGGCGCGGGCGCGGCCGGCGGGATCGGCGCGGCGCTGCTCGCGCTCGGCGCCCGCATCGTGCCCGGGGCCGCGGTCGTCGCCGAGCTCACCGGCCTGGACGCCGCGCTGGCCCGGGCCGACCTGATCCTGACCGGGGAGGGCCGCCTGGATCGGCAGACGTTGCAGGGCAAGGTGATCGCCGCGCTGACCGGTCACGGCGTGGCGGTCGTGGCGCTGGTCGGGCAGAACACACTGACCCCCGACGAGCTGGCGGCGGCCGGGATCGTCGAGGCGTACAGCCTGGTGGAGTCGGCGGGGTCGGTTGACGCGGCGATGGCCGAGGCCGGCCCGCAGCTGGAAAAGCTGGCACGACGGGTGGCCGCTGACCGGTGACGCGAGCGCCATCGGGGCTCGCCCTAGGCGAAAGCACGCACGGTTCGACCGGCGACATCGGCGATATATGCCTGCGTTACCGGGTCGATGGTGAACAGCGCACGGAAATAGATCGGGCCCGAGGCCATCTCGAGTAGCGCCCGCGGATCGGTGCCGGGCGGGAGATCCCCACGTGCAATTGCCTTTTCGACGACATCACCACTGCGTCGGAACCGTTCCTCCCAGAACGCGGCCTGCGCGATCCGGATGTCGTCGTCATCAGCCCCGCTCAGGGCGCCGTGCAGAACCGCTCGCACAGCGCGGTTGCCCAGCGTGTCGGCGATACCCGCGAGCAGTTGTTCGAGATCGGTCTGCAGTGAGCCGGTATCGGGGGTTGCGACTTTCACGCGTGTGAAGCCCGCGAGGAGGTCCGTGACGAGCGAGGCTTTGGTCGGCCACCGGCGATACACCGTCGTCTTGTTGATCCCCGCACGCCTGGCCACATCCGACAGTTTCAGCTGTTCGTAGCCGGCTTCCTCAAGCAGTTCGAGCGTCGCCGTATGCGCGTCCGCCACTACGCGAGCGGAACGACCGCCGGGGCGAGGTCGGGGCGAAGGGTCCGCGTCGGTCACCGGTTCAGTGTCGCAGGACTCTTGACGGGGGATGCCGGAACCGAATATAAAAGCAACTATAGATGCTTTAGTGACTACAAGGACAAGCATGACGAATGAAATGCCGACCATCACCACCGTGATCGAGGGACGTGAGATTTCGCGTGACGATGTCTTCGGGTGGGAGGCCGCGCGGATCCCCGCGGCGGCGCGGAAGATCGGTCTATCTACTCCCGCTGGGGATCTTGCTCGGCAGAAGACCGCGTTCGCTGATGCCAAGCTGGAACTCGGCGCGGGCGAGATTCGGCGACGTCTGGCCCGCGACATCAGACTCACCGATTTCACCGCGCGGGCAATGACCCGGATGTCCGCCGGGCGCTGCGTGATCAGCAGCTGCGATCTGCATGTGGCCGTCGGCAGTGCGGCGGCGTTCGCCGATTGGTTCACCGATACGTCGCGAGATGACTACGCCCGCAGCATGATCGGCGCGCACCCGGATCATTTTCTGATCGATACCGTCGCCGATGGGCGCCAGGAGGTGGTCGAGACGACTGGCGGCAGCCCGCTGGCTACGCGCTTCCTCGTCGATTACGAGGCCACCGCGTCGTTGACTACATTGCGCGACCCGGCATTTCCCGTGGAGGCCGCTGGGGCGGCTCAGAACGAGAGCGGACTGGTGATCGGCGGAGTCCGGCACCAATTTCGTGACGAGGAGAACGGGTTCCATGCGCGTCTGTCCGTAGAGTTCCCGCGGTTCACTCCGCCGTATCTGGTCGCCCAGCATCGGTGGCATCTGGCCTGCGAGTTCAGCAACTGGATAGAGGCCGCATTCGCCGACCACTGACTACGGTGACTCCCATGAGCTCGCGAAGAGGGTTCGCGACCGTCGTGTACGCGTTCACCGTGGTGATGGCGAGCACCACGATCCCGACGCCGCTGTATGCGCTCTACTCGGCCGAACTCGATTTCGGCGTGCTGACCACCACGATCATCTTCGCCGTCTACGCGGCTGGGGTGATCGCGGCGCTGATCGTCTGCGGCCGCTGGTCCGATGTGGTCGGCCGCCGACCGATGCTGCTCGCCGGCATCGCCCTGTCGTTGGCCAGTGCACTGGTCTTCGTCACGGCCGGACCGGTCTGGCAACTGATGGTCGGACGGGTGCTGTCCGGGCTGGCCGCCGGCATCTACGCGGGGACGGCGACGGCCGCGGTGATCGAACTGGCGCCACCGTCTTGGCAGCATCGGGCGCCGGCCGTGGCGACGGCCGCCAACATCGGCGGGCTCGGGCTGGGGCCGCTCGTCACCGGATTCCTCGCCGAATACGGTCCGGCGCCGCTGCATACGCCGTTCGTCGTCGACCTGGCGCTGCTCGCCGCTGCCGGCATCGGCACCTGGTTCATCACCGAGCCGGTCGCCGCCCGCTCCCGGCGCCTGTCCATCCAGCCGCTCGCGGTTCCGGACGGGCTGCGCGGGGTGTTCCTGCGCACGTCGATCGCCGCGGCCGCCGGATTCGCCGTGCTGGGCTCCTTCAGCGCGGTCGCGCCGGCGTTCCTGTCGGAGATCCTCGACGTGCACAACCATGCGGTGGTGGGCGGCCTGGTGGCGGCCGTCTTCGTCTGTTCGGCGGTCAGTCAGCTCGCCGGCCGCACGGTGGCCATCGAGCGGGCCCTGATCGCCGGCTGCGCGATTCTCGTCGTCGGCGTGATCGTCCTCATCGGGGCGTTGGCGCTGAAATCGATCTGGCTGATGGCCGCGGGGGCGCTGGTCGTCGGCGTCGGACAGGGCCTCTCGTTCAGCAAGGGTCTAGCCGCCCTGGTCGAGGCGGCACCGACCGGCAAACGCGCCGAGGTCACCTCCGCCTACTTCGTCGTCGCCTATCTCGCGATTTCGTTTCCCGTGGTCGGACAGGGTTTCGCGGCCAACGAGTGGGGCCTGTATCCCGCTGGCATGACGCTCAACATCGTGGTCGCCGTGCTGGCGGTCCTCTCGCTGGTGGCGACGATCGTCGCGGGCCGCCGCGACGGCGTAGGCCGAGGAGCGGCGGGACTGGACGCGCGGTCCGGCGGCACCGATGCCGGATAGCCGGGAATAGCCCCGATTGGAGTACCGTTGCAGCAGACGTACCTGTGTTCTGCGGGCGTGGAAAGACCGCGGAACGCCACAGATGGGAGACCCTCAATGACCGTGCAGAACGAGTCCGACACCACGACCACCGAGGTGGGCGCCACGGGCGTCATCCTGAGTGAGTCGGCCGCGGCCAAGGCCAAGACCCTGCTCGACCAGGAGGGTCGCGACGATCTGGCGCTGCGTATCGCCGTGCAGCCGGGCGGCTGCGCCGGCCTGCGCTACCAGCTCTTCTTCGACGACCGCACCCTCGACGGCGACCTCACCCAGGACTTCGGCGGCGTCAAGCTGGCCGTCGACCGGATGAGCGCCCCGTACGTCCAGGGCGCGACCATCGACTTCGTCGACACCATCGAGAAGCAGGGTTTCACCATCGATAACCCGAACGCGACCGGCAGCTGCGCCTGCGGCGATTCGTTCAACTGACAAGCGCTATTTAGTATCAACGGGCCGTCTCCGGAACTCCGGGGGCGGTCCGTTTCTGTGTGCCTGCTGTATTGCCTGATGAAGGGAACTTCCACCGTGACCATCGCCATCTGCGGCTCGATCGCCACCGACCATCTGATGAAGTTCCCCGGCAAGTTCTCCGAACAGCTTGTCGCCGAACAGCTCGACCACATCTCGCTGAGCTTCCTGGTGGAGGATCTGGTGATCCGGCGCGGCGGCGTCGGCGGCAACATCGCGTTCGCGATGGGTGTTCTGGGTGGCTCGCCGATGCTGGTCGGCGCGGTGGGCGCGGACTTCGGCGAATACCGCGCCTGGCTCGAGTCGCATGGCGTCGACTGCGCCGGCGTGCGGGTGTCCGAGACCCAGCAGACGGCCCGATTCATGTGCACCACCGACGACGAGATGGCGCAGCTGGCCAGCTTCTACGCCGGCGCGATGACCGAGGCGCGGGAGATCTCGCTGGCCGACCTGGCCGCCGAGCACGGTCGGCCCGAGTTGGTGCTGGTCGGCGCCGACGATCCCGAGGCGATGGCGGTCCACAGCCGCCGTTGCCGGGAGCTCGACCTGCCCTTCGCCGCCGATCCGTCGCAGCAGCTGGCGCGGCTGGACGGCGAGCAGGTGCGCGAGCTGATCGAAGGCGCGGCGTACCTGTTCACCAACGAATACGAGTACGGGCTGCTCAAGCAGAAGTCGGGCCTGTCCGACGCCGACGTCGCCGCCCAGGTAGGCGTCCGGGTCACCACCCTCGGCAAGGACGGCGTCGAGATCGTCGACCGGGACGGCACGCGGACCCATGTCGGCGTGGTCCCGGAGAACGACCGAGTCGATCCGACCGGCGTCGGCGACGCCTTCCGGGCCGGGTTCCTCATCGGGCTGGGTGCCGGCCTGTCGTACGAGCGCGCCGCGCAGCTCGGCTCGATGGTGGCCGTGCTGGTGCTGGAAACCGTTGGGACGCAGACCTGGTCGTGGGATCTGGTCGAGGTGCGCACCCGGCTGGCCGGCGCCTACGGCGACGATGCGGCCACCGAGATCGCGGCGATCCTCTAGGAACCGCCGCTCGCGGCCACCCGCCCGGCTACAGCCGGACGGGGTAGCTGCGGTCCTGGATGTTCGGCACGATCGAGTTCTCGACGAAGATGCCGTGCCAGATCATGTAGACCAGCACGGTCCACAGGCGACGGCTGTTGTCGACGGTCCCGGCCCGATGCTCGGCGAGCATCGCCGATACCGCCGACTTGTCGAAGATGTGGTCGGTCTGCGAGTTCGCGATGATGCCGGCGGCCCAGTCGTACAGCTCGTCGCCGGCGAGCCAATGCCGTAGCGGCACGGGGAATCCCAGCTTCTTGCGGTGCAGCACGTGGCCGGGGACGATCTGCTCCAGCGCCCGGCGCAGCGCGTATTTGGTGGTGCCGTTCGCGATCTTCTGGTCGGTCGGCAGTTCCTGGGCGACCTTGAAGACCTCGGAGTCGAGGAACGGCACCCGCAGCTCCAGGGAGTTGGCCATGGTGATCTTGTCGGCCTTCACCAGGATGTCGCCGCGCAGCCAGGTGAACAGGTCCAGATGCTGCATGCGCGCCACCGGATCCCAGCCCTGACTCATCGCGTAGATCGGCGCGGTGACATCGGTATGCGTCCACTCCGGGCGATAGTCGCGCAGGACGGCCCGCAGCCGGGCGTCGTCGAAGCTGCGGGCGTTGCCGTAGTAGCGCTCCTCGAGCGGCAGCGAGCCGCGATGCAGCAGGCTCTTGCCGCGCTTGCCCTCCGGCATCCGATCGGACACCTGGCCGGCCAGCCGCCGCATGCCCGACGGCATCTTGTCGAACGGCTTGAGCGACAACGGTTCCTTGTAGATGGTGTAGCCGCCGAACAGCTCATCGGCGCCCTCTCCGGACAGCACGACCTTGACGTGCTTGCGGGCCTCCATCGCCACGAAGTACAGGGGCACCAGCGCTGGATCGGCCACCGGATCGTCGAGGTACCAGACGATCTCGGGGATCGCGCCGGCGAAGTCCTCGGGACTCACGGTGCGGATGAAGTGCTTGGCGCCGATCGCCGCGGCCGTCTCGGCCGCCACGTCCGCCTCCGAGTAACCCTCGCGTTCGAACGACGACGTGAACGTCAGCAGGTCCGGATTGTGCTGGATCGCCAGAGCCGCGATGGCGGTCGAGTCGATACCGCCCGACAGGAACGAGCCGACCGTGACGTCGGCGCGCATGTGCTTGGCGACCGAATCGCGCAGGGCGCCCGCGATCTCGTCGTAGCGGCTCTGCGCCCCGTCAACGGTGAACGGCCGGATCGGGAACTGCGGGTTGAAGTAGCGGTAGAACTGCGGCGGCGCACCCGGGGTCAGGGTCGCGTAGCTGCCCGATTCGAGCCGGGTGATCCCGGCGTGCAGAGTCTCGGGCTCGGGCACGTACTGCAGGACCGTGTAGTGCTCGGTGGCGCGCTCGCTGAGGTCGGCGGGGATCTCCAGCAGGCCGAGCAGCTCCAGCAGGCTCTTCTTCTCGCTGCCGAACGCGAGTCCCCGCGGACCGTGGGCCAGGAACATCGGCTTGATGCCGAAGGGGTCGCGCGCCAGGAACAGGCTGCGTTCCTGGGTGTCCCAGATCGCGATCGCGAACATGCCGCGCAGCCGGCGCACGCCGTCCGGGCCCCAATGATGGAACGCCGCGACCGCGGCCTCGCCGTCGCCCTCGGTGAAGAACCGCGCGCCTTCCTCGGCGGCCAGCTGCTCGCGCAGCTCCAGGTAGTTGTAGATCTCGCCGTTGAAGACCAGCGCGTAGCGATCCGGGTTCTCCGGCGGTCCCCAGCGCAGCGGCTGGTGGGAATGTTCGATGTCGATGATCGACAGGCGATTGAAGCCGAGGACGATGTCGGCGTCGTTCCAGGTGCCCGGGTCGTCGGGACCGCGATGGCGCATGCAGTGCGACGCCGCGGAGACAGCGTCTACCGCATCAGCTGCCGATCCATCGGCAGTCAACAGTCCCAGCAGCCCACACACGCCCGAATCGCCTCGTTTCCGCTTTGAAATGGTTCGACGCGAGTATGCCGCACAGGGCCGGCCGAGACACCTTCGCCCGCGGCGGGGAGGGCGCCGCGGGCAGGTATCCAACACGGTCGCGCGACCTGGGGACCCGGGCACAATTCTGTGCGCCGTTTGGTCTACGCTGCGTAGTACATGGCCACGACTGTGCTGGCGTCTGCTGACCGACGTCGGTGGACAGGCGCGGTCAGGCGGCAGGTTTGCGTGGTTTACCAGGCAGGAAGGCGTGAAATTGGCACACGGTGATGCGGTGGCATCGACGCGGGCATCCAGGTCGAACAAGGGCCCGTCGCGCAAGAGCCGCAGGCTCAAGCAGCTCGGTGCGGTGGCCGCACTCGGTTTTGCTGCTCTCTTGATGTCGGGATGTAGCGCTCAGGAAGCCATGCGCTTCGGTTGGCCGGAGGGGATCACCCCGGAGGCCAAGGACATGCAGCACCTGTGGACCTGGTCGGTCATCGCGGCCCTGGTCATGGGCATCATCGTCTGGGGCCTCGTGTTCTGGACCATCACGTTCCACCGCAAGAAGGCCGGCTCGCCGGAGTTCCCGCGGCAGACCGCCTACAACGTGCCGCTCGAATTGGTCTACACCGCAATTCCTTTCGTGGCGATCGCGGTGCTCTTCTACTTCACGATCATCGTGCAGAACAAGGTCGAGGCGAAGAAGGCAGACCCGGTCGTCACGGTGGATGTCACTGCCTTCCAGTGGAACTGGAAGTTCGGCTACAACCAGGTGCGCCTGGATTCGGGTCCGTACAACGGCTTTGACCACAACGGCAACCCGTTCGAGGTGCAGGCCGCCCACACCGTCGAGGTCGCCAAGAACGAAGAGGAGCATCCGGAGCCGGACAACGGTCGCTCGGATGAGATCCGCGACTACCTGAAGTTCGACAAGATCGAGACGGTCGGCAGCTCGGACGAGATCCCGGTCCTGGTGCTCCCGACCGGCAAGCGCATTGAGTTCGACATCGCGTCCGCGGACGTCGTCCACTCGTTCTGGGTGCCGTCGTTCCTCTTCAAGCGCGACGTCATGCCGTTCCCGAAGCAGAACCACACCGACAACCGGTTCCAGATCACCAAGATCGATCGGGAAGGCGCGTTCGTCGGCCGTTGCGCCGAGATGTGCGGTACCTACCACTCGATGATGAACTTCGAGGTTCGCGCCGTCAGCTGGCAGGACTTCCAGGCGTACATCGCGTTCCGCAAGGACCACCCGGATGCGACCAATGCCCAGGCGCTGCAGGCGATCGGTCAGGCCCCGTACGCGACCACCACGCACCCGTTCGACACGCGTCGTGGCGACCAGGTCAAGTAGCGCGAGACTAGGAGAACAGAGATGAAGCTCGAGGCACGGCTCTTCGAGGTATTGACCGTCTTCATGTTCGTTTGCTCGATCGGCTACGGCGTGAGCACTGGCCTTTCCAGCAAGCATGTCGAGTGGGTCGGCGTCACCGCGATGGTGATGACCGGCGGTCTGACGCTGATCATCGGCACCTACTTCCGCTTTGTCGCCCGCCGCGTCGACATCCGTCCGGAGGACTACGAAGAGGCCGAGGTCAGCGACGGCTCGGGCGAGCTGGGCTTCTTCAGCCCGCACAGCTGGTGGCCGATCGTGATCGCGTTCGGCGCCGCCGCCCTGGCGGTCGCGTTCGCGATGTCGAACTTCTGGCTGGTCGCCGTGTGCGCAGTGTTCATCGTCGCCGCCGTCAGCGGCCTCGTATTCGAGTACCACACCGGACCTGAGAAGCACTGATACTCAGGCGAGTTCATACCTTCGAGTTATCCCCGCAGGAGCGAGAGCACCTGCGGGGATTTCTCACATCGGTGTTCGTCGAGGGCTTCACCGACGCCGACTGGGACCACGGGCTCGGCGGGCTGCACCTCATGGCCGAGAGTGACGACGGCCGGCTGATCGGTCATTCGTGCATCGTGCAGCGACACCTCATGGTCGGTCCGCAGCGCACCCCGAAGCGCGTCGGCTACATCGAAGGAGTGGCCGTCGACACGGCTGCGCGCGGCCAGGGCGTGGCGTCATCGATGGTCGCGGAGATCAACGACATCATCACGCGTGCCTACGATTTCGGCGCGCTGTGCGCCACTGAGCAGGGGTTGCCGGTGTACCGGCGGGCCGGCTGGCAGGTCTGGCGCGGACCGCTCTGGGCATCGACGCCGGACGGCATCGTCGCAACCGAGGAGGATCGCGGGGCCGTGATGATTTATGAGACCGACTCGGTCGCACTGGATCTCGATACCGACCTCACCGCCGACTGGCGGGTCGGCGACGTCTGGTAGCCGTCAGCCGTCGAGGGCGGCCATGATCGCGTTGTTGACATCCGGCGCGGGCTGCAGCGGGAGCATATGGTGCGATGCGCCGGCGATGGTCACCACGTGGGCGGTCGGGACGACGTCCAGGACGGCTCGGTACACCTTCTTGGGGTCGTGATAGCGGCTGTGTTCGGCCAGAATCACCGACACCGGTTGGGCGAGTATGTTCAAGCGCGCCAGATCCAGCTTGCGCGGCACCAGCGGTCGGCGCGCCGGAAACGAGTCGGCAGCGTATTCGGCGAGGTACATCCAGGTGGGATCCAGGGCGACACCGCGCGTCTCCCAGTTGTAGAACGATCTGAGCCGCCGCCCGTTTGGTTTGCAGAGGAGCGGAATCGCCCGCAGTGCGGCGCGTGGTGCGATCGGAGAGAAGACCGAGTTCGGATCCAAGAGAACCAGTTTCGCGACACGTTCCGGATGGCCGACCGCACAGGCCGTGGCCACCATGGCGCCGTAGGAGTGCCCCACGAGCGTCACTCGTCGAATCCGCATCTGGTCCAGTAGGTCCCCCAACCAGGCGGACAGATCGGGAACAGCCGCCAGCGCCTCGTGACGCACGCTCAGTCCGGGCTCGCCGGGGATGTCCGGTGCGATGACCTGGTACCCGGCCTTCGTCAGTGGTCCGACGGCATGCGCCCACGCGGCGGATGTCGCGCCGCTACCCGAAAGCAGGAGGATGGCATCGTCGTTCGCATCGCCGGCGCAAGTGATATGTGTTCTGGCCCAGTCGGATTCGATGACTGTCGTGCTGAGGTTGGTGTCGGCGGTCGACCAGGCCGCCCGGTAGCGGGCACAGAATTCAATGCCTTCCGGGCTGTGGAAGTAGTCGTCGATGAGGGCGTCGACCATCGCAATCCTTTCGATTGTCGAAATATTCGACTATCGAAACATTGATCGGTATGCTCGTCAAGGTGGACGACCCCGACCGACTGATTCACGCCCTGCGGCGGTTCGCCTTCGACTATCACCGGCAGGTAGCGGCCTTCGGTGAGGCGAATTCGCTGCATCCCACCGATGTTCGGGCGCTGGTGGCGCTGCTCGACGCCGAGCGCGCCGGAATGGCGGCAACTCCCGGGTGGTTGGGTAAGCAGCTGTCGATCAGTCCGGCATCGGCCACCGCGCTCGTCGACCGCATGGTGACCGCGGGGCGCGTGACCCGCGTGCCCGACCGCAGCGACCGTCGCCGGACACGGTTGCAGGTGACCGCATCCGCAAAGCGGATGGGTGAGGCGTTCTTCGCGCCGGTGCTGGGCCCACTACGGTCGGCAGCGGCGGGCCTGACCGAGTCGCAGGCTGCGGCGTTCATGCGGGTGCTCGGGACGCTGGCGGACGAGTAGCGTCACACGGTCGAGCTGGATCCCGCTACTTTCGGTAGATCCGACCTGGATTGAGGGTGGGGAACACAGAACGGAGTCGGATCTACTGCAGGCGGCGCGGGTTGGCGACAGGTGTCAGCCCGTCGGGTACTCAGCCGACCTGTTGAAAGCCGTTCTGCGGCAGATAGATATCCGCGAGCTCGTCCAGCGACACCGGTAAGGTGCGCGCGAGCGCGGCGATGGTGTGAAACCCTGGGGTGGCCATGCGGCCGGTCTCGATCTTGCGAAGCGTCTCCGGGGATATCGACGCGGCCTCGGCGACATCGACCAGGGTTCGTTCACCGCGCGCTTGTCGAAGGACCTCGCCGAGGCGCTTTCCGGCGGCGAGCTGTTCGGGACTGAGCGGGAGTCGGACCATCGGCCAAGTCTAGCGCGAATACCGGTATGAAAATACCTGCTATCGATGGTATTTTAATACCAGTCGATAGAAATGTGGAGGTGTATCGGTGGTCGAATTGAAGACCCCGGAGGAGGTTTCGGCGATGGGCGTCACCGGCGCGTTCATTGCCGAGCTGCTCGATGATCTGGCGTCGCGGGCGCGGCCCGGCGTCAACCTGCTCGATCTTGAAATGCGGGCCCGCGAACTGATCGATCGGCGCGGTGCGGTGTCGTGCTACTGGGATTACGCACCCGACTTCGGTCGTGGGCCGTTCCGCAATGTGATCTGTCTATCGGTCAATGATGCTGTGCTCCATGGGCTCCCGCATGACTACGCCCTCCGAGATGGCGACGTGCTGACCATGGACCTCGCGGTGTCGATCGACGGTTGGGTGGCCGATTCGGCGCGCACGATCGTGGTCGGGCGGGCACGGGCCGAGGATCTTCGGCTTATCGCGGCGACCGAGGAGGCGCTGGCCGCCGGCATCGCCGCCGCGCGACCCGGCAACCGGCTTGGCGACATTTCGGCAGCGATCGATACAGTCGCGGACGCCTACGGATACCGCATCAACACACAGTTCGGCGGCCACGGCTTGGGTCGGACCATGCATGAGGACCCGCACGTGGCCAACCGAGGGCGCGCAGGTCGCGGGATGAAGCTTCGCCCGGGCCTGACGTTGGCCCTCGAGCCATGGTTCGCTGCCGGGACCGACCAGATCGTCTATGACCCCGACGGCTGGACGATCCGTTCTGCGGATGGTTCGCGCACTTCCCACAGCGAGCACACGATCGCGGTCACCGAGGGCCGTCCGTTGATTCTCACAGCTGCCGGCTGAACGCGACTACTGCGCGCATCCGCGACCAGGAAAAGGGGCCGCGGCTGCACGTCGGAGTTGGATCTCCAGCAGGCTCGCCTGGTTCGCCCGGCGCGCTCGTCGGATCACTCCGACTTCTCATCGCGTCGAAAGATGCGCTGCATGTACGTCAGATCGAGCCAGCGCCCGAACTTGTAGCCCACTTCGGGCATACGTGCGACGACCGTGAAGCCGAACTGCTCATGTAGGGCGATCGAGACCGTGTTGCCGGACTCGATGCCGGCCACCATCGCGTGCACTCCGCCGGCCTCGGCGCGGATCATCAACTCGGTCATCAGTAGTCGGGCGAATCCCTTTCCGCGGTGATCGGCATCGACGTAGACCGAGTTCTCCACCGTGTTCCGATATCCGGATCGTGACCGCCAGCGGCCGTAGCTGGCGTATCCGCTTACGCCCGTGGGAGTCTCGACGACCAGTATCGGAAAGGCATCGCCGCGGCGTTCGTCGAACCAGGCGAGTCGGTCGGCCAGGTCGACCTCATCGTCGTCCCAGATGGCGGTGGTGTGCCGGATCGCGTCGTTGTGGATAGCCAGGATGGCGGGCAGATCCGCTATCTCTGCATCCCGCACCGTGATTGAGTCGACCACCGATCCAATCTATCGAAGGCTTGTCGATTCAGCACCGCGGCCGGAACCCCGCACCGGGCGACAAACCCCACTCGAATACAGGTGGGGTCTGTCGTGACGAGTGGGGTTTGCGGGGTCAGGGAGGCATCCGGTCGATCGGCGGCGATGGGGGAGGGGAGTGGTCCGCCGGACCCTCCGAATACAACTGTGGCCCCGCACCTTTCGGTGCGGGGCCACAGTCAGTTCTTGCCTCAGTCTTCGGCGGGGCCGCCGCCGCGAGCCTGGACGGCCTCGAGAGCCTTGTGCTCGGCCTGGTGGGCTTCCTTGTCCAGGCGGGCGTTGGTCGCCTGGTCTTCGGCCGAGTCCGCCTTCACGAACGAGCCCGTACCGGGTGCGCCCGCAGAGCCGAGCTTGTTCATCCGCTTCGGGATCTTGGCGCCCTCGTACGGCAGCGGGATCGGGTGTCCGTGGTCGTCGACCGGGCCGAGCGGCTGATGCATCTCGACGAACTCACCATGCGGCAGTCGCTTGATGATGCCGGTCTCGATACCGTGCTCCAGCACCGCGCGGTCGCTGCGCTGCAGAGCCAGCGCCCACCGGTAGGTGATGAAGTAGATCAGCGGCGGGCCGACGAGCAGCGCGATGCGGCCGAACCAGGTGGTCGCGTTCAACGAGACGTGGAACTTGAGCGCGATCAGGTCGTTCATACACATCAGCGTCAGCAAGATGTAGACGAACAGGCCGGTCGCTCCGACCGCGGTCCGCACCGGAACGTCACGCGGACGCTGCAGCAGGTTGTGGTGCGCGGTATCGCCGGTCAGCTTTTTCTCGATCCACGGCCAGGTGAACATCAGGCCGAAGATGCACGACAGGATCAGCACGGCCCAGAAGACGGCCGGGATCATGTACGCGTTGCCGAAGTAGAGCTCCCAGTCGGGGACCAGACGCAGCAGGCCGTCCGTCCACATCATGTAGAAGTCAGGCTGCGAGCCTGCCGAGATGTGGGCCGGGTTGTACGGACCGATCGCCCAGATCGGGTTGATCTGGAAGACGCCGGCGAAGATCGCCAGCACGCCGAAGACGATCGCGAAGAAGGCGCCGGCTTTCAGGGCGAACACCGGCATGATGCGCACGCCGACGACGTTCTTCTCGGTACGGCCGGGGCCGGGGAACTGCGTGTGTTTCTGGTACCAGACCAGCGCGAGGTGCGCGCCGATCAGGGCCAGCAGGATGCCCGGGAACAGCAGGATGTGCAGCACGTACATGCGCGGGATGATCACGTGGCCCGGGAAGTCGCCGTCGAACAGCGCCCAGTGGATCCAGGTGCCGATCACCGGGATACCGGTGGTGATACCCGACATGGCGGCGCGAACACCGGTACCGGAGAGCAGGTCGTCCGGCAGCGAGTAGCCGAAGAAGCCCTCGAACATCGCCACGATCAGGATGAAGCAGCCGATCACCCAGTTGGCCTCACGCGGACGCCGGAACGCACCGGTGAAGAAGATGCGCAGCATGTGGATGATGATCGACGCGGCGAACAGCAGTGCGGCCCAGTGGTGCAGCTGGCGGATGACCAGACCACCGCGGACCTCGAAGCTGATGTCCAGCGAGCTCTCGAACGCGCGGGTCATGGAGACGCCGCGCAGCGGCTCGTACGAACCGTTGTAGATGACTTCCGACATCGACGGATCGAAGAAGAAGGTCAGGTACACACCCGACAGCAACAGGATGACGAAGCTGTAGAGAGCGACCTCACCGAGCAGGAACGACCAGTGAGTAGGGAAGACCTTGTTGATCTGGCGCCGAAGGCCCGCCGCCGCGTGGTAGCGCGCGTCGACTTCTTCCGCCTGCTTCACGATGAGGCTCATGACTGTCCCTCCGAACCGGGTCGTGTACCGGGGGTCTTGTTCTTGCCCTGGCCGCGCTCCCAGAACGCGGGTCCGACGGGTTCGATGAAGTCGCCGTTGGCAACCAGGTAGCCCTGCTGGTTCACCGAGAGCGGCAGCTGTGCGAGCGCGCGGGCCGCGGGGCCGAAGACCGGCCGGCCGTACTCGAGCGCGTTGAACTGCGACTGGTGGCACGGGCAGAGGATGCGGTGCGTCTGCTGCTCATACAGCGACGTCGGGCAACCCAGGTGCGAACAGACCTTCGTGAAGGCGAAGTAGTCGCCGTAGTTGAAGCTCTCCTGGCCCTTGCGCTTGACAACCCGCGCGGTGTCCTCGGGGCGGAAGCGGAACAGCATGACCGGGTTGCGCACCAGGCGCAGGCTCTGCAGCAGCTTCTCGCGCGATTCCTCGGTCTCGCCGAGGCCGTCCGAGACGCGCCACGGGAAGACGGTCTCCATGCCGCCGGCGTCGAGATCCTCCGGCTTGACCAGCTCGACCTGGAACGGGTTGCCGGTGTCGCGACGGACGAAGACGGTCTCGTTCGGGGTCCTCGGATCGTTGTAGATCGGCGACCAGCCGGTGTGCCACAGGTCGGAGTTCTTGCCCTTGGCCCAGGGGTTCTTGATGAAGCCCGCGAGGAAGGCGGTGATGCCGGCGAGCGCGAACGCACCGACAGCGAAGCCACCGGTCGCCATGATCATCTTGCGGCGGGGCAGCGTCGAGGTCTGGAGCGCATCCGAGGTCAACGCGCCGAAGGTGGCCTTGTCGACCGCGCTGGAGCCGCCGTCGTGGCGGTCCTGCACCGAGATCTCCTCGGGGATGAACCGGCGGGTGAACTGAACGACGGCCACGCCGATCGCGAGGATGGCGATGCCGAAGAGGACGCCGGCCAGCGGCGTGTACAGGGTGTACAGCCAGTAGTTCTTGTCGCCGGGACCCTGGTACTTCCACGGCCACCAGATGAAGACACCGAAGAACGCCAGGCCGCTCACACCGGCGAGAGCCAGCCAGAACGCGACGACGCGCTCGGCCCGCTTCTCCGCCTTGGTGCCGGGAACCGGGAAGCGCTCCCGGCGGTACACGATGTCGACGCCGTCGAGCTTCGCGCCGAGCTTGACCAGCTCGTCGCGGCTCATGTTCTCGAGCTCTTCCTGTGTCGGCTCGTTCGGGTCATTACCCGCGCTCATGTGCGTGATCCCATCCACATAGCGATGGCAACGATGGCCACCACACCAACTACCCAGATCGCCATGCCCTCGGACGCGGGGCCGAAGCCGCCGAGGTCATAGCCGCCTTGCGAATTGGAGGTCGTCGCGTACTTGACGTATCCGACGATGTCGCGCTTTTCCTCCGGGGTCAGCTGGCGGTCGGAGAACTTCGGCATGTTCTGCGGACCGGTCAGCATCGCCGTGTAGATCTGCTGCTCGTTCGGCTTGTCCAGCGGGGGCGCGTACTTACCACCGGACAGGGCGCCGCCACGACCGGTGAAGTTGTGGCACGACGCGCAGTTCAGGCGGAAGAGCTCGCCGCCGCGGGCGATGTTGGCGTTCTCGGTCAGCGCACCCTGTGCGATCACCGGGTAGCCGTCCTTCACCTTCACGGTGCCGTCCGGGTTGTGCTCGTAGACGACGGTCGGGCCGCCGCCGACGGACTGGATGTAGGCACCCAGCTGGTCGATCTGCGCCGCGGTGAACTTGCCGGGCTTGCGGGCGGCCTGGGCCTCACCGCGGGCTGCGGGCATGCGGCCCGTCGACACCTGGAAGTACACGGCCGCGTCGCCCACGCCGATCAGCGAGGGACCGCGGTCCTCGACGCCGTCGAGGTTCTTGCCGTGGCAGGTGATGCACGAGGTCTCGTACAGCTTCTTGCCGTCCTGCACCATCGACGCGTTGGTCGGGTCGGCGGTCGCGACTTGCGGTGACGGAGTCAGCGCGGCGGCAACGCCACCGGCTACGACCAGTCCGGCGAGCAACAGTAGGACGCCAGATGCGCGACGCCGTAGCTTGCGCCGGGCCTTCGCTTTCTTGGCGGAAGATGAACTCATTTGTCTCTCTTCTTGAACGGGCGGGCTGTTGTGTAGAGCTACGTCTTTTGGGGCCTCGGTGTGAGTCTGGCCGAAATCGTCAACGGATGAAGTAGATCGTGGCGAACAGCCCGATCCACACGATGTCGACGAAGTGCCAGTAGTAGGAGACGACGATCGCCGAGGTGGCCTGAGCCGGGGTGAACTTGCTCATCCGGGTGCGCAGGAGCAGCAGCACGAATGCCACCAGACCGCCGCAGACGTGCAGGCCGTGGAAGCCGGTCGCCATGTAGAAGACAGAGCCGTACGAGCTCGACGAGAAGGTGATGCCCTCGTGCACGAGCGACATGTACTCGTAGCCCTGGCCGGCGACGAAGATCGCGCCCATCACGAAGGTGAGCAGGTACCAGCGACGCAGGCCGAAGACGTCACCGCGTTCGGCGGCGAAGACACCCATCTGGCAGGTCACCGACGACAGGATCAGGATGATCGTGTTCGGTACCGCAAGCCACATATTGAGGTGGACGTCTGACGGCGGCCAATCGCCACCGCTGCCGGCGCGGGCGACGAAGTACATCGCGAACAAACCCGCGAAGAACATCAGCTCGCTCGAGAGCCAGACGATGGTGCCGACACTGACCATGTTGGGGCGGTTCAGTGAATGCACTCGCTGGGTGATGGCCGTTCCCGAGGTACTTGCAGCGCTAGTCACAAGGAGAAGTATGACGGTTCGTAGTACGCGCTGACTAGTTGGGTCCGGGTTTTGGTCCCGGCGTGTTGCGCGCGGCTACTGTTTTCCATGTGAACACCGGGTTGACCAGCCAGTCGGAGAACGCCGACGTCCTGCAATCGTGGCGAGAAGTGCTCGGCGCGTTGACCGGCGGCCAGGATCTGACGCCGCAATCGGCGCGGTGGGCGATGAACGAAATCATGACGGACAACGCCACATCCGCCCAGATTGCCGGGTTCGGGGTGGCGATGAAGATGAAAGGTCCGACAGCCGTCGAACTGCGGGCGCTCGCCGACGCGATGATGTCGCATTCGACTCCCGTCGAGGTGGTCGGCGACTGCGTCGACATCGTCGGCACCGGAGGCGACCGCTCGAACACGGTCAACATCTCGACGATGTCGTCGATCGTCACGGCCGCCGCCGGGGTCCCGGTGGTCAAGCATGGCAATCGCGCCGCGTCGTCCAAGAGCGGCGGCGCCGACGTGCTGGAGGCGCTGGGCGTCACCATCACGCTGCCGGCCGCGGCGGTGGCCGAAAGTGTCCGCGAGGTCGGTATCGGCTTCTGCTTCGCCGCGATCTTCCATCCGGCGCTGCGCTTCGCCGGCAAGGCCCGGTCGGAGATCGCGGTCCCGACGGTCTTCAATGTGCTTGGGCCGTTGACGAATCCGGCATCGCCGCAGGCAGGCCTGATCGGTTGCGCCTTCATCGACCTGGCGCCGGTCGTGGCCCAGGCGTTCGCCGACCGGGGCGCTCGGGTCCTCGTGGTGCGCGGCGACGACGGCCTGGACGAGCTGACGACGACCAGCACATCGACCGTCTGGCGGGTGCTGGACGGGGGCGTCGAGGTCGAAACGTTCGATCCGGCCTCGGTCGGGCTGCCGCTCGCCACGATCGAGGACCTGCGCGGCGGCGACGCGGACCGGAATGCGACCGTGGCGCGAGAGTTGTTGGGCGGCAAGGCCGGACCGGTGCGCGACGCCGTGCTGCTGAATGCCGGTGCCGCTATCGCCTCGGTTGCGCTGACCGGCGGAGACCTCTCCGCGCAGATCCGCTCGGGCATGGACCGGGCCGCCGAGGCCATCGACTCCGGGGCGGCGGCGGCGCTGCTGGAGCGCTGGGCGGCGGTGACGGGGCGTCTCGCCGATTAGCGCGCGGCGGTTACTCGCCGATGGAGAACCCGGCCTCGACGGCTCCGCTGTTGTAGGTCTTGAACGCGATATGGGTGGTCGTCTGCCGAACCCCGGGAAGCCGATTGATCGATTCGGTGATGACCTCGGCGATCTGCGCATGCTCACGAACCCGGATCTTCGCGATCAGGTCGACATCGCCAGCGCACGAGTAGACCTCGTCGACGCCGGGCAGGTCGGCGACGGCCTGGGCCGTCTCCGGGATCTGGTGCACGTCGGTGTGGATCAGCACGATCGCGGTAATCATGCGGTCAAGCCTAGGCCGTCGGTCGTGGTGAGGCGGTCGGTTCGAGCCGCGCGGGCCTGTTCGCGCCACTGCAGCCAGCTGCCGGCCGTAGCCGATGGAAGCGCGAAACCACTTGTCGCGCAGACGATCCTGGTATCGCCGCGGATCAGCCAGCGATAGACGAGCGCGGTCTCTTCGTGCGCCGCGCCGCGCAGCGGTCCGTCGCCGGGCAGGACGGTTTCGGCCGCGGCCGCCAGCGCCTCGGCGACTGGCATCGGCGGGACGCCGCGGGTGGCGGTTCCCGCGCTCGCGAGCCGTCCGTGCCGGATGACCGCGAGCTCCCAGCCGCCGTTGCCGTCCGGGGCGGCGGCGATGAGTTCGGCGATCCGGGCCAAGGCGGTCAGGCGCTGACAGCGATCGAGCGCTTCGACGGTCGCGGTGAGCCGATCGCGCAGCCGGGCGGCATTCTCGAAGAGTTCCTGTGCGGCAAGCTGATCGAGTCGTTCCAACAGCACCCGCAGCGGGGTGTCGTCCGCGCCGCGCAACAGAGCACGGGCGTCGCGGGCACGTCGGGCGTAGGCGGCGGCGTCCTCACCGGCTGGTACCGAACCGTGACAACCGCCGACCGGCACTCGGCCGCGGGCATCGGTCGGGCAGGCGTGGACCGATGTCGCCTTGAGGCGCGTGCGGCAGGTCCGCAGCCCGCAGGCTTGGGCGAGCAGATCGGCGATGTCATAGGCGACCGCGCGCTGGCGGATCGGGCCGACCGCATCGGCGGTGGGGCGCCGGCCGACGGAGAACCGGGGGAACGGCTCGTCGGTGAGGCTGACCCACCAGCCGCGGTGCGGGTACTTGGACTTCCGGTTGTACGGCGGCGTGTGGGCGCCCAGCAGTCGCAGTTCCCGAACGCCGGCCTCCAGCCCGTGGCTGCATTCGACGTGGTCGACCCGGGTGGCCAGCCGGACCATCTCCCGCATCCGGCCGCGCGTCTCCGATCCGGTGAAGTAACCGCGCACGCGTCGCCGAAGATTAGTTGCTGTCCCTATATAAAGGACTTCGTCGGAGGGTCCGCGAAACAGGTAGACGCCGGGCCGCTCGGGCAGGCCGGATGCGAGCGTCCGCTTGGCCCGGACCTCGCGCGGTACGCCGGGGAGATATTCGCCGAGTTCTCGATAGGTCTGCACGCCGAGGTTGCCGACGCGTTCGAACAGGCCATGCATCACCTCGACCGTGGCGCGGGCGTCATCCAACGCCCGGTGGCACGGCGTGGCCGTGGTGCCGAACAGTGCGGACAGCGCGGAGAGTCGGACGGTCGGTGCCTCGTCGCGGGGGAGCACGCGCCGGGCCAGCTTGACCGTGCACAGCGCCGGACCGAACGCCCAGGGATGCCCGAGTTCGAGGGCCGCGGCGCGCAGGAAGGCCACGTCGAATCGAGCGTTGTGCGCCACCAGGACGGATCCTCGGGCGAACTCGAGGAACGCGGGCAGCACCTCGGCAATCGGCGGTGCGTCATAGACCATCGCCGAGGTGATGCCGGTGAGCCGAACGATCTGCGGCGGAATCTCGCGGCCCGGATCGACCAGCGTGGCGAACTCGCCGAGCACCTCGCCGGCGCGGACTTTGACCGCGCCGATCTCGGTGATGCGGTCATCGCCGGCGCGCGAGCCGGTGGTCTCCAGGTCGACGACGACGAACGTCGTCTCCCGTAAAGATGCGTCCGGATTCAGTTCAGCACCGTTTCCGGCGAGATCGAGCGTCAGTTGTGCGGACACGACACGAACACTAGTTCGAGGCCCTGACAATGGCTTATGTGGCTGAAGTGACTGGAGTTAGTGGTGTGGCGAGATACTTGTCGGTAGGGCCGGTTAGCGTGCGCTCGTGCCTCCCGCTAGATGGGAGCCGACACGCTTGGTGGAAATTGCTGTAGTGAATCGCCCCTGGTAGGGCCGCTGCAGCCTCGGATGAGACGGAGATCACACATGAAGATCGACTGTGACACATGCTCGGCCCGGCCATTCGCCTGCGGCGGCTGCATCATGACGGTGCTGATGTCGCCCGACACGGCTGCTAGCAGTGATGATGCAGTAGCCGAGGCCCCGCCGGGCTATGGCGAGGACGACCTCGCACTTGCCGCGGCGGTCGATGTCTTCGGAGCCGTGGGCATGATCACCCCGGCCGGGCTGGCGGCTCTCGAGGCTGCCGAACGTGCTGGTAAGGAACATGTTCAGGGCGGATTGTCCGTGATTCGCCGTGCTGGATAGCTCGCGATTCAGGATGTGAAACGCAGTTGTGGGGAAGTGGACATCGAGGGTGGGGCTTTCGTAATCTTTCCGAGACCTCGTGAGCAGCGCGCTTCAACGGGAGCGGATCACGTGGTCGCCGCCTAATCATGTGGCACGGCCGCGGTCCGGATGGACCGTGTCGAGTCGCGTGAACCGGGGAACCACCTTTGGCCCTTATCGGGCCAGCCCGGGGTGAATCCTGGCCTCCTGCCGGTCGTTACCGCGATCAGTAGGAACAGGTAGGGCCAATCTTCCGGCCCGAACCCGACAGCTAACTTGGTCGGCGGCAGAGTGGAAGAAACAGGAGATCTCGCTTCGTGGCGAAACATCGTGTGGAGACAGGTCGGTTCCAGACCGCCCGTACCGCTGTTATTGCTGGTTCGTTGACCCTGGGCGCGGTTGCAGTTGGCGCCGGCCCGGCACTGGCCACCCCGGTCAGCATTCCGGGTGTCGGCAACTTCGACGTCCCGGGTGTGGACGCCCACCAGATCCCGGATCAGTTCAAGGCCAAGCCGGATGCTCCGCTGGGACTGAACGTGGCGATCCCGAATTTCGCGCCGAACTCGGCGGTCCCGGGTGTCAATAACGCCCCGGGCAAGGTTGCTGCCAGCGCCGCGCAGACCCGCATCGGCGACCCGTACGTCTACGGCGCCAGCGGCCCGAACGCATTCGACTGCTCGGGACTCGTCTTCTGGTCCTACAAGCAGGCCGGCAAGACCATCCCGCGTGACAGCTACGGCCAGCTCGGCGGCGGCACCCCGGTGTCGCTGAACGACCTGCAGCCCGGCGACATCATCATCTACAACGGTGGTGGCCATTCGGGCATGTACGTCGGTGACGGCATGGTTGTACATTCGTCGACTGAGGGTGTGCCGGTGCGCAAGGTGCCGCTGCACAACCCGGGCTCGATCTACGCCGCACGGCGCTACTGATCGACGGCCGATTCGGCGTATTGATCTACCTCTGAGGAGACAGGCATGGCGGGCCGCCTGAAATCCGGCGTAGTCGCAGCGCTCCGGTTCCTGGTGGGACCGGTGGTATTGGCGCTGGTTGTCGCGTTGGGTGCAGGCGCGCCCGCTGGTGCCGCTCCGGGGCCCCAGGAGGGGCCCGATCAGCTTCTGGCGCGGTACAAGGATCTCGGCAATCAGGCCGAGCAGGCGTCCGAGGCGATGAATCAGGCGCAGGTGGATTTCACCCAGCGCAATAACGATCTGCGGCAAGCGCGGCAGGCGCAGAGTGACGCGCAGCGGACCCTCGCCGGTCTGCAGGTGCGCGAGGCCGCGCTGCAGAAGGACGTGAACGCGATCGCCCGCGCGAGCTACATGGGCGCCCGCGTCAATCGGCTGTACGCCGTCCTGGTCAGCGATTCCCCGCAGTCGCTGCTCGACCAGATGTCCACGCTGGAAGTGGTCTCGCGCAAGACGACCCGGCAGATCCGGGATTTCAAGCAGACGCGTGCGGCGGCCGAGAAGGCCCGCAACGACGCGCAGAAGGCCGAGGACAGCGCCAACACGGCGATCCAGGCCGTCAACAAGACGCGGGCCGATCTGCAGTCCAAGCAGAGCAAGCTGCAGATGCAGATCCTCCAGGTGAAGTCGGTCTACGAGGCGATGACCGGCAAGCAACTGGCCGCGCTCATCGGCCCGACGATCTCGTTCGACCCCCGGTTGATCCCGCCGGGCACGTCCGCGGCGACGATCGCGGTGCAGGCCGCGCTGAGCCGCATCGGCGACCCGTACGTGTGGGGCGCCACCGGGCCGAACCAGTTCGACTGCTCCGGGCTGATGATGTGGGCCTACAAGCAGGCCGGCAAGACCATCCCGCGGACCAGCGAGGCCCAGCAGGCCGGCGGCAAGCCGGTCAGCCGCAACGACATGCAGCCGGGCGACCTGGTCATCTACTACTCGGACGCGCATCACGTCGGCATGTACATCGGCGACGGTTACGTCGTCCATGCGTCGACCTTCGGTGTTCCGGTCAAGGTCGCCACCGTCGACGGCGCCGGCCCGTTCGCGTCGGCCGTTCGGTACTCCTGACCGCTCCTGCCCGGACGACGGCCGCTACGGTTAGTGCATGCCGGTCGAGCGAAGCGAGGGGCGTTCACGTCGAACGCTGTTGGTGACCAACGACTTTCCGCCCCGCCCCGGAGGGATCCAGTCCTATCTGCAGAACCTGGTGGATCTGCTGCCGCCGGACGAGATCGTCGTCTACGCGCCGCGCTGGCGCGGTGATTCGCATGTGCGGTTCGACCGCAAGCAGCCCTACGAGGTGGTGCGGCATCCCACGACGCTGATGCTGCCGACGCCGCTGGTGGCGCGGCGAGCCGCCGAATTGGTGCGATCGCGCGGCTGTGAGGCGGTCTGGTTCGGCGCGGCGGCGCCGCTCGCCGTGATGGCACCGACGCTGCGCCGGGCGGGCGCACAGCGAATCGTGGCGAGTACCCATGGACACGAGGTTGGCTGGTCCATGCTGCCCGCCGCGCGGCAGACGTTGCGGCACATCGGAAACCACGTCGACGTCGTCACCTACGTGAGCAAGTACACCCGCGGCCGGTTCGCGTCGGCGTTCGGTGCGCGGGCCGCGCTCGAGCATCTGCCGCCCGCCGTCGACTCCGACCGATTCCGTCCGGATCCGGCCGCCCGGGCGGAGATGCGGGCCCGGCACGGACTCACCGACGAGCCGACGATCGTCTGCGTGTCGAGGCTGGTGCCGCGCAAGGGGCAGGACATGCTCATCCGCGCGCTGCCGGCCATCCGGCAGGCTGTCGAAGGCGCCACACTGGTCTTCGTCGGCGGCGGTCCGTATCTGAAAAACCTTCAGGCGCTGACGCATTCGATGGGCGTCACCGAGAATGTCATCTTCACCGGCTCGGTCACCGGCGCCGATCTGCCGCGCTACCACAACATCGGCGACGTCTTCGCGATGCCGTCCCGCACCCGCGGAGGCGGCCTGGACGTGGAGGGGTTGGGCATCGTCTACCTGGAGGCGTCGGCTACCGGGCTGCCGGTCATCGCCGGCACCTCCGGCGGGGCCCCGGAGACGGTCCGGGACGGGGAGACCGGTCTGGTGGTCGACGGGCGTTCGGTTCCGCAGATCGCCGACGCCGTCTCCCAGCTCCTTGCGGACCGCACGCGCGCCGAAACGATGGGCGAGGCGGGGCGGGCCTGGGTCAGCGAGAGCTGGCGCTGGGATCTCATGGCGGCCCGTCTTCAGCAGTTGTTCGCTGGTGCCAGCTGAACGACTGACGCCTTGCCGGATCGCCCAGCTGATCACCGGCAATCGCTTGTTGGCTGACTACTTCGTGTAGATGGCCTCGATGTCGGCCGCATACTTCTGCGCGACGATATTGCGCTTCACCTTGAGGGTCGGCGTCATCTCGCCGGTCTCCTCGCTGAAGTCGTGCGGCAGGATGCGGAACTTCTTGATCGCCTCGGCGTGCGACACGGTCTTGTTGGCGGTGTCGACCGCGGCCTGGATGATCGCGCGCAGGTCCGGATCGTCGCGAAGGTCGGCGACCGATGCGTCGGCGGGCTTGTGCGCCTTGGTCTTCCAGTGATCGAATGCCTCGGAATCGATCGTGATGAGCGCGCCGATGAACGGCTGCTGATCGCCGACCACCATCGCCTGCGAGATCAGCGGCTCGCCGCGCAGCGCGTCCTCGAGCCCCGCGGGCGAGACGTTCTTGCCGCCGGCAGTGACGATGAGTTCCTTCTTGCGACCGGTGATCGACAGATAGCCGTCGGCGTCGATCGCGCCGAGGTCGCCGGTGTGAAACCAGTCGTCCGACATGGCCTCGGCCGATGCATCGGGGTTCTGCCAGTAGCCGCCGAAGACGACCGCGCCCGAGAGCAACAGCTCGCCGTCGTCGGCGATCCGGGCGGCGTTGCCGGACAACGGCTTTCCGACGCTGCCAACGCGCATGTCCCTGGGGGTGTTGACGGAGAACGCCGCGCAGGTCTCGGTGAGTCCGTAGCCCTCGTAGACGGGCACGCCCAGGCCGCGATAGAAATGCGCGAGCCGCGCACCGAGCGGTGCGCCGCCGGAGATCGCCAGTTCGCAGTCGCCGCCCAGCGCCGCGCGTAGCTTGCGGTAGACCAGACGATCGAAGACGGCATGCTTCGCTTTGAGCCCCAGCCCGATCCGGCCGGAATCCTGCGCCGTGCTGTAGGCGATGGCGGTCTCGGCGGCCGCGTCGAAGACGGCGACCTGTCCCGAGGCCTCCGCACTGGCCCGGGCGCTGGCGAAGACCTTCTCGAAGACGCGTGGCACCGACAGGATGAAATTCGGCCGGAACGACGCGAACTCGGCGACGATATTCCTTGTGTCACTGGTGAATCCGACGGTGACCCCCTGCGACAGCGCGATCAGCGTGACCGCCCGCGCCAGCGCATGCGCCATCGGCAGGAACATCAGGGTCTTGCGACCGGGCTGCAGCCACGGCCGCAGGCCGGAGTGCGCGACGCCGGCGATCTCGGCGAGCAGATTGGCATGCGTCAGCATGCAGCCCTTCGGACGTCCCGTGGTGCCGGAGGTGTAGATCAACGTCGCCGGGTCGGCGGCCGACAGCGTCGCCGTGCGCAGGCGTTGCTGCTCGTCGGGGATCTGCTTGCCCGCGTCGGTGAGTTCGGCGAGTGCGCCGTCGGCGCCGGGTGCGCCGTCGATCTGGAAGATCTTGCGCACCGCGGCGCCGGACGACAGCGCGTCCTCGACGATCTCGCGGTGGACGTCGTTCTCGATGATCAGCGCGACCGCCCCGGAATCCTGCAGGATCCAGGCCACCTGGTCGGCGGAAGAGGAGTCGTAGATCGGCACGGTGACGCCGCCGGCCGACCAGATCGCCAGATCCAGAACCGGCCACTCCCAGCGAGTTGCGGACAGGAGGGCCACCCGGTCGCCCGGCTCCACCCCGGAAGCGATGAGCCCCTTGGCGATAGCGGTCACCTGGGCGACCAGTTCACGTGCGGTGATCGGCTGCCACTTCCCGGAGGCGTCGCGGCGCGAGAACACCGCCCGATCGGGGTCGGTGGCCGCGACCGTCGCCGGGATGTCGGCGCAGCTGCTGGTGGGATCGATGGAGAATTCGGCGGGGACCTCGTACTCGCGCATAGCCGAAGCCTAATGCCGTGACGAGTGAAACTCACCGCACTGTGCGCCGCAGCCAGGGGTTTGGGTGTCGGCCTCCGAAGCGATATGTGAAGCTAATGCGGTGAGCAGTATTCAGGTGGCTGACCAGACGTTTGTCGCTGCGCCGCCGGCATCGGCCGTCGAAACACTCGCCGACCGGGCAAATTGGCGCCGGTGGTGGCCGGATCTGCAGCTGACGGTCGTCGAGGATCGCGGCGACAAGGGATTTCGATGGACGGTCGACGGCCGGTTGACCGGTACCTCCGAAGTGTGGCTCGAAGAGGCCCTGGACGGGTTCATCCTGCATTACTTCCTGCACTGCGAACCCGCCGATCCGGCGGCCCCGAGCCCGGAGGCAGGTCGTGCCTATTTCAACTGGCTGGCCGACGAGAACAAGCGTCGCCGGGTGGCCGGCAAGGCCATGTCGTTCGAACTGCGTGACCGGCTCGACCGCGATCGCGCGCCGGGCGAGCGACCGGCCCACGTCGAGGTCGCGGCGCGATGACCGAGCGCACCGAACAGAGCATCGTGATCAATGCCGCGCCGGCCGACATCATGGCCGTGATCGCGGACTTTCCGCGGTATTCCGAATGGGTCTCGTCGGCCAAGGAGGTCACGGTCACCGAGGCGGGTCCGGACGGCAACGCGCGACAGGTGGCGTTCGTTCTGGATGCCGGCGTGCTCAAGGACTCCTACGAACTGCGGTACGACTGGGCGGCCGACGGCCTGTCGGTGAGCTGGGATCTGGTCCGCAGTGATCTGCAGACGGCGCAGCACGGGCGCTACGGGCTGGTTCCGCAGGCGGAGGGGTCGACCAAGGTCACCTACGAGCTGACGGTCGACGTGACCATCCCGATCATCGGCGCCCTCAAGCGTCGGGCGGAGAAGGCCATCACCGACGCGGCGCTCAAGGAACTCAAGAAGCGAGTCGAAGGCTGAGTTACCAATCTCCGGGGGACCGGCGGTCGGGGTCATCGATTTCGCCGGTACATCTGATCATCGGCCAGGGCGGCGCGGGCGTATCCACGTTCGCCGCCGCGGCGGCCGTCGAACCGTTGGCCGGTCCCGCGGAACGCGGTGGTCGTACGCTGCTGGTCAGCTTCGATCGGTTCCGGTCCGCGTCGCGCATCTTCGGAGTGTTTTCTTTTCCGGGGCAACCGATCCCGGTGTCGAAGACGGTCGACCTGCTCGAGCTGGACTCGCTCGCGACGCTCAGCGAGGCCTGGGGGCAGGTGCGCGCGGCGCTGATCACCGGCGGCGCCAGCTTCGCCGGCACGAAGATCGTCGACATGCATCCGGACGAGCTGACCCAGCTGCCCGGCATCGAACAGTTGCTGCTGCTGCGCCGCATTCGGGACGAAGCCCGGTCGGGGAAGTGGGAGCGGATCATCGTCGACTGCTCCGGCGGTGCCGAGCCGATCGATCTGCTGCGGGTGCCGCAGGTGATCACCGACCACATGGAGCGCATGTGGCCTCGGCACCGGCGCCTGGCCGCGGCCGGCGAGACGTCGCGCACGGCACGGGCGGTCGCCGTCATGGATCTCTTCGATGCCGACTGCCGCGACATCGACCGACTGGTGATCGAGTCCGGCACCGTGCAGGCGCAGGTGGTCGCTTCGCCGACCCCGCATGGTGTGGAGACGTCGGAGCGGCTGCTGGCGGCCCTGCAGCTGATGGGGATTCCGGTTGTCGGGCTGGCGATCAACGGGGTCGCGGGTGAGGACTGGCCCGCCGGCGTGCGCAAACAGCAGCGGCAGGCGGGCAAGGAGATCGATGCGCTCCTGCCCGGCAAGGCCGCCGCGACCCGACTGCCCTGGCTGCCGACGCCGCCGCGGACGGTGCTGAAGCTACGCAAGCTCGGCGCGGAACTGGCCGAATCAGGGGCCGAGCCGCTCGTCGGACCGGGCCCGCGACATGCGGACGTGCAGCTGGAATCCGGGTCTGGACTGGAGTCCGTATACCGCATGGCCTGGCGTCAACCGCTGCCGGACCCGGACACTCTACGATTGGGCCGATCCGGCGACGATGTGATGATTGCCCTATCGGGGATACGTCAACGCATACCTTTGCCGTCGGTTCTGCGACGATGTGTGGTGATAGACGCGAGTTGGGACGATGGTGTTCTGTCGATACGATTTGCGCCCGACCCCAAGGTGTGGCCCCAGCGTGCCGCGCCCCGGCCGGCCCCCGAACGGGAATGGCCGGATGACGAGGAGCTTTCGCCGGAAGGCTCCCACTGAGGAGTGGTGACGCGTGAGTGCCGACCAATACGACGCCGAGGCCTGGCGCCTGTTGGTGGTCGGATTGCTCGACCGCATCGAGACGGTTGCCACCGCGCTGCGCGGCGACGAGGACATCGACTGGGCCGAGCTGGGAATCGCCACCAAAGCCACCGTCGAAGCGTTCGTCGACGAACTCGGTGAGATTCTGAACGCCCTGCTGGCACAGTTGATCTCGCTGCTGGAAGCGTTGCAGACGGTGCTCGAGCGAACCATGAGCCAGCGTGCCGAGGATCTACGAGAATCCGTGCATCGCACGGGATTCGAGCCGATCGCGGTGCAGGTGAACGTTTCGACGGGCCGACCTGGTGTCTAGCGATGCCGCAGCGATCCCGGCGGCCGAATCCGGCCGCCTCGCTGTAGGCATCGACATCGGGGGCACCAGCACCCGGGCCGGCGTGGTCGACGAGCAGGGCCAGATTCTCGACAAGGTCCGGACCCAAACCCCGGCTACCGCTTCGGCATTGGAGACATGTCTGGACCGGGCGGTCGGGGAGCTGCGGGAGCGCTGGCCGATCGAGGCGGTCGGGCTGGCGATCGCCGGATTCCTGACACCCGACCGGCAGACGGTGCGCTTCTCCCCGCATCTGCCGTGGCGAGAGGCGGCAGTGGCCGCCGACCTGACCGAGCGGATCGGGCTGCCGGTCTTCCTGGAGCACGACGCCAACGCGGCGGCCGTGGCCGAGCTGCACTACGGCGCGGCGGCGCGCGGTCACAACACGCTGGTGCTGGCCATCGGCACCGGCATCGGCGCCGGGCTGCTGTTGGACGGGGAGCTCTACCGCGGCAGTTTCGGTGTCGCGCCCGAGCTCGGCCACCTGCGGCTGGTGCCGGAGGGCCGACCGTGTGCCTGCGGAAAGTTCGGCTGCTGGGAAAGATATTGCAGCGGAACAGCTCTGGTCGATCACGTGGTGGAGCTGGTGGCCGACGGGGCGGGCGGCGGCAGTGCGTTGGCCAGGGAGATCGGCGAGGATCCGGGATCCCTCACCGGTCGTCGGGTGGCCGCGGCGGCGCAGGACGGCGATCCGCTGGCGGTGGCGGCGTTCGCCGAGTTCGCCCGCTGGCTCGGTCTCGGCCTCGCGATGATCGGCGACATCTTCGATCCCGACCTGGTGGTGCTGGCCGGCGGTCTGGGCGCCGCGTCGAGCCTGTTCCTGGACGAGGCGCGGGAGCATTATCGCGCGATGCTGACCGGGGCCGGACATCGCAAGACGGCGCGCATCCGGTCCACGCAGCTAGGGGAGGCGGCAGGTGTGATCGGCGCCGCTGATGTCGCCCGTCGTGAGCTGCGGGCCGCCCCGGGTGGGTAAAGTGACACACCAATTGGTGCGGTTGTTCGGGGCGAAGGAGTGCGCATGTGGTACTGGCTGTTCAAGTACGTCCTGATGGGACCGATTCTGCGCGTGCTCGGTCGTCCGAAAATCGAAGGGCTGGAAAATCTTCCGGCTCGTGGACCGGCCCTGCTGGCCAGTAACCATCTCGCCGTCGTCGACAGCTTCTACCTGCCGCTGATGTCGCCGCGGCGCATCTATTTCCTGGCGAAGGCCGAGTACTTCACCGGGACCGGCCTCAAGGGCGCGTTCCAGCGCTGGTTCTTCTCGTCGACCGGCCAGATCCCCATCGACCGGTCGGGTGCGACCGCCGCCGAGGGTGCGCTGATCTCGGCCCGCAGCAAGCTCGAAGAGGGCGAGCTGATGGGGCTGTACCCGGAGGGCACCCGGTCGCCCGACGGTCGGCTGTTCAAGGGCAAGACCGGTCTGGCGCGGATCGCGCTGGAGACCGGCGTGCCGGTGATCCCCGTTGCGATGGTCGGGACCCGCGACCTGAATCCGCCGGGAACCACCGTCCCGCGTCGTGCCCGGATCACCGTCAAGATCGGTAAGCCGCTTGACTTCTCGCGCTATGAGGGCATGAGCGGCAACCGTTTCATCGAGCGGGCGATCACCGACGAGATCATGTACGAGCTGATGCGGCTGTCCGGTCAGCAGTATGTCGACATCTACGCCGCGAGCCTCAAGGATGCGAAGCCGGAGGCCGACGCGCCGAAGGCGGCCTGACCTCGTCACCCGTCCCGCGGTGACGCGTCCAGCCCTGGCTCAGCTCCTCGGGATGGTGGTAGCGGTTGATTCGTGGGCGACGCTGCGGATCAATACATTTGGGCGGCAGCCAGGCGCATCGCCCGGCTGTCTGGGCCATGACGGATGACCTCGGTGCCCCGATCGTGCGGCCCGCTATTCACCAGCTGATGATGCTCGTCGCATGCCGGCGCGAGGCCGACGGCAATCCGCCATATCGGACATAGCGACGATTCGGCCTTCGCGCCGGTCCGGCGACATATCGTTAGCGAGTCTCCCGGATCGGTTCCGAAGGAGAGGCGGGATGAGCACCCACCCGAACGAGGCCGCGACGCTGCCGTCGATGTGGTTTCGCCTGGGTCGGAACGTCGCCCGGTGGCGGTGGCCGGTCTTGACGACCTGGCTGCTCGTGCTCATCGCCTGTGCCGTGGCCTACCCGCAGCTGTCCAAGCAACTGCAGGGACCCGACTACTCCGTCACCGGTTCGGAGTCGGCCGCCGTCGAACGGCTGGTGCGCACCCACTTCAACGAACTCGGAACCGAGCAGGACGCGCTCGTATTCGCCACGACGGCGGGCACCGTCGACGACCCCGCGATGCGGACGGTGGTGGCCGAGACGCTCGATGCGGTCCGGGCGGATCCCGGGGTGGCGGCGGCGATCGGACCGTTCGACATGCTCGCGCAGGGGCAGATATCGGCAGACCGTCGATCCGCGGTCGCGATCGTCGGCCTGTCCGGAACGGCACGCACCAATATGGCTGTCGCGAAACGGATTCAAGGCATCGTCACCGGCCACGCACGCGATGGCGTGACGGTCTCGATGACCGGGTTCTCGCCGACGAGCAACGACCTCGGCCGGATCGAGAACTCCGATGCCGAACGCTCCGAGTCGATCGGCCTGCCCGTAGCGCTGGTCGTGTTGATCGTGGCGCTGGGTTCGGTGATCGCGGGCGTGCTGCCGTTGATCGCGGCCGGCGCGGGACTGCTGTGCGCATTCGGCGCCATTACCGCGTTGTCGACCGGGCTGACATTCGACTCGATGCTGGTGGTCGTCGCGACGATGATCGGTACCGGCATCGGAATCGACTACTCGCTCTTCATCATTGCGCGTATCCGGGAGGAGATGGACCGCCGCGCCGTCGTCGATCGGCGTCAGCATGCAGAGATCGCCGACGCCGTCGGAGTCGGGATCGCGACGGCCGGTCGCACGATCGCGATCTCCGGACTGATTCTGATGATCGCCATGTGCTCGCTGATGTTCGTGGATTCGCCGGTCTTTCACGAGATCACCATCGGGATCATCGCGACCGTGCTGTGCGTGCTGCTGGTCGCGCTCACGCTGGTGCCGGCGATCATCGCCGTGCTCGGACCCTGGCTGACCCGCCTCAGCGTCCGCGGATTGCTGCCGAAGCGTCGGCGAGGCGCTGCCGACGCGAACACCGATCGGCCCTGGCGGCGCTGGGCCTATCTGGTGATGCGGCAGCCGATCGTCTTCGGGGCCGCGGTCATCGCGCTGCTGCTGATCGCGCTGCTGCCGGTCACGGGGCTGCGCTACGGGATCGACTACGGCCTGCGTTCGTTGGCCGATACCCCGTCCGGACGCGCGAATACCGTGCTGCAACAGGACTTCAGCCCCGGTCTGATGTCGCCGATCCAGATCGTGGCGACAGGCTCGCGGGACGGCTCGATCGGTCCCAATGGCCAGCGGATGCTGCAGCAATTCGAAGCCCGACTGCATGCCGACCCGCGGATCGTCGGGGTGGCGCCGGAAGCGATCGCCGGACGGCAGCTCTGGTTGGCGATCCCGCGGGACCCGGTCGACTCGAATGCGGCGCTCACGCTGGTGCGGGATCTGCGGCAAGAGGCTCGCGCCCTGTCCGGCCCGGACATCCGGGTGCAGGTCGGCGGCGCGACGGCCATGTCGGTCGACGTGTCGGACGAGACGACATCCGCGCTGCCCTGGGTGCTGGTCGCGGTGCTGGCCCTGTCGCTGGTCTTTCTCGCCGCGGTGTTTCGCTCGGTCGTGCTGCCGCTCAAGGCGGTGCTGATGAATCTGCTGTCCACCGGCGCGGCCCTGGGCATCACCATCGCGATCTTCCAATGGGGTTGGGGCCAGGGCCTTCTCGGCTTCACCAGTGTCGGCTATCTGCAGGTCTATCTGCCGATCACCGTTTTCGTCGTGCTCTTCGGGCTGTCCATGGACTATGAGGTGTTCCTGCTCGGTCGGATGAAGGAGTCCTGGGACGAGCGCACCGCGCAGGCCGGCGATGCTGATCCGGTGGCCGCCGATGCTCGCAACATGGAGGCGGTGGCGGATGGCATCGAGCACACCGCCGGCCCGATCACGGCGGCCGCGGTCATCATGATCGTGGTCTTCGCCAGCTTCGTATCCGCGGATGTCCTGGAGCTCAAGGAGTTCGGCGTCGCGCTGTCGGTCGCGGTGGCGATCGACGCGGTGCTCGTGCGGATGGTGCTCGTCCCCGCCTTCATGAAACTGCTGGGTCGCTGGAACTGGTGGCCCGGCAATCGATTCCGGCTTCGCGAACAGTCGCCGCCAGCAGGATCAACATCAGCACGCCCCACACGGCATACGAATTTCCGATGATGGTCTCCACGAGATTCCAATGCACCCGGGTATAGGAGTCGGCCATGTGCTGATAGGGCGACGAGCCGAAGATCACCAGTCCCAAAGCAACCAGAGCGAAGTATTCGGCGCGCAGTCGGCTCGACGTGGTCCGCAACCCCACGGCCGCCAGACCGACCATCGCCGGGATCACCCATACCCAATGATGTCCCCAGGTGGTCGGCGATACCAGCAGTCCCCAGACGGCCGCAGCGCATAGCGCGAGCAGCGACTGATCGGCGCGCAGACAGCGATGGATCGCGACGACCGCGAGTACGGTCACCACGACGGCGCTGACGGCCCAGAGGTCTTTGGCGAGACTCTCGTCGGCGAGCAGTCGCCGCCAGAACCCGTTGATGTTCTGGTTGTTCCGGCCGGCGAGGTTGCCGATCCGATCGGTATGGAACACGGTGTGCGTCCAGTAGGTGCGTGAATCACCGGGTGCGCAGGCGAATCCGATCGCGCCGACGGCGATGAACGCCCCGATCGCGGTCACTGCGGCGCGCCATCGCCGGGCGACCAGCATGTGCAGCAAGAACGCCATCGGCGTGAGCTTGAGAGCACCCGCGACACCGGTGAGAACTCCGCGCCAGCGGCCGGCGGGCACGAGCAACGTGTCGACCGCGACCATCGCCATCAGGATGATGTTGACCTGGCCGAAATTCAGCGTGGTCCACACCGGATCAAGCCACATCGCGACGCCGGTGATCGCGGCGGCCAACCACCAGTTGCCCAGTCCCCAGCGGCTCGGCAGTCGGGTGTCCAAGCCGCAGATGCGCACCGCCATCCGCGCCACCAGCAACAGCAGCACGATCGAGATCAGCGACATCGTCAGTCCGGCGATGTCGACGGGCAGCCAGGAGAACGGCACGAAGGTCACCGCGGACGCCGGCGGATACGTGAACGGCAGCGGTAGATCGAGACGGGTGATCGGGAGCGCGTGATCGGCGTAGAGCGGGTGTCCGCCGCGCCACACGGTGGGGGCGAGCCGGTACACGTCCAGGTCGAGTCGATAGGGCAGCACTGCGCCGCCGAGATGAATGCCGCCGAAGATCCGGCACAGCGCGCTCACGATGAACACCAGTGTCGCGATCGCACGGGTGATGATCGCGCGCGTACCGAGGGCGCGCCCGAGCACCCGTTCGTCGGTCACCCCATACGCTCTAGCCATGCGCTACTTCTACGACTCCGAGTTCATCGAGGACGGACGCACGATCGAGCTGGTGTCGATCGGGGTGGTCGCCGAGGACGGCCGTGAGTTCTACGCGGTGTCCACCGAGTTCGATCCGGCCCGGGCGGGGAGTTGGGTACGTGCGCATGTCCTGCCTAAGCTGCCATCTCCGTCGTCGTCGGCATGGAAGAGCCGCAAGCGAATCCGTGAAGATTTGCTGAACTTTCTGAACGAGCCCGGCGAGCCGATCGAGTTGTGGGCATGGGTCGGAGCGTATGACCACGTGGCGTTGTGCCAGCTGTGGGGGTCGATGACGGCGCTGCCGCGGGAGATCCCGAGATTCACCCGTGAGCTGCGTCAGCACTGGGAGGCAGTGGGGCAGCCGGAGCTGCCGCCGAGCCCGAAGGACGCCCACGATGCGCTCGCCGATGCCAGGCACAACCTGGTGCGATGGCGGGCCATGCAGGCCGGTTAGGCTGACATCGTGGTGAATTGGACCGTGGACGTGCCGATCGACGAGTTGCCGGAGCTGCCGCCGCTGCCCGGCGCGCTGGACGCGCGGTTCCGCGACGCGATGTCGCGGCCGGCGCTGCAGCAGCCCAGCTGGCCCGAGGACAAGGCCCGCGCGATGCGCACGGTTCTCGAGAGCGTGCCGCCGATCTGCATGCCCGCCGAGGTCGAGAACCTCAAGCGGCAGCTGGCCGAGGTCGCGCGCGGCCGGGCGTTCCTGCTGCAGGGCGGCGACTGCGCCGAGACCTTCGCGGCCAACACTGAGCCCCATATCAAGGGCAATATCCGCACGCTGCTGCAGATGGCCGTCGTGCTGACCTACGGCGCATCGCTGCCGGTGGTGAAGGTGGCACGGATCGCCGGGCAATACGCCAAACCGCGGTCGTCGGACATCGATTCGCTGGGCCTGAAGTCGTACCGCGGCGACATGGTCAACGGCTTCGCCCCGGATGAGGCGGCGCGGGCGCATGACCCGTCGCGACTCGTGCGGGCCTACGCCAACGCGAGCGCCGCGATGAATCTGGTGCGGGCCCTGGGCGCCGCCGGCGTCGCCGACCTGCATCGCGTCCACGACTGGAACCGCGAGTTCGTCAGCTCGTCGCCCGCGGGTGCCCGGTACGAGGCGCTGGCCGGCGAGATCGACCGAGCCCTGCACTTCATGGATGCCTGCGGCGTCACCGACAGCAACCTCAAGACCGCCGACATCTTCGCGTCGCACGAGGCGCTGGTGCTCGACTACGAGCGCGCGATGCTGCGGCTGGCCGATCATCCGACCGACCCGGACGCCGACCCGGTGCTGTACGACCTGTCCGCGCATTTCCTGTGGATCGGCGATCGCACCCGGCAGCTCGACGGCGCGCATATCGCGCTGGCGGAGATGCTGCACAACCCGATCGGCCTCAAGCTGGGCCCGAGCACGTCGCCGGAACTGGCCGTCGAATACGTCGAGCGTCTCGATCCGCGCAATGAGCCGGGACGGTTGACGCTGGTGTGCCGCATGGGCAATGACAAGGTGCGCGAGCTGCTGCCGCCGATCGTGCAGGCCGTCGAGGCGACCGGGCACAAGGTCATCTGGCAGAGCGACCCGATGCACGGCAACACGCACGAGTCGTCCAACGGCTACAAGACCCGGCACTTCGATCGGATCGTCGACGAGGTCCAGGGCTTCTTCGAGGTGCACCGCGCCCTCGACACCCATCCGGGCGGCGTGCACATCGAACTCACCGGCGAGGACGTCACCGAGTGTCTCGGTGGGGCGCAGGAGATTTCGGATGCCGACCTGGAGGGCCGCTACGAGACCGCCTGCGACCCGCGCCTGAACACCCAGCAGTCGCTGGAGCTGGCATTCCTGGTGGCGGAGATGCTCAGGTCGTAAGCACGGCCGCCACGGCCGGGGTCGGCGGTGTCACCGGCGCCGAGCTGTGCATGATCTGGTGCGACGCGATCCACCAGCCGGCGATGCCGAGCGCGATGGCCAGGATCAACACGATCGTCAACCAGATCTGCGCGAGCCGGCGTCGTGCCCGGCGACGGTCGGCGTAAGTATCGGCGGCGGCGCTCAGCGGAGTGATCGCCGTCGAGGCGGCGGAGACATTGCCGGCCGGCCGGCCGTCGTAGTCGGCGGGCGCCCGGTCGTCGTAGTCGTAACCGTCGTCTCGCCGATCATCGCGGTCGTAATCGTCGCGGCTTCGGTCGCGGTCGGGCTCGACCGGAACGGATTGCACCCGGGTGTGTCCCGGCCCGGCCGGGGCCGGCGGCGGTGGACGCAGATCGTGCGTGCGCTCGGGATCGTAGGCGTACCGGAAAGCCGCCACCGATTCGCGTTCTGCCGACCGGGTGGGGGCGGGCACGGTGAACGGCGGGAGGTCGAGCCGGTCGATGATATCCAACAACGCCGACTGCATGTCGGCGGCGTCGATGTAGCGATCACGGGGATCGCGGGCGGTCGCCGTGAGCACCAGATCGTCGAATGCCCGTGGCACCCCGGCGATCTGGTGGCTGGGCGGCGGGACATCATGCTGCAGCCGGGCGTAGGCCAGCGACAGTGGCGTGTCGCCGGTGAACGGGGTTGTGCCGGTGAGCATTTCGTAGATCAGAATGCCGGACGAGTAGACGTCGCTGCGTGCATCGGCCACGGTCGACTCGACCTGCTCGGGCGATAGATAGGCAGCCGTGCCCAGAATCACGCTGTTGGAGGTGATTCCGGCCTCGGCGATCGCCCGCACCAGGCCGAAGTCGACGACTTTGACCTCGCCGTTGTCGGAGATCAGGACGTTCTCCGGCTTGACGTCGCGGTGCACGAGTCCGGCCAGATGCGCCTTGCCGAGCCCCCCGAGCACGGGGTCGGCGACTGCGGCCACTGCATGCGGCGGCATCGGTCCGCGCTCGCGCAGCAGCTCGCGCAGGGTGCCGCCCTCGACCAGCTCCATCACCAGGAAGGCGTAGTCGCCGTCGAGACCTTGGTCGTACACCGGCACCAGTCCGGGGTCCTTGAGCCGGGCAACCGCGCGCGCCTCGAACTCCAGTCGCGCCAGGAACGACGGGTCGGCCGAATACTGCGGCGCCATCACCTTCACCGCGACCGGCCGATCGAGCCGCAGGTCCAGCCCGAAGTAGACGCTGCTCATGCCGCCACGGGCGATCAGCGCGTCGATCCGGTAGCGCCGCTCGAGCGCGACCCCGATCAGGGCATCGCGCGGGGGCTGTGCGGTCACCGTGGGCATCTCCTCGTCAGTGCCGGCGGCGATGTCGTCACTCGCCGGGCGGTCATTGCTGTCGGCAGCAACGATAGTCACCGGTGGCGCTCCGGTGCCGTAGCCTGGGCGCGTGGGATCTCTGCCGCTGTCTGCCGACTGTCTGTCCGATGATGTCGAAACTCTGCCGCTATCTGAGGTATCCAACCGGCTCGGGGTGTCGGTCGGTCGGGTGAACGCGTTGATCACCGACCGCCAGCTGCTGGCGGTCCGGCGCGGCGGGCTGGTCCTGGTGCCGGAGCTGTTCTTCGACGATCACGGCATCGCCAAGCATCTGCCGGGCCTGCTGTCGGTGCTGCACGACGGTGGCTTCGATCGTGACGAGACGCTGGCGTGGTTGTTCACCGAGCAGTCCGATCTCGGTCTGACTCCGGCCGAGGCGATTCACAGCCATTCGGCGCGTGAGGTCATTCGCCGGGCGCAGGCTGAGGCGTTCTGACCTTCGGTGCCGTGCCGTCGGGCCAGAGATAGCCCCGAACAACGCCGAGCCGCAACGGATCCGGTCGCAGCAGCGACCACGCGGCCAGCCCGGACAATGCGGCGGCGATCAGCACGTCGGTGATGTTGTACATGAGGATCGAGTCGTCCGGCTGGAACACGATCAGCTGGAACACGCAGGCGAACACCACCGCCGCGGACCATCGGCGTCCGAGATCGAACGCCGCGGCGATGACCAGCGCCCACGAGTAGTACCAGGGCAGGGTCGACGGTTCCAGCAGCAGGACGGCGAACATCACCCAGGCCGCACCGACCATCGCGCTGCGGGCGGTGTGCCGCGACTTCCACCACACGGTGACCGCGATCAGCGCCAGCACCACCTCGCCGATCGTGCGGGTCACCGAGAGCACGGGTCCCAGATGCAGCGCCGTGAACGGCGCGGCGACCAGCGTGACCAGATGCGCGACGGCCGTCGGGATGGTCAGCCAGTTGATGATTCGGTCGGCCCAGCCCAGTCCCGTGAGCCAGCCCAGCCCGTGCCCGACGGCGAGCGTGAACACGCCGAACACGACCATCGCGATCCCGACGATCGCGGCCGTGAGCTTCGTCGCCTCCCGCCAATCGCGTCGTGGTTGGAGTTCGCCTTGGTCGCGTGCGGACCGATTGTGCGCCAGCCAGATCCACAGCACGAACGGCAGGGCGAGCGCGGCGGTGATCTTGATCGACGCGGCCAGCGCCAGCACGGCGATGCCCCAGCCGTGGCGGCCCTCGAGCACCAGCACCAGCCCCGCGGCGAGCACCCCGAACATCAGCAGCTCCACGTGTGGCCCGCCGACCAGATGCACCAGCAGCATCGGATTCAGCAACACCAGCCAGCTGCCATAGGCGGGATACGCGCCCCGGCCGGCGTCGCCATCGGACGTGTCGACGGGTCGCCGCGGAAAGTGCTGTGCCAGACGGGGGATCGCCCACAGCGCGAGCGCGAAGCCCGGCAGCATGACCAGCTTCATCAGGAGCACCCCGAGGATCACATGGTTGCCGACGATGTCGGCGACTCCGCGGGTGATCAGCATGAAGGCCGGTCCGTACGGGGCCGTGGTGGTCGCCCATACCTGAGCCATGCTGTCGACCAGCGGCCCCGGTAGCAGCGCCGGGCCGTCCGAGTACGGGTTGTACCCATGCGCGAACAGCGACCCCTGCGCGAGATAGGCATAGACGTCGCGGCTGTAGATCGGCACGGCGATCAGGAGCGGCGCGGCCCATACCGCGGCCGTGCGCCGCATCAGATTCGCGGGGATGTCGGTGGTGCGCACGATGCGTCCGATCTGCACCCAGGCGACCACCAGCGCCGCGATGCCGATCCAGAAGGCCAACGAGCACAGCGTCTTTCCGTGCCCGTACGACATCCACGACAGATGCAGGTCGGACAGGACCGGACTGTTGCGCGGGATGTCGCCGACGCCGTAGCTGCCGATGGTGATCAGGACCGTGGCGACGAGGCCCAGTCGTGCGGCCCGCCCGAACCCTGTCCTGACTATCGGTCGCTCGGTCATGAGCGCCGGTCGGTGACCTTGGTGGCCAAGGCCGATAGTCCGGCCTTCGCCGGGGCGGGGATCGGGGTGGCGTCGAGTGTGTCGCGCGCGGAGGTCAGCAGCGCATCGATGCGTGTCTCGATCGCCGTGACGGCGCCGGAGTCGGCGATGAGCGAACGGGTTTGGCGGAGCTCTGCGTCATCGAGTGGTCGTCCGACATAGCCCCGTAGCTGGTCGGCGCGATTCTCGTCGAGTCGATTGAAGGCGGCCGCGAGAATCGCGGTGCGTTTGCCGGCGACCAGGTCATCACCGGAAGGTTTGCCGGTGACGTCGGGATCGCCGAATGCGCCGAGCAGATCGTCGCGCAGCTGGAAGGCGATTCCGAGATCGGTGCCGAACCGGCGTAGCGACTCGACGACTTCTTCTGGGACGCCGGCCATTTCGGCACCCAACTGCAGCGGGCGTTCGATCGTGTAGGCGGCGGTCTTGAAACGCATCACCTGATCGGCCGACGCGGCCGATTCGTCGGCGGACATCTCGTTGACGATGTCGAGATACTGGCCGCCGAGAACCTCGGTGCGCATCGCCGACCAGGTCGGGGAGAGGCGGGCGGCGGTGGCCGGCGTCAACCCGGCATCGCGGACCATGTCGTCGGCCCAGGCCAGCGCCAGGTCGCCGAGCAGGATCGCGGCGGACGTGCCGAAATGTTCGGCGTCGCCGTGCCAGCGCTCGCGGCGGTGACCCGATTCCTGTTCGCGGTGCAGCGTCGGGTGTCCGCGGCGGGTGTCGGAGCGGTCGATGATGTCGTCGTGGATGAGCGCGCAGGCCTGGATCAGCTCGAGCGACGCGGCCACCCGCAAGGCGGCGATATCCGATTCGGAGTCGCCGGAGCCGCCTGAACCGGCCCCCGCGGCGGAGCGGCCTGAGCCGCACTGCCATCCGGCCCAGCAGAACGTGGGGCGGATGCGCTTGCCGCCGCGCAGCACGTAGCGGGCGACGGCGTCGACGGCGACGCTGAATCGCGGTGAGATCGCCTCGGTCGCGGCCGCGCGATCGGCGAAGAAGTCGACCAGCACCGCCTCGGCCGCCGCGGGGACGTCGTCCAGACGAGCGGGCGCGATGATGGGCACCTGCTCACCCTAGGGGAGCGGGGCGAGCGGTTCGAACACCTGCCTCCGTACACTAGGCAGGTGAGTCAAACTGTCCAAACGTCGGTGATCGAGAGCCTCAAGGCGCCGCACCACGGTCCGGTTCCGTTCTCGGTGGAGTTCTTCCCCCCGCGCGATGACGCGGGCGAGGAGCGGCTCTGGCGTGCGGTGCGGATCTTCGAACGGATGCACCCGGCGTTCGTCTCGATGACCTATGGGGCGGGCGGTTCGACGCGGGAGCGCACGGCGCGCATCACGGGCCAGCTGGCTCGCGAGACCACGCTGCTGCCGGTGGGACATCTGACGGCCGTCAATCACAGCGTCGCCGAGCTGCGCGCGGTGGTCGGCGCGTTCGCGGCCGAGGGCATCAGCAATATCCTGGCGCTGCGCGGCGACCCACCGGGCGATCCGCTGGGCCAGTGGACCAGGCACCCCGAGGGCGTCGAGTACGCCGAGGAGCTGGTGCGGCTGGTGGGCACGCTCGGTGACTTCCACGTCGGCGTCGCGTCCTTCCCCGAGGGCCACCACAGCGCGCCGGACCTCGAGTCGGACACCGCGCACCTGGTCTCGAAACTCCGTGCGGGAGCGGACTATTCGATCACCCAGATGTTCTTCGAGGTGGACGACTACCTGCGACTGCGCGACCGGGTGGTCGCCGCCGATCCCGAGCAGGGCGCCAAGCCGATCATCCCGGGCATCATGCCGATCACCTCGCTGGCGTCGGTGCGCCGGATGGTCGAGTTGTCGGGCTCCCAGCTGCCGGGCTGGCTCGACGAGCGGCTCAGCGCCGCCGCGGGTCCCGGCGAGCAGGAGGATCGTGATGCGGTGCGTGAGGTCGGCATCGATGTGGCCACCGAGATGGCGCAGCGGCTGATCGCCGAGGGGGCGCCGTCGCTGCACTTCTGCAGCCTGAACTTCGCGCGGGCCACCGGCGAGGTGCTGCAGCGCCTCGGGATGGACGTGCTCGTCCCATAGCCGGCGCGCGTTACGTCGTCAGCTGGTGATCAGATGGACGATCCGGCTAGGCGGAGGTCGTTCCGCAATACCGCTCTTGTATGCGGGACGGCCGACAACGCAGCCGGGCGTTCATCTGGCGGCAGCTAGTCGCGCGGCAGATGCCGGTTGAGGACTTTGTCCTTGATCGCCTGATACTGCTCGCGGGGGGTCGGCACCGGCTCGCCGTAGCGCGGGGTCTGGTCGCGCATCACACGGGCCAGTGCGACCACGACCACGACCGCGGCCAGGGCGACCGCGATCATCAGGAAGGTCCAGCCGCCGAAGCCGGCGGTGCTGGGGTCGTCGTAGTGCGACTCGGCGGTCATCGTGGTCGCCTTGCCGGCCGCGAGCTTCCACGTGACCGTGTCGTTGTCATCCTGGGTGCCGTTGGATGCCGAGACCTTGCCGGCGAATTGCACGGCGAACTCGACGTAGTCCTCGGCGGGCTTGAGCGAGGTGAGGTCGGCCGTGCCCTGGAAGGTCACCGTCCCGCCGGACCGGCTGGCGGCCACGTCCATCGAGATGGTGTCGCTGGGGAAGGCGTCGACGACCATGTCGCTGAGTTGGCTGAACTGCCCGAACGTCACGCCCGTGTAGTTGACCTGGGTGCCGATCATCCCGTTCTGCTTGTACACGCCCGCGTTGGCGACTGACGAAAGGGCGGGCGGCACACTGACATTCGGCCCCTTGTCCTGACCGGTGTCGCGGTGCGCCACGATGATCCGGCCCCACAGCTTGTCGCCGCCGACATTGGAACTGCCGCAGGCGGCGACCATCGGCAGGGCGGCGAGCAACAGCATCAGGGTGGCGAGCATCCAGCGCATCGACGCGCGATTCGGTCGCCGGGAGCTGATGCGGTGGGTGATCGGTCCGGAATGCACCTGGCTATGGTGCCAGGTCCGGAACCGGTTTCGGCTGCGCGACGCGGACCCGGTCCTCATAGCGGCGGTCCTCATAGCGGCAGGCCCCGTCCGAGAATGGCGAATGGGCGGGGGTCGCCAGCGAAGGAGAACTGGCGCAGGACGTCGACGAATCCGAGTCGCCGGTAGAGCCGCCACGCCCGATTCTCCTCGCCGGGCACCTCCGGGGTGGACAGCAGCACCTTCGGCGCCGGTACGCCGTCGAGCAGACGGGTGAGCAGCCACTGGCCGATGCCTTGGCCCTGGGCCTGCGGGTGCACATGCAATTCGGTGAGTTCGAAGTAGTCGTCGGCGATCGTCGAGATCTGCTCGCGGGTGTAGCCGACCCGGGCCAGCCCCTGACGCAGCTGCTGGTTCCACCATTGACTGGCGCCGCCGGGGTATCCGTAGGCGATTCCGGTGAGGACCTCTGGCGCCGGGGCGATCGGATTGTCATCGCGGCGCACCAGCCGCTGGTCGTCGACCGGGCCGTCGGGGGCGGGCGACAGCGTGGCGACGCCGCGCCAGCCGGGGCGATGCAGATGCTCCCGCCAGAGCGGGTAGCGCTGCTGGGCGGTGCCGCGGGGGTAGTTCATGGCCGTCACGTAGACGTCCAGGGCGGCGGGAAGCCAGAGGTGCGCGTCGGTGGCGTCGAGCTCGACCATCCGAACCGCCCCGGGGTTCCTCGTCGTCACGTTGTGCCTCTCTGGTCGACTTCTGCCCCTGCTTGTGACTTCCGTCTCGGCAGTGCGTGAGCCCTGAGTGTTCTTTCTCATGACCCCTTGAGAGTTGTCGGGGGGTGTAGCTATATTGAATATGTCGAACGGGTGTTCGAGTCTCTGACCTTCGCAGATTCAACCTCCGCAAAGGTGATTCCGAGCCCGGGGAGACACCGGCGGACCCGGCGGTGAGCGAGGGAAGCGTTCGCCGCCGGGATCCGTTCTACCGAACAGAGCCCACGGCGGCGATTCGATAGGGGCGGGAGGTGCCCGACATGGCTACGCCGACAACGCTGGCACTTGATGATCCTCGCCGGATCACCAGGGCCCGTGACCTGCTCGATCGTGCCGAGATGCTCCTGGTCCCGGCCTCCACCGATCCGGCCGACCAGTTCCTCGGCCTCTACCTGGCCGCGTTGCGCGGGGCGGGGGCGATCCTCGCGCTGTACGAGCGGCCGTCACGCATCGGGTCTCGCAGCGCCTGGCTGCGGCTGCCCAAGGTGGCATCGGACATGGACACCTGGGCGGCGTACTTCGCCGGATTCTCCGATCTCCGCGCCGATCTGGATGCCGGGCTGAGGCGGTCGGTGCCCGAGTCGGTGGTCACGGAACTGCGTCATCAGGTGAACAATTTCCTCGACCGGGTCGAGGCCGAGATCGTCCGGGTCGAGCATGGACGTACCGCCGCACGGGCCGCCTAGTCTCGATCGAGTTCGTTCCGAGATGGGTGAATAGTGGTCCGACATTCCAACACCTCGTATCATCGGTAGTAGAGGCCGGAAATTTCCGGCGAGGTGACGTGCTGAAGGAGGGGTCGGTGCCACTCTCAGAGCACGAGCAGCGAATGCTCGAACAGATCGAAAGCGCCCTGTACGCCGAGGATCCGAAGTTTGCGTCGCATGTTCGTGGACGACGGTTCGGCGGTGGCGGCAGCGTTTCCCGCCGGCGCATACAGGCTGCTTCGGTCTTTGTTATCGGGCTCGGACTGCTGATCGGCGGTCTGGTTGCAAACGTGACGGTGAGCGGGTTCCCGATCCTCAGCCTGATCGGCTTCCTGGTGATGTTCGCGGCGGGCCTCATGGCCCTATGGGGATTCACCTCGGGATCCTCCGGCTCCCAGTCGTCCCCGTCGACCGGTTCGGCACGAAGCGGCCGTCGCAGTGGGCGCAAGTTCTCCGAGCGAATGGAAGACCGCTTCAACCGGCGCTTCGAGCGCGGGGAGTAATACGCAGACCTGATCGACTGATCTGAACAGCGGCCGCATCGCGGCCGCTGTTTTTTGTTGCCCATCGGCGCCCCACTCCCTAGATCCCCACTTTGCGCCACCCGAGCGTCCACGGGCTCCGTGCGTCGACAAAGTGCCAGGTCGTCAGGCTTCTGTCGGGGAACCGAGTGACGGCAACCCTGGTGTGTCGCATCCCTCTGCATGGCTATGACCTGCACCGATGATCATCGGTGGGGGAACAATGCAGCAATAGGGTGGCAAGTGGTGGAAAGTGGGGTACAGTGGTGATCGACCGAAGGCAATCCGGAGTTTTCGGTTGATGGGTTTGGAGGTGCCGCGATGTTTCTCGGTACCTACACGCCCAAGCTCGACGACAAGGGGCGGCTGACGCTGCCCGCGAAGTTTCGAGAGGCACTGCTGGGAGGTGTGATGATCACCAAAGGTCAAGATCACAGCCTTTCGGTGTACCTGCGTGACGACTTCGCCGAGCTCGCCAATCGCGCCATGGCGGCGTCGAAGAACAATGTCGAGGCCCGGGCCTTCGCCCGGAACCTCGCGGCCAGCACGGACGAGCAGCGGCCGGACAATCAGGGGCGGATCACCCTGCCTGTCGAGCACCGCCGCTATGCCGGGCTGACCAAAGAGTGTGTGGTGATCGGTGCCGTCGATCACCTGGAGATCTGGGATGCCGACGCCTGGCGTCGCTACCAGGACGAACACGAAGAGACCTATTCGCAGGCCGGCATCGAGTCGCTCGACGCGATCCTGTGAGCGTAGGCGGGGCCCGATCTGTGTACACCGATCGAGTCCGGACGGGTGGATCGAGGCCTCTGTCCGAAACGCCGTCCCTGACGCACTTCCCCAGCGCCAGGTACGGGTTCGGACGGAGACCCGGATCCATCCGTCACCTATATTCCCCGAGAAAGGCTGGGCCCGTGAGTGATTCGGCGTCCGGCGTCGGCGGTGACGCAGACGCCCGCGGACGACGATTCGGGCACGTGCCGGTCATGGCCGATCGCATGGTCGAGCTGCTCACTCCCGCGCTCACGGCTAGATCCGCCGACGGTGCCGACGCGATACTGATCGACGGAACCCTCGGCGCGGGTGGACATTCCGAACTTTTTCTCACTCGGTTCCCCGCACTGCGGGTCATCGGTGTGGACCGGGACCAGTCCGCGCTCGACCAATCGGCCGAACGGCTGAGCCGCTTCGGCGACCGGATGTCGTATGTGCATCGGCGCTACGACGAACTGGCTGAAGTGTTTGCTGCCGAGTCGATCTCGTCCTGCAACGGCGTGCTGCTCGATCTGGGCGTGTCGTCCATGCAGCTGGATCAGGCGCAGCGCGGATTCGCCTACGCCAGCGATGCTCCGCTGGACATGCGGATGAACCCCGACGACGATCTGACCGCGGCCGACGTGCTCAACACCTATTCGCACGGCGAATTGGCAAGGGTGCTCAGCGAATACGGCGAGGAACGCTTCGCTGGCAAGATCGCCTCGGCGGTGCTGGCCGAACGCGACAAAGAACCTTTCACCACCAGCGGACGGCTCGTGGAGCTGCTGTATCGGGTGATCCCCGCGGCGACCCGCCGCACCGGTGGCCATCCGGCAAAGCGCACTTTCCAGGCGTTGCGGGTCGAGGTGAACGCGGAGCTGCGCTCGCTGGAGAACGCGCTCCCGGCGGCGATGAACCGCCTCGCCGTCGGTGGTCGACTGGTGGTGATGTCGTATCAGTCGCTCGAGGACCGAATGGTCAAGCGCGCGTTCGCCGATCGGGTCCGCACCAAAACGCCGCCCGGCCTCCCGGTCGACCTGCCGGGCACCGAGCCCGACTACGCGCTGGTGACCCGCGGTGCCGAGCAGGCGCCGGAGGACGAGCGGGAGCGGAATGCGCGGTCGGCGTCGGTCCGGGTGCGCGCGATCGAACGTATTGGAACTAAACATGATTGGTGACCAGAGCATGATTGACGGGGGTGAGCTGCGATGAGCGTTGTGAACGAGACACGTCAGACGCGGACCCGTGACGGTCGGACTCAGTCGGGTCGGCGCTCGCGGGTCGGTGCCGCCGATGTGTCCGGGCGCGCGCGTTCGGCCTCGGCCCAGCGTGCCATCGACCGGCGTCGCAAGCGGCTGGCCAACGCCGCGCTCACCGGCGCGAGTCCGGAGCGCGACTTCCGTCCACTGGCGCAACGCATCTCATTGCCGTCGACCTCGCCGGTGGCATTGGCTCGCCGGATCCCGTTCGTCTTCCTCGTCATCGGCATGCTGGCCCTCGGCCTGGCCCTGACACTATGGCTGTCCACGACCGCCGCGCAGAATTCGTACCAGCTCAGTGCGGCAAAGCAGACGAATCAAGACCTGCAGAATCGATTGCAGCAGATCAAGAAGAACTATGAGTCGGGGCAGTCGGCTCCAGAGCTTGCCAAGAAGGCGACCGAGCAGCTGGGGATGATTCCGGCGACCAATCCGCCGCGCCTGGTGGTGGGTCCCGACGGCAAGGTTCGAGTGGTCGGCGAGGTGAAGCCGGCGCAGGGGCCGCCCGCACCGTCGATGGATCAGGGCAACTCGGGCGCGGTGAATCCTGGTGTGAATCAGCAGAATAAGCCTGCCGCCAGCAACACCGACGGCAGCGATCCCAACTCTGCCGCGGCCGCCGTGCCGAACTTCAGCAACGTGCTGCCCGGTGCGTCGGCACCTACCCCGGCCGGCCAACCCGCCGCGCCGGCGGGACAGACGCCGGCCGTCGGACAATCATCCGCTCCGGCGCCTGCAGCGCAAGCGCCGCAGCAGAATTCCCCACAAACTGGCGGCGCGCCGACCGCAAATTCGCCGGCAACTCCTTAGCGCAGTAGACAATTGATCACATGACGCGTACCCACTCCGAGCGCACCCGCGGCCGGCGAGGCGGGTCGTCGCGCGACCGGCGGCAGCCCGCGAACATTTCCCGACGCGGCCGTTCGGCGGCGGCTCCCAAGGGCGGCGTCCGCGCGCAGCCGTCCCGCAAGGTGCGCGGCGTCCGCCTGGGCGGCGCGCACAATGCGCGAATTATCGAGGCGGGCAAGCAATTCCTGCTGCGCCACCGGATCGCGTCGACCATCGTGCTGGTTGCGGTGTCGGTGGTGGTGATCCGGATGGTGTGGCTGCAGGTCGTCGAGGCCCCGTCGCTGTCGGCCGAGGCGGCGAGCCAGCGCACCGTCACCGAAGCGCTGCCGGCCAAGCGCGGTGAGATCGAAGACCGCTTCGGGCGTGCTCTCGCGTACACGGCCGACGCGCGCAATCTGACGTTCCAGCCGGTGATCGAGCGCGCCGCGATCGAGAAGCTGCATCAGAAGGATCCGTCCGCACCGGACCCGTCCGCGCGCATCAAGCAGATCGCCGCCGGCATTCATCAGGCCCTCGGCGACAGCGTCGACGAGAACGATCTGATCGCCAAGATGAACTCGAACGAGCAGTTCGTTTATCTGGCCCGGCTCATCGGACCCGACGTCGCGGCCTCGCTGACCGATCAGTTCCCAGAGGTGGGCGCCGAGCGGCAGGCGGTCCGGCTGTATCCCGGAGGACCGTTGGCGGCCAACATCATCGGCGACGTCGACTTCGACGGCAACGGACTCATCGGCCTGGAGTCGTCGATGGATTCCACGCTCGCCGGGACCAACGGGTCGCAGACCTACGACCGCGGCTCGGACGGCGCCATCATCCCGGGCAGCATGCGCAACGTGCACCCGGCGGTCAACGGCAAGCCGGTGCAGCTGACCATCGACGCCGACCTGCAGTGGTTCGTGCAGACACAGGTGCAGAAGGCGAAGGACCTATCCGGCGCCAAGAGTGCATCGGTGGTGGTGCTCGACAGCCACACCGGCCAGGTGCTGGCGATGGCCAACAACGGCACGTTCAACCCGGCGCAGCCGCTCGACCAGCAGCAGAACGCGCAACTGGGCGACCTGCCGGTGACCTCGCCGTTCGAGCCCGGATCGGTGAACAAGATCATCACCGCGTCGGCCGTGATCCAGAACGGCATCAGCAAGCCGACCGATGTCCACCAGGTTCCCGGCAGCATCAACATGGGCGGCGTCACAGTCAACGACGCGTGGTCGCACGGTGTCGCGCCATATACGACTCAGGGCATCTTCGGTAAGTCGTCCAACGTCGGAACCCTGATGCTCGCGCAGAAGGTGGGCCCGGACCGCTATATGGATCTGGTCAACCGCTTCGGCCTCGGCCAGCGGACCAACGTCGGGCTGCCCGGCGAGAGCGGCGGCGAGGTGCCGCCCCGGTCGCAGTGGTCGGGCAGCACGTTCGCCAATCTGCCTATCGGCCAGGGGCTTTCGATGACGCTGCTGCAGATGACCGGCCTGTATCAGACCATCGCCAACAACGGCCTGCGCGTGCCGCCGCGGATCATCATGGGCGGTCCGGCGCCGGACCCGGTGCAGGTCGTCGACCCGCAGACGGCGACCACGGTCCGCAACATGTTCGAGGCGGTCACCCAATGCGACCCGACCGGGATGCAGGAGGGCACCGGTTGCAAGGCGGATGTGGACGGGTATCAGATCAGCGGCAAGACCGGTACCGCCCAGCAGGTCGATGCCAACGGCCGCTACTCGAACTCGAAATACAACATCACGTTCGCAGGCATCGCGCCGGCTGATAACCCGCGGTTCGTCATCGGCATCATGCTCGACAACCCGTCGCGCAGCACCGACGGCAGCGGGGGACAGTCGGCCGCTCCGTTGTTCGCGACGATCGCGAGCTGGATGCTGCAGCGCGATCGGGTGCCGCTCTCGCCGACACCGGCGCCGAAGCTGATTCTGCAGGCCGGATGGTGACCGGAGAATCATCATCGGGGCTGCGTACCGGCAGATCGTGATCGTGATCGGCCCCAGGTAAGTTATCTGACGGAATCTTGGACGTTTGGCCGTGAAGGAGGTCGGTTGTGGCATCCTCCGGACGGCAATCCGGACGTCGCAGTGCGAAGTCGGCACTGCATCCGGCGTCGGTCGCGCCGACCACCGTTGCGGTTCTATCCGCGGCCTGTCATGCGCGGTTGGATCTCATCGGGCATGTGGACGAGTCGACCACGGTCACGGGCGTGACGCTGCGGGCGCAATCTGTACGGCCGGGCGATCTGTTCGCGGCCCTGCCGGGAGCCAATGTGCACGGTGCCGAGTTCGCGGCCGATGCACTCGCGCGGGGCGCGACCGCGGTGCTGACGGACCCGCGGGGGCGCGACATCATCGAGGCGCTGCCCGGTGAGCACGACTGCGTGGTGCTGGTGCACTCGCGGCCGCGAACGGTCCTGGGGACGTTGAGTTCCCGGATCTACGGCCAGCCTTCGCGACGCCTCAAGCTGATCGGTATCACCGGCACGTCGGGCAAGACCACCACCTCGTATCTGACCGAGTCGGCTCTGATGGCGGCCGGTCGTACGGTTGGGCTGATCGGCACCGTCGAGACGCGGATAGCCGGTGCGCGGCAGCCGAGTTCGTTGACCACGCCGGAGGCCCCGGACCTGCAGGCGATGCTCGCGGCGATGCACGAGCAGGAGGTGGACACGGTCGTCATGGAGGTGTCCAGCCATGCGCTCGCGCTGGGCCGGGTGGACGGCAGCGTGTTCGCGGTGGGTGCCTTCACCAACCTGTCGCAGGATCATCTCGACTTCCATCGCACGATGGCCGACTACTTCGACGCCAAAGCCATTCTGTTCCAGCCGGATTCGCCGGTACATGCGCTGCGGTCGGTGGTCTGCGTCGACGACGACGCCGGCAAGCGGATGGCCCGCGTCGCCGGTCGGGGGGCAGTGACCGTGTCGGTGACCGGCGTGCCCGGGGTCGCCTGGAGCGCCGGCGAGTCGACCGTGACCGCCGACGGCGGGCAGGACGTGGCGATCACCGATCCACACGGCGCGGTCCACCAGATCCATGTCCCGCTGCCCGGCCGCTACAACGTCGCCAACGCGCTGACCGCGATCGCGATCGCGACCACCGCCGGGGTACCGCTGTCCGACGCGATCCGCGGCATCGACGACGTGCGGGTGCCGGGGCGGATGGAGCGCATCGATCGGGGCCAGAAGTTCCTGGCGATCGTCGACTATGCCCACAAGCCCGCCGCGCTCGCCGCGGTCATCGAGACACTGCGCGGGCAGGGGGTCAAGCGGTTGGCCGTCGTCGTCGGCGCCGGCGGTGACCGCGACCGCGGCAAACGCGAGATCATGGGCGAGGTCGCCGCGCGGGGCGCCGAGTTGGTGATCATCACCGACGACAATCCGCGCACGGAGGACCCGGCGGCGATCCGGAGCCAGCTGGTCGGCGGTGCCGCCGCCGTCAAGGGCGAGCCCAGTCCGCTGCGCAGCACCAAGACCGCGCGGGTCAAGGAGATCGGCGACCGCGCCGAGGCGATCGCCGAGGCCGTGCGCTGGGCGCGTCCGGGCGACGTCGTGCTGGTGGCCGGTAAGGGCCACGAGGTCGGTCAGGAGATCAACGGAGTCAAGCACCCCTTCGACGATCGGGATGTGCTCGCCGGGGCGATCGACGACGTGCGCAAGGGCGGGAAATGAGCGGGCTCGAGACGAATGACATGGCTCGCGTGCGGGTCGTGCCGTCGGCCGATCTGACGGTCGCGCTGCGCGAGCTGGCGACGACCGCCCATGATGCGGCCGCCGCGGGGACCGAGCTGCAGAGCTGGGCCGTGCTCGGGGAGATGGACCGCGACGAGACCGCGGACGGGTCGGTGGCCGATCTCAACGCCTGGGTCATCGAACACGACCGCATCGGGCGGCTGGCGGTGCGACTCGACATCAGCCGCGTGATCTGCGTCGGAACCTCCCGGGCGGTGCGCGGACTGCATCAGGGCGCGGTGATGGAGGGCTCGTGGGGAGATGAGGCGATCCTGGTGGGCACCGTTGATGAGGCGTTGGCGATACTAGGTGCGCAGCGCGGCCCGGACGATGTCATCGTCATCAGCGGCGGTGCGGAACTCGGGCTCGACCAGTTGTCGGATCGGATAGGCGGATAGTGCGACAGATCGTTATAGCCGGCGCCCTCGCGCTGGCGGTGTCCATCCTGCTCACGCCGGTATTGATCAAGCTGTTCACCCGGCAGGGATATGGCCAGGAGATCCGTGTCGAGGGGCCGCAGAGCCATCAGACCAAGCGCGGCACCCCGTCCATGGGTGGCGTCGCGATCGTCGCCGCCCTCTGGGTCGGCTACTGGGGTGCGCACCTGCCCGGCCTCGGCGGCCAGGGACCGAGCGCATCCGGAATGCTGGTGCTCGGGTTGGCGACCGCGCTCGGGCTGGTCGGCTTCCTCGACGACTACATCAAGCTCGCCAAGGGCCGGAACCTCGGCCTGAACAAGACCGGCAAATCGATCGGCCAGCTGCTGGCCGCGGTGGCCTTCGGCGTGCTGGTGCTGCAGTTCCGCGGCGGCAGCACGGGATCGTCGCCGGCCAGCACCAAGCTGTCGTATGTCCGCGACATCGACGCGATCGCCATCGGCTCGGTCGCCTTCGTGATCTTCTGCTGGCTGATCGTCGCCGGTTGGTCGAACGCCGTGAACTTCACCGACGGACTCGACGGCCTGGCCGCCGGCTCGATGGCAATGGTCTCGGGAACGTATGTGCTGGTGACCTTCTGGCAGTACCGCAACGCCTGCGTCGGCGGCCCCAAGCCCGGCGGTCCCGGCTGCTACGAGGTGCGCGATCCGCTCGACCTGGCGCTGATCGCGGTCGCCGGCGGCGGGGCCTGCCTCGGCTTCCTGTGGTGGAACGCCGCGCCCGCGAAGATCTTCATGGGCGACACCGGTTCGCTGGCCCTCGGTGGTCTGCTGGCCGGCCTGTCCATCACCACCCGAACCGAGCTGTTGGGTGTCGTGATCGGCGCGCTCTTCATCGTGGAGCTGGTCTCGGTCATCATTCAGATCGCCGTGTTCCGCACGACCGGCCGCCGCGTGTTCCGCATGGCGCCGTTCCACCATCACTTCGAACTCGGTGGGTGGGCCGAAACGACGGTCATCATCAGATTCTGGTTGCTCACCGCGATCAGCTGCGCGCTGGCGTTGTCGCTGTTCTACGGTGAATTCCTGTCGGCCGGTGGCTGATTCGCCGATGACCGAGTTCGGGGTACAGGACCTGCCGGGTGCACGGGTGCTGGTGCTCGGCGCCGGCGTGGCCGGTGCGTCGGCCGCCCGTTATCTCCTGGGGCGCGGCGCGCAGGTCACGGTCTGCGACGAGCGCGCGGAATCGCTCGCGCCACTGATCGAACGGGGAGCGGCCGGCCTCGGTGCCGCGGACCTCGACGCCGACTGGCCGGCGCGGACCGATCTGGTGATCGCGTCGCCCGGCTTCCGGCCCGACCATGCCCTGCCGAGCGCCGCCGCCGCGGCGGGTGTCCCGGTCTGGGGCGAGGTCGAATTGGCCTGGCACGTCGATCGTTCGGGGGAATTCGGCGCCCCGCGTCGGTGGCTCGTGGTGACCGGCACCAACGGCAAGACGACGACGACCGGCATGGTGGAGTCGATCTGCGCCGCCGCCGGCGAACAGGTGGCCGCGTGCGGCAACATCGGGTTGCCGGTGCTGGACGCCCTCTCCGTTCGAACACCGTCCGGTCCCGCTCGAATGCTGGCCGTGGAGCTGTCGTCGTTCCAGCTGTTCTGGGCGCCCTCGATCCGGCCGGCCGCGGGCGTGGTGCTCAATATCGCCGAAGACCATCTCGACTGGCACGGCTCGTTGGAGCATTACGCGGCCGCGAAATCGATTGCCCTGCGCGGCGACATCGCCGTCGTGCCGGTCGAGGACCCGATCGTCGCGAGCATGGCCACGCCGGCCGACACCCGTCGCGTCGAGGCGACGTCGGGGGAGCCGGCGGCCGGTCAGGTCGGCGTGGCGGGCGGCGCGATCATCGACCGCGCGTTCGCCGAGCCGGCGGGCACGGTCTTGGTCGAGACCGCGGTGATCCGGCCGTCCGGGCCTTCCGGTCTGGCCGACGCGCTGGCCGCGGCGACGCTGTGCCGCGCGGTCGGAGTGCCGGCGGACGCGGTCGACCGCGGGCTGCGGGATTTCCGGGTCGCCGCGCATCGCGGCGAAGTGGTCGCGGTGGGCGCGGGCCTGACGTTCGTCGATGACTCGAAAGCGACCAATCCGCATGCGGCACAGGCGGCGATCGCGGCGCACGATCGGGTGGTCTGGCTCGCGGGCGGCCAGCTCAAGGGCGCTTCGGTCGACGAATTGCTGGTCGCGGTGGGTGATCGGCTCGCGGGTGTGGTGCTGTTCGGCGTCGACGCTCCGCTGATTGCCGACTCAATCTCGCGACACGCCCCATATGTCCCAACAGTCACAGTAGTAACACGAGACGATGGCCTGGTGAACGCTCATCAGGCCTCCAACCCAACCGGTGATCGGGCTGCCAGTGCCGTGGACGTGATGTCCCGCGCGGTACAGGCCGCGGCGGAACTGGCGGGCGGCCCGGGCGGAAGTACCGCGACGGCCGGAGATGGTGCGCAGGGGACTGTCGTACTGCTCGCCCCCGCCGCCGCGTCGTTCGACATGTTCGCCGGGTATGCGCAGCGAGGCGATATGTTCGCCGCCGCGGCGCAAGCGCTTCCCGGCATTTCGGCCGGGGCGCGCGCATGAGTGGCAACGACAGCAGTGAGAACGGCCTCGACGCCGACGGCCTCGATGAGTCGGTAGCTTCCGCCGAGTCGGCGGACCCCGCCGGTGCGAGCGCGGCGAAGGCCCGCGATTCCTCGAAGGATGTTCCGCAGGAAACCGATTCGCGTTCGCAGGCCGACTCGGATGCGGACAAGACGCCGGACGACAAGAAGAGTGCACGCCAGACCAAGCCGGCACCCCGACAGCGCTCGGTGCGGAGCGAGTGGACGTCGCCGCGCGAGATGGTGGCGAGCGTCCTGGCGCGACCACTGGCGTCGTTCCATCTGATCGTCACCCTCGGCGTGCTGCTGACGGTGTTCGGCCTGGTGATGGTCCTGTCGGCCTCGTCGGTCGAGGGTTACGCCAAGGACGGCTCGGCCTACGGCATGTTCACCAACCAGGTGATATTCACGCTGGCCGGAATCGTGTTGTTCTGGTTCGCCATTCGGCTGCCGATCCGGATGATGCGGCGGCTGGCGGCGCCGTCGGTGGCGGTGACGACGCTCATGCTGGCCGCAGTGCTGGTGCCCGGCATCGGTACCTACAGCCAGGGCGCACGCCGGTGGTTCAGCGTTGCCGGGCTCAGCCTGCAGCCGTCGGAGCTCGTTAAGGTGGCGCTGTGCGTCTGGGCCGCGCATCTGCTGGCGTCGCGGCGACGCGAGAACGCGTCGTTGAAGGAACTGCTGATCCCGCTGGTCCCGGTTGCGGTCCTGATCTGCGCCCTGATCATTCTCGAACCGAACCTCTCGACCACGATCACCATCGGCATCATCGTCGCGGCCGCGCTGTGGTTCGCCGGACTGCCGATCAAGGTCTTCGTGTCCTTCGTGATCTCGGGCGCGATCCTGGCCGTGGTGCTGTCGCTGGTCGAGGGGTATCGCAGCCAGCGCGTCATGAGCTTCCTCGGTCAGACGCATGATCCACAGGGCGCGGGCTATCAGGCGAAGCAGGCCCGGTACGCCCTGGCCAACGGCGGATTCTTCGGCGTCGGACTGGGGCAGAGTCGGGCGAAATGGAACTATCTGCCCAACGCGCACAACGACTTCATCTTCGCCATCATCGGCGAGGAGCTCGGCCTGATCGGCGCGCTCACCGTGGTGCTGCTGTTCGGATTGCTGGCCTATGTCGGCTTCCGGATCGCGCTGCGGTCGGTCGATCCGTTCCTGCGGCTGCTCACGGGGACGATCACCGTGATCATCACGGCGCAGGCGCTGATCAACATCGGCTACGTTATCGGCCTGCTGCCGGTCACCGGAATCCAGCTGCCGTTGCTATCGGCCGGTGGTACATCAACCCTGACGACGATGACGATGTTCGGGATATTGGCCAACGCCGCCAGACATGAACCTGAAGCGGTCGCGGCGCTGGCTGCGGGCGGCGACGGCCGATTCGGCCGGTTGCTGCGGTTGCCGCGCGCGGTTCCGTATTCGCCGTCGCGGTCCGACTCGCTGCGGGATCGTCTCGATCGGCGGCGGACCCGCGGATCGCGGCCGGCTCCCAAGCGCATGGCCGAACCGCGACGTCGCGGCGAACCGGCTGATCGTGGCCGGGGCCAGGCACCGCTGCCGCGCCAGCGCACGCCCAGCACCCCGTGGCGGGGCGAGTCGCGTCAGTCTCGGGAGAAGGCGGCGCGCGTGCACGGTCGATCGCATCGCGGGTCGGCGCAGTCGCAGGGCGGGGCGCGTCGAGGCAAGGCTGCACAGCCGTACCGCCCGACCGCGTCGTCCCAGCGACGAACCTCACAGGGCGACCCGACCGATCGCCGTCGCAGCCACTCTCGATGGGATGATGACGGCATGCGTCATCAGGGAATGGGCTGGGCTCCGTGACCGAAGGTCACTCGGGATCGTCACCGACCGAAGGTCAGCCGGGTTCGTCACTGACCGAAAGACTGTCGATCGTCGTCGCCGGCGGCGGCACCGCCGGCCATATCGAACCGGCGCTGGCCGTCGCCGATGCCGTGCGTCGGCTGCGACCGGACGCACTGGTCACCGCTCTCGGCACGCAGCGCGGGCTGGAGACGACCCTGGTGCCGCGGCGCGGCTATCCGCTGGAGCTGATTCCGCCGGTTCCGTTGCCGCGGAAGATCACCGGTGACCTGTTCAAGGTGCCGACCCGGGTGCGGGCGTCGGTGAAGGCGACCGGCGAGGTGCTGGACCGGCTGCAGGCGGACGTGCTCATCGGCTTCGGCGGCTACGTGGCGTTGCCCGGCTACCTGGCCGCGCATTCGCGAAAGCGCAAGGTGCCGATCGTGATTCACGAGGCCAACGCGCGGGCCGGGCTGGCCAACAAGGTCGGCGCCCGCTACGCCGATCGGGTGTTCGCGGCGGTCGACGACTCCGGCCTGAGCGCCGAGGTGGTCGGGATCCCGGTGCGCCACGCGATCACCGATCTCGATCGGGGAGCATTGAAGGCGCAGGCGCGCGAGTTCTTCGGGCTCGATCCGAATGCCCCGACCCTGCTGGTGTTCGGCGGCTCGCAGGGCGCGGCCAGCATCAATCGCGCAGTGTCCGGGGCCGCAGCGGCGTTGGGTTACAACGGCATCGGCGTGCTGCATGCCCACGGCAAGAAGAATTCGATCGAGGTGTCACCGGTCGCGGGGGCGCCGGCCTATGTCGGCGTGCCCTATATCGACCGGATGGATCTGGCATATGCGGCCGCGGACCTGGCCGTGTGCCGGTCCGGCGCGATGACGGTGGCGGAGGTCTCCGCGACCGGGCTGCCGGCTGTCTATGTGCCGCTGCCGCATGGCAACGGGGAGCAGCGGCTCAACGCGCTCCCGGTGGTCGACGCCGGCGGCGCGCTGCTCATCGATGACGCGGACCTGACGCCGGAATGGGTCGAGACGAAGATCGTTGATCTCATGACGGATCCGGTTGCTCTGCAGGCGATGTCGTTGTCGGCGGCCGGTGTCGGCCACCGGGGAGCGGCGGAGGCCGTCGCGACGGCCGCGCTCGAACTCGCCGAGCAGCATCGGGCGGGGGAGCGGTGAGCGATCTGCAGGTGACGGTGCCGCCGAAGCTGGCCCGGGTGCACATGGTCGGGATCGGCGGCGCGGGCATGTCCGGCCTGGCACGAATCCTGTTGGCACGCGGCGGGCAGGTTTCCGGTTCGGATGCCAAGGAGAGTCGCGCGGTGCTGGAGTTGCGCGCTCGTGGCGCGAAAGTGCAAGTGGGACATTCGCCGGCGGCGCTCGACCTGCTCGAGGGCGGTCCGACGATGGTGATCACCACGCACGCGGCCATCCCGAAAGACAATCCGGAACTGGTGGCGGCGCGTGAGCGGGGCATCCCGGTGGTGCTGCGGCCGCAGGTGCTCGCGGAGCTGATGGCCGGCAATCGCACGCTGCTGGTTGCCGGCACCCACGGCAAGACATCGACCACGTCGATGTCGGTGGTGGCGCTGCAATCCTGCGGGCTGGACCCGTCGTTCGCCGTCGGCGGTGAGCTGAACGAGTCGGGGACCAATGCCCATCACGGACATGACTCGATCTTCGTCGCGGAGGCCGATGAGAGCGACGGGTCGCTCCTGCAATTCGAGCCCGATGTGGCGATCGTGACCAACGTGGAATCCGATCACCTAGACTTCTTCGGCTCCGAAGAGGCCTATGTGCAGGTGTTCGATGACTTCGCCGATCGCACCAAAACCGATGGGACGCTGGTGGTCTGCCTCGACGATGCGGGCTCGGCCGCGCTGGCCGGTCGGGTCGCCGAACGGTTGCAGCAGCGCGGTGTCGAGGTCGTCGGCTACGGCCGCGGTACGCACCGCGAAGCCGCGCCCACCGTGCCGTTGGTCGCCGAACTCCTCGACTTCCGGCCGCGGGCCGCAGGCGGATCGGCGTCTGTCCAGCTGTCCGGTGTCGACGAACGACTCGAGGGCGAGCACCTGCTGACGCTGGCCGTTCCGGGGGAGCACATGGCGCTCAACGCGATCGCCGCGCTGCTGGCCGGGGTGCGGATCGGGGCCCCGGTGGATCGGGTCATCGGCGGCATCGAGAGCTTCAGCGGCGTGCGCCGCCGTTTCCAGCTGCGCGGCATCGTCGGCGACGTCTCGGTATACGATGACTATGCCCACCACCCGACCGAGGTCTGCGCCGTGCTGACGGCGGCCCGCGACCTGGCGGCTGCCCGCGGCGGCCGGGTCATCGCGATCTTCCAGCCGCATCTGTACTCGCGCACAGCGACTTTCGCCCGCGAGTTCGGATCGGCGCTGAGTCTGGCCGATCAGGTGATCGTCCTCGACGTCTTCGGTGCTCGCGAGCAGCCGGTGCCCGGCGTGAGCGGACAGACGATCGCGGACGCGGTGACCTCCGCCGTCGACTATGTGCCCAACGTGTCGCGGTTGCCGGGCCGGGTCGCCGAGCTGGCCCGCCCGCATGACGTGGTCCTGACCATCGGCGCCGGCGACATCACGATGCAGGGCGAGGAGATTCTCGCGGCGTTGCGGCAATCCGCGGCGGATGAACAAGCCGCACAGGCGAATCCGGACGGCGCAAATGGCGCGTAAGCCCACGCGGATCCGAGGTGCCCGGCTGCTGCTGGGCACCGTGCTGACGGTGGTCGTCGTGATCGGGCTGATCTTGGCCGCCTACTTCACGCCGCTGATGTCGGTGAAAAAGGTGACGGTGTCGGGGAATTCGGTGGTATCGGCCGATGAGATCCGGGCGGCCGCGGCCGTTCCGGCGAACAAGCCGCTGCTGCAGGTCGATACCGGCGCATCGGCCCGGAGGGTGGCGGCGATTCCGCGCATCGCCACCGTCCGGGTCAAACGCAGCTACCCGTCGACGATCGCCATCACCGTCGTCGAGCGCACGCCCGTGGCCTACGTCGAGGGCAGCGACGGCAAGCAACTCGTCGACGACAGCGGCTACCCCTACGCGAAGGGCGACCCGCCGCCGGGACTGCCGAAGCTGGTGACACCCAACCCGGCATCGGGCGATCCCGCGACCACGGCGGCGCTGTCGGTGCTGACGCAGCTGCCGCCGGTCATCGCCGGCCAGGTGAGTGAGGTCGACGCGGACACCGCGTCCAGCGTCGTGCTGATTCTCAAGGACAAGCGTCGGGTCGACTGGGGCTCGGACGACGAGTCCCCGGCGAAGGCGCAGACCCTGATCGCCCTGCTGACCCAGCCCGGCCATGAGTACAACGTCATGAGCCCGAACAATCCGACCGTCAAGTAGGAACGCGGGCCACGGTTCGTCCGTCGGATTTTCGGAACGGTCATGAGCCCGAACAATCCGACCGTCAAGTAATCGAAATCCGCGCCGGTTTCGTAGATCCGCGCCGCCTGTAGTCGTCGCGGATCCACGAAAACGGCGCGGATTCGGGCACGGATGAACTAATGGCAACGCGAATTTCGCGACACGCGGCGCGCCTGCTGGCCTGACCCCGGATGGGTGCCTACCTTTGCCTCAGCGTTTCGCTACTTGACATAACTATAACCCTATGGTTTAGGTTTAGGGTTTTGATTCAGGGGTTATGTCGACAGCGATCGCGGCAGACGTAAGACACCGAGGAAAGGCGAACGCTATGACGCCCCCGCACAACTACCTGGCCGTCATCAAGGTCGTCGGCATCGGCGGCGGCGGCGTCAATGCCGTGAACCGAATGATCGAACAAGGGCTCAAGGGAGTCGAGTTCATCGCCATCAACACCGACGCGCAGGCGCTGTTGATGAGTGATGCCGACGTCAAGCTCGACGTCGGTCGTGACTCGACCCGCGGCCTCGGCGCCGGCGCCGACCCCGAGGTGGGGCGCAAGGCGGCCGAGGATGCCAAGGACGAGATCGAAGAACTGCTCAAGGGCGCCGACATGGTGTTCGTGACCGCCGGCGAGGGCGGCGGCACGGGAACCGGCGGTGCGCCGGTGGTCGCCAGCATCGCGCGTAAGCTCGGCGCCTTGACCGTCGGCGTGGTCACCCGCCCGTTCACCTTCGAGGGCAAGCGCCGCGCGGGTCAGGCCGAGGCCGGCATCGGCTCGCTGCGGGAATCGTGCGACACCCTGATCGTCATCCCGAACGACCGGCTCCTGCAGCTCGGCGATGCGAACGCGAGCCTGATGGACGCCTTCCGCAGCGCCGACGAGGTGCTGCTCAACGGTGTTCAGGGCATCACCGACCTGATCACCACGCCCGGCCTGATCAATGTCGACTTCGCCGACGTCAAGGGCGTGATGAGTAATGCCGGCAGCGCGCTGATGGGTATCGGCTCGTCGCGTGGCGACGATCGGGCGGTCAAGGCCGCCGAGTCGGCGATCAATTCGCCGCTGCTCGAGGCGTCGATGGAAGGCGCACGGGGCGTGCTGATCTCTATCGCAGGCGGCAGCGACCTGGGCCTGTTCGAGATCAACCGCGCGGCGACGCTGGTGCAGGAGGCCGCGCACGAAGAGGCCAACATCATCTTCGGCACGGTGATCGACGACAATCTGGGCGACGAGGTGCGGGTGACTGTCATCGCGGCCGGCTTCGACGGCGGTGCGCCGTCGCGCAATCCGATCGAGTCGGTGCGCGCCGCCGCCTCGGGCACCGTCGCGAGTGCGTCGGCCGGTGAGACGTCGGCGGCCGGGAAGCATGCCACGCTGCTCGAGGAGCAGGGCAAGCCGGGCGATCCGTTCTCGACGACGGTCGCGCATGAGCCGGGAACCCGGCCGCGCAGCAACATGATCGGTCTGGAAGACGACGACGATGTCGACGTCCCGCCGTTCATGAAGCGATGACGTCGGCGTCGGGGAGCGAGCAGGCGGATAGCGGTGAGGCGCGGCCCGGTCGGGTCCGTCGAGTCGTGACCGCGCGCGCCGGCGGTGCATCCGTCGGTCCGTACGCATCCTTCAACCTCGGGGATCACGTCGGCGACGATCCGGAAGCGGTCCGCCGCAACCGGATCCGACTGGCCGAGCAGATCGGGCTGGAGCCCGATCACGTCATCTGGCTGGAGCAGATCCACAGTCGCACCATCGCCTACGTCGACGGTCCGCGGGCCGACCGCATCGAGGCGACGGACGGCGTCGTCACCGACAAACCCGGCATCGCGCTGGCGGTGCTGTCCGCCGATTGCGTGCCCGTGCTGCTGTCGGACGACGAGGCCGGGGTGATCGCCGCGGTGCATGCCGGCCGGGTCGGAGCGCGCATCGGTATCGTGCCGGCCGCGCTCGAGGAGATGGTCAAACACGGTGCGCGACTCGACCGCATCGGCGCCTTCCTGGGGCCGGCCGCGAGCGGCCGCCAGTACGAGGTGCCGGCCGACATGCGTGCGGACGTCGAGAGACATCTGCCGGGCAGTGCCACCACGACCGCGAAAGGCACACCGGGACTTGATCTCCGGGCCGGCATTCGTCGGCAGCTGCTGGAGGCCGGCATCGCGGCGGTGGCCGAGGATCCCCGCTGCACCATCGAGGACCAGTCGTTGTTCAGCCATCGCCGCGGCGCTCCGACCGGCCGACTCGCGTCGGTCATCTGGATCGACCCGAGCTGATCGTGCCCGCGTCCGGCGTTGAGATGGCCGCGGGCCGGAGCCCGCTGGAAACATGGGATATCCGGCACGGAAAGGACGTAGTCTCCTCGAATCCCCGTGTGTGTCATGGTTCCAGCGGCGTCGGGGCGCTATACCCGGGTACGGCCGGCCGCGCGCACGATCAGCGGCCACAACGGCGCGAAGAATGCGGTCTGATCGGCGACCCACGTGCTCATCAAGCGGTTGTGCACGAATCCCGCGGCGAGTCCGCGGCCCGGATCGGCCCAGCCGGTCGAGCCGCCGAGCCCGACATGCCCGAAGCTGCCGGCCAGGCTCGGCAGAGACGGCCCCGAGTGGTAGCCGAGCTGGAACTTGAACGGCAGACCCAGCGTGCGATCGAAATCGAGTCCGCGGATCGGCGCGAGCTGTCGGGTGGTTGCCGCCGAGAGCAGGCGTCGACCGTCGACGCTGCCGTCGCCGGCCAGGGCCGCATAGATCTTCGCGAGCTCATGCGCGGGAACCATCGCGTTGCCGGCCGGCAGTTCGACGTCGTAGATCGGGCTGATCGGGGTGCCGTCGTCGGCGAGCCACCATTCGAGTCCGGGCACATGCAGGGTGCGCAGCGTGCCGCCGATGCCGGGCAGTCGCTTGATGCGTTCGAGCGTCGGCGCCAGTCGCGTGTCGAGCGGTCGGCGGTGCATCACTGGTGCGAGCGCCGGGACCAGCGCGGTGTGCTGGGCGTTCGGATCATGCGAGCGACCCAGCGACAGTCGTTGCAGCCCGAGCGGCTGGGCGATCTCCGACTGGTACAGCTCGCCCATGCCCTGGCCGGTGATACCGCGGGCGATTCCGGACATGATCGTGCCGATGGTCAGCGAGTGGTAGGCCTGCCGGCCGTAGTGGGCGCCGATCGGCGCGGCCGCCAGGCGTCGCTCGAACTCTTCGAGGTCACTGAGCTGTTCGAGCGTGCTGACGATGCCGTCCAGCCGGGACAAGCCGACGCGGTGCGCCAATGCCTCGCGAACGGTGATACGGCCCTTGCCGTTCGCCGCGAAATCCGGCCAGTATTCGGCGATCGGGGCGTCGTAATCGAGCAGCCCGCGGTCGGCGAGCCGATGCACCACGGTCGCCGAGATGCCCTTCGACGCGGAGAAGATCAGGCCCGCAGTGTCGTGTGTCCACTCCGCATCGGCGGTGGCCTTGCCGGCCCAGACATCCATCACCGGTTCGCCGTCGAGGTAGACGCACAGGGCGCCGCCGCCGAACTTCAGTCGACTGAACAGCAGCGCGAAGGCTTTGGCCGGCCGCGCGAAGTCGGGGCTGACCCAGCCGGATACGCCGGCGGGTGGGGTGATGGCCCCGGCCGGGGCCGGAGCGGTCTCGGGGGCGGGGACCGGTTGCGCGAATGTCATGGAGGAAAGTTAGCAGTACTGGGAGTACCGGAATGAGCGATCAGCGGGAAATCGAACTCGGCGAGCGGTTGGCTGCCGTGCGGGAAAGGGTCGAGCGTGCCTGCGTCGCCGTTGGTCGGGGAGCTGCCGACGTCGAACTCCTGCCCGTCACCAAGTTCTTTCCGGCGTCGGACGTGGTGCGGCTGACCAAGCACGGCTGTACCCGGTTCGGCGAAAGCCGGGAGCCAGAGGCCGGTCGCAAGGTCGTCGAGGTCCGGTCGATCCTCGGCGAGGCGGCCGATATCCGTTTCGACATGATCGGCCGGCTGCAGCGGAACAAGGCGAAAACCGTTGCGCGCTGGGCGGATCGGGTGCATTCGGTGGATTCGTCCCGACTGGCCGATGCATTGTCGACGGCTGCCGCCGCGTCCCTGGACGATGGTGGTCGGGCCGCGCCGCTGCAGGTGATGCTGCAGGTGAGCCTGGACGGGGATCCCGGGCGCGGCGGCGTCGTGGCCGCCGACCTGCCCGCACTGGCCGATCGGGTCGTCGAATTGCCGGGTCTGGAGCTCGCAGGATTGATGGCGATCGCGCCGCTGGATTCCGATTCTGCCCGTTGGTTGGCGGCGGTCGGGGAGACGCACGCGCGGTTCGTGGAGGCATATCCGCAGGCGGGGCAGCTTTCCGCGGGGATGTCCGGAGATCTGGAAGACGCGATCAAATATGGATCGACATGCGTGCGTGTCGGTACCGCGATCATGGGTTCGCGGCCGATACTCTCGCCATAGTTGTTCGTCACACGAGTAACACAGGCACCAAGAACACCACCGTTCACCCGAAGGCATACGAGTACCGATCAGGCGAGGAAGGTCACTCAATGAGCACCATGCACAAGTTCAAGGCGTACTTCGGGATGGTCCCCCCAGCTGAATACGACGACGACTACCTGGACGAGCCCGCTCCCCGGCTCCAGCACCGTGATTACGGACGCGATAGCCGCGACTACCGCGACGATCCGTTCGCCGACGACTACCGCGACGCCGACTTCGAGGACGGCTATGCGGACGACTACAGCTACGGCCGGTCGGGCGGCTACCGCTCCGAATATGCCAGTCGCCGTGATGAATACGTGGACGATCGTGAGTACGCCGACGAGCCCGATCTCGCCTACGCGGGCGGACATCGCGCGGACATCGAGCCCGAGCGCTACTCGTCGCGTCTTGCCCCGCTGCCGCAGCGCGGCGGCCGCGCTACGGCGCTGCGTGGTCGCGGTGGCAGCGGTCGTTCGATGACCGCCGGCGCGCTGGCCGTCGACACTCGCGGTGACCTGGATCGGTTGTTCGAGGAGGGCCCGTTGGCCAAGATCACCACGCTGCGTCCGGCGGATTACGCCGAGGCCCGCACGATCGGCGAACGCTTCCGCGACGGCAGCCCGGTGATCATGGACCTGGTCGACCTGAGCAATGCCGATGCGAAGCGCGTCGTCGATTTTGCGGCCGGCCTGGCGTTCGCGCTGCGCGGCTCCTTCGACAAGGTCGCCACCAAGGTGTTCCTGCTGTCGCCCGCCGACATCGATGTGTCGCCCGAGGATCGGCGCAAGATCGCCGAGACCGGGTTCTACAACCACAACTGATACCCACCGCCGAATCCGGACCTGCGATCATTCGCAGGTCCGGATTTCGCGTCCGGGTGGCGGTTCCGGATTCAGCTGTTCGCGAAGACCTACCCCGTTCGCCCCGATCGGTGCGGCACTATTCCGAACAATCAGGCAAGGTGGTGAGCGTGCAGGCGCTGGGAGCAACCCTCTACTACATACTCTTGATCTACTGGCTGTTCTTGCTGGCCAGGCTGGTGATCGAGATGGTGCGGTCGTTCGCTCGGGATTGGCATCCGACCGGCATCACCGTGATTCTCATCGAAGTCATCTTCACGGCGACCGATCCGCCCATCAAACTGCTCCGCCGACTGATCCCGCCGTTGCCGCTCGGGCCGGTCCGGTTGGACCTATCTCTCATGATCACCATGATCGTGATCCTTATCGCCATGCAGCTGGTGCAACAGATCCACTGAGCGGGTCGATAAAACGCCAGAACACGGTGTCGTTCGGACAGAAGAAATCTCTCATATTGCAATCCGTTTGATTTCAGGATTGCCACGACGGGATGCAACGAACGGTTCTAGTGTGACAGGATGGACTCCGGTTAGGTCATGATGCTAATACTGAACAATCCTTAGCACGATAAGGTTCGTTCGCTAGGTATCACGATGGTGACGCTCCATGAGAGTTCGAAGTTTCGACGACACGTTTAAGGGGACCGAGCAATGCGGCTGACTCCAGCTGATGTGCACAACGTCGCGTTCAGCAAACCGCCGATCGGCAAGCGCGGCTACAACGAGGACGAAGTCGACCAGTTCCTGGACTTCGTCGAGGCAGAGCTCGCCCGGCTCCTCGAGGAGAACACCGACCTGAAACACCGGGTCGAGGAACTCGAAGCCGAGCTCGCACAGGCGAAGAAGGGTGGGGCGGCGCCCGCGGCAGCTGCGCCGACGCCCGCGCCCGCCGCTCCGACTCAGGCATTCGGTGCCGCCGGCCTCGCCGGTGGTGCACCCGCGGCCGAGCCGGCCGCCGCCGAAGGTGGCGACCACAACGTTCGCGCCGCTCGCGTGCTGAGCCTGGCCCAGGACACCGCGGACAAGCTGACCGGCAACGCCAAGTCGGAGTCGGAAGCCCTGCTCGCCGACGCCCGGCAGCGGTCGGACGCCATGGTGAGCGATGCCCGGTCGAAGTCCGAGGCGATGCTCTCCGACGCGCGTCAGCGCAGCGAGGCCATCCTGGCCGACGCGCAGACCCGCGCCGAGGCGCAGACCCGCCAGGCGCAGGAGAAGTCCGACGCCCTGCAGGCCGACGCCGAGCGCAAGCACACCGAGATCATGGGCACCATCAACCAGCAGCGCACCGTGCTGGAGGGTCGAATCGAGCAGCTCAAGACCTTCGAGCGGGAGTACCGCACGCGGCTCAAGACCTACCTCGAGTCCCAGCTGGAGGAACTGCAGCAGCGCGGCAGCGCGGCTCCGGTCGACAACACCCGTGGCGACGCGTTCTCGTCCGACCCCGGCAATGGTGGTTTCACGCAGACCACCGGTGGCCACGGCCAGCGGTAACCCACGAAAAGAATTCTCTGCCAGCGTCGCGCAGGTGCCACCGGCTCCTGCGCGACGCTGCTTTTGAGGTCATTCACGTTCGAGGAGGTCGCCAGTGCTCGTCATCGCTCTCGCTGCCACACTGATCGGGTTCGGTCTGCTGGTTGCGGCACTGGTCACCGGCACCCTGTGGTTGGCGCTGGCCTGCATCGTGGTCTGTGTGCTGGGCTGCGGATTCCTGTTGGCGGACGTCGTCGGGGTTCGCCGGCGCGTACCGCCTGATGCCGACGATTCCGACAGTGGCGACCCTGACAACGGTGACCACGGCAGCGGCGATATCGGATCGGGCGAGGACGAGGGTCCGGAGGACGAGTGGGCGGTGCAGGACGAGGATCCGCCGACCGGACCGATCGCAATGCACGACCCGCATACCGATGTGATCGGTACGCCGGAGGAGATCGAGAATCACGGCAAGAAGCGTCACGACTGAGCGGCAGGAAGGTGTGATCGGCGCCCGCCTTGCCGGTTGATCTAAGCTGTTCATGCAACGATCCGGCCATCACCGGGGAGCATCCGGAAGAACGGCGCAGGTGGTCGACGACCACGGCGCCTACTAGACCCGGACGGGTTGGCCCGTCACAGCCTGTTGAGAGAGGCGAAGCCGCGCCGCAGCGCGTCGGGCTTGGCAAGCGGGGTGGTACCGCGGACATCGTCGGCCGACGATGAATCGTCCCCGTGCCCGTGATCACCGCAGGTGATCGGACACGAGTGGAGCCGCAGCAGGTGAGCGAGCAGCAATTCCGACGGGTGTACCCGCTGGTCGACATGACCGGCGCCGAATCCGGTGCCGCCGGGACGCCGTCGTTTCCGCGCCTCGAGGAGCAGGTGCTGGCCTATTGGAAAGACGACGACACCTTCCGCGCCAGCATCGAGAATCGCTGCGACAGCGACGAGTTCGTCTTCTACGACGGCCCGCCGTTCGCCAACGGACTACCGCACTACGGCCATCTGCTGACCGGCTACGTCAAGGACCTCGTGCCGCGGTTCCAGACGATGCGCGGAAAGCGTGTTGAGCGCCGATTCGGTTGGGATACCCACGGATTGCCTGCCGAACTGGAGGCCGAGCGCCAGCTGGGGATCACGGACAAGTCCGAGATCGAGAAGATGGGCGTGGAGAAGTTCAACGACTACTGCCGGAGCTCGGTGCTGCGCTACACCGACGAGTGGCGGGAGTATGTCACCCGCCAGGCCCGCTGGGTCGACTTCGACAATGATTACAAGACGCTCGACATCGACTTCATGGAGTCGGTGATGTGGGCGTTCAAGACGTTGTACGACAAGGGATTGATCTACCAGGGCTACCGGGTGCTGCCGTACTCCTGGTATGAGCAGACGCCGCTGTCGAACCAGGAGTCCAAGCTCGACGACGCCTACAAGATGCGTCAGGACCCGGCGCTGACGGTGCGTATGCCCCTGCGTAGCAACAAAGAACACGGTGGGCCCGGACCTGATTTGCCGCAGCTCGACGGCGTCAGCGCGATCATCTGGACCACGACGCCGTGGACACTGCCGTCGAACCTCGCGATCGCGGTGCATCCGGAGGTCGAATACGCGCATGTGCGCGCCGAGGACGGTCAGGAATACCTGATGGCCGCCGCGCGGGTGCCGGCGTATCCGCGCGAGCTGGGCGAGAATCCGGAGGTGCTGGGCACTTATCAGGGCACGCAGCTGGTCGGGCTGGGCTACGAGCCGCCGTTCGATTTCTTTGCCGGACACCCGAATTCGCATGTCGTGCTGTCGGCCGACTACGTGACCACCGACAGCGGCACCGGCGTGGTGCACCTGGCTCCCGCATTCGGTGAAGAGGATATGGACGTGGCGACCGCCGCGGGCATCGAGGTCGTGCAGCCGCTGGATCCCGGCGGCAAATTCACCGATCAGGTGCCGCCGTATCTGGGTCTGCAGGTGTTCGATGCGAACCCGGTGATCATCAAGGACCTCAAGGCGGCCGGAAAGGTGGTGCGGCACGAGACGATCGAGCACTCCTATCCGCATTCGTGGCGATCGGGACAGCCGCTGATCTACATGGCGGTGCCGTCGTGGTTCGTTGCCGTCACCACCTTCAAGGACCGGATGCTGGAGCTGAACCAGCAGATCACCTGGTCGCCCGCGCATATCAAGGACGGTCAGTTCGGCAAATGGCTTGAGGGCGCCAAGGATTGGAATATCAGCCGAAATCGGTACTGGGGTGCGCCCATCCCGGTGTGGATGTCGGACGATCCGGCATATCCACGGATCGACGTCTACGGCAGCCTGGACGAGTTGGAGCGCGACTTCGGCGTGCGCCCGACCGACCTGCACCGGCCGAATATCGACGAGCTGACCCGACCGAATCCCGATGATCCGACCGGAAATTCGACGATGCGCCGGGTGCCGGAGGTACTCGACTGCTGGTTCGAGTCGGGCTCGATGCCGTACGCCCAGGTGCACTACCCGTTCGAGAACCGGGACTGGTTCGACGGCGGCAACGGCGAAGTCGCCCACAACCCGGGCGATTTCATCGTCGAGTACAACGGGCAGACGCGTGGCTGGTTCTACAACCTGCACGTGCTGGCGACCGCCCTGTTCGATCGTCCGGCATTCAAAACCGTTGCGGCGCACGGCATCGTCCTGGGCGACGACGGCCAGAAGATGTCCAAGTCGAAGCGCAACTACCCGGACGTCAACGAGGTGTTCGACCGCGACGGCTCGGACGCGATGCGCTGGTTTCTGATGGCGTCGCCGATCCTGCGCGGCGGCAACCTGGTGGTCACCGAGCGCGGCATCCGCGAGGGCGTGCGGCAGGCGCTGCTGCCGCTGTGGAACTCCTACAGCTTCCTGCAGCTGTACGCCGACCGGCCGGCGACGTGGAGCACCGCGTCGACGAACACGCTCGACCGGTACATCCTGGCGAAGGCCGCGGCCACCCGGGACGCGATGACGGAGCAGCTGGAGACCTATGACGTCGCGGGTGCGTGCGACGAGCTGCGGACGTTCCTGGAGGCGCTGACCAACTGGTACGTGCGGCGTTCGCGCCCGCGGTTCTGGGCCGGGCAGGACGAGGCGCCGGAGGCGTTCGACACCCTGTACACGGTGCTGGAGGTGACCTGTCGGCTGGCGGCGCCGCTGCTGCCGATGGCGGCCGAGGCGATCTGGCGCGGGCTCACCGGCGAGCGTTCGGTGCATCTGACCGACTGGCCGGCCGCGGACGAGCTGCCGCGCGACGCGGATCTGGTCGCCGCGATGGATGTCGTGCAGCAGGTCTGCTCGGCGGCATCGAGCGTGCGCAAGGCCAACAACCTGCGGGTGCGGCTGCCGCTGCCGCGGTTGACCGTCGCCAGCGCCGACGCCGAGCAGGTGGCTCCGTACACGGATCTGATCGCCGACGAGCTGAACGTGAAGGCGGTCGAGCTGTCGACCGACGTCGATACCTACGGCACCTTCGAGCTGGCGGTGAACGCCAGGGCGGCCGGACCGCGGCTGGGCAAGGATGTGCAGCGGATCATCAAGGCTGCCAAGGCCGGTAACTGGTCGGTGCGCACCGAGGGCGGCGAGGACATCGTCACCGTCGACGGCACCGATCTGGTCGAGGGGGAGTACACCCGCAAACTCGTTGCCGCCGAGCCGGATTCGACGGCCGAGCTGCGCGGTGGCCTGGTCGTCCTGGACACCACGGTCACCGAGGAGCTGGAGGCCGAGGGCTGGGCCAAGGACCGGGTGCGCGAGCTGCAGGAGGCGCGACGCACCGCCGGGCTCGACGTGTCCGACCGCATCCGGGTCGTGCTGGCCGTGCCGGCCGCCCGCACCGAATGGGCACAGCGGCATCGCGATCTGATCGCCGGCGAGGTGCTGGCCGTCGAGCTCGAGGTGGTCGGCGCCGATGTCGATCGTCAGGATCTGGTCGATCTCGGTGACGGCGTCCGTGCGGCGATCACCAAGGCGTCAGGGAGCTAGGCTCATTACCGATGGCAACTGATCTTCCCCTGGTCTTCGAGGCACCGCGGCGCGGCAAGGCGCCGCGGCATCTCGCAGATCTGGACGCCGCCGGACGGGTCGCGGCCGTCACCGAGCTGGGGCTGCCCAAGTTCCGGGCCGACCAGCTCGCTCGGCAGTACTACGCCCGACTCAATGCCGATCCGGTGGAGATGACGGATCTGCCTGCGGGCGTACGTGATTCGATCGGCCAGGCGCTGTTCCCCGAGCTGATGTCGCCGGTGCGGCACATCTCCTGCGACGACGGCAGCACCCGCAAGACGCTGTGGCGGCTGCACGACGGCACGCTGCTCGAGAGCGTGCTGATGCGGTATTCGGATCGCACCACGCTGTGCGTGTCGAGCCAGGCCGGCTGCGGCATGGCCTGTCCGTTCTGCGCGACCGGTCAGGGCGGTCTGGATCGCAACCTGTCCACGGCGGAGATCGTCGATCAGGTGCGTGCGGCCGCCCGCGCGATGCGCGACGGCGAGGTCGGTGAGCCCGGCCGGTTGTCGAACATCGTGTTCATGGGAATGGGCGAGCCGCTGGCCAACTACAAGCGGGTCATCGACGCCGTGCGGCGCATCACCGAGCCGCCGCCGAACGGGCTCGGCATTTCGCAGCGTTCGGTCACGGTGTCGACGGTCGGCCTGGTGCCAGCGATCCATCGGTTGGCGGGCGAGGGCCTGTCGGTGCGGCTGGCGGTATCGCTGCACACGCCCGACGACGAGCTGCGCGACACCCTGGTGCCGGTCAACAACCGGTGGCCCGTGTCCGAGGTGCTGGAGGCCGCTAGGGCCTATGCCGACACCACCGGTCGGCGGGTGTCCATCGAATACGCGCTGATCCGGGACATCAACGACCAACCGTGGCGCGCCGACTTGCTGGGCAAGAAGCTCAAGGCGGCGCTGGGGCCGCTGGTGCACGTCAACCTCATCCCGCTCAACCCCACACCGGGATCGAAATGGGATGCCAGCCCCAAGCCGGTCGAGCGAGAATTCGTCCGCCGCGTCAACGAGCAGGGCGTCACCTGCACCGTGCGTGACACCCGGGGCCAGGAGATCGCGGCCGCCTGCGGTCAGCTCGCGGCCGAAGAGCGCTGAGACGCAACAAACCCCGCATCGGGCGACATTCCCGACTCGATTTCGAGTGGGGTTTGTCGCTCAGTGCGGGGTTTGCGAAAAGTGCTTAGCGGGTCAGCGCTTCCACTTGCCGCGGTTGACGATGAAGCTGCGCATGATCCACAGGATGCAGGCGATCGCGAAGGCGACGAGGTAGATGTCCTCGACGTGGCCCTTCTGATTGCCGACGAGCATCAGCAGCAGTCCGACGGCCGCGATGCCGAGCACGGTGCGGTACCAGGCGGGAGACTCGCCGTGCCAGCCGAAACGGGCCGACGGCGCGTCGATGGGCTCGCGCTTCCACACGGGGAGCTCAGATTCGGCGTGCTGAACCTCGGTGCTCACGATTTCTCCTGACGGTCTGCAACTGTTCGGGCCTCAGCATATCGGTAGCGCTGTGATTCGCCTGCGACCGGTGGCCGTCATGGGGCAAAAACGGCGGCGTGATTCGCCATATCGAGCAGTACCTGCGGCGCGACGCCGGCGAACAGCGTGAATGCCGCGCACAGGGCGACCACCGCGGCCGTCGGGCGCAAGCGCATCGGCACCGGCGAGGTCATGCGAGGGTCGGCGTCGGTGAAGTACATCGACACGATGACGCGGACGTAGAAGTAGGCGGCGATCGCGCTGCACACGACACCGACGATGATCAGCGGGGCGGCGCCGGCCCCGGCGCAGGCGCGGAACACCGCGAATTTGCCGATGAACCCGCCGGTGAGCGGGATCCCAGCGAACGACAGCAAGAACAGTGACATCGCCAGGCCGAGAAGTGGGGACCGCCGGCCCAGCCCGACCCATTGCCGCAGATCGGTGAGCTCCTGCCCGTCCGGCCCGCGGACCAGCCCGATGGCCGCGAAGGCGCCGACCGTGCTCACGGCGTAGATCAGCAGGTAGAACATCATCGCGGACAGTCCGTCGTGGTCGGCCGCGATGATGCCGGTGAGGATGAATCCGGTGTGCGCGACCGCGGAGTAGGCGAGCATCCGCTTCACGTCGCCCTGGGTGATGGCGGCGATCGAGCCGATCACCATCGTGGCGATGGTGATGATCCAGAGGATCGGCCGCCAGTCGTCCTTGAGCCCGGGAAACGCGACCAGCAGCAGCCGGGCCAGGGCGAGGAACGCGGCCACCTTGGTGGCTGCCCCCATGAAGGCGGTGACCGGCGTGGGCGCTCCCTGGTAGACATCCGGCACCCAGAAGTGGAACGGCACCGCGCCGACCTTGAACAACAGCCCCACGCTCAGCAGGGCGAGGCCGAGCAGCAGGAAGGTACGGTCGCCGTGGCCGATCCGGATCTGCTCGGCGATGTCCGGCAGTCGGACCGTGTTGGTCGCGCCGAACACGAAGGCGGCGCCGAACAAGAAGAAGGCCGACGAAAATGCCCCCAGCAGAAAGTATTTCATCGCCGCTTCCTGGGAGGCCAACCGTTGGCGGCGGGCCAGCGCACACATCACATACAGCGGCAGCGACAGCACCTCGAGGGCGACGAACATCGTGAGCAGGTCGTTCGCGCAGACGAAGACCATCATGCCGCCGGTCGCGAACAGAGTCAGCGGGAATATCTCGGTCTGCTGCATGCCGGCGCTGTCGGCGAGCCGTTCGGCGTCCGAGCCGGGTTCGGTGGCCGCCTGCGCGGTGACATAGTCGAGCTCGGTCCCGCCCGATGATGCCGACACTGACACCGATTCGACGGAAACCGTGTGGGCGACCAGGGCTTCCGCCCGTGCCGTGCGGACCGATCGCTGTGCCATCAGGGTGACGCCGAGCGCCGCGGAGACCAGCAGTGTCGCCTGCATCAGCAGCGCGGCGTTGTCGACGGCCACCGCGCCGGACATCGCGGTCCGCCGCGTGCCCGCCAGGCCGACGATGGCGATGAAGCCGCCTACGATTCCCACCGCGGCCACCACCAGCTGGCTGGCATAGCGAGCCCGACGCGGCATGAAGGCCTCGAGGAGCACCGAGATCACCGCCGCGCCGAAGACGATCAGCATGGGCATCAATAGGTGGTACTCGACGGATGGCGCGGGTGGGTGATGGGATGCGGCCAGGACTGCAGAAGTCACTTGGGGTCACCGCCTTTCAGCGCCGCGGTCGGCGGTGGGTCGGTCTGGTGCACCGTGGTCAGCGTGTGCCCGACGGCCGGGTCGATCAGGGACAGCAAGGGTTTCGGATAGATTCCGAACACCAGCAGCAGCGCCAGCAATGGGGTGAGCACCAGCAGTTCCCGGTGCCCCAGGTCGCGGACCTTCGCCGAATCGTCCGTCGCCGGCCCGGTCATCATGCGCTGGTAGGTCCAGAGGATGTAGATGGCGGCGAGGACGATCGCCGTGGACGCGATGATCGCCGCGACCGGGTACCGCGTGAAAGTGCCGATGAGCACCAGGAATTCGCTGATGAATGGAGACAGGCCGGGCAGCGACAGGGTGGCGAGCCCGGCGATCAGGAACACCCCGGCGAGGACGGGCGCCACCCTGGCGGTGCCGCCGAAATCGGCGATGTTGCGGGTACCGCGGCGCGCCACCAGGAAGCCGGCGACCAACATCAGTGCGGCGGTGGAGATCCCGTGATTCACCATGTAGAGCGTCGAGCCGGACTGCCCTTGGCTGGTGAACGCGAAGATGCCCAGCACGATGAATCCGAAGTGAGAGATGGAGGTGTAGGCGATCAGCCGCATCACGTCGCGTTGACCGATCGCGACGATCGCACCGTAGATGATGCTGATCACCGACAGCGTGATGATCAGCGGCGTGAAATATCTGGTGGCGTCCGGGAAGAGCTGAACGCAGTACCGCAGCATGGCGAAGGTGCCGACCTTGTCGACCACCGCCATCATCAGCACCGCGGACGCGGGAGTGGACTGCACGGCCGCGTCGGGGAGCCAGGAATGCAGCGGCCACAGTGGGGCTTTGACCGCGAAGGCGAATATGAATCCGCCGAACAGTGCTTTCTCGACGCCGGGGTCGATGTGCAGCTGACCGGATGAGATCGCCTCGGTGATCGCGCGCAGGTCAAAGGTGCCGCCGCCGTGATGGTCGGTGACCACCCAGAGCCCGATGACGGCGGCCATCATGATCAGCCCGCCGAACAGGTTGTACAGCAGGAACTTCACCGCGGCCCGCGACCGCTGAGCCGGGTCGGATGCGGTGCCGCCGAAGCCGCCCAGCAGGAAGTACATCGGGATCAGCATCGCCTCGAAGACGATGTAGAACAGCAGCACGTCCAGCGAGATGAACGACACGATGACCATTGCTTCGACGGCGAGGATCAGCGCGACATACCGGCCCGGGCCGGGGACGGCACCGATCGGTCCGCTCTTGACCACCACATCGTCGTGGCCGCCGTCGGCGTCGCGCCAGCCGGCCAGCAGCAGCACCGGCACCAGGGCAGCCGTCAACAGCAGCAGCACAACGGCGATGCCATCGACGCCGACGGCGTAGCGGGCGCCGAAATCCTTGATCCAGTAGTGGGATTCGACGAACTGGTACCGGTCGCCGTCCGTCTTGAATCGGGCGGCGACCACGATGATCATCACGAGCACCGCGGCCGAGGCGGCGAGGCCGATGTATTTCGCGGCCGAATCGGTGGCGGCACGACTGCGTCCGGCGCGGGCCGGCAGCAGCGCGGCGGCGATCGCCCCGACCGCAGGAACGATCCACATCACCGTCAAGATGCTCATCGCAGCCCCACCACCATCAGCACGGCGGCCACCACCAGGGTGCCCGCGAGCATGGAGACCGCGTAGCTGCGGACGTAGCCGGTCTGCATGCGGCGCAAGGCGGTTGAGGCCAGGCCGATCGTGCGCGACACCCCGCCGACGGCGCCGTCGATGACGAGGGTGTCGCCGGTTGTCAGCGCGGTGGTCAGCTGCTGCCCGGGCCGCATGAAGGCCGCCTCGTTGAAGGCGTCGCCGTAGAGGTCGCGGCGGGCGGCGATGGTGATCGGTGTGCCGACCGGGGCGGTGTCGGCGACCTCGCCGAACGCGTACTGCCGCACCGCGACGGCGATTCCGATGGCCACGACGGCGAGAGCGAGCAGCGAGATCGACCAGGAGGGGATCGGCGGCTCGGAATGGTGATAGGGGACGGCCGGCGACAGCCAGCTGACGATGGAGTCGCCCCACAGCAGCAGGCCACCCGCGGCGATCGACCCGATGGCCAGCAACACCATCGGTGCCGTCATGGAGGTCGGCGCCTCGTGCGGGTGTGGTGTCGAATCACCCTGACGCCAGCGCGGTTTGCCGAAGAACGTCAGCACCATCACCCGGGTCATGTAAAACGCAGTCAGCCCGGCGCCCAGCAGCGCGACGATCCCGAGGATCCAGCCGCCGGCACCGTCCGATGCGAATGCGGCCTCGATGATGCGGTCCTTGGAGAAGAAGCCGGAAAACGGCGGGACGCCGATGATCGCCAGGTAGCCGAATCCGAAGGTGGCGAACGTGATCGGCATCAGCGTGCGCAGCCCGCCATAGCGGCGCATATCGGTCTCGTCGTCCATCGCATGCATCACCGACCCGGCCCCGAGGAACAACCCGGCCTTGAAGAAGCCGTGGGTCAGCAGGTGGGCGATCGCGAAAACATAACCGGCCGGGCCGAGTCCGGTCGCGAGCACCATGTAGCCGATCTGGCTCATGGTCGACGCGGCCAGCGCCTTCTTGATGTCGTCCTTGGCGCAACCGATGATCGCGCCGAACATAAGCGTCACCGCACCGACGACGATGACCCCGGTGCGGGCGTGCGGCGCGAGATCGAAGATCGGGTTCGCCCGGGTGACCAGATAGACGCCGGCGGTTACCATCGTCGCGGCGTGGATGAGCGCGGACACGGGCGTCGGGCCCTCCATCGCATCCCCCAGCCACGACTGCAGCGGTACCTGTGCCGACTTGCCGCATGCGGCGAGCAACAGCATGAAACCCAATGCCGTGAGGGTGGATTCGCTGGCTCGGTCGGCCGAGCCGAAGACATCCGCGAAGGACAGCGACCCGAACGTGTGGAACATGATCATCAGCGCGATCGCGAGCCCGAGATCGCCGACCCGATTGACCACGAATGCCTTCTTGGCCGCGGTTGCCGCGCTCGGCTTGTGCTGCCAGAAACCGATCAGCAGATAGGACGCCAGGCCGACACCCTCCCAGCCGAGGTACAGCCCGAGGAAGTTGTCGGCCATCACCAGGATCAGCATCGCGCCGAGGAAGAGATCCAGATACCCGAAGAACCGGCGACGGCCGGGGTCGTCGGCCATGTAGCCGACCGAATAGATGTGAATCAGCGAGCCGACGCCGGTGATCAGCAGGACGAAACACAGTGTCAGCTGGTCTATCTGGAGACCGAAGTCGACGCGCAGTGACGCGACAGGCACCCAGCTGAACAGATGCTCGTGCATCGGCCGGTCGGCGACCGATCGGCCGATCATCACGATCGCCGCGATGAGCGCGACCACGAAGCTCGCCACCGCCATGAGCACCCCGATCAGGTGCCCCACCCGGTCGAGGCGGCGTCCGCCGAGCAGCAGCACTGCGGCACCGGCGAGGGGGAGAGCCGGAAGGAGCCACAATGTCGAATTCATCTGCGCGGGCCGCCTAGTTCTTGAGAAGGTTCGGGTCGTCGACGGAGGCCGATCGGCGGGCACGGAAGATGGTCATGATGATCGCGAGACCGATCACCACCTCGGCGGCGGCGACGATCATCGTGAAGAACGCGATCACCTGGCCGTCGAGATTGTGGTTGATCCGGCCGAAGGTGACGAACGCGAGATTGGCGGCGTTGAGCATCAGCTCGACACTCATGAAGACGACGATCGCGTTGCGGCGCAGGGCAACTCCGGCGGCGCCGATGGTGAACAGCAGCGCCGCGAGGTAGAGGTAGTTCTCGGCATTCATCGGCGATCGGCCCTCTCGCGATCCTGCTTCTCGCGGAGTTCGCGGGCGGTGAGGCCGGCGTTGACGGACAGGTCGGACATGCTGCCGTCGGGCAGCCGCGCTGGCATGTCGACGGCGTTATGCCGGGCGTACACACCGGGATTCGGCAGCGGTGTCATCCGGCCGCCGGGCAGCAGCCGACGGACCGACAGCTCCCGCTGCCCGGCCGGAGCCTCGACGCGTTCGCGGTGCGCCAGGATGAGTGCGCCGAGCGTCGCGGTGATCAGGAGCGCGCCCGTCAGCTCAAAAGCCCAGAGATAGCTGACGAAGATGCGTTCGGCGAGTCCCTCGACGTTGCCGCTCGGATCGGCGCCGGGCCGGGCCGGGTAGACCTGTCGCGGCCCGGCGATCGCGGTGGTGGCCGCATTGCCGATGGCCGAGATCAGTAGGACGCCGAATCCCACCCCGGCTATCGTGATCCAGACACGTTGTCCCCGAATGTTTTCGGTGATGGCATCGGCGGAGTCGACGCCGATGAACATCAGCACGAACAGGAACAGCATCATCACCGCGCCGGTGTACACCACGACCTGGGCGACACCGAGGAACATCGCGCCCTGTGCCACGTAGCAGATCGCGATCACGATCATCGTCAGTGCCAGAAACACCGCGGAGTAGACGGCCTTGGGCGAAAGGACCACGCCCAGCGCCCCGGCGACCGCGATCACCGCCAGCACCCAGAACTGCACGGCCTCACCCGTGGACGTCCGCTCGACTGCGGCGAGAACGGCCGGATCGGCAATCGCCGCCGCGATCATGACTGTCCCCGTAACAGGTTGACCCCCACAATGTTTCCGCGGTAGTAGTCCTCGTCGGTCGACTCGGTGGCCATCGCGTGCGGCGGCGGCGCCATATCCGAGGTCAGCGGCGCCAGCAGCCGATCCTTTCCATAGATCAGGTCGGATCGATTGTCGTCGGCCATCTCGTACTCGTTGGTCATGGTGAGCGCCCGCGTCGGGCACGCCTCGATGCACAGGCCGCAGCCGATGCAGCGCAGGTAGTTGATCTGATAGACCCGGCCGTAGCGTTCACCGGGCGAAAAGCGTTCCTGTTCGGTGTTATCGGCGCCCTCCACATAGATGGCGTCGGCCGGGCAGGCCCAGGCGCAGAGTTCACAACCGATGCATTTCTCCAGGCCGTCCGCGTACCGATTCAGTTGGTGCCGCCCGTGATACTGCGGCGCGATCGGCCCCGGGTGCTCCGGGTAGTACTCGGTGACCTTCGGCTTGAACATCTGCTTGAAGGTGACCCAGAATCCGAGGACCGACCCGAATGCTTTAGCCATGATGGGATCCCTTCCGAACGGGAACGCCGACGAGATCGCTGTTGTCCGGAATCCACTGTGGCACCAGGAAATCCTGGTCGTCGGGACCGCGGGGGATAATCGGCCGGCGGCGAGACCAGAGGGCGCGCCAGAGCACGCCGATCACCAGGACACCGGCGACGATCCCACCGACGGTGAGGCCGGTGGTGACGTGGCTGTAACCCTCCAGCCGCATCGCCCGGGCCAACGCGACGACCATCACCCAGCCGAGGGCGACTGGGATCAGCACCTTCCAGCCGAGATGCATGAACTGGTCGTACCGCAGCCGCGGCAGGGTCCCGCGCAGCCAGATGAAGACGAAGAGGAACAGCCAGACCTTGCCGAGGAACCACAGGATCGGCCACCAGCCGGAGTTGGCGCCGTCCCACATGTTGATCGGCCACGGTGCATGCCAGCCACCGAGGAACAGTGTGGTCGCGACCGCGGAAACCGTGGCCATGTTCACGTATTCGGCGAGGAAGAACATCGCGAAGCCGAGCGAGCTGTATTCGGTGTGGAAGCCGCCGACCAGCTCGCCTTCGGCCTCGGGGAGGTCGAAGGGCGCCCGGTTGGTCTCGCCGACCATCGAGATCACGTAGATGACGAAGGAGGGCAGCAGCGCGAAGGCGTACCAGAGCTTGTCCTGCGCGGCGACGATGCCGGAGGTCGACATCGTCCCGGAATTCAGGAAGACGGCCGCGAACGTCAACCCCATCGCGATCTCGTAGGAGATCACCTGCGCCGACGAACGCAGGCCGCCCAACAGGGGATAGGTGGAACCGGATGCCCAGCCCGCCAACACGATCCCGTACACGCCGACAGAGGTGACGGCGAGGATGTAGAGCACGCCGGCGGGCAGGTCGGTCAGTTGCAGGGGGCTGTGATGACCGAAGATCGACACCGTCGGCCCGAACGGGATGACGGCCCAGGCCATGAGCGCGGGCACCACCGAGATGATCGGCGCCAGCATGTAGATCGGCCGGTCGACCATCGTCGGGATGATGCGCTCTTTGAAGCCGAGCTTCACGGCATCGGCGACGCTCTGCAGCACACCCCAGGGTCCGACCCGGTCGGGTCCGACGCGGGATTGCATCCAGCCGACGATCTTTCGCTCGACCAGGATCACCACGATCGTGTTGACCAGCAGGAAGGCAATGATCACCACGGCCTTGATGAGCACCAGCCAGAACGGATCGTGTCCGAAGGCCGAGAGGTCTGCGGCGGCGAGATCGGTGGTGTGCGTGCGCATGTCACCAGACCTCCACGGCCACGTGGGTGCCGATCGCCGGGCCCAGGGTCTCGTGCACATGGCTGCCGGCCGACCGCAGCGGCAGCCAGACGGTGCGGTCGGCCATGTCGACGATCTGCACCGGAAGCGTGATCCGACCGCGGGAGTTGCTGACGCTGATGGTGTTTCCGTCCTGGGCGCCGATCTCGTCGGCCAGCGCGCGGCCGATCATCGCCTGCACCGGATGTGCGGTGCCGGCCAGGTCGGGCGCCCCGCGTTGCAGGGTGCCGTTGTCGAGCAGCATGCGCCAGCCGGCGAGTCGGGCTTCCCCGGGTGGTGGCGCTGGCCGCGATGTGTTCATGGGCCCGAAGATCCCGGGCCGATCGCCGGTCCATGGGCCGAGGCTGTCGAGTTCCCGCCGCAGGACGGTCACGTCGGCGAGCCCGATGGGCCGCTCGGCTGCGTCGGCGATCGCCGACAGCACACGGTGATCGGCCATCATCTCCGGGACATCCAGCGCGCGGGCAAAGCCTCGTTGGCGGCCTTCCCAATTCAGATAAGTCCCCGACTTTTCGGCCGCGGCGGCGACGGGCAGAACCACGTCGGCCGCCTCGGTCACCGCCGTCGGACGCTGTTCGAGGCTGACGACGAAGCGTGCGGCCGCGAGTGCCGCCAGGGCGGCCTGCGGGTCGGGCAGATCGCCAGGATCGACGCCGCCGACCAGCAGCCCACCGATCTCTTCGCCCGCTACGGGGTCGAGGATCTCTCGGCAGTCGCGTCCCGGGTTGGCCGGCAGGGGTACTCCCCACAGCTGCGAGACCTGTTCGCGCGCTGTGGCATTCTCTACCGGCCGGCCGGCCGGCAGAAGATAGGGGTGCGCGCCCGCATCGATGGCTGCGCGTTCACCCGCCCGGCGGGGAATCCAGGCGAGCCGCGCACCCGTTGCCGCAGCCAGGATGGCGGCAGCGCTGAGCGTCCCGCCCGACGCCGCGGCGCGCTCGCCGACCAGAATCACCGACCCCGGTTGTGCGAGCCGCGCGTCGCCGCGCAGGGATTCCAGCGCTGCGGGTTCGTCGCCCGGCGTGGTGAGCAGCATCTCCGCGTCGAGCTTCTCGGATCCACGACTCGTCAACGGCGCCATCGAGATCACCGCGGTGCGCCCGGACCGAACCGCCTTGCGCAGCCGAAGGAAGACGATCGGTGATTCTTCCTCGGGCTCGAACGCCACCAGCAGCACAGTCGGCGCGGACTCCAGATCGGCGTAGCTGACGTCGGCACGGCCGGCGACCATGGCGGCGAGGAAGGTGCCCTCCTCGATGCTGTGGTCGCGCGCTCGGAAGTCGATGTCGTTGGTTCCCAGCACCACTCGGGCGAACTTGCTGTAGGCGTACGCGTCCTCAAGGGTGGTCCGGCCGCCGGTCAGCACCGCCGTCGACTGCGCGGTCAATCCGCGGGCCGCGACGTCGACGGCCTCCGGCCACGACACCGTCCGCAGCTCGTCGCCGTCGCGGATCATCGGTGCGCGCAGGCGATCGTCGGTGGTGGCGTAGGCGAATGCCCATCGGCCCTTGTCGCAGTTCCATTCGGTGTTGACGTCCGGGTCGTCGCCGGCGAGTCGCCGCAGCACCTGTCCACGGCGATGATCGGTGCGGCTCGCGCAGCCGCTCGCGCAGTGCTCGCACACGCTGGGTGTCGAGATCAGGTCGAATGGCCTTGCCCGAAATCGGTATTCGGTGTTCGTCAGTGCGCCGACCGGGCAGATCTGCACGGTGTTCCCGGAGAAGTAGCTATCGAAGGGGTGCCCGTCGGCGATACCGACCTGCTCGGTCGCGCCGCGCTCGACGAGTTCGATGAGCGGGTCGCCGGCGACCTGATCGGCGAACCGGGTGCAGCGCGCGCACAGGACGCAGCGTTCCCGGTCGAGCAGCACCTCGGACGACAGCGCGATCGGCTTCGGGAAGGTGCGTTTGATTCCGGTGAACCGGGATTCAACGCGGCCGGTCGACATCGCCTGGTTCTGCAGTGGACACTCGCCGCCCTTGTCGCAGATCGGGCAGTCCAGCGGATGGTTGATCAGCAGCAACTCCATCACGCCGCGTTGCGCCGTCTCGGCGACCTCGGACGAACCCTGGGTGGCGATCACCATGCCGTCGGTGACGGGAATCGTGCAGGCGGCCACCGGCTTGCGCTGCCCCTCCACCTCGACGATGCACTGGCGGCAGGCCCCCACCGGATCGAGCAGCGGGTGATCGCAGAAGCGCGGAATGTTGATGCCGACCTGTTCCGCCGCCCGAATGATCAAGGTGCCTGGGGCGACTCGTACCGGCCGACCGTCGATCGTGATGCCGACGAGACCGTCGTCGACGGTGTCGGCGGTCTGGTCCATCTCCGTGGTCATCAGGAACGACCCGTCCCGGCCGGGGCGAAGGCCGTCGACGCCGCCGGATTGAACGGGCAGCCGCCGCCGGACACATGAGCGATGTACTCGTCGCGGAAATGTTTGAGCGAGGACAGGATCGGGCTCGCCGCACCATCACCCAACGCGCAGAACGATTTTCCGATGACGGTATTGGTGACGTCGAGCAGCGTGTCCAGCTCGCCTTCCGTCGCGGTGCCGTCCTCGATGGAGCGCAACAACTGCACCAGCCAGTAGGTGCCCTCGCGGCAGGGCGTGCACTTGCCGCAGGACTCGTGGGCGTAGAACTCGGTCCAGCGCAGCACGGCCCGCACCACGCAAGTGGTGTCGTCGAAGATCTGCAATGCCTTGGTGCCCAGCATCGATCCGGCCTCGCCGACGCCCTCGTAGTGCAGCGGCACATCGAGTTCGGCGGCGGTGAACATCGGCGTCGACGATCCGCCGGGAGTCCAGAACTTGAGTTCGTGGCCGTCGCGGACGCCGCCGGCGATGTCCAGCAACTCGCGCAGGGTGATGCCCAGCGGCGCCTCGTACTGGCCGGGCCGGCGCACATGCCCGGACAACGAGTAGAGAGTGAAGCCGGGAGACTTCTCGGTGCCCATGGATCGGAACCAGTCGACGCCGTTTGCGAAGATATACGGCACCGACGCAATGGATTCGGCGTTGTTCACCACGGTCGGGCAGGCGTACAGGCCGGCGACGGCGGGGAACGGCGGCCGCAGTCGCGGCTGGCCGCGACGGCCCTCCAGCGAGTTCAACAGCGCCGTCTCCTCCCCGCAGATGTAGGCGCCGGCACCGGCGTGGACGATCAGCTGCAGATCGAAGCCGGTGCCGAGGATGTCGGTCCCGAGGTAGCCGGCCTCGTAGGCCTCGGCGACCGCATGCTGGAGCCGGCGCAGGACGGGAACCACCTCGCCGCGGACGTAAATGAACGCACGGGCGGCCCGAATGGCATATGCGGCGATGACGATCCCCTCGACCAGCGCATGCGGGTTCGCCATCAGGAGCGGGATGTCCTTGCAGGTGCCGGGTTCCGACTCGTCGGCGTTGACCACCAGGTAGTGCGGCTTGTCGCCGCCCGGCGCATCGCCCTGCGGGATGAACGACCATTTCTGTCCGGTGGGGAAGCCGGCACCGCCGCGTCCGCGCAGCCCGGATGCCTTGACGGTGTCGATGACCTGATCGGGTTCGGCAGCCAGGGCCTGCTTGATGCCGGTATAGCCGCCGTGTCGCCGATAGCCGTCCAGCGTCCACAGATCGGGATCGTCCCAATGCCGGGAAAGAACGGGTGTTAACGGCGATGGTCCGGTCATGACGCACCTCCTGCGGTCTGCGGCGGCACCTCCGACGGATCCGGTGCGGCCCAGCCGTTCTCGTCGGCGATCCGCAGGCCGACCAGCGTCGGCTCGCCCGCGTCGGCCGCGGCCGCGGCGTCGGGGTGATTGTCGGGAAGCCCGGCAAGAGTCCGGCAGGTCTCACGGAACGTGCACAGCGGCGCACCCCGGCTCGGCTGCACGACCTGACCGGCCCGCAGCGCATCGACGAGATCGGCTGCGCTGGTGGGCGTCTGGTTGTCGAAGAACTCCCAATTGACCATCACCACCGGGGCATAGTCGCAAGCGGCATTGCATTCGACATGTTCGAGCGTCACCTTGCCGTCGGCGGTCGTCGCCCCCGGTGCGACCTGCAGACGCTCGACGAGTTCGGCCAGGACCGCGTCGCCGCCGAGTACCGCGCACAGCGTGTTGGTGCAGACACCGACGAGGTAGTCGCCGGTCGGCTCGCGCCGATACATGCTGTAGAACGTGGCCACTGCCCGCACCTCGGCCGCGGTCAGATCCAGTTGTCGGGCACAAAAATTCAGGCCGGCATCGGTGAGGCAGCCATCCTCGGACTGCGTCAGGTGCAGCAGCGGCAGCAGTGCCGATCGCGGATCGGGGTAGCGGGTGACGATCTGTGTGGCATCGTCCACCAGCCGCCGATAGACGTCGTCCGGGTAGGTGATGTTCTCGGCCGGATCCGGAGCGGCCGGAGCCGGGTCGGGGAGCCTTACGCGGTTCGGGTGCTCCGTCATCGGTCCACACCGCCCATCACCGGATCGATACTCGCCACGGCCGCAATGACATCGGCCACCATGCCGCCCTCACAGCAGGCCGCCACCGCCTGCAGATTGGTGAACGACGGATCGCGGAAATGCACGCGGTATGGCCGGGTGCCGCCGTCGGACACCACATGCACGCCCAATTCGCCACGAGGGGACTCGATTCCGACGTACGTCTGCCCGGCCGGCACCCGGAATCCCTCGGTGACCAGTTTGAAGTGATGGATCAGGCCCTCCATCGACCCGCCCATGATGTGCGCGATGTGTTCCGGCGAATTCCCGAGCCCGTCGGGGCCCAGCGTGAGATCGGCGGGCCAGCCGAGCTTCTTGTCCGACACCATCACCGGCCCGGGCTGCAGCCGGTCGAGGCACTGCTCGACGATCTTCAGCGATTCCTTCATCTCGGCGATACGAATCAGGAAACGCCCGTATGCGTCGCAGCCGTCGTCGATCGGGACGTCGAACTCGTAGTTTTCATATCCGCAGTAGGGCTGGGACTTTCGCAGATCCTGTGCCAGACCGGCCGCCCGCAGCATCGGGCCGGTGACGCCGAGTGCGATACAACCGGCGAGGTCGAGGTAGCCGATACCCTCGGTGCGGCCGCGCCAGACGCGGTTGTTGCTGAGCAGATTCTCGGTGTCACGCAGCCGACCGGGCAGCATCGCGAGCAGCTCGCGCACCTTGCCGATGGCGCCATCGGGCAGATCGGTGGCGACGCCACCGGGCCGGATGTACGCGTGATTCATCCGCAGCCCGGTGATCGCCTCGAAGACGTCCAGCACCACCTCGCGGTCGCGGAATCCGTAGAGCATCGCGCTGATCGCGCCGAGCTCCATGCCGCCGGTCGCCAGGGCGACCAGGTGCGAGGACACTCGATTGAGCTCCATCAGCAGCACTCGGATCACCGACGCCCGCTCGGGGATGTCGTCGGTGATTCCGAGCAGCCGTTCGACCGCCAGGCAGTAGGCGGCCTCGTTGAAGAACGGGGAGAGGTAGTCCATCCGGGTGACGAATGTGACGGCCTGGGTCCAGTTGCGGAACTCGAGGCTCTTCTCGATTCCGGTGTGCAGGTAGCCGATTCCGCAGCGCGCCTCGGTGACCGTCTCGCCCTCGATCTCCAGGATCAGTCGCAGCACGCCGTGGGTGGACGGGTGCTGCGGACCCATGTTGACGACGATGCGCTCGTTGCCGGCGCGGGCCGCCGCGGCGACGACCTCGTCCCAGTCGCGGCCGTCGGCGGTGATCGTCAGAGTCGGTGTGGACATCAGCGGTACGACCTGCGTTGATCCGGCGGCGCGATGGTGGCGCCGCGATACTCGACGGGGATGCCGCCGAGTGGATAGTCCTTGCGCTGCGGATGGCCCTCCCAATCGTCGGGCATCTCGATGCGGGTGAGATTGGGGTGCCCGTCGAACACGATGCCGAAGAAATCGTAGGTCTCGCGCTCGTGCCAGTCGCAGGTCGGATAGACGTCCGTGAGCGACGGAATATGCGGATCGGAGTCGGGCACGGCGACTTCCAGGCTGACCAGTCGCCGGGTGCTGATCGATCGCAGCGGGTAGAGCGCGTGCAGCTCACGTTCGGCCTCGTCCGGATAGTGCACGCCGCTGACGCCGAGTGACAGTTCGAAACGCAGCTGCTGATCGTCGCGGAGCGTCCGCGCGACCTCGATCAGTGACTCCCGGGCGATGTGCAGTGTCAGGGCGTCCCGGTGGACCACCACCGACTGGACGGCATCGTCGAATCGATCGCCCAGAGCCTCTGCCAGCCGGTCGACTATATCGTCGAAGTAGCCGCCGTACGGCCGGGAACTGCTGCCCGGCAACACGATCGGTTGCACCAGCCGGCCGTAGCCCGAGGTGTCGCCGGTTCCCGTGCCGCCGAACACTCCGCGGCGGGTACCGATCATGTCGCCGTTCGTGTCAGTGGGGCTCATTTCAGCAGCCCCTTGAGTTCGATGGTGGTGGGTGCGGCCAGGGCCGCCGCCTCGGCGGCCTTGATGGCCTCGATGCGGTTGACCCCGAAGGGCATCTGCTGCACCTGCTCATGCAGCTTGAGGATCGCGTGCATCAGCATCTCCGGCCGCGGCGGGCAGCCGGGCAGGTAGATGTCCACGGGCACAACATGATCAACGCCCTGGACGATGGCGTAGTTGTTGAACATGCCGCCCGACGACGCGCAGACGCCCATCGACAGGACCCACTTGGGCTCGGCCATCTGGTCGTAGATCTGGCGCAGCACCGGCGCCATCTTCTGGCTGACGCGCCCGGCGACGATCATCAGGTCGGCTTGCCGGGGCGAGGCGCGGAACGCCTCCATGCCGAATCGTGCGAGGTCGTAACGGGATCCGGCGGTGGCCATCATCTCGATGGCGCAGCAGGCCAGCCCGAACGTGACGGGCCACATCGAGCCCTTGCGCATGTACCCGGCGAATCCCTCGACCGTCGAGAGCAGGAAGCCGCCCGGGACCTCGCCGCCGCTTTCTAATCCCATGTCAGACCACCGCGTCGCCATTCGTAGGCATAGGCGACGGACACGTTGACCACGAAGAGGGCCATCGCGCAGAAGCCGAACATGCCAAGGGAATTGAAGTAGACCGCCCACGGGTAGAGGAAGACGATCTCGATGTCGAAGATGATGAACAACATCGCGGTGAGGTAGTACTTCACCGGAATACGTTGTGTCCTCAGGCTTTCGCCGGACATCGGCTCGATACCGCACTCGTAGGCGGCGTATTTGGCGCGGTTGAAGCGGTGCCGGGGGCCGAGTTTGCCGCCCATGCCGACCGAGAACGCGGCGAATACCACCGCGATCGCTCCCATGACCAGAATGGGTACGTACGCGTTCATCGCCAGTGCCTCCCAGGTGGAGAACCGAAGGCCGAAGTGTGGCCTACACCACACACTATCGACTCAATTGCCCAGGACAGTTCCTATTGGTGATGAAGTATTGAGATAGCGATTGATGACAGTCCGAGATATATGAGACCCGGTGATCCGGGTCAGTTGTCGCTCCACGCGGTGCTCGCCAGCCTGCTCAGCCGGTCGTACAGCTCGTAGCGTGAGCGCAGCGTCTCGGAGGCGGTACGCGCGAGAGCGAAGGGGTCCACAGGTCGTACGACTATGGCGTCGGCCTCAGACCAATCCGCGAGCCAGCGATCCTGCTCGCGACTGACGAGCAGCAGAATCGGTGGGGGACTGGCGATTTCGTCGTGGATCTGGCGTGAGAGCCCCATTCCGCCGTGTGGCGAGGCCTCGGCATCGAAGATTGCCAGATCGATCCCTCCGGCGGCGAGCTCGTCGCGAACCACCTGCGCGGTGGCGACTTCGAGCACCTGAACGGGCGGCAGATCGCGGGTGGGGCGCTCGCCGAGCGCGTCGATCACCTGCCGGCGGCTCTGCGAATTGCTGCTGTACACCAGCACATTCAGATGATTCGCCGATCGTCGATCGTCCACGTGGTCGAGCGTATCGCCGTCGCTCCACCGGCGGACCGCATTCGGGCACAATATGACGGTGATGACTTCTCAGGGGCTGACCTCGGTCCTGATCCTCGGCTCGACGGGTTCGATCGGGACCCAGGCCCTCAATGTGATCGCGGCGAACCCCGACCGGTTCGTGGTCGCGGGGCTTGGCGCCGGCGGCGGCAACGTCGACCTGCTCGCGGAACAGGCGACGCGCTGGAATCTGCAGGCTGACCGGATCGCCGTCGCCGATCCGGCGCGGGCGGCGGCATTCGAGAACGCGACCGGTCTCGCCGGTGTGCTGACCGGGGTCGATGCGATGAGCGAGCTCATCGAGGCGGCCGACGCGGACGTCGTCCTCAACGCGGTCGTCGGCTCACTCGGCCTCGGGCCGACCCTGACGACGCTGCGCAGCGGCGCCCGGCTGGCGCTGGCCAACAAGGAGTCGCTCGTCGCCGGCGGCTCGCTCGTCACCCGCGCGGCGGCCCCCGGGCAGATCGTTCCGGTCGACTCCGAGCACTCGGCGATCGCGCAATGCCTGCGCGGCGGCACCCCCGACGAGGTGGCGAAGCTGGTGGTCACGGCGTCGGGCGGACCGTTCCGCGGGTACACCGCCCGGCAGCTCGAAGCCGTCACCCCCGCTCAGGCCGGCAAGCATCCGACCTGGTCGATGGGGCCGATGATCACCCTGAACTCGGCGACCCTGGTCAACAAGGCGCTGGAAGTCATCGAGGCGCATCTGCTGTTCGGAGTGCCGTATGACCGGATCGACGTCACCGTGCACCCGCAGTCGATCGTGCACTCGATGGTCACCTTCATCGACGGCGCGACCATCGCCAAGGCGTCGCCACCGTCGATGGAGCTGCCCATCGCGCTGGCCCTGGACTGGCCGCACCGGGTTCCGGATGTCGGTGACCCGCTGGACTTTTCGCAATCGATGCAGTGGACCTTCGAGCCGGTCGACGATGCGGTGTTCCCGGCCATCTCCATCGCGCGCGAGGCCGGCACCCGTGGCGGCAGCCTGCCGGCGGTCTTCAACGCGGCCAACGAGGTCGCCGCTCAGGGCTTCTTCGACGGCGCCATCACCTTTCCGCGCATTGTCGGAATCGTCGGGGATGTCCTGATGCAGGCCGATGAATGGGCTGTTGACCCCGGTACGCTGGACGACGTCCTCGCAGCCGATTCCTGGGCTCGGAGGCGTGCCGGTGCACTGGTTGGAAAGGCTGCAACGACCTAGCGATGTTGATCCACTGATGTTGATTTTGGGTATCGCCCTCTTTGCGTTGTGCTTGCTGCTGTCCATCGCCTGGCACGAATGCGGACACATGTGGGCGGCTCAGGCGACTGGCATGAAGGTGCGCCGGTACTTCGTCGGCTTCGGCCCGAAGATCTGGTCGTTCCGGCGCGGTGAGACGGAGTACGGGCTCAAGGCGATCCCGCTCGGCGGCTTCTGCGACATCGCCGGCATGACGACCTATGACGAGCTCGCCCCGGAGGACGAGTCGCGGGCGATGTACCGGCAGAAGCCGTGGAAGCGCCTGGTCGTGCTGTTCGCCGGGCCGCTGCAGAACTTTATCCTGGCGTTCATCCTGATCGTCGGCCTGGCGATCTTCGCCGGACTGCCGAACCTGACCGAGGCGCTGCCCGCGAAGATCGGCGCCACCCAGTGCGTCGCACCCGTGCAGACGTACGACGTGAAGGGCAATCTCACGTCGCCCAAGTGCACCGGCGGGGGGCCAGCTGCGGATGCCGGTCTGCGCGATGGCGACAAGATCGTCGCGATCGATGGCCAGCCGGTCTCGGACTGGGACGACGTGACATCGTTGCTGAAGAATGCGACCGGCGCGGTCGCCATCAGCTACGAGCGCGACGGCGTGACTTCCACAACGACGATGCAGCCGATCCAGGCCGACATCAGCACGATCAATGAGAACGGCAACCCCGAGCACACCTACAAGCCGATGGTCGGCATCGGCCCGGCCGCGGTGCCGTGGAAGCAGTACAACGTGGTCACCGCATTCGGCGGGGCTGCGGTCTTCACCGGTCAGCTGATCGGCAAGACCTGGGATGCGCTGCTGCAGATGCCGTCGAAGGTGAGTGCCCTGTGGCATGCGATCACCGGCGGCTCGCGCGGAGCCGATACTCCCACCAGCGTCGTCGGCGCGTCGGTGATCGGCGGTCAGGCCGCCGACCATGGCGCCTGGTCGTTCTTCTTCTTCCTGCTGGCCAGCATCAATCTGTTCCTGGGGCTGTTCAACCTGATCCCGCTGCTACCGCTGGACGGCGGACACATGGCCGTCGTGGGCTACGAGAAGCTCCGTGACCGCATCCGTGCCATGCGCGGCCGTGCGGCCGGTGGGCCGGTCGACTACATGAAACTCATGCCGCCGACCTACGCCGTGATCGCGGTCATGGGCGCCTACATGATCCTCGCGGTGCTCGCGGACATCATCAACCCGATCAAGGTGTTCTGAGCAGACCGATAGAGTCGGCGCATGCAGGTCGACATCACTATCACCGAGCCGCTGTCCGGGGTCGCCGCGGCCGCAACGGACGCGGAAGCTGCCGGCTACCAAGGGATTTGGACCTTCGAGGGCTCCCACGATCCGTTCCTGCCGCTGCTGCTCGCGGCCGAACACACCCGCGACGTCAGCCTGGGCACGTCGATCGCCGTCGGATTCGCGCGTAACCCGATGCTGCTCGCGACGGTCGGCTGGGACCTTCAGGCGTATTCCGGCGGACGGTTCATCCTCGGCCTGGGAACCCAGATCAAGGCGCACATCACCCGGCGCTACGGCATGCCCTGGAGCCGTCCCGCCGCCCGCATGCGCGACATGGTGCTCGCGACGCGCGAGATCTGGGCCAGTTGGACCGATCACGGTCGGCCACTGGACTACCGCGGCGAGTTCTATCAGCACACGCTGATGCCGCCGCTGTTCCGCCCGGATCCGGCGCAGGTCGACGGATTCGGTCCGCCGCCGATCTGGCTGGCCGGCGTCGGTCAGCGGCTGACCGAGGTGGCCGGCGAGGTCGCCGACGGCTTCCTCTCGCATCCGCTGTGCACTCCGGAGTATCTGCGCGAGCGCACGCTTCCTTCGTTGAGCCTGGGCGCGGTGACGGCCGGAAAAGAGCTGTCCGACATCGCTATTCATCACTCGGCGATAGTGATCGTCGGCGGCGACGATACCGAACGCGCGGCCGCCCGCGCCGCGGTGGCCTGGCAGCTCGGTTTCTACGGCTCGACGCAGGCGTACTGGCCGATCCTCGAGCTCCACGGTCGGGGCGAACTCGGGCCACGGCTGCGCGACATGTCGCGTCAAGGGCAGTGGCAGGAAATGGCGACGCTGATCGACGACGACTTCATCGACCTGGTGGCTGTGACGGTCGACGATCCGGAGACAGCCGCCGACGAGCTGTACCGCCGATACGACGGAATCGTGGACCGCCTCGGGTTCAACACTCCCTATCGCGCCGATCCGCGCCTGCTCGCCGATCTGTGCGCGGCGGTGCGGCGGCACGGCGCCTCGAACTGAGCGTGGCGCTCGCGTTCGGCGCGAGGCGTCGTGATCGAGACAAGGCGCGGACGTATCCACAGTTTGGTCGCCTATCCACAGGCGAGTGCTAGCGAACAGGATTGGCCATCAACGGCATTCACAATGCTGACATGGACATTGACAGGCTGGCCGGTGCCGCCACTCGGCGTGAACTGCTGGCCTCCGGATACACCCCGAACGATCTGCGTCGCGCGATCCGTGATGGAGCCATCGTCCGGCTCGCAGCCGGAGTCTTCGGTCCGCGGTGGATCGACGAAGCGCCACCCGAGATCAAGCACGCGCAGTTGGCTGTTGCACCGGCGCGCGGTCGAACCGGAGCCCTCGCCAGGGTGTCGGCCGCTGCCGTCCACGGCTTGCCGGTATGGGGAATGCGGACGGATCGAGTGCATCTGTCTGCCCGCAGAGGCGGTTCGGGCACTTTGGCGACGAGCAGGTCGGTGACGCATGCAGATCCACGACCGGCCGCGGCCGTGCGGATCGACGGCATTGAGGTGGTCGGTGTCGCGCGCACTGTGATCGATATCGCCCGTCACGAATCGAAGACAGCCGCTGTTGTCGTCGGTGATGCCGCGCTTCACCTGAAGAGATGCACGTTGGATGAGTTGTTGATCGAACTCGAACTAGCGTCAGGGTTCCCGGGGCACTCGCGAGCGGTACGGGCTGTCTCGCAGATGAACGGGTTAAGCGAGAGTCCGCTGGAATCGCGCAGCCGAGTGCTTGTGGTCGACGATCCGGGACTGCCGGATCCAGACCTTCAGGTTGATGTCGTCGATGACAGCGGCGCGTTCCTCGCCCGCGGCGACCTGGCCTGGGTCGACCAGCAGGTGCTCGGGGAGTGCGATGGTCACGGGAAGTACCGCGGTCAGTACGGCGTCGATCCGGCGATCGCCGTCATTCGGGAGAAGGAGCGGACGGACCGCCTACATGAGGCCGGATGGCGCGTCGTGCGGTGGGGATGGCGTGATCTTGAGCACCCGGATCGGCTGTTGGCGCGGATTCGTCGGATGGTTCTGGCGCCTCCGCTTGAGCGTCGTGCCAGCGCCCGGCAGGGGGCGTCATGATCGAGACGAGGCGCCGTGGCGAATGCGAATAGAATCGGGAGCATGTCCAATCCTGTCGCCCTGGGTGTACCCGACGTTCCCACCGTGCTCGCGCCCCGGCGGAAGACCCGTCAGCTGAAGGTCGGCGGCGTCGGCGTCGGCAGCGACAGCCCGGTGTCGGTGCAGTCGATGACGACCACGAAGACGCATGACATCAATGCGACCCTGCAGCAGATCGCCGAGCTGACCGCGTCGGGTTGTGACATCGTCCGCGTCGCCTGCCCGCGCAACGAGGATGCCGAGGCGCTGGCGGAGATCGCCAAGCACAGCCAGATCCCGGTGATCGCCGACATCCACTTCCAGCCGCGCTATATCTTCGCGGCCATCGATGCCGGCTGCGCCGCTGTGCGCGTCAATCCGGGCAACATCAAGGAGTTCGACGGCCGTGTCAAGGAGGTCGCGAAGGCGGCCGGCGATGCGGGCATCCCGATCCGCATCGGCGTCAACGCCGGTTCGCTCGACCCGCGGCTGCTGCAGAAGTACGGCAAGGCCACCCCGGAGGCGCTCGTCGAGTCGGCGCTGTGGGAGGCCGGCCTATTCGAGGAGCACGGCTTCGGCGACATCAAGATCTCGGTGAAGCACAACGACCCGGTGATCATGGTCGAGGCCTACCGGCAGCTGGCCGCGCAGTGCGACTACCCGCTGCACCTGGGCGTGACCGAGGCGGGCCCGGCATTCCAGGGCACCATCAAGTCGGCGGTCGCATTCGGCGCCCTGCTGTCGCAGGGGATCGGCGACACCATCCGTGTTTCGCTGTCGGCGCCGCCGATCGAAGAGGTCAAGGTCGGCGGACAGATCCTGCAGTCGCTCGGGCTGCGTCCGCGCAAGCTGGAGATCGTCTCGTGCCCGTCCTGCGGCCGGGCCCAGGTCGACGTCTACAAGCTGGCCGAGGAAGTCACCGCCGGACTCGATGGGATGGAGATCCCGCTGCGGGTGGCGGTCATGGGCTGCGTCGTCAACGGTCCCGGCGAGGCTCGCGAGGCCGACCTGGGCGTCGCGTCCGGCAACGGCAAGGGACAGATCTTCGTCAAGGGCGAGGTGGTCAAGACCGTGCCGGAGTCGCAGATCGTCGAGACCCTGATCGAAGAGGCGATGCGGATCGCGGAGGAATCCGGCGACGACGCCGTGGGCACTCCGACGGTCTCCGTGAGCTGACCGGCTGTCAGTCGTTCATTTCCTTGCGACGTGTCGGGTTTGACGGCCATACTGGCGAAGTCAGTCGGGGTGAAACGGCGGCAGTGATGTCGCCCAGTGCGAGGAGTCGTCGTGCTGAAGCTGCTTGGGGACCGTACCGATGGTCCTGGGCGGCCTGGTAACCGCTGGCGTCAAGTCCGCGAGCTCGGCCGTAAGCCGTTGGGCACCAAGGACTATGCCGACGTACTCGAGGCCCTCGATCGGGATTCCGTAGCGACCTGCATGGTGGCGGCACGGGTCGCCGAACACGGCCTGTCGCCGCGGACGCTCGGCGGCGAGCTGTGGACCGCGGGTGATCCCGGGCAGTCGCTGTGCTTCTCGGGCGCCAATCTGATTCCGCTGCTGGGCGATCGCGATGCGTTGATGGACTTCGCCGACCGAGCCGCCGCCGCGCCCCGGATGTGTTCGTCACTGGTCGGTCGCAGCGAACTGGTGCTGCCGATGTGGACCGAACTCGCCCAGGTGTGGGGACCGCCGCGGGAGGTCCGCGATCATCAGCCGCTCATGGCGTTGACCGGACCGCCGCTGATCACTCCGGACCCGCGGGTGCGTCAGGTGACGCTGAGCGATCTGGACTGCTACCTGCCGGCGGCGGTCGACATGTTCGTCGGTGAGGTCGGGGTGGACCCGCGCGACGGCGACGACGGCCGGTCGTATCGGCGGCGCATCGCCAATCTGATTGCGGCCGGTCGGGCGTTCGCGGCGATCGAGGATGGCGAGGTCATCTTCAAGGCCGAGATCGGGGCGATGTCGCCGGCCGTCGGTCAGATCCAAGGCGTCTGGGTCGCGCCCGCGCATCGGGGCAAGGGGCTGGGTGCCTCGGGCACCGCGGCGGTCGCGGCGGCGATCACCGATCTGGGCCGCCAGCCCAGCCTGTATGTCAACAGCTTCAACTCCGCCGCGCGGGCTGCGTACCGCTCGGTCGGATTCGTCGAGATCGGAAGTTTCGCAACGGTGTTGGTGGACTGACCGCCTGCCCGGGTCGTCACTGCTGCCTCAGCCGTCACAGTGCGGCGAGCCGTCGATGATCTTTCCGCTGCTCGACCTAGCATTGCCGCGATGCGATCGATCTCCCCGAAGATGCGCGGCGCCATCGCGCTCGGCACCGTCACCGTGGTGCTGTCCATGGCGCTGACCGCCTGCAGCAGCGATGACGGCGCCAGCGCCACCGCCAAACGTTTCCTGTCCGACTTCGGTGGCAAGCACATCTCGCGGGCGGCCGACCGGACCGACAACCCCGACGACGCCGCCAAGGCGATGACGAGCGCATGGAACGGCCTGCAGGCCACCAAGATGAAGGCGCAGGTCGGCCAGGTCAAGATGACCGCGGACACCGCGGTCGCCTCGGTCCGCTACAACTGGACGCTGCCGCGGGACCGGGTGTGGACCTATGACGGCTCGGTGCAGCTGGTGAAGAACGGTTCCGCCTGGCAGGTGCGGTGGACGTCCACCGACATCCACCCGCAGCTGGGCGCCAACCAGACGATCGCGCTGCGCTCGCTGCCGCCGCCGGAAGCCGAGGTCAACGAGTCCGACGGCAGCGCCGTCCTGGAACCGGGTGTGGTGGAGGCCATCAGCTTCGACGCCAAGGAGGCGGCGCAGTCGGGTCCGCCGGTCGACGCGGTCGCGCAGCTGGTCGATGTGTTGACGCCGCTGGTCCCGGGCCTGTCGGTGCAGTCGATGGCCGAGGATGCGACGGCGACCGACGGCAGCTATCCGGTCGCGACGATCGCGAAGAACGACTACGACCGGATCGCCGACCGGCTGGCCGCGATCCCCGGGGTGCACGCAGGGGATCAGGCGGCGATGGTGCCGACCGATCCGAAGTTCGCGCCGGACCTGGTCGGCCGGATCGCCAAGATGGTCGGCGGTGAGCTCGACGGCAAGTCGGGTTGGCGCATCGTGTTGGTCAACGCCAACGGTGTCGATGCGGATGTCCTCGCCGACATTGCGGCCGAGCCCGCGCCATCGGTGAATCTGACGATCTCGCGCAAGATACAGAACGCCGCGCAGACGGCCGTCGACAAGCGCACCGACTTCGCGACGATGATGGTCGTCATTCAGCCCTCGACCGGACACATCCTGGCGCTGGCGCAGAACCCGCTCGCCGATCGGGGCGGCGATCTCACCACGCAGGGCCTGTATCCGCCGGGGTCGACGTTCAAGATGGTGACGTCGACCGCCGCGATCGACGGGGGAATGGTCAATCCGGAATCCGCGGTCCAGTGCCCGGGAACCGTCACGATCGGTGATCGCACGATCCCGAACTACGACGAGTTCGCGCTCGGCCAGGTGCCGCTGCGCACCGCGTTCGCGCAGTCGTGCAACACGACGTTCGCCAAGCTCGCCAGTGAGATGAAGCCGAACTCGCTGACCGAGGCCGCATTTTCGCTGGGACTGGGCCAGCAGTATGCGATTCCCGGCCTCGACGTGAAGTCCGGCTCGGTTCCGGTGGCGCCCGACCTGACTCAACGTACGGAGGATGGGTTCGGGCAGGGCAAGGACCTGGCGAGTCCGTTCGGCATGGCGATGGTCGCGGCCACGATCGCGCATGGCGGCACGGTGACCCCCGACCTGATCATCGGTCGGCCGACGACGGTCACCGGTCCGCGGCCGACACCGGACCCGAAGGTGATCGACCAGGTGCGGCTGATGATGCGGCAGGTGGTCACCACCGGTACCGGGCGGACGATCAACGACATGGGCGAGATCTACGCGAAGACCGGTGAGGCCGAGGTGGACGGCGGATCACACGCCTGGTTCGCCGGCTATCGCGGCGACCTTGCGTTCGCGACGCTGATCACCATGGGCGGCGATTCCGACTACGCGGTGCGCGTCACCAAGGACTTCATGCAACTCATCGATATGTCCGATTAGTGGCAAGTCACCTGCGCGGCATGATGATTCGCTGGCCGGTCTCAGGGTGCCGCAGAGACACCACCGGATGCCGGTAGACGTCGGTCAGCAGATCCTCGGTGAGCACCTCGTCGGTCGCGCCGATCTTGACGATCCGGCCGGCCGACATCAGCGCGGCCCGATCGGCGTAGCCGGCGGCCAGCGAAAGATCGTGCACCACAATCAGGATCGCCGCACCCTCGTCGCGCCGCTGGCGCAGGATGCCGAGCACGTGCTCCTGATGGCGGATATCCAGCGCGGCGGTCGGCTCGTCGAGGAACAGGATCGGGGTGTTCTGCGCCAGCGCGCGGGCGATCGCCACGCGGGCCTGCTGGCCGATGGACAGCTGGCTCAGCGCCCGGTCGGTGAGGTTGCCGAGGTCGCAGTCCTCGATCGCCTTGGCGACGACCGCTGCCGACTCGGCGGCGTGGTCGGTGCGCAGCCATGGGTGCCGGCCCATCTCGACGATCTCCTGCACGGTGAAGGGTGCGTCGGCCCGTTGCGACTGCGCGACCAGGGCGCGCATGCGCGACAGTTCCAGGTGGCCGAGGTCGCCGATCGAACTGTCGCCGTAGTGGATTCGGCCGCCGGCGATGGGCCGCAGACCGGACAGTGCCGACAGCAGTGTCGATTTGCCGCAGCCGTTGGGACCTACCAGGGCAACGATCTCGCCGGGCTCGACCGTCATGTCGACGCCGTGGACGATCTCGATCTTCCCGATATGAACCGAGACGTCCTCGGCGACGGCGGTGCGCCGTGCGGCGGGATCGGGGAGGGCGACGACCTCGCGTTTGGACATGCTCACCATCCCCAGCCGGCGCGGGAGCGGCGCAGCAGGATGAAGAACGCGGGTCCGCCGATCAGCGACGTCAGCATGCCCAGCGGCAGGTCGGCGGCATGGACCAGGGTGCGGGAGGCGAGGTCGGCCGCGGTGATGACGATGGCGCCGCCGATCACGCTGGCCGGCAACAGGATCGCGTGCCGCGGGCCGACCAGCAGCCTCATCACATGCGGCACCACCAGCCCGACGAACATCACGATGCCGGTGAAGGCCACGCCGGCTGCGGTGAGGATGGCGACCAGGACAATGGCCTGGCGTCGCACGGTCTCCACCCTGATGCCGAGGGAGGCGGCCGAGAGTTCGCCCAGCGCCAGCAGGTCGAGTTTGCGCACCATGGTCAGGGCCGCCGCAATGCCGACGATGGTGAGCGGCAGCACGATCCAGACCTGACTCCAGGTCGCCGCCGACAGCGACCCCAGCTGCCAGAACACGATCTGCTCGCGGGCGGTGTTGCCGGCGATGAACATGAAGTAGGCGATGATGCCGGCGCCGACGGCGTTCACCGCGATTCCGGTGAGCACCAGCATGATCGGCGACGAGGTGCCGTCGCGACTGGAGAGTGCGTAGACCAGGCCGGCGGCCACCAGTCCGCCGCCGAAGGCCGCACCGGCCTGCCCCCAGCCGCTGGCGCCGACCCCGAATCCGACGATCACGATGGACGCGCCGACGGCCGCTCCGGACGAGACGCCGATGACGCTCGGCTCGGCGAGCGGGTTCGCGAGGACGCCCTGCAGCAGGCAGCCCGCGGCGGCCAGGGCGGCACCGACCAACAGTCCCAACACGATTCGGGGGAACCGCACGACCCAGAGGGTCTCCTCGCCGTTCTGGTTCGACGGGAGCGGTCCCAGGTCGATGTGCAGATGATGCAGCAGGCTGCCGAGCACCTCGGACGCCGGGATGTGCATCTGCCCGATGCTGGCGGAGAGCACGACGAGGGCCAGTGCCGCGACGAGCAGCACGACGATGGTGACGGAGGTACGGATCGGGACGGCGGCCAATCGGTCCCGGACCGAGCGGGTCTGTGCGCTGCTCACGTCATGCCGCTACTTGTACATCGCCTGGGCGAGGGCCGTGATCACCGCGCCGGTGTCCGGGCCGAAGGCGAGCAGTTCGGTCTGGTCCATCTGCACGATGCGGCGGTCGCGCCCGGCGTTGGTCTGCGCGATACCCGGCAGCTTCAGCACGGCATCCATGCCGCCCACCGAGTCGGCGCCCTGCGACATCACCAGCAGCACATCGGGATTCGCGTTGATCATCGCCTCGGGCGTGATCTGGGTGAACTCGGTCGTCAGACCGGCGTCGGCGCCGGCGTCCGAACCGCCGAGTGCGGTGATCAGGCCGTCCGCCGACGAGTCCTTCCCGGCGATGAACTGCAGGCTGCCCCGCAGGTACATGAAGGCGATCTTGGGCCGCGGATTCGACTGCGGCACCTTCTTGATCGCGGCGGCGATCTCGGTGCGCGTGCGATCGGCGAGCGTCTTGCCTGCGGCCGGGACGCCGAGCGCGGCGGCGACCTGCTCGATGAGAGTCGGCGCGCCATTGACCGAGCGGTCTCCGCTGAATACCACGACGGTGATGCCGGCTGAGCGCAGCTGGTTCAGGGTGGCCGCGCCGGTGAGTTCGTCGGCGAGCACCACGGTGGGGTTCGCCTTGAGGACGGCCTCGACGTCGACCTGATGGGCGCCGCCGGTGACCACCGGCAGGCCAGCGGCCTGGGGGAAGGTGGTCGACTGGTCGCGTGCGACCACGTGGCTGCCGAGGCCGAGCGAGTAGACGATCGTGCCGAGGGTGCCGTTGCGGTCGAGTGAGATGATCCGGTCCGCGGACCGCACGGTGACGTCGCCGGTGCCGACCGAGGGCACGGTGACCGGCAGCGTCGGGGTCGGATTGTCGGCGACCGGCCGGATCGCCGGAGTGGTCACGTTCGCCGTCTGCGGGCCGCTGCGGAGGTGGGCGGACTGGTTCGAGGATGCGCCGGTCTTGATCGGCTCGGTGGAGCATCCAGCGAGGACCAGGATCGTTGCAAGCACGGTCACGGTGATCGCGGCCAGCGGTGATCGACGCACGCGCACGCTCCTCAGGTCGACGACAAGGCGGTGAGGTCTACCTTACTTACCGCCGAATGCGGGGCTTGTTCGGCAGCTAAAGTGGGGATCATGTCTACCGCGACCCGTGCACCGCTGACTCCCGGAACACTCAGCCCCGAACGCAGTGTGCCGACGTCGATCGAGCGGCCGGAGTACGCGTGGAAGGCGACCGTCAACGAGGGCAACGAGCCCTGGGTGCAGACGCCCGAGGTGATCGAGAAGGTACGGGTTGCCAGCAAGATCGCGGCCAATGCGCTGGCCGAGGCCGGCAAAGCGGTCGAACCCGGGGTCACCACCGACGAGCTCGACCGCATCGCCCATGAGTACATGTGCGATCACGGCGCCTACCCGTCGACGCTCGGCTACAAGGGGTTTCCGAAGTCGTGCTGCACCTCGCTGAATGAGGTGATCTGCCATGGGATTCCGGACTCAACGGTCATTCAGGACGGGGACATCGTCAACATCGACGTCACCGCGTATATCGATGGTGCCCACGGCGACACCAACGCCACCTTCCTGGCCGGTGATGTCTCGCAGGAGGCTACCGACCTGGTGGAGCGCACCCGCGAGGCGATGATGCGGTCGATCAAGGCGGTGCGGCCCGGCCGGGAGTTGAATGTGGTCGGCCGGGTGATCGAGTCGTATGCGAATCGCTTCGGCTACACCGTGGTCCGCGACTTCACCGGTCACGGCATCGGCGAGACCTTCCACAACGGACTGGTCGTGCTCCATTACGACCAGCCCAATGTCGACACCGTGCTGGAGCCGGGGATGGTGTTCACCATCGAGCCGATGATCAATCTCGGCGGGCTGCCCTGGGAGATGTGGACCGACAACTGGACGGTAGTCACCCAGGATCGCAAGTGGTCGGCGCAGTTCGAGCACACGCTGGTCGTCACCGAATCGGGCGCCGAGATCCTCACGCTGCCCGATGCGGACTCCTGACAAAATCCGCGCCACTTTCGTGGATCCGCGCCAGCTGCAGCCGGCGCGGATCCACACAAGTGGCGCGGATCTGCGGATGAGGGGCACGTGACTGGCGGGGCGCTGCTCGTCGCCGGCACCAGTTCGGATGCTGGCAAATCCCTTGTGGTCGCCGCGCTCTGCCGGAGCCTGCGGCGGCGCGGCCTATCGGTGGCGCCGTTCAAGGCGCAGAACATGTCCAACAATTCGGTGGTGACCGCCGACGGCGGCGAGATCGGTCGGGCGCAGGCGATGCAGGCCGCGGCGGCGGGAGTGGAGCCGTCGGTGCGGTTCAATCCCGTTCTGCTGAAACCGGGTTCGGACCGCCGGTCGCAGGTCGTGGTGCGCGGCAAGGCGATCGGCTCGGTCGGTGCGACCGACTACCACCAGCGTCGGGCCGAACTTGCCGACGTGGTGAATGCGGAATTGGCTGCGCTGCGAAACGATTTCGAGGTCGTCCTGTGCGAGGGCGCCGGATCGCCGGCCGAGATCAATCTGCGACGCAGCGACATCACGAACATGGGTCTGGCGCGGGCCGCCGACATGCCGGTGATCGTGGTCGGCGACATCGACCGCGGAGGGGTACTGGCGCATCTGCTGGGCACCGTCGCCGCGCTGGAACCCGACGATCAGCGGCTGATCGCTGGATTCCTGATCAACAAATTCCGCGGCGATCCCGGCCTGCTGCAGCCGGGGCTCGACGACCTGGAACGCCGTACCGGCCGGCCGACCTACGGGGTGCTGCCGTTCGACGAGCGGCTCTGGCTGGACGCCGAGGACTCGCTGGGCGTCAAAATCGGTGCCACGGTGGGGATTCCGCATGCGGGACGGGGATCGCAGCGCCTGCGTGTCGGGGCGATCCGGCTGCCGCGGGTGTCCAATACGACGGACGTGGAGGCGCTGGCGGCCGAGCCCGGCGTCGATGTCACCTGGGTCGACGACCCCGGGTCGATCGCGGCGGCCGACCTGGTCGTGCTGCCGGGCACCAAGGCGACCGTCGACGATCTTGGCTGGCTGCGCCAGCGTGGTCTGGCCGACGCGTTGGTCGAACGCGCGGGCCGCGGCGGTCCGATTCTGGCGATCTGCGGCGGCTACCAGATGTTGGCGCGCAGCATCGTCGATCCGGTCGAGTCCGGCGTGGGAGTGGTCGCCGGTCTGGGGCTGCTCGACCTGGAGGTCGAGTTCGACGCCGACAAGATCCTGATCAATCGGAGTGGAATCGCGCTGGGAGAGAAGGTGTCCGGCTACGAGATCCATCACGGCCGGGTGGTCGGCAGCGGCGACCAGGGGCTGTTGGTCGCCGACGACGGGACATCCGAGGGCAGCGTGCGCGGATCGATAATCGGCACCCACTGGCACGGACTGTTCGTCGCCGACGAATTCCGAAAAGCGTTCCTGCGCACCGTGGCCGATCGTGCCGGCCGGGACTTCGTCGTGGACGAGGCCGCGAGTTTCGCTAGGCTGCAGGAAGATCGCTTTGACGCGGCAGCCGATCTCGTCGATGAATACGTCGATGTAGACGCGCTCATCGGGATTGCGCAGGGGCGCCCGCTTCAGCGGCCGGTTCTGCGGGTATCGATGGAATCGTAATCGCCCCGCTGGGCGGGCGGCTAGCGGCCAGCGAGTCGCCCGTCGATCCGCTCTGTCAACTGCGCCACCCCCGGCTTGAACGCCGAGCGGATTGGTGCGGTCCAGGCTGAACCGTCCGCGGACCAGTCGCGCCGCCGTGCCCGCGACACCGAGATCCTCGTAGCTGACGACATGCACCGCGACTTCCCGTACCGTCCAGTCGGCGCATAGTGATTGGCCGTCCCACTGCCGGGGTGTGAGCGTCTCGAGGAAGTCGGCGAGATCACGCCGCTCATCGGCAGCCAGGCTCATCACGTCGGGCTTGGCCATGGTCAATCACCCCTCGACTGTCGTCGTGCCGGCGTCCGTGGTTTCCATCAAACAAGTCCCGGCCGACGATCAGGGCGCGATGACCGGATCCGGCTTCAGCCGAGACTCGTTGAACCGGAGCCATTCATCGAGCTCGGCGTAGGCCGTGGCGCGCGCATCGGGCTGGGAGAGGAAGACGTCGTGGCGCGCGCCCGGAATCGGAATCGAGGTCAGTCGGCCGCCGAGACATCCCGCCCACTGCGCGATCTGGTGGACGTCCAGCACGCAGTCGGCCCGATCGACCTCGGGCCGATAGTCGCCGCCCAGCGCGCTGGCATCCGAACGCAGCACGAGTGAGGTCGTCCCGGTGTCCCACCCGCGGTGGAGATCGGCCTGCGCGCGGCGGACCGCGTTGATGAAGCCGAATGTCACCCCGAAGCCGCCGAGCGGCTTGAAGTCCAGGTTGTAGTCCCATTCGCCATTGCGGCTGAGGTGGATGCTGTCGCCATAGGCGCTCGACGGCGGCAGCGGCACCATGCGGCCCGGCACCGCCGCGGCGACGCCGCGCAGCGCCCCGGTGCCGACGGTGCGCAGCAGCGCCGACCCGTGCAGGTCGAGGAAGGGGCTGTTGAGGACGAGCCCGGTCAGCGGCGTGCCGACCGCCCGCTGCCGTCGCCGCTGCGCCCACCACGCGATGATCAGCCCGCCGGTTGAATGCGCCGCGGCCACGACCGGGGCGTCGGGCATGTCGACGGCGATCCGCGACATGGCCCATTCGAGCTCGAGGTCGTACCGGCGCAGATCGGTGATGTGATGTCCGGTCTGTCCCGGCCGCCGCGAGCGTCCGCATTTGCGGAGATCGAGCGCGTAGAAGCGGTAGCCGCGCGCGGCGAACGCATCGGCCAGGTCGGTCTGGAAGAAGTAGTCCGACAACCCGTGCACGTACAGCACGCTCGCGGTGGCCGGCGGGTCGTCCGACCGCGGTTCGCGGCGCACCAGCGTGGCGGCGATCGGGCTCTCGCCGTCGGGGTCGTCGCCGAGCTCCAAGGTGAGGGCTTGGTAGCCGGGTCCGAGGAGGTCAGCGAGCCAGAGATCGGCAGCGGATTCGGTCACCTGGGCAGGATATATGGCGTACGACACCCCGGCCTGGGGGAGAATGGTCAGGCCCGGACGTCATGGGGAACAATGACAGGCGTCGCCCTTACCGAGGCGTAAACAAGTTGGCTATCAGCTGGAGAAGATGGAGCGGGCGTGACTACACAGTCGCCAGTGAAGACCGATGTCGTTCTCGTAGGTGCCGGAATCATGAGCGCCACGCTGGGCGCGCTGATCCGTCAGCTGCAGCCCGACTGGTCGATCAACGTCTATGAGCGCCTCGACGCCGCTGCGGCCGAGAGCAGCGATCCGTGGAACAACGCGGGCACCGGTCACTCGGCGCTCTGCGAGCTGAACTACACGCCGCAGAAGGCCGACGGCGAGGTCGACGTCACCAAGGCGATCGCCATCAACGAGCAGTTCCAGGTGTCACGCCAGTTCTGGGCGCACGCCGTCGAGGAAGGGCTTCTGTCCCACCCCAAGGAATTCATCAATCCGATCCCGCACGTGAGTTTCGTGCACGGTGCCGACAACGTGAAATACCTGCGCAAGCGGTATGAGGCGCTCGCGGACCACACCCTGTTCAAGGGCATGGAGTGGATCGACGACGAGGCCGAGTTCACCAAGCGGCTGCCGCTGATGTCGGCGGGCCGTGACTTCTCGGATCCGGTGGGGCTCAACTGGTTCGAGGGCGGCACCGACGTCGACTTCGGCGCGCTCACCCAGCAGCTGCTCAACTACGTCGGCCAGACCGGTTCGGTGCGCTTCGGCCACGCGGTGACCAACCTGAACAAGCAGTCCGACGGCTCCTGGATCGTAAAGGTGAAGAACCTGCGGACCGGCGAGAAGTCCAGCGTCCAGGCGAAGTTCGTCTTCGTCGGCGCCGGCGGCGGTGCCCTGCAGCTGCTGCAGCGCTCGGGCATCAAGGAGGCCAAGGGATTCGGCGGCTTCCCGGTGTCGGGTGCATTCTTCCGGGCCACCAACCCGGAGCTGGCCGCCGAGCACAACGCCAAGGTCTACGGCAAGGCCGCCGTCGGTGCGCCGCCGATGTCGGTGCCGCACTTGGACACTCGGGTCATCAACGGCAAGGCCGGCCTGTTGTTCGGTCCCTACGCCGGCTGGTCGCCGAAGTTCCTCAAGGAGGGCGGCAACACTGATCTGCTCAAGACGGTCAAGCCCGGCAACATCGTTCCGATGATGTCGATCGCGCCCAAGGAATTCGGGCTGCTCAAGTACCTGATCTCCGAGCTGGCTGCGGGCAAGAGTGACCGTGTGGACACGCTCAGCGAGTTCGTGCCGCGTGCCGACGGAGATGACTGGGAGCTGATCGTCGCCGGTCAGCGCGTTCAGGTGATCCGCAAGGTCGGTGCGGGTGGACAGCTCGAGTTCGGCACCGCCGTGGTGGCCGCCGAGGACGGCACGATCGCCGGCCTGCTCGGCGCGTCGCCGGGCGCGTCGACCGCGGTTCCGGCGATGCTCGACGTGCTGCAGAAATGCTTCCCGAAGCAGTACGACGGCTGGAAGCCGAAGCTGTCGCGGATGATGCCGTCGCTCGGTGTCGAGCTGGCCGACAACCCGACGCTGTTCAGCCAAGTGTGGGACTGGACCTCGAAGGTGCTCGAACTCAACTGGACCGAGCCGGCGGGTGACCAGTCGGCGGACGGAGCTGCTGCACTGAGCGCTTCGGCCGACGGCGCCGCTGCAGACAACGCCGCAGTGTGACACCGTCACAGCCATGAACTCGGCACAATTGCACCGCGAATGGGCGGGCGACCTCGACCCGCGGACCCTGTACCGCCTCCTCAAGCTGCGGCAGGACGTGTTCGTCGTGGAGCAGGAATGCCCGTACGAGGAACTGGACGGCCGCGATCTCGAGCACGACACCCGTCATCTGTGGCTGGAGGAGGATGGCGAGATCATCTGCACCCTGCGGCTGCTCGAGGAGCATGAGGGTGGAAAGTCATTCCGGATCGGGCGGCTGTGCACCACGCCGTCTCGGCGCGGGCAGGGTCATACGACGCGGCTGCTGCAGACCGCGCTCGCCGATGTGGGCACCCTGCCGTGCCGCATCCATGCGCAGACGTACCTCGTGGACATGTACGCCAAGCACGGCTTCGAGCCGGAGGGGGAGGAATACCTCCTCGACGGTGTGCCGCACGTACCGATGTTGAGGGCGGGTGGCAAGGCGTGGCAGAAGAACTGACAGCGCCCGTCGATCTGTATCCGTTCCCGTTTTCGGCCATCGTCGGTCAGGAACAGCTGAAGCTCGCGCTGATCCTCAATGCCATCGCGCCCGGCATCGGCGGCGTGCTGATCCGTGGCGAGAAGGGCACCGCGAAGTCGACGGCGGTGCGGGCCGTCGGCGCGCTGCTCGGTCACGGTGCGGCGGTGGTCGACCTGCCGATCGGCGCCACCGAGGATCGCGTCATCGGTTCCATCGACCTGCAGAAGATCCTGTCGGACGGTGAAAAGGCTTTCACTCCAGGGCTTCTCGCGCGGGCACACGAGGGTGTGCTGTATGTCGACGAGGTCAACCTGTTGCCCGACCACCTGGTCGACGTGCTGCTCGACGCGGCCGCGATGGGCCGAGTGGTGGTCGAGCGCGATGGCATCTCGCACTCGTATGCGGCGCGGTTCGTGTTGGTGGGCACGATGAATCCCGAAGAGGGTGAGCTGCGCCCGCAGTTGCTGGATCGGTTCGGCCTGGCCGTCGATGTCGCCGCGCCGCGTGACATCGACGCTCGCACCGCGGTGATCGAGCGCCGGATGGCGTACGACGCTGATCCGGAAGCCTTTGCCGCACAGTACCGACCGGCAGATGATGATGCCGCCGCGCGGATCGCGGCGGCCCGGGCACAGGTCGCGTCCGTGCAACTGTCGTCGCGCATCCTTCGGCAGATCGCCGCTCTCTGCGCGGAATTGGATGTCGACGGCTTGCGTGGCGACATCGTGGTGGCCCGCGCGGCGCGCGCCCACGCGGCGTGGCGCGGGGCCGACGAAGTCGCCGATGAGGACGTCGAGGTGGCGGCGGAGCTCGCGCTGCCGCATCGCGCCCGGCGAAATCCGTTCGACGAGCCGGGCCTGCCGCCGGAGGATCTGCAGCAGGCGCTGGATTCAGCTCGGCAGCAGACGGATTCGGACGACGAACCGGATCCCGATCCCCAGCCGGACGGCGGCCTGCCCGAACCGGACGGCGACCCGAGCGAGTCGCCGGACGCATCGCAGCGACCCGAGAACGCCCCCGCGCCGGACGGCACCGTCGGCCGCAGCAAGGCCGCGTCCGCGGTGACCCGGCTGCGTCTGGAAGGCGTCGGGAACGGTGACGCGGGTCGGCGCAGTGCTGCCCGAACCACTCGTGGTGCCGCGGTCCGCGCCCTGCCGCAGGGCGGCAACGGAATTCATGTCGTCGGGACGGTCCTGGCGGCCGTCGAAGCGTCCGTCGATCGCGACGGCGACGAAATCTCGGTGGAGGCCCGCGACGTCCGGGGTGCTGATCGGCGCGGCAAAGAGGGCAATCTGATCGTCTTCGCCCTCGACCTGTCCGGCTCGATGGCCGCCCGCAAGCGGCTCGACACCGTCACCGAGGCCTGCGTCGCGTTGCTCCGCGACGCGTACCAGCGTCGGGACCGGGTCGCCGTCGTCGCCTTCCGGGGCGCGCAGGCCGAGGTCGCGGTGCCGCCGACGCGATCGGTCGACGTGGCCGTCCGACGGCTGGCGGAGCTGCGGACTGGCGGCCGGACGCCGCTGGCCGAGGGGCTGAGGTCGACCTATGAGGTGATCACCCTGGCCCGGCGGCGGGAGCCGGAGCGCCGCGCGATCGTGGTGCTGCTGACGGATGGTCGGGCGACGTCCGGTCCGGACGCTGTCGCGCGCGCCCTGTCGGCGGCTGGCCGATTGCGCCGCACCGGAACCGGCGCCGTCGTCGTCGACTGCGAACAGGGCATCGTCCGGCTCGGACTGGCCCGCGAGGTCGCCGCCGCGCTCGGTGCCGGTCATCTGCCGCTGTCTGAGCTGACGGCCGGCAGTATCACCGCGATCGTTCAGTCGGCCGCCTGAGCCCGGCTGACCCACAGGAGGAAGCCGTGCCGCAGGGAGTCCCCGAAACCGTGCCCGACGACGGGCTCACCACCCGGCAGCGCCGTAATCAGCCGGTGCTGGCGGTCCATACCGGCGCCGGAAAGGGCAAGTCGACGGCGGCGTTCGGCATGGCCATGCGCGCCTGGAATGCGGGGCTGTCGATCGGGGTCTTCCAGTTCGTCAAGAGCGCCAAGTGGCGGGTCGGCGAGGAGACCGCGCTGACCGCGCTCGGGCGGCTGCACGACGAGACCGGTGAAGGCGCCGCGGTGCAGTGGCACAAGATGGGCTCGGGCTGGTCGTGGATCAAGCACGGTGATACCGAAACCGACCATGCGGCGCAGGCCTTGGCGGGGTGGCAGGAGATCAAGCGACGTCTCGCGGCCGAGGAGCACGACTTCTACGTGCTCGACGAGTTCACCTATCCGCTCAAGTGGGGCTGGATCGACACCGACGAGGTCGTCGAGACGCTGCGGGGGCGGCCGGGGCGCCAGCATGTCGTGATCACCGGTCGTGATGCACCGCCGGCGCTGATGGATGCGGCCGATCTGGTCACCGAGATGACCAAGCACAAGCATCCGATGGATGCGGGACGCAAGGGCCAGAAGGGCATCGAGTGGTAGTTCCGGCCGTGGTGCTCGCCGCCCCGGCGTCGGGCAGCGGTAAGACGACACTGTCCACCGGCCTGATGGGCGCCTTGCGGGCCGCCGGTCATCGCGTGGCGCCGTTCAAGGTGGGACCCGACTACATCGATCCCAGCTACCACGCCGTCGCCGCCGATCGGGTGGGCCGCAACCTCGATCCGGTACTGGTGGGTGCGGATACCGTTGCGCCGCTGTACAAATCGGGGAGCGCGGGCTGCGATATCGCGATCATCGAAGGGGTGATGGGGCTGTTCGACGGTCGCATCATCCCCGGCGACCGCGCACCGATCGCGGCAGGTTCGACCGCCCAGGTGGCCGAAATCCTCGGCGCCCCGGTGATTCTCGTCGTCGACGGCTCGGGCCATGGCCACACGCTCGCCGCCGTGCTGCAGGGCCTGGTCGGCTATGCGAGCTCGGTCCGGGTCGTCGGCGTCATCCTCAACCGCGTCGGATCCGAACGTCACGAGGCGGTGCTGCGCGACGCCTGCGAGCGCGCCGGTATGGCGGTCTTCGGGGTGGTGCGCCGCGATCCGGCGATGACGCTGCCGTCGCGACATCTGGGGCTGGTCCCCGCGGCCGAGCAAGTGCAGCAGGGGATCGATGCGGTCGCCGCCATGGTCGAGGTGGCGCGCGCCGAACTCGATCTCGACGCCATCGTCGCGGCGGCCGACAGCCGCGTCGCCGATGTCGCACCCTGGAATCCGCGGACCGCGCTCGGCGACGAATTCGCCGCGCCCACAACACGTCCGCGGATCGCGGTCGCCGGGGGACCGGCCTTCACCTTCTCCTACGCCGAGCACGGCGAGCTGCTGGCGGCGGCGGGCGCGGAGATCGTGACCTTCGATCCGCTCCGGGACCGGCTGCCGGACGATGCCGCGGGCATCGTCATCGGCGGCGGGTTCCCGGAGGTGCATGCCGCCGAGCTGTCGGCGAATGATCCACTGCGGCGCGACATTCGGCGGGCCGCGGACCGCGGGGTGCCGATCCACGCCGAGTGCGCCGGATTGCTGTACCTGGGTACGGAACTCGATGGCAGCCCGATGTCCGGGGTACTGTCGATCCACGGACATTTCGGCAGCCGACTGACGCTGGGCTATCGCGACGCCGTCGCCGTGACGGACTCCGCACTGTTTCGCGTGGGCGAACGTGTCACCGGTCACGAATTCCATCGCACCGGTATCCAACCGATGGCCGACGCCGCGGTGGCGCCGGCCTGGGGCTGGCGGGACGGGGCGGCGCGGACCGAGGGCGTGGTGCACGGCGGCGTCCATGCGTCGTACCTGCATGTCCACCCGGCGGCGGTGCCGCACGCCGTCGGCAGATTCGTCGCCGCGGCAGCCGAATTCGCGGCGCGGCCAGGCGACATCGCGGCCGTCGACGGCCACTAGGTACGGTTTTCCCCATGACCGAACCCCGGAGCGATCACTATCTGGTGGGCCTCGCCCTGCGGGGCCGCCGCGTCGTCGTGGTCGGCGGTGGCTCGGTGGTGGCGCGCCGGCTGGCCGTCCTTGCGGCCTCCGGCGCCGACATTCACATCATCTCGCCGGAGGTGACGCCGACCGTGGAGTCGTTCCCGGGCGTCACCGTGCACCGGCGCCGGTATGCCGAGGGCGACCTCGACGGCGCCTGGTACGCGATCGCCGCGACCGACGACCCGGCGGTCAACGCCCAGGTCGTCGCCGAGGCGGATGGTCGACGAATCTTCTGTGTCCGAACGGATCTCGCGGCCGAGGGCTCGGCTGTCACGCCGGCCACCGTGCGCCACGACGGACTGACGGTCGGCGTGCTCGCCTCCGGCGACCATCGCCGCAGCGCGGCGGTGCGATCGGCGATCGGTGCCGCGCTGGCCGGCGACGGCCTGGCGGACGCAGGGCTTACCGATGCGGCCGAGCCGCATCCGGCCGGCGTCGCGCTGGTCGGCGGCGGCCCCGGCGATCCCGATCTGATCACCGTGCGCGGCCGCCGGCTGCTGAGTCAGGCCGACGTCGTGGTCGCCGACCGGTTGGCGCCGGGTGAGCTGCTCGACCGGCTCGGCCCGTCCGTCGAACTGATCGACGCCGCGAAGGTGCCCTACGGCCGGGCGATGGCGCAGCAAGCGATCAACGATGTGTTGATCGACCGCGCCAAGGCCGGCAAGTTCGTTGTCCGCCTCAAGGGCGGTGATCCATTCGTCTATGGACGCGGTTTCGAAGAAGTGCAGGCCTGCGCCGAGGCGGGCATCCCGGTGACGGTGGTGCCGGGCATCAGCAGCGCCATCGCGGCGCCCGCGGCCGCGGACGTCCCGGTCACGCATCGCGGCGTCACTCACGAGGTGGTCATCGTCTCCGGACATGTCGCGCCCGACCACCCCGATTCGCTCGTCGACTGGGATGCGATCGGCCGGATGAGCGGCACCGTCGTGCTGATGATGGCCGTCGCCCGCATCGAGAAGTTCGCCGACGCGTTGATGGCCGGCGGCCGGGCTGCCGACACCCCGGTGGCGATCATCGAGAACGGCACGCTGCCGACGCAGCGGGTGACCCGGACGACCCTGGCGGCCGCCGCCGACGCCGCTGAGCAGGCGCAAGTGCAGCCCCCGGCCATCGTGGTCATCGGTCCGGTTGCCGGGCTGCGCCGTTGATCCCTGTACCGTAGATCTTCGTGACTTTCCCCCCGATGACGTCGTCCATGCGGATGACGTCGATGCAGCTGACCCCGTGGCAGAGGATTTCGTGACGGCCATGCAGTCGGCGCAGCCCGCAACCCGGGACAAGGTCTTCGGCCCGCCGATCTTCGTGCTCGGCGGGATGCAGCTGCTCGTCGTCCTCGACGGGACCGTGGCCGCGCTGGCCCTGCCGCGCATTCAGGACGCGCTGTCGATGAGCGAGTCGACCAGCAAGTGGGTGATCACCGCCTATGTGCTGGCGTTCGGCGGCCTGATGCTGCTGGGCGGACGGCTCGGCGACACCTTTGGCCGCAAGCGGATGTTCGTCGTCGGCGTAACCGCCTTCACCCTGACCTCGCTGCTCTGCGGTTCGGCCTGGGATCAGTACAGCCTGATCGTCGGTCGCGGCCTGCAAGGCGCGTCGGCGGCCATCGCGGCCCCGACGGCGATGGCGCTTTTGGCGACCACCTATACCCCGGGCAAGGCCCGCAACCAGGCGTTCGCGGTGTACGCCGCGATGACCGGCGTCGGCTCGGTCGCCGGGCTGATCGCAGGCGGCGTGCTCACCGAGATCACCTGGCGCCTGGTGTTCTGGATCAACGTGCCGATCGGTGTCCTGGTGGCAGTCGGCGCGGTGATGTTCCTGCGCGAGTCGCAGGGCGAGCGGCTGGCCCTGGACGTCAAGGGGGCGATCCTCGCCACTGTCGGCTGCACGCTGCTCGTGCTCGCGGTGAGCGAGGGGCCGAACGGCTGGTCGCAGCCGGTGGTTGTCGTGTCGTTCGTGCTGGCCGCAATCGCCCTGGCGTGGTTCCTGCTCGTGCAGCGCAAGGCCACCCATCCGATCCTGCCGTTTGAACTCTTCAGCAACCCCAGCCGGGTCGCCGCGCTGATGGCGATCCTGCTGGCCGGCGCGATCATGATGTGCATGGCCGTCTTCATCTCCCAGTTCCTGCAGGGGATCCTGAAGTACAGCCCGGTCGAGAGCGGGCTGTCGGTGGTGCCCTTCGCCTTCGGGCTCGGCATCGCGGCGGCCATCGCCTCCAAGCTGTCGCTGCGTTTCAGCCCGCGGTGGCTGGTGATGGTCGGCGGCGCGATCATCCTGTGGTCGTGCGTCTACGCCGCGTCGATCTCATCGAAGCATCCGCCGTATCTGCCGGATATCGGGCTGACGGTCGCGGTCGTCGGATTCGGTGTCGGATTCGCCGTCATCCCGCTGACGCTGTCGGTGGTGGCCGGCGTCCGGCCGACCGAGATCGGCCCGCTGACCGCGCTGGCACAGGTCGCGCAGAATCTCGGCGGTGCGATCGGTCTGGTGATCGTCGGGGCGATGGTGACCTCGCGTGCGCTGTCCAAGGGCGGCACCACCGCGCCGGTGAAGGAGATGAACGCCGAGCAGCTCGCGGCCCAGGCCAGCGGCTACGGCGTCGCGTTCGCGGCCTGCGCCGGCATCGCGGTGCTCGCGGGCATCGTCGTGCTGTTCATGCGGTTCACTCCGGACGAGGTCGCGGAGGGCCAGGCGGCCCAGGATCAGGCCAACACCGGTCTCGGCGACTGACCGCAACCCACACCGAAATCCGCGCCGCTTCCCGCCACGCTGACCGAAATCCGCGCCAGTTCTGTGGATCCGCGCCACCTACAACCGGCGCGGATCCACAGAACCGGCGCGGATTTCTGGTGTGGATCGGAATTCACGTCAGTCGGTCAGCACGACCAGCTGGGTGTCCGACGCGATCTCCACGCGCTGGCCCCTCGTCCCCGGCCGACCGTCGGCGACCACCTTGGCGATCTCGTCGATGGTCGCGGGTGCCGCCGACGAGGTGGCCAGCGATCGCGCGATCAGCCCCTTGTGATGCTTGTTGAAATGGCTGACGACGCTGCGGCTGCCGTCCGCCGCCTCGGTCAGCACCTGGACGGTGATGGCGCCGGGCACCGGTCCGAGCTGCTGGTACACACCTGATCGCAGATCGATCACCACATCGTCGGCCGCCGACAGCACCATGGTCAGCTTCGGCTTCCATTGCGAGCCAAGCGTTCCCAGTCGCGGCAGCTTGTTTCCGCCCGAGAGCCGGTAGCCGGGGATCGGGTCGGCGGCGCGGGTCGCGCCGAACAGCGCGGAGCCGATACCGACCCGCTCGGCGACCAGGACTCGGTCGGCCTTGCTCAGCGAGCCGTAGTCGAAGGCGTCGTAGAGAACGCCGGTGTACCGCTCGATGGCGGGCCGGGTGCCGGTGGTCCACAGTGCGGCATTGCGGTCGATCTCGCCGCGCTGAGACTTGCTCAGGCCCAGCCACTTCTGGCTCAGCTCCGGCTTCGCGGCGAGCCGGACCAGCACGTCGGCGAGCTTGCGGCGGATCGCGGTGAGCTCGGGGAACGACAGCGCGTCCAGGTCGAGGGGAGCACCGTCGCCGCCGTCGGCCTTGGTCTCGGACGGGGGCAGCAGAATCAGCACGGTCGCAGAGCCTATCGCGACCGTCGCGGGTCGTCGGTGAACGGCGGAGGGTCGCCGCACCGGCAATTGATTTTCGGCCAGGGCCTACTGCCCATATGCTGGTCAACCGTGATTACCCGCATGTCCAAGCTGTTCCTGCGTACCCTGCGCGACGATCCCGCCGACGCCGAGGTCCCGAGCCACAAGCTGCTGGTCCGCGCCGGTTACGTGCGCCGGGTGGCGCCGGGCGTGTACACCTGGCTGCCGTTGGGGCTGCGGGTCCTGCACGCGGTCGAGAACGTGGTCCGCGAGGAGATGGATCGCATTGGTGCGCAGGAGATCTCGCTGCCTGCACTGCTGCCGCGCGAGCCCTACGAGCAGACCAATCGCTGGCACGAGTACGGCGACGCGCTGTTCCGGTTGAAGGACCGCAAGGGTTCCGACATGCTGCTCGGGCCCACCCACGAGGAGCTGTTCGCGCTGCTGGTGAAGGGCGAATATTCGTCGTACAAGGACCTGCCGGTCACGCTGTACCAGATCCAGACCAAGTACCGGGACGAGGAGCGGCCGCGCGCCGGCATCCTGCGCGGGCGCGAGTTCATCATGAAGGACTCGTACTCGTTCGACCTGGACGACGCGGGTGCCAAGGCGTCCTACAGTGCCCATCGCGAGGCCTACCAGGCGATCTTCGAGCGCCTCGCGGTGGAGTACGTGATCGTCAAGGCGACCTCCGGTGCGATGGGCGGCAGCGCGTCCGAGGAGTTCCTCGCGGTGAGCGAGGTCGGCGAGGACACTTACGTCCGCAGCGAGACCGGCTACGCCGCCAACGTCGAGGCCGTGATCACGACCGCGCCGGAATCCCGCCCGATCGAGGGACTGCCGGCCGCCGTCAGCCACATCACCGGCGACACCCCGACCATCGCGACCTTGGTCGACTGGGCCAACGGGGCATTGGATCGCGAGGTCACAGCCGGCGACACCCTGAAGAACATCCTCGTGAAGACCCGCTTGGGCGACGACGCCGAATGGGAGCTGCTCGGCGTGGGCGTACCCGGCGACCGCGAGGTCGATTTCAAACGGCTCGAGGCCTCGCTGGAACCGGCCGAGGTGCAGCTGCTCGAAGATGCGGACTTCGCCAAGTACCCGTTCCTCGTACGCGGGTACATCGGACCGAAGGCGCTGCAGGCCAACGAGGTTCGCTACCTGGTCGACCCGCGCGTGGTCGACGGCACGGCCTGGATCACCGGCGACGACGAGCAGGGCAAGCATGTCGTCGATCTGGTCTGCGGCCGCGACTTCACCCCGGACGGCACCATCGAGGCCGCCGAGGTCCGTGACGGTGACCTCGCCCCCGACGGCACCCCGCTGGTCTCCGCCCGGGGCATCGAGATCGGTCATATCTTCCAGCTCGGCCAGAAGTACACCGACGCCTTCGAGGTCGACGTGCTCGGCGAGAACGGCAAGCCGGTCCGGCTCATCCAGGGGTCGTACGGTGTCGGCGTCTCGCGGCTGGTCGCGGTGATCGCCGAACAGCATCACGACGACAAGGGGCTGCGCTGGCCCAAGTCGGTGAGCCCGTTCGACGTGCATCTGGTGATCGCGAACAAGGATCAGACCGCCATCGACGGGGCCGAATCCCTTGCTGCCGAACTGGACTCGCTGGGCGTCTCGGTGCTGCTGGACGACCGCAAGGCCTCGCCGGGCGTGAAATTCAAGGACGCCGAGCTGGTGGGCATCCCAACGGTCGTGGTGGTCGGCCGCGGTTACGCCGACGGCGTCGTCGAGCTGCGGGACCGCTTCGCCGAGGGCGCCACGGAGCTGCCGGTGGCCGATGCCGCTGAGGCGATCGCTGGAATCGTCCGCGACTGAAGGGCAGACTCGGCGGTATGAGTACCCCGAAGTCTGCCGAACCCCGCCCGATCGACCCGGATTGGCTGGCCGTCGATCAATACCTGGTCGACACGCTGCTGGGCGCCGATCCGGCGCTCGACCACGCGTTGGCCGCCAACGCTGACGCTGAGCTCCCGCCGATCGACGTGTCGCGCGCGCAGGGCGAGATGCTGGGACTGCTGGTGCGCGCGACCGGCGCGCGCCGCGTCCTGGAGGTCGGCACGCTCGGCGGATTCAGCACCATCTGTCTGGCCCGCGGGGTCGGCGCCGACGGCTCGGTGATCACCTGCGAATACGAGCCGCGGCACGCCGAGGTCGCCCGGTCGAACATCGACAGCGCGGATGTCGGGGACCGCGTGGAGATCCGGGTGGGCGCGGCACTCGACACGTTGGCGGCCCTGGCGGAGGAGAACGCGGGCCCCTTCGACTTCGTCTTCCTCGACGCCGACAAGGAGAACAACGCGAACTACCTGGAGTTGTCGATGGCACTGACGCATCCGGGGTCGCTCATCGTGGTGGACAACGTGATTCGGCGCGGCGCCGCCGCCAACCCGGACACCGACGACGAACGGACGCTCGGCACGCGGGCGGCGTTGGAGTGGCTGGGGTCGGACGAGCGGGTCGACGCCACCGCGGTGCAGACCGTCGGCACCAAGGGCTGGGATGGTTTCGCGATGGCAGTCGTGCGGTAGCGCCCTGAAAACCTGACCAGAGCGCGGATTCATACCGAATACGGGCATGAGTCAGCGCTCTGGTCAGGTTTTCGGGGGTGAAACGACGATCAGTTGCCGCTGCCGGGCAACGCCACCGTGGCCGGCGAGATCTTCAGCGCCAGGCGCCAGTTTGCTGCACGGGTGGCGCAGCCGGTGAGCGCGGGCACCGACAGCTGGCGGTCCGACGGGCGATCGGTGATCTCCAGCAGCGCGCGATAGGCGGTGGCGCACTCGGTTTCGGCGGTCAACGCGACCTGCAGTGCGGAGGTCGGATCGGTCACCGGCTGCGGCAGGGTGTAGCCGATGGCCGCGAGCGGCGCGGGCACGCCGGTGCCGTTGAACGCGGTGGTCAGCGCCTGCCGGTTGGCGCGATGTTCGGTGATCGCGTCCGAGATGGCGGCCGCCCGCGACGGCGCGGCGTAGGCGGCGACCACGCCGTAGGCGAAGATCGCGGCGTTCTCGGCATTGAGCGCGGTGGTCAGCGCGTCGGTCGTGGTGGTCATGCCAGTTGCACCTGCACTTCGGTCGTCACGGCGGCGGAGATCGAACCGCAGAGTCCGGCGCGGTACCCGTCGACGATGACGGCCAGGTCGCCGGCGCGCTTGGCGGATGCGGTCAGCTGCTGACGCAGCGACGCGACCGTCGGGTTGACCGGCGTCGTGAACATCGGCGCCGAGGTTGCCTTCTTGCCCCGGCTGGAGTCGATCGCGATCAACTCGGCACGGAGAGCGTCCGCGTGTGCCCCGCGCTCGTTGGCGATCACTGTCAGGGCCGCGGTGCGATCGGGTTCATGCGGGAGTAGTGAGCGGGCCAGGGACTGGTCCGCCAGCGCGTCGAGCCACAACGGTGTCAGCTGCTCGATCTTGGCCTTGCGAACGTTCTCGGCGGAGTCGGAGCATCCCGAGAGGGCCAGGCCGCCGGCTACGGCGAGGCCGCCGACCGACGCGGCGGACAGAAAGGTGCGCCGGGAGAGGGGTCGCCTGGGGACGGTGCTTCGCGCTGCCACGCCGACCATCCTGCCGCACGGCCGCGGCACGCGGCGGGGAGGCCGACATTCGCCAGTGGCGACAGGTAAACTCGCCGTATTCTCGGCGACCGGGCACGGCCGCCCGGATGGAAGCGCCCACAACTGCACACGACAACTGCACAAGGAGGATCGGATGCCGCTCACGAGCGAGCAGGTGACCGAACTGGCCAGCCCGATAGTCGCCGGCCGCGGATTCGACCTCGAGGATGTGACCGTCAGCCGGGCCGGCGCCCGGAGCGTGGTGAAAGTCGTGGTGGACAGCGCTTCCGGTCCCGAATTGGACGAACTCGCCGCGTTGAGCGACGGGATCTCTCGTGCCCTGGACGACGACGAGTCGATCGGATCGACCCCGTTCACGCTGGAAGTGACCTCGCGCGGCGTCGATCGTCCGCTGACCGAGCCGCGCCACTGGGTGCGATCGTTGGGCCGCAAGGTGGAGATTGCCTTCGCCGATCCGGCGGCGGCCCCGTTGACCGGCCGGATCGGTGCGAGCGCCGACGGCAGTGTCGATATCGTGGTGGCCGATCGCAAGAAGGGCCCGAGCATCACCCCGGTGGCATTGGCGGATGTGGCGAAGGCCCTTGTGCAGGTAGAGTTTTCGCGGCCGAATGCTGATGAGCTGCGCATGTGCGGACTGGACGAGCAGCAGATCGAGGCCCGGATGGACGTCAGGAAGGACGACAAATGAATATCGATATCGCCGCGCTCCGGATGATCGAGACGGAGAAGGAGATCCCGCTCGAGACCGTCATCACCGCGATCGAGACGGCGCTGCTCACGGCCTACCGGCATACCGAGGGCTTCGCGCAGCATGCGCGCATCGACATCGACCGCAAGTCCGGGCAGGTGCGGGTGATGGCCCAGGAGCGTGATGAGGACGGCAACGTCGTATCCGAATGGGATGACACCCCTGAGGGATTCGGCCGCATCGCGGCGACCACCGCGCGCCAGGTCATCCTGCAGCGGCTGCGCGATGCCGAGAATGAGAAGAATTTCGGCGACTTCGCCACTCACGAGGGCGAGATCGTCGGCGGTGTGGTGCAGCAGGATTCGGCCGCCAACGCGCGCGGACTGGTCGTGGTGCGGATCGGCAGCGAGGCCGCCGGCACCGAGGGCGTCATCCCGGCGGCCGAGCAGGTGCCTGGCGAGACCTACCGGCACGGCGACCGCATCAAGTGCTACGTCGTCGGCGTCGCGAAAGGCCATCGGGGAGTGCAGATCACGCTGTCGCGCACGCACCCCAATCTGGTGCGCAAGCTGTTCTCGCTCGAGGTGCCGGAGATCGAGGACGGGTCCGTCGAGATCGTCTCGGTGGCCCGCGAGGCCGGTCACCGGTCGAAGATCGCGGTCCACACGGGCGTTTCCGGACTCAACGCCAAGGGCGCCTGCATCGGCCCGATGGGGCAGCGGGTGCGCAACGTGATGAGCGAGCTGGCCGGCGAGAAGATCGACATCATCGACTTCGATACCGATCCCGCCGTCTACGTGGGCAATGCGCTGTCGCCGGCGAAGGTGGTCTCGGTGGAGGTCATCGACCTGGCCGGCAAGGCGGCGCGGGTGGTCGTGCCGGACTACCAGCTGTCGCTGGCTATCGGCAAGGAAGGCCAGAACGCGCGGCTGGCGGCGCGGCTCACGGGCTGGCGCATCGACATCCGATCGGATGCGCAGGACGCGGGCGCTCCGGAGTCGGCGGGCCAGAACTGATGCCCGTCGCGATCGTCACCGGCGCCAACACCGGAATCGGCCTGGCGGCCGCGAAGAACTTGGCCGCACAGGGCTATACGACGGTGTTGGCCTGCCGTAACCAGCAGAAGGCGGATGCCGCGCGGACCGACATCGTGGGCGAAAACGGCGACGCGGACGTCCAGGTCATGTCGATCGATCAGGCCTCGCTCGGGCATGTCCGCCGGTTCGCCGATGAGGTCGCGCAGCGCTTCGGCGGAGTGGACGTGCTGGTGAACAACGCCGGGGCGTCGCCGCTGCGGCAGGAGATCACCGAGGACGGCTTCGAGATGCAGTTCGGCGCCAACTATCTGGCGCCGTTTCTGCTGACCCATCTGCTGCTGCCGCAGCTGGTCACGGGGGAGTCGGGAGACAGCCGCATCGTGCATCTGGCGTCGGTGGCGCACAACATCGGCCGGATGCGCGAGTCCACCTGGCGCGGTCGCAAGCCGTACTTCACGCTGACCGCGTACGGACAGTCGAAGATGGGCAATCTGATGTTCAACTACGCGCTGGCCCGCCGGCTGCCGTCGGGGGTGTCGACGTTTGCGATCCATCCCGGTTCGACATCTGGCGCGATACCCCGAAACCGATCTATTGGGCGCTCAAGCCGACCTTCGTCACGACGGACGTCCCGGGTCGGCTGATCGCCGACATCGCCACATCGGACGAGTACCGCGGCCGGTCGGGCGACTACCTGACGGTGCAGAACCCCAACCCGGTGCGCGGCTACGCCCGGAATAAGGAAAATCAGGAGGCGTTGTACCTCCGCAGTTGCGAGCTGGTCGGGGTCGATCCGCTGCCGCCGACGGTCGTCTGACGCACGGTTCGGCCGTGATTTATGTCCGGCACCGCGACCCGGCATCCGGCGCGGCGCAAACCGATTTGACCAGACGGTAGACTGTACGACGGTTCACCGTGATCACATCCCGTCACCGCCCGGAGCGGACCTGCATCGGCTGCCGCGCCACCGTGGTTGTCGACGGCCTGATCAGGCTCGCGTTGCTGGATGGGCGCGTGGTTGTCGATCAACGGCGGACCTTGCCGGGACGAGGCGCCTGGCTGCATCCTGACCCGCAGTGTCTGCGGCAGGCGATGCGGCGCAAAGCGGTCGGAGCGGCGTTGGTCAATCGACGTGACATGGGGCGCAGTGTCCCGATCGTCGACCCAGAGCAGTTGGCCGACCAGTTCGCTTCGGCGATCAGGGAGGCAACCCGGCTAACGCCGGGGAAACCAGACAGGTAGTAGAAGACATGAGCACACCGTGAAGTCACCACGATGAGCACGTTTCGGCAATAAACCGAGGTCGTAGCGGGTCCACCGCTCGACCTCCAAGTGAGGAGAGCAGTGCCAGGCAAGGCCCGCGTCCACGAACTAGCCAAAGAGCTTGGCGTTACGAGTAAGCAAGTACTCGAGCGTCTGAAGGAGCAAGGCGAGTTCGTCAAGTCCGCTTCATCCACCGTCGAGGCCCCTGTGGCCCGACGGTTGCGCGAATCATTCCCCGCCGCCGGTGGCGACGCCAAGCCCGCAGCCAAGAAGGCTCCGGCGAAGAAGGCTGCCCCGAAGAAGGCCGCCGCCGATGTGCCGGAGGCTCCGGCGGAAGCTGTGGCGGCACCCAAGCCGGCGGCTCCGAAGCCGGCCGCCCCGAAGGCCCCCGAGCCGGCGCCGGTCGAGTCGGCTGCGCCCGCCGCTGCCGCTCCGGCCCCCGCAGCGCCGGCAGCCGAGGCTGCTGCTCCGGCCGCACCCGCGGCCCGTCCTGCACCGCGTCCCGCCGGCCCGAAGCCCGGTCCGCGCACGCCGCGGGTGGGCAACAACCCCTATTCCTCGCAGGCTCCGGTCGAGCGTCCGGCACCTCGCCCCGCGCCCGGCCCCGGTGGTCCGCGCCCCGGTCCCGGTCGTCCGGCAGCCGGTCGGCCCGGCCCCGGCCAGGGCGGCCCGCGTCCCAGCCCCGGCAGCATGCCGCCGCGCCCGAACCCGGGCGCGATGCCGGCCCGTGCGGCCCGGCCCGGCCCCGGCGGCGCCCGTGGTGGCCCCGGCGGTCGCGGCGGCGCGCCCGGTCGTGGTGGTCCCGGTGGCGGTGGCGGTGGCTACCGTCCCGGCGGTGGCGGCGCGCCCGGCGGAACCGCAGGCGGTCCTCCCGGTGGCTTCCGGGGTCGTCCCGGTGGCGGCGGACGCGGTCGTGGCGGCGGTGCCGCCGGTGCCTTCGGCCGTCCGGGCGGCGCACCGCGTCGTGGTCGCAAGTCGAAGCGAGCAAAACGCGCCGAGTACGAGAACATGCAGGCGCCCGCCGTCGGCGGCGTTCGGCTGCCGCGCGGCAACGGCGAGACCATCCGGCTCGCCCGCGGCGCCTCGCTCTCGGACTTCGCGGAGAAGATCGATGCGAATCCGGCATCGTTGGTGCAGGCGTTGTTCAATCTCGGCGAGATGGTGACGGCGACCGAGTCGGTCAACGACGAGACGCTGGAACTGCTCGGCGGCGAGATGAACTACGTCGTGCAGGTCGTCAGCCCGGAGGACGAGGATCGCGAGCTGCTCGACAGCTTCGACCTGACCTACGGCGAGGACGAGGGCGACGAGGACGACCTCGAGATCCGGCCGCCGGTGGTGACCGTCATGGGTCACGTCGACCACGGTAAGACCCGACTGCTCGACACGATCCGTAAGGCGAACGTCCGCGAGGGCGAGGCCGGCGGCATCACCCAGCACATCGGTGCCTACCAGGTCGTCGTCGACTTCGACGGCACGGAGCGTCCGGTCACCTTCATCGATACCCCGGGTCACGAGGCGTTCACCGCCATGCGTGCGCGTGGTGCGAAGGCCACCGACATCGCGATCCTGGTGGTCGCGGCCGACGACGGCGTCATGCCGCAGACGGTGGAGGCGATCAACCACGCCCAGGCGGCCGACGTGCCGATCGTGGTGGCGGTCAACAAGATCGACAAGGAAGGCGCCGATCCGCAGAAGATCCGCGGCCAGCTCACCGAGTACGGGCTGGTGGCCGAGGACTTCGGCGGCGAGACGATGTTCGTGGACGTGTCGGCCAAGCAGGGCCAGAACATCGAGCAGCTGCTCGAGGCCGTCCTGCTGACCGCGGACGCGGCCCTGGACCTGCGCGCCAACCCGAATATGGACGCCCAGGGCGTCGCGATCGAGGCGCACCTCGATCGCGGCCGCGGCCCGGTGGCGACCGTGCTGATCCAGCGCGGAACGCTGCGCGTCGGCGACTCGATCGTGGCGGGCGACGCCTACGGCCGCGTGCGCCGCATGGTGGACGAGCACGGTGAGGACGTCGAGGCGGCCCTGCCGTCGCGGCCCGTCCAGGTCGTCGGTTTCACCTCGGTGCCCGGCGCCGGCGACAACCTGCTTGTCGTCGACGAGGACCGGATCGCCCGGCAGATCGCCGACCGTCGTAATGCGCGCAAGCGCAACGCGATGGCCGCGCGCAGCCGCAAGCGGATCAGCCTGGAAGATCTGGATGCCGCGCTGAAGGAGACCAGCGAGCTCAACCTGATCCTCAAGGGCGACAACGCCGGTACCGTCGAGGCGCTCGAAGAGGCCCTGCTCGCCATCGAGATGGACGACGAGGTGCAGCTGCGCGTCATCGACCGCGGTGTCGGTGGTGTCACCGAGACCAACGTCAACCTGGCGTCGGCGTCGAACGCGATCATCATCGGGTTCAACGTCCGGGCCGAGGGCAAGGCGACCGAGTTGGCGAACCGCGAGGGCGTCGACATCCGGTACTACTCGGTGATCTACCAGGCGATCGACGAGATCGAGAGTGCGCTCAAGGGCATGCTCAAGCCGATCTACGAAGAGGTCGAGCTGGGCCGCACCGAGATCCGGGCGATCTTCAAGTCGTCCAAGGTCGGCAACATCGCGGGCTGCATGGTGCAGTCGGGCATCGTCAAGCGCAACGCGAAGGCGCGCCTGCTGCGTGACAACGTGGTGGTCGCCGAGAACCTCACCGTCTCGTCGCTGCGGCGCGAGAAGGATGACGTCACCGAGGTTCGGGAAGGTTTCGAATGCGGTTTGACGCTGACCTACTCGGATATCAAGGTCGGCGACATCATCGAGACGTACGAGCTGCAGGAAAAGGCTCGCGACTAGCTGGAGCCAGCTGAACGACCGGCGGCGTTTCGCGGAGGCCCGCAAGGGAAAGCGCCTTTGCGGGGCCCCGCGAAGCCTTGCCGGATCGTCCAGCTGATCTCCAGCTAGCAGCACGGAGGCACGTTGATGTTTACCGGTTCACTGGAGGCTGATCTGCTGCTCGGCGATGTGCATTCGCTGAAGCAGAAGCGATCGGTGGTGCGACCCATCGTCGCTGCACTCGTCAAGATGCAGGTCTCGGCCGCCGAAGTCGGCGACCAGGCCCTGCATCGACGGGCGCGGATCGGCGTGGCGGTGGCTGCGGCTGATGCCCGGCACGCCGGCGAGGTGCTCGACTCCTGCGAGCGCCTGCTGGCGAGCCGGCCAGAGGTCGAACTGTTGTCAGTGCGTCGAAAGGTTCGCGGCGACGATGACTGAGTTGGATACTGAAAGCCAGAATTGGGTAGCGAAAGACCCGGAGCTGGTTACTGGACAGCCGACAGCGGCACGGATGCTGTCGGCCGTAGTGATGGAAAGGACCGAGACACGTGGCTGACCCGGCACGCGCACAGCGACTGGCCAAGCGGATCTCGGCGATCGTCGCCTCGGCGATCGGCGGCGAGATCAAGGATCCGCGACTGCGCCATATCACTATCACCGATGCCCGCGTCACCGGCGATCTGCACGACGCGACCGTGTTCTACACCGTGATGCCCGAGACCCTCGGCGAGCAGCCCGACTACGACGCGGCCGCTGCTGGACTCGCGAAGGCTCGTGGCATCCTGCGCAGCAAGGTCGGCGCGGGCACCGGCGTCCGGTTCACCCCGACCCTGACCTTCGTGCTGGATACCGTGCCGGACACGGCCCGCGAGATGGACGAGCTGCTGGCCCGTGCCAAGGCGCATGACGCCGAGGTCGCGGCCCGGGCCGCGGGTGCTCGACCGGCCGGCGACGCCGATCCCTACCGAGACACCGGCGCTGCCGAGACCGGGCAGGACTCCGAGTGACCGCGGTATCGGCCGAACCGGCGCCCAGCATGCCCGCACCCGTCGATGCGATCGCGGACGTGCTGGCGGCCGCGACCGCCGTGACGATCTGCTGTCACACTCGACCGGATGCCGACACCATCGGCAGCGGCCTGGCCCTGGGGATGGCGCTGCGCCGCCGCGGCGTCGCGGTCCAGGTGTCGTTCCCGTCGCCGGCGCAGCTGCCGGAGCCGCTGTCGGGACTACCCGGCGTCGATCTGCTGGTGGCGCCGGAGGACGTGGCCGGCTCGGATGTGGTCGTCACCGTCGATTGCGCGAGCGTCGAACGTATCGGCTTGTTGGCCAAGCATTTTGACGCGGCGTCGACGCAGATCGTGATCGATCATCACGTGTCGAATGCCGGGTACGGCACCGTCAATCTGGTCGACGGCGAGTCCAGCTGCACGGCGGAGCTGATCCTGATGGTGCTCGACGCCATGGAGATCCCGCTCGATACCGACCTGGCGACCTGCCTGTACGCCGGCCTGGTCACCGATACCGGATCGTTCAAATGGAGTGGGCCGCAGTCGCATCGGACCGCGGCCCGGCTGCTCGAGGCCGGCGTCGACGGCCGCGAATGGACCCGTCGGCTGCTCGACACCCACCAGTTCCTCTGGCTGACAATGGTTTCCAAGGTGCTCGCCACCGCGGTGCTGGTTCCTGAAGCGTTCGACGGGGCCGGCCTGGTCTACGCCGTCGTCGATCAGGTCACCGCGGCGGGGATGAGCTGGGAGCAGGCGGAGAGCGTCGTCGACATCGTTCGCACCACGGCCGAGGCCGAGGTTGCGGCCGTATTCAAGGAGACGTCGCCGAATCGCTGGGCGGTCTCCATGCGGTCGAAGACGCAGATCGACTTGATCCCGGTGGCGCGGGCGGCCGGGGGCGGCGGACATCGGCATGCCGCCGGGTTCACCAGCGAGGGGACAGTCGACGAGGTCGTCGCCGCCTTCGTCGCCGCCGCGGTCTGACGTTGCCCGCGGGTTCCCCCATGGTCGCGGCGAGCCCGGGACGCGTTCTTCGGCTGGCCGGTTCGGCCCTGGTCGTTCTCGTGGCCGAGCCGCTCTACCTGCTGCTCGATCTGGCGGTGGTCGGTCGCCTGGGGGCCGCCGATCTCGCCGCATTGACCGTCGGGGCCCTGGTGCTGTCGGTGGTGAGCACCCAGCTGACCTTCCTGTCGTACGGCACGACGGCTCGCTCGGCCCGCAAGTTCGGTGCCGGCGACCGGGCGGGAGCGGTCGCCGAGGGCGTGCAGGCCAGCTGGATCGCGGTCGGCGTCGGGCTGCTGATCGTGGTCGTTATGCAGCTGGCGGGCCCGGCGGTGCTGTCGGCGCTGACCGGGGACGACGCGCTGGCGCGCAGCGCCACCGGGTGGTTGCGGATCGCCGTCTGCGGCGTGCCCTTCATCCTGCTGTCGATGGCCGGCAACGGCTGGATGCGCGGCGTACAGGACACCCGGCGCCCGATCGTGTTCGTCTCGGCCGGGTTCGCGATCTCCGCGGTGCTGTGTCCGCTGCTCGTGCACGGGCTGGCGGGGGCGCCGCGGCTGGGTCTGCCCGGCAGCGGGTGGGCCAACCTGATCGGGCAGGGGATCGCCGGCATCGCCTTCGTGGCTCGGGTGATCCGCGAGAACGCGGTGGCGGGCGGCACGTCCTCGATCCGGCCGCACCGGCCGATGATCATCGCGCAGCTGCGGCTGGGCCGAGACCTGATTGTGCGGTCGCTGTCATTCCAGGTGTGCTTCCTGTCTGCCGCGGCCGTCGCCAGTCGTGTGGGCGTCGCCGCGGTCGCCGCACATCAGACGGTCCTGCAGGTGTGGAACTTCTTGTCGCTGGTGCTCGATTCGCTGGCGATCGCCGCGCAGTCGCTGGTCGGGGCTGCGCTGGGGGCACGGGTGCGGATCGGTGACCAGGCCGCGCGCGACGCGACATCGATCGCGATGCGCGTGACCCGCCTGTCGGTGGCGCTGGCCGTGGGACTGGCGGTGGTGCTCGCCGCCGGCCACACGGTGCTGCCGCGGATCTTCACCGCTGACAACGCAGTGCTGGATGCGATCGCGGTGCCCTGGTGGTTCCTGGTGGTGATGCTGCCGCTGGCAGGGGTGGTCTTCGCACTCGACGGGGTGCTCCTGGGCGGCGGCGATGCGGCGTACCTGCGGACGACGACACTGGGCGCCGCGTTGATCGGGTTCCTGCCGCTGATTTGGCTATCGCTAATATTCAGTTGGGGGCTGGTGGGGATCTGGTCCGGATTGACCGCGTTCATGGCCCTGCGTCTGATCGCCCTGGTGGCCCGAATGCGGTCGGGCCGCTGGGCCACGATCGACCTGAAGACGTGACGTTCAGCTAACTAACGGATCGCCGGATTTGTCCGCAGGTTATTAAATGACTACTTGTAGGTAACTTTCAGGCATCGTTCGTACGATCAGTAAGTTGTGAGTTCCGATACGGCCGGAGTGCGCGGTCTCCACGGTGAGAATCGTGCGTTGACCGAAATGCCGCTTTCGGCCGCTCAGCGGGGGCTCTGGTTCGCGCAGCAGGTCGCGAGCGACGCGCCGTTGTCGATTTCGCACTATGTCGACATCAATGGCGCGCTGGATACGGGCGCGCTGGAGGCCGCCGGAAACCGGGCTGCCGCGGAACTCGGAACCGGTCACCTGCGCATCGTTCTGGTCGACGGGCATCCGATGCAATACGTCGATCCCGACATGTGGATCGACCTGGAAGTCATCGATCTGCGCGCCGAGCCCGATCCGGTGGGCACTGCAGATCGTTGGATGAAAGCGCAGTCGCGGGCGCCGATGGAGCTTGTTGACGCGCCCCTGATGTCGTCGACAGTCCTGCGGCTCGCCGACGAGCGTTACTACTGGTTCGCACGGATTCATCACATTGCGCTCGACGGCATCGGCGCGGTCAACCTGGTTGGCCGGGTCGCCGAGCTGTACACCGCGGCGGTGACCGGCATCGAGGCGCCGCCCGCCCGCGTCGTCGACCTGCCGGCGCTGCTCGACTTCGAGTCCCGCTACGCCGATTCCGACCGCTACCGGACCGACCGTGCGCACTGGCTGTCCCGCACCGCCGATCTGCCCGCCCCGCCGCGCCTCGGCCGCGGTACCGGCCGCCCGGCCGGATCGATCGTCGCGTCGGCCCCCTTGGACGACCGGACCCGCGCGGCACTGGCGAAGATCGCCGCGGATGGCGGGTCGCCGGCCCGCCTCGTCGTGGTCGCGCTGGCCATCTATCTGGCGCGGATGACCGACACCACCGACGTGGTGCTGAGCCTGCCGGTCACCGCGCGCACCACCGCCGCCATCCGGCGGTCCGGCGGGATGCTGTCCAACGTCGTACCGGTGCGGCTGGATATGAGCGACGACCGCACGCTGGCGCAGGCTCTGCTGCAGTCCGATCACGAGTTGATCGGCGCTTTGCGACATCAGCGATACCGCTACGAAGACATCGTCCGGGACGCCGGGGCGGCGGGCGGCAGTGATGGACGGGGCGCGGGGGCGTTCGGCCCGGCGGTCAACATCATGATGTTCCACAACGAGATTCGCCTCGGTGACATGGTGGGCGAATACCGCGTGCTGTCGACCGGTCCGGTGGATTCGTTCGCGGTGAACCTCTATCCGTCGGTCGCCGGCGAGGGGATTCAGCTCGACCTCGAGGCCAATTCGACCGTGTTCGATCACGACGAGCTGGGGGTGCACCATCGCCGGCTCCTCGCGCTGGTCCGCGAGTTGGTGTCCGCCGACCCGGATACCCCGTTGCACGAGTTCGGGATCGCCGACGAGGACACCGCCGCGCTGACGCCGCTGCGTGGGCCGGCCAGCCGAGCGCCGATCGCCCTGCCCCAGGTGCTGACAGGGGCGGCCGCGCGGCACGGCGCCCGTACCGCGATCGTCGACGGCGGTCGGTCGCTGACTTATATCGAGCTGGATCGACGATCGAATCAGCTTGCCGCGCATCTGCGCTCGGACGGTATCGGCCATGGCGACGTCGTCGCCGTCGCGTGCGGTCGATCGCTGGAGGCGGCACTCGCGATGTGGGCGATCGCGAAACTGGGAGCGGTTCTGGCCCCGATCGATCCGCGGCATCCGGCTCCGCGCGTGCGCCAAATACTCGACGACGCCGATGCCGCGGCCGGACTGTGCAGTGCTGACTACGCCCGCGAGGGCACCGGCATGTCCTGGATGGTTTTGGACGATCCTGCGGTAGAGCGGAACATCGACGCCCGTCCCGCCGACCCGATCCAGACCCGGTCGCCCGCGGCGGACGACATCGCATACCTGATCTTTACTTCGGGCTCCACGGGACGGCCCAAGGCAGTCGCGGTACCGCATCGAGGGTTGTCGAATCTGCTTGCCGCACAGGAGCGGATCTGCGCGCCGGGGCCGGAGAGTCGGGTGCTGGCCGTCGCGTCGCCGGGATTCGACGCGTCGATCTGGGAAGCGCTGATGGCGTTCGGTTTCGGCGGAGCACTCGTGATGGCCCCGGCCGACGCCTTCGGCGGCCCGGCGCTCCAGCGGCTGCTGGATGCTGAGGCGATCACCCATGCCGTCATCACTCCGTCGGCACTGGAGACGGTCGACCCCGCCGGACTCGACGACCACCTGCAACAGCTCGCGGTCGCCGGTGAGGCGCCATCGCCGGAGCTGCTGAAGCGGTGGGCGCCGGGGCGTTCCATGAGCAACGTCTACGGTCCGTCCGAGGCCACCATCGTCGCCACGATCAGCAACGTGGATCCTGATGGCCCGGTCACGATCGGTGGGCCGATCGAGGGCATGGGCGTCATGGTGCTCGACCGGCGCCTACGCCCGGTGGTGGTCGGCGCTATCGGCGAGCTGTATCTCTCGGGACCGGCGCTGGCCCGCGGCTATCGTGGGCGTCCGGCGTTGACGGCCGAGCGGTTCGTCGCCGATCCGTGCGGTGGCGGCACCCGGATGTATCGGACGGGCGACCTCGTCCGCTGGGTGGACGGCCCGAGCGGGGTGGCGCTGGAATACTTGGGCCGCAGCGATTTCCAGGTGAAGATCCGCGGCCAGCGCGTCGAGCTCGGCGAGGTGGAGCACGCGCTGCTCCAGTTGCCGGGTGTCTCGTTCGCGCATACCGAGGGCCGGGCCAATCGTCGGGGCGTCACCGAGCTGGTCTCGTACCTGCACGGGCCCGGGGCGGTCGAAGCGGTGTCGACGGCGGCCACGCGCCTGGCCGCGGTGCTGCCGGATCACATGGTGCCGCAGCACATCATCGTGCTCGACGAGATCCCGATGACCCCCGTCGGCAAGCTGGACCGTTCGGCGCTCCCGGCCCCGGTGGAGTCCGAGCGGGTCTACGCCGCGCCGCGGACCGAGTCCGAGCGCGCCGTCGCCGCCGCCTTCGCGGCAGCGACGGGCATCGAGCAGGTCGGCGCCGACGATAACTTTTTCCACCTCGGCGGCGATTCGCTCGCGGCGACGGCGGTGGTGGCCCGGGTGGCCGCGGCCACCGGCGCGGACCTCCCCGTGCGCGAGCTGTTCGACCACCCGACGGTGGCCGCGCTGGCGTCCGCGGTCGACGCGGTGATTGCCGCGAAACCCGCCGGCACTCCGGCGGATTCAGGGCCCGCGCTGGTGGCGCGACCGGCCGGGGTCGCGGCTCCGCTGTCAGCGGCCCAGCGGCGGCTATGGTTCCTGGCGCGGTTGGATCCGGACTCGGCGGCCTACAACATTCCGCTGGTGCTCCGCCTGCACGGTGATCTCGACGAGTCGGCGCTGATCGCCGCTATCGGCGACGTGATCGCCCGTCACGAACCGCTGCGCACCCGCTACCCGGATACGCCGGAGGGCCCCGAACAGGAGCTGGTCGCGGTCGACGAGGTGATCGGATCGGTCTCGGTGGAGAAGATCCGAACCGACGATTGGGCGGTAGAGGCGGCCCGCTCGGCGGCCGCCGGCTTCGATCTCACCGCGGCGCCGCCGGTACGAATACGGTTACTACGCAACGATGATGACTCGACCGATGCCGGTATGGCGGAGCATCTGCTGGTGATCGTGCTGCACCACATCGCGGCCGACGGCTGGTCGATCCAGCCGCTGGCGGTCGACGTGATGGCGGCCTACGCGGCGCGCCGCGCTGGATCGGCGCCGACCTGGCAGGCGCTGCCAGTGCAGTACGGCGACTTCGCGTTGTGGCAGCAGGATTGGCTCGGCCACATCAGCGATCCGGATTCACGCGCGGCACGACAGCTGGGATTCTGGCGCGAGCAGCTCGCCGAGATCCCGGACGAGCTGACGCTGCCCTCGGATCGCCCACGCCCTCCGGAGGCCAGCAACCGTTCGGGGACATACCGTTTCGAGATCGACGCCGACGTGCACCGGGCAATCGTCGACGCCGCGCGCGAACGGGAGGCGACCACCTTCATGGTGGTGCATGCCGCGCTCGCGCTGCTGCTCGGCCGGCTGGCCGGTACTGACGACGTCGTCATCGGCAGCCCGATCGCCGGACGTGTGCACCCGGACCTCGAACCCCTGGTCGGCATGTTCGTCGGCACGCTGCCGCTGCGCACCCGCCTGCGCGACGACGAGTCGTTCGCCGGCCTGCTGGGGCGCGTCCGCACCGTGGATCTGGACGCCTACGCGAACGCGGACATTCCGTTCGAGCAGGTCGTCGAGAACATCAACCCGGCGCGCTCGGTGGCGCGGCATCCGGTCTTCCAGGTGATGCTGTCTTTCGAATCTGTTGCAGCACAGAGTGTCACCCTGCCGGGGGTCGAGATCGAGGTCGTCACCCAGGATCTCGGCGCCACCCGATTCGACCTGGATTTCGCGGTCACCGAGACGGCCGATGCCGCCGGCGCCCCCGGCGGACTGGACGTCCGGCTCGACTATGCGACCGACCTGTTCGACGCCGCCACCGTCGCGATGCTCGCCGACCGGCTCGTCGCGGTGCTGACGCAGGTGACGGGCGATGCCGCGGTCGGCGTCAGCGATGTGGAACTCATGCTCCCGCAGGAGCCGCGCGAGCTACTGGGCGACGCCGTGTCGGTGCGCGAACACTATCTGCTGAGCGGATTCGACCGGCAGGTGCGGTCGCGACCGGACGCCACGGCGCTGGTCTACGAGGGCACCGAACTCAGCTACGCCGAATTCGATCGCGCGATCAATGCGCTCGCCGCCCGCCTCGTCGGCCACGGCGTCGGTCCGGAGCAGCGGGTGCTGCTGGCGGTTCCGCGGTCCCCCGCGATGTTCGTCGCGATGTACGCGATCATCCGGGCCGGTGGCGCCTACGTGGCGATCGATCCGGCCGATCCGGCTGAACGCATCGCGGCGATCGCCGCGGAGGCGCACCCGGTGCTCGCGCTGGTGGGTATCGACGGGATCGAACTTCCGGATGGATTGCCGACCGTCGCAGTCGATCTCGCGGATGCGCCGGACCCGACGGGTCCGCCGCTACCGGTGCCGGCGGTGCGTGCGGATTCCGCCGTCTACGTGATCTACACGTCCGGATCGACGGGCCGGCCGAAGGGCGTGGAGATCACCCACCGCGGGGCCAGCAACCTGCTCGCCTGGCTGCATGGCGCGATTCCGGTGACGGCGGACGATCGGGTGGTCCAGAAGGCGCCGATCACGTTCGACGTGTCGGTGTGGGAATCCCTCGCGATCCTGGCGGTCGGCGGGACGTTGGTGGTGCTGCGGCCGGACGGCCACCGCGATGTCGGCTACCTGGCCGCCGTGATGGCCGACGAGCGGGTCACGATGGCCGAATTCGTCCCCTCGCTGCTGGACGTGCTGCTGTCGGAAGTGGAGTCGCCGTTCGGGCCGGAGCTGTCGATGCTGCATGTCGGCGGCGAGGCCATCGCACCGGCGACCGCCCAGCAGGTCATCGACCGCGGCGTGCGCGTCGACAACACCTACGGGCCGACCGAATACACGGTGGACGCGACGCATGCGCGGCTGGCCGATGGAATCGGTTCGGCCACCACGGTTCCGATCGGCGTCCCGGTGTGGAACACCCGGGCCTATGTGCTCGACGAGCGGTTGCATCCGGTGCCCCTCGGCGTCGCGGGCGAACTCTATCTCGCCGGCGACCAACTGGCCCGGGGATACGTCGGCCGCCCGGGGCTCACGGCCGACCGCTTCGTCGCCGACCCGCGCTCCGGCGAGCCCGGGGCGCGGGCCTACCGCACCGGCGACCTGGTCCGGATCGTCGACGGCGGGGCCGGTCCGCAGCTGGAGTTCCTGGGCCGCAACGATTTCCAGGTGAAGATCCGCGGTGTCCGGATCGAGCTGGGGGAGGTCGAGGCCGTGCTGCGGTCGCTGCCCGGTGTGGCGCAGGCGGCCACGGTGGTCCATGGTGCCGACGCGCAGGCACGGCTGATCGCCTATGTGACGCCGGTGCACGGCGATGCGGCCGCCCTCGACCCGCTCGAGATGCGGGCCGAGATGCGGGCCCGGTTGCCGCAGCATCTGGTGCCCTCCGCCGTGATGGTGCTGGACGAGTTCCCGGTCGGCTCGTCAGGCAAGCTCGATCCGCGCCGGCTGCCCGAGCCGAGTCTCGGGTCGCGGGAGTACGCAGCCCCGGTGTCGACCACCGAAATCGCTGTCGCACAGGTGTTTGCCGAGGTGCTCGAGATCGACCGGATCGGCCGCGGCGACGACTACTTCGAGTTGGGCGGCAACTCGCTGCTGGGCGTGCGCGTCGCGGCCCGGCTGTGCGCGGCCGTCGGTGTCGATGTTCCGATCCGCCTGCTGTTCGATGCCCCCGGTGTCGCCGAACTGGCTGCCGCGATCGATCGTTCGACCTCGGCCCGGGCGCGGATACCACTGCGCCCGCGACCGGCCGGCGACGACCCGATTCCGCTGGCCCCTGCGCAGCAACGGATCTGGTTCCTGAGTCGTCTCGACCCGGGCTCGTCGGCGTACACCATCCCATTCGCGATCGGCCTGACCGGCCCGCTCGACGAAGCCGCGCTGCATGCGGCGATGGCCGATGTCGTCGCCCGGCACGAATCGCTGCGCACCACCTATCCGCAGGATGCCGCCGGGTTCCCGTACCAGTCGATCGCCGAGACGGCGTCGATCGAGCTGTCGATCCGGGATATCGCAGCGAGCGACCTGCGCGCCGAGCTGGATGCGCTGGGCGACACCGGATTCGACCTCGCCGACCGGCCGCCGGTGCGGTTCGGACTGCTGCGCTGCGCGCCGCGGCAGCATGTCCTGACGATGGCGTTCCATCACATCGCGGCCGACGGTGCCTCGGTCGGTCCGCTGGCGATCGACATCATGACCGCGTACGCGGCCCGGCGCGATGGCGCGGCACCCGACTGGATCCCGCTGCCGGTGCAGTTCGCTGACTACGCGGTCTGGCAGCGCGAGCTGCTCGGCGACGCGAAGGACCCGGAGTCGGCGGCGGCGCGTGAGGTGGCGTTCTGGGTCCGCGAGCTGGCCTCGGCGCCAAGCGAGCAGTACCTGCCGGCCGATCGCCCGCGAACGGTGCGAGGGACCTCGTCGGCGGACACGGTCGACCTGCCGATTCCCGACGAGCTCTGGGATGGCATCGGCGATTTCGCCCGGCGGCACCGGGCGACCCCGTTCATGGTGCTGCACGCCGCGCTGGCGGCGCTGCTGTCGCGGATGGGCGGCGGGGACGACATCGTCGTCGGAACGGCGGTCGCAGGCCGGACCGATCCGGCCACTGATCCGCTCATCGGCATGTTCGTCAACACGCTGGCGCTGCGTACCCCGGTCGATACCGATGCAGCCTTCACCGATCTGTTGGAGTCGGTGCGCGGCCGCGACCTGGCGGCGTTCGCGCACTCGGACCTTCCGTTCGACCAGGTGGTGTCGGCATGCAACGTGGCGAATCAGGTCAGCGGATTCGGCGAGTCACTGCTGCGGGTGATCCTGACCATCGACGACGCGGTGGGCTCGGCGTTCGAGCTGGCCGGGGTGAGCTCGGAGATGTTGCCGGTGTATCCGCGCACCGCGAAATTCGATCTGCAGTTCACCATTCTGCCGGCGTACGGCGCGGGCACGCGGTGCGCGGTGACCTTCGCTGACGAGATCTTCGACCGGACAACGGTTTCCACGCTAGCGCGACGCTGGGTGGCGCTGCTGGAGGCGGCGATCGCCGAGCCGTCGACCCGGGTCGGCGATCTGGACGTGACGCTCCCCGAGGTCGACCCGGCGCCGGCGCCGGCCGCATCCGGCGCGCCGGTCGTGCTGCTGCCAGAGATACTGGCCCAGGCGATGAAGCGCGGCGGCGACGGTATCGGAGCCAGCTGCGACGGCGTCAAGCTGACCTGGGCCGAACTCGATGCCCGATCGACCCGACTGGCCCGCCATCTCATCGACGCGGGTGCCGGACCCGAGACCGTGGTGGCGCTGGCCCTGCATCGCGGGCTCGACCATCTCGTCGCGCTGTGCGCCGTCGCTAAGACGGGTGCCGCGTTCGTGTCGATCGACCGGAACCATCCGATCGACCGCATCGACTACCTGGTCCGCGACTCCGGCGCGGTCGTCGGCCTCTGCCGCGGCGACGTGCAGTCGTTGCCGTCGACGACCGCCTGGCACGACCTGTCGCATCCGAGGCTGATCGAGCGGGTCGCGGCGCAGCCGGCGACACCGATCACCGACGCCGATCGACGCGGCCCGCTGCGGCTGGACCACGCGGCGTGGGTGCTGTACACCTCGGGTTCCACCGGCCGCCCCAAGGGGGTAGCCGTCAGTCACCGAGGTCTGGCGAACCTTGTGGAATTCCAACGCAATAGCTCGCGGATCGACGCGAGCTCACGTGTGCTCGCGGTCGGTTCGCCGAGCTTCGATGCCTCGATCTACGAGATATTGCTGTCGTGGTCGGCGGGTGCCGCGCTGGTGATCGCGCCACCCGATACCTTCGGCGGCCCGCCGCTGGCCGATCTGATCGTGCGCGAAGGCGTCACCCATGCCGTCATCACCCCGGCGGTGGTCGCCACCATGGATCCCGATCAGCTGGCGGACGCGGACCTGCGGGTGCTGATGGTCGCCGGCGACGCAGTGCAGCCCGAACTGGTCGCGCGGTGGTCGCCGGGCCGGCTTCTGCTCAACGGCTACGGGCCCACCGAGGCCACGATCGCAGCAAGCTGTGCTCGACTCGAGCCCGGTGCTGCGGTGAGTATCGGCGCACCGCTGGAACATACGGCAACCCGCGTGCTCGATGCCCGCTTGCGGCCGGTGCCGGCGGGGGTGCCGGGCGAGCTGTATCTGAGCGGCGTGTACCTGGCCCGCGGCTACCATCGGCGCGCGGACCTGACTGCCGGACGTTTCGTCGCCGACCCGTTCGGGCGGCCGGGCGAACGCCTGTATCGGACCGGCGACCTCGTGCGCCGACGGGCTGACGGGGACCTGGAGTACCTGGGCCGCAGTGACTTCCAGGTGAAGATCCGTGGCCAGCGCATCGAACTGGGCGAGATCGACGCCGTCCTGGAGCGCCATCCGGACGTCGGGTTCGCGGTCACGGTCGGCCACGAGAGCGCGGGCGGAACGGTGCTCGTCGCCTATGTGCACGCCGCGGCCGGTCACGACATCGACCCCGCCGCGGTGCGCCGATCGGCCGCCGAAGTGCTGACCGGGGCGATGCTGCCGGCGCAGCTCATCGTGCTGGACGAGGTACCGCTGACCCCGGTCGGCAAGTTGGATCGCACGAAACTGCCGACACCGCAGATCGTTTCGCCGACGTCGACCGGGCGGGCACCGGACACCGACACCGAGATCCGCATCGCCGCGCTGTTCGCGGAGGTTACCGGTGCGACGACGGTATCGGCGGACGACTCGTTCTTCCTCATCGGCGGCAACTCGCTGTCGGCGGCGGCCGCGGTGTCGCGGATCGGCGCCGCGCTCGGCGTCGACCTGAGCGTCCGCGAACTGTTCGACGCGCCGACTGTCGCCGAGTTGGCCACGCGGGTCAGCGAACTCGGGCATGCGGAGTCCGCATCCGCGCCGCTGCGACCCCGGCCCATCTCGGATGCGCCGGTTCCACTGTCGTTGGCGCAGCAGCGAATGTGGTTCCTGGCCCAGCTCGAGCCGGACAGCAGCCTGCACAACCTCCCGGCCGCGCTGCGGCTGAGGGGCCCGCTCGACGTGGAGGCGCTCGTCGCCGCTTTCGACGATCTGGCAGCCCGACATGAGACGTTGCGGACGCGATACCCGAGCCGCGACGGTATCGGGTTCCAGGACATCCTCGAGAGCGGGCCGCCGGTGGGGGTGCGGTCGGTCACCGAAGGCGATGTGCCGACGGTGATCTCGGAGCTCGCGGCGAAGCCATTCGATCTGGCGGCGCGACCGCCGGTGCGCACGGAGATCCTGTCGCTGACCGCCACCGACCACATCGTCGTGCTGGTGATGCATCACATCGCGGCCGACGGCATGTCGATGGCGCCGCTGGCGCGGGACCTGTTCGCCGCGTACTTTGCGCGGACCGCCGGCGCACCGCCCGCCTGGGAACCGCTGCCGGTGCAGTACGCCGACTATGCGGTGTGGCAGCGCGCCGACCTCGGAGATCCGGATACGCCGGGCAGCCGGGCCGGTCGAGAGCTGGCGTACTGGCGCCGCACGCTCACCGACGTAGAGCCCGTGACCCTGCCGGCCGACAGGCCGCGGCCGTTGCGCCCGACCCACGACGGCGCGGTGCACGAGCGAGGGGTGGACGCGGCGTTGCACCGCGGTATCGGCGAACTGGCTGCGCGCCACGGGGTCTCGGAGTTCATGGTCATGCATGCGGCCTTCGCGGTGCTCATCGCGCGTCTGGGGGCGTCCGACGACATCACCATCGGCATCCCGCTCGGCGGCCGCGGGCGGCCGGAGCTGGATGACCTGGTCGGCATGTTCGCCAACACCGTGGTGCTTCGATCGGCGATCGATCGCGCGGAGAATGTCGGCGACCTGCTCGCCCGGGTGCGCGATATCGACCTCGACGCGTTCGCGCACGCCTCGATTCCGTTCGAGCAGCTTGTCGAGGAACTGCGCCCGGTCCGGACCACCGCGCGCAACCCGCTGTTCGACGTGGCGCTGTTCTTCCAGAACCTCACCCCACCCGAACTGGTTCTCCCGGACCTGACGATCGAGCCGCTGGACCCGCCGTCGCATCCGGCCCAGTTCGATCTGCAGTTGACCGTCACGGGTGCCGGCGAGTCGGGCGGTATCGACGCGCACAACGCGGAATCGGCCGGGCTGGTGCTGAGTTGGCTGTATGCCACCGATCTGTTCGACGAAGCCACGGTCGCGGAATTCGCCGATCGGTTGGTGGCGATTCTGGCCGCGATGGTTGCCGACGATTCGACGGTCGTCGGCGAGCTCCCGCTGCTGAGCGCGACCGACCGTGACGAGGTGCTGCGGCACAGCGTCTCCGGCGCACGGGTGCGCCAACCGTTGTCGCCGGTCGCCGGACTCGCGCGGCATGCGCTCGAACGGCCCGACGCGATCGCGCTGATCGACTGCGGCGCAGCAGATTCGGCACCGATCACCTATGGCGAGTTGGCCGGCCGGGTCGCCCGGCAGGCGGAGCAGCTGGCGGCGCGTGGTGTCGGCCCCGGCCACACGGTCGCGCTCTATGCGGACCGCTCGGCCGAACTGGTCGTCGGCATGTATGCGGCGATGGCCGCCGGCGCGGCCTACGTGCCGATGGATCCCGGGCATCCCATCGCGCGTAACCGGGCGGTTCTGACTGCCGCCGCGCCCAGCGTCGTGCTGGCCGGAACCCCCGTGCCCGACGAACTCGGTGTTACGGTGCCGGTGCTGTCGTCGGCCGACGGCGGAGTCGTGGGAACTGGGCGAACGCCCCCCGAACTCACTGTGGCACAGCCGCATCCGGACGCGCTGGTCTACGCCATCTTCACCTCTGGCACCACGGGCGTGCCCAAGGGCGTCGGCATCACCCACCGGGCCATCACCAACCAGCTCAGCTGGATGGCCGAACACTATGGCGTCGGACCGGACGACGTCTACCTGCAGAAGGCGGCGCACACCTTCGACCTGTCGGTCTGGGGCTATCTGCTGCCGATCTCGGTCGGCGCCCGGCTGGTGCTGGCCGGTCGCGATGATGCCGTCGACACCGGCCGCATCGCGGACCTGATCGAGCGTCATCGCGTCACCGTCTGCGACTTCGTGCCCACGATGCTGACCGTGTTCATCGAAGCGGCACAGGCCGATCCGGCGATCGCCGAGCAGGTGCGGTCGCTGCGACAGCTCTGGGTCATCGGCGAGGCGCTGCCCTCGGCGACGGTCGCCGAGGCCTCGGCGCTGGGGTCGGTGCGGGTGCACAACCTGTACGGGCCTACCGAGACGACCGTGTCGATCACCGGTGCCGACGTGACGGGTACCGCGGACGCGATCCCGACCATCGGCCGACCGCAGGCGAATTCCGCCGTGTACGTGCTGGATTCGCGATTGCAACCGGTGCCCGACGGGGTGGTCGGCGAACTGTATCTTGTGGGTGACCAGTTGGCGCGCGGCTATCTCGGTCGACCGGACCTGACCGCCGACCGATTCGTCGCCAATCCGTTGAGCGGCCGGGGAAGCCGGATGTACCGCACCGGCGACCTGGGTCGCTGGCGCGCCGGCGCGACCGGCCCGACGCTGGAGCATCTGGGGCGCGTCGATACCCAGGTCAAGTATCGCGGCCAGCGCATCGAGCTGGGGGAGATCGAGGCCGCGCTGCGGCAGGCGCCGCAGGTGAGCGCGGTCGCGGTCGATGTGCGCGAGACCGCGGGCACGCAGCGGCTCATCGCCTATCTGGTCCCCGCCACGGTGGCCGCTGACGCGTCGGTGCTGGAGAATGCACGGGAAGTCCTGCCGCACTTCATGGTTCCGGAGACCGTGATCGGCCTCGACGAGCTGCCGCGCAATGCGTCGGGCAAACTCGATCGATCGGCGCTGCCGGCACCCGATCTGGGCCCGGCCGACTACGTGGAACCGCAGACCCCGACCGAACGGGTCGTCGCGGAGGAGTTCGCGCGGGTGCTCGAGGTCGATCGGGTCGGCCGAACCGCCGACTTCTTCGACATCGGCGGCACCTCGCTGTCGGCGGCCCGTATCGCGGCGACCGTGTCGGCGCGACTGGGGCGCCGGGTCGCGGTGCGGCTCATCTTCGATCATCCGACCGTGGCCGGTCTGGCCGCCCAGGCGGATGCACTGGATCCGCAGGCCGCCGACGGAACCCCTGTCCTGCACCGCTATCCGGACGCCGACTCGTATCCGCTGTCGGCAGCGCAGCAACGCATGTGGATCCTGGCGCGGCTCGAACCCGAGTCGGCGGTCTACAATCTGCCGATCGCGGTGGATCTGGGCGCCGGGATCGATGCGGCAGCCCTGCGCGCCGCCATCGGCGATGTGCTGATCCGGCATGAGGCGCTGCGCACCCGCTACGCCGCGGAGGCCGACGGTCCGCGACAGGTGATCTGCGATCCCGATGAGTGGCCGCCGGTGATCGACGAGCGCGAGCTGCCGTCGACCGATGCGGCGGTGGCGGCGGTAGCCGCATCGACCGCCGAACCGTTCGATCTCGCCGCCGCGCCGCCCGTGCGGTTCGCGATCTATCGACTGCCCGACCGGACCGTGTTCGCGATGGTGGTGCATCACATCTGCGCCGACGAGCACTCGGCGACTCCGTTCGTCGTCGACCTGACCGCGGCCTATGGTGCGCGGGTCGCCGGGAACGCGTGGACGTCGCCCAACAGGCATGTGCGGTATGTCGACTACGCCCAGTGGCAGCGGGATCTGCTGGGCCATGTCGACGATTCCGGGGAGACCGTCGGCGAACGTCAGGTGGAGTATTGGCGCCAGCGGCTGGCCGGCCAGCCGCAGCGGCTTCCGCTGCCGCTCGATCGGCAGTACCCGGACCGGCCGTCGTATCGCGGGGCACGGGTCGAGCTGCCGATCGACGTCGAAACCCACGCCGCGGTGGCGGAATTGGCTCGTCGCACCGGATCCAGCACGTTCATGGTCTTCCATACGGCCCTGGCGGTGTTGCTGTCGCGGCTGGCGGGCACGTCCGACATCTCGGTGGGTACGGCCGTGGGCGGTCGGGCGCAGCCGGAGATCGCGGCGCTGGTCGGCATGTTCGTCAACACCGTTGTGCTGCGCACCGATGTGGACCAGAACGCCTCGTTCACCGATCTGCTGATGGCCGTTCGCGACGCCGACCTGGCCGCCTTCGCCCACGCCGACGTGCCGTTCGAGCGAGTCGTCGATGCGCTCGATCCGCCGCGGACGCCGGAGCATCATCCGCTTTTCCAGGTCGCGTATGGCGGACGCCGGCACCATGTCGAGCCGGGGGCGAGCGCCGACGCCGTCAGCCGCGCCGTGGGCGCCGGCTTCTTCACGTCGCTCGAGATCGATGCCGTCCCAGCTCGATTCGATGCGCATTTCGACGCGGACGAGCGGTTCACCGGGAACGATGCGGTGGGCGCCACGCTCGCGCTGACCTACGCGACCGACATCCTCGACGATTCGACGGCCCGGGCGCTGCTGCGTCGCTGGGTCTCGGTGGTGACGGCGGCGGCGACCGCCCCGGATGCGGTGGTCGGCGATATCGACATCGTGCTCGCCGATGTCGACGGCGCGACCGCCCGTCGGGCGCGGGGCGAACCCGCCCGGCCGCCCGTCACTCTCACGGATCTGATCGACGCTGCGGTCGCGCTCCACGACCCCGACGACACGGCGGTCGTCCTCGGCTCGGCGACCTGGAGCTGGGGTGAACTCGATCGGCGCTCGACACAACTCGCACGGGTGCTTATCGGCCGCGGCGTCGGCCCCGAATCGGTGGTCGCGATCGGTACCGGTCGCGGCTTCGAATACCTGTTGGGGGTGTGGGCGGTCGCGAAGACCGGTGCCGCATTCCTGTCCTTCGACCCGGCGCTGCCGGCCGACCGTGTCCGTTACCTGCTCGCCGATTCCGGTGCGGCGCTCGGATTGTCGGGTCCGGCCGAGGTCGGCGCGGTGGATACGGTGGAGTGGCTCGACCTGACGGCCGGCGCCACCGCCGGTCTCATCGATCAGCAGCCGGTCGCGCCGATCCTGCGCGGCGAGCTGACCGCCGCACCGAATTTCGACCAGCCCGCCTATGTCATCTACACATCGGGATCGACCGGCCGCCCCAAGGGCGTCGTCGTGACCCATCGCGGCATTGCGAACCTGATCGCGCAGGCGCACACCGATGCCCGGCTCGACCGAGGATCCCGGATGCTGCAGGCGGCGTCGCCGAACTTCGACGCCGTCGTGTACGAGTTGCTGTTGGCCCTGTCCGGCGGTGCCGCGCTGGTGATCTCGCCGCCCGACGTGTTCGGTGCGGCACCGCTGCGTGACGTGCTGGCGGCCGGCGAGGTGACGCATGCCCTGATCACGCCGCCGGTACTCGCCTCCATCGAGCCGGCCGGCCTCGACCGGCTGCAGACGCTGATGGTCGCCGGCGACACCTGCGGCGTCGAACTCGTGGCCCGCTGGGCGCCCGGCCGGCGCATGTTCAATCTCTACGGCCCCGCCGAGACGACCATCTGGTCGACGGTGTCACCGCCGCTGGTCGCCGGGCAGCGAGTGACCATCGGCGGACCGATCATCGGATCGACTGTGCACGTGTTGGATTCGCGGTTGCATCCGGTGCCGATCGGCGTCGTCGGCGAGCTGTATGTGTCCGGTGACGCGCTGGCCCGCGGATACCAGCACCGCGCGGACCTGACTGCGGCCGCATTCGTCGCCGACCCCTTCGGCGCGCCGGGGCAACGCCTCTATCGCACAGGCGATCTCGTTCGCTGGACCACCGACGCGGGAGACTCCGCTCCGCAGCTGGAGTTCGTCGGCCGCGACGACTTCCAGGTGAAGATCCGCGGCCAGCGCGTCGAACTCGGTGAAATCGACCATGTTCTGGGCGGATTCGCCGGTGTGGACTTCGTGGCGACGCTGGCGGTGCCGTCCGCCAACGGGCCCACGCTGGTGAGCTATGTCCGTCCAGCCGACGGCACGGAGCTGTCGGCGGACGATCTCGCGGCGCACGCGGCCGCCGGACTGCCGCGGTTCATGGTGCCCGACCAGATCATGCTGATCGACGCGATCCCGTTGACCGGCAACGGAAAACTCGACCGCGCGGCATTGCCGGCGCCGGCCGAGATCGACCGGTCCCTGCGGTACCGCGCCCCGGCGACCGATATCGAACGAACGATCTGCTCGGTTTTCGCCGAGGTGACCGGCGCCGAGCGGGTCGGGGTGGACGACGGCTTCTTCGCGATCGGCGGCAACTCGCTGTCTGCCACCCAGGCGGCCGCGCGGATCGGCGAATCCGTGGGCGTGGAGCTGTCGGTGCGGGAACTGTTCGACGCGCCGACCCCGGCCGAGCTGGCGACGGTGATCGTCGGCCGGTCGCGGCCGCGCTATCGGTCGATCGGCCAGATCGAGCGTCCCGCGCGGCTCCCGTTGACCCCGGCGCAGCAGCGGATGTGGTTCGTCACCCGGATGGAACCCGAATCGCTCGATGGCGTCATCCCGATCGTGCTGCGGTTGTCCGGCGTGGTGCACGCCGACGCGCTGCGGTCCGCGATCGTGGATGTCATCGGGCGTCACGAGATTCTGCGCACCGTGTACCGAGACAGCCCCGCCGGCCCGGATCAGGAGATCATTCCGGTCGCGACGGCGATCGACTCCCTGGAAATGACAGCGGAGCAGGTCGATCCGGCAGACCTGGCCTTCCGGATGGAGTCGTTCCTCACGCGGCCGTTCCACCTCGACCGGGACCTGCCGCTGCGGCTGGAGCTGCTCGAAACCTCCGGCGGCGCAGGCGAGACCGAGTATCTGCTGGTGCTGGCAGCGCACCATATCGCGCTGGACGGCTGGTCGGTCGCGACGCTGACGGCGGATATCGCCGCTGCCTATCAGTCGCGATGTAACGGTCAGGTGCCGCGCTGGCAGCCGCTGGATGTTCAGTACGCGGACTACGCGGTGTGGCTCGCCGAACGGGCGGGGGACGACACCGATCCCGACTCGGCGGCCGGAAAGGACCTGGCGTACTGGCGTTCCCGGCTCGACGAGCTGGCACCGGAGATCATTCTGCCGCGCGACCGACACCGGCCGCCGGAGCCGACCCGGCGCGGCGCGGTTATTCCGTTCAACATCTCGGCGTCGGTGCACCGGCGGTTGTCCGATGCTGCCGGGCGTACCGACGCAACGCTGTTCATGGCGCTGCACACCGCGTTCGCCGCGCTGCTGGCCCGGATCGGCGACGCCGACGAGGTCGCCATCGCCACGCCGGTGGCGGGTCGCGGCATGCGCGAAATCGATTCGATGGTCGGAATGTTCGTCAACACGATCGTGCTGCGGACCGCCATCGACCAGGGCGCGAGCCTGGAGGCCAATCTCGCGGCGGTGCGCGACGTCGACGTCGACGCCTTCGCGCATTCGGGCACCCAGTTCGAGCGCCTCGTCGAGGCGATCGCGCCGGAACGGCAGATCGGTCGGCATCCGCTCGCGCAGGTGGCGCTGGTCCTGCAGAACATGCAACAGGCCGACATCGCGTTGCCGGACATGACAATCAGTCCGGTGCCGTCGCCCGTCAATGCCGCCCGATTCGACCTGCAACTCACTGTCGACCAGGAACGAGGCGACGAACAGTCCGACGGCTCGCTGCATTGCGAAATGACTTATGACACGGACATCTTCGATGCCGAGACCGTGCAGCGGCTGGTCGACCGGTTCGAGACGCTGTTGTCCGGCATCACCGCCGACCCCGCGACCGCCCTCGGCGACATCGATCTGCGAACCGACACCGAACGGTCGGACCTGCACCGGTGGCAGGATGGCGGCCCCGAGAATGCGACACCGGACCTGTTGATCACGCCGTTCGAGGCGATGGCGGCGCAGCGGCCGGATTCGGTCGCGCTCGTGCAGCCGAGAGGCATGACCGGTTCAGAGAATGCTGACATCGAGGTGACCTACGGCGACCTCAATGCCCGCGCGAATATCTTGGCGCACCGGCTGATCGCGGCCGGCATCGGCACCGACAAGCTGGTCGCGGTGAATATCGGCCGCTCGGTGGCGTTCTTCGTCGCGGTCTACGGCGTGGTGAAGGCCGGCGGCGCGTACACCCCGCTCGACCCGGGGCAGCCGTCCGAACGCGTTGCGCACATGCTGAATACCGCACAGGCGGACTGCGTGCTCACCGATGGTCCGGTGCCCGACGGGTGGTCGGGGCGCGTGCTGACGGTCGACGCGGCGGGCGCCGTCATCGGCGACACCGACGCGGCGGCAGCCGATCTCGACACGTCACCGATCATCACGAATCCGGAGCGTGCGGGCGGCGGCCGCGGACATCCGGAGTCGCTCGCGTTCGTGGTCTTCACCTCCGGCTCGACCGGCCTGCCGAAGGGGGTGGCGCTGAGCAATCGCGGCCTGGCCGCCGACCTCGACTGGATGCAGCGGCGGTTCCAGCTCGACCACACCGACGCCGTGCTGGCACAGGTGTCGACGATCTTCGACATGTCGGCGTGGGACATCTTCTGGCCGTTGGCCGCCGGTGCTCGTGTGGTGATCGCGGATCCGGAACGCCGGGGTGATGTCGCCTACCTCGTCGAGCAGATTCGCCGATACCGCACGACGATCATGTCGACCGTGCCGTCGTTGCTGCGCGCGATCGTCGACCAGGCGCTCGACTCGGGCCTGCGACTGGACTCGTTGCGGCAGGTCTTCCAGGGCGGCGAAGCGTTGTCCGGCCCGCTGACGCGACGGTTCGCATCGATCACCGATGGCCGGTTGAACAACCTGTACGGCCCGTCAGAGGTCTCGATCGGTCAGATGCACCATCCGGTCACCGCTGCCGACGGCGACGACGACGCGGTGCCGATCGGTTCGATGCAGGCGGGACTGCGGGCCTACGTGCTCGATCGTCGGATGCATCCGGTGGCGCCCGGCGAGGTGGGCGAGCTCTACCTGGCAGGCCTGCAGCTGGCGCGCGGGTACATCGGCCGCGGACCGCTGACGGCCGAACGGTTCGTCGCCGATCCGTTCGCGTCCGCATACGGGGTGCCCGACGGCAGCCGGATGTATCGCACGGGCGACCTGGCGCGGTGGGACCCCGCCATCGGCGAGCTGCGGTATGTGGGCCGCAACGACTTCCAGGTCAAGCTGCGCGGGCAGCGGATCGAGCTGGGCGAGATCGCCGCGGTCCTGACGGCGCAGCCCGCGGTGCGTAGCGCGATCGCGCTGGTGCATACCGAGCAGAAGCAGTCCGGCGCCGCGATGCAGCGACTGGTCGCCTACGTCGTCGGCCGGCCCGAGATCGGGGGCTCGCCGGCCGACACCGAGGAGCTGCTGGCTTCCTGCCGGAAGTCGTTGCCGTCGTACATGATCCCGGATGTTGTGATGTGGCTCGAACGGTTGCCGCTGACCGTCGCGGGCAAGATCGACCGCCGCGCGCTGCCGGTTCCCTTACCGGTGCAGTCGACGTACGTGGCGCCGACGACCGCGCTGGAGCGCGCGGTCACGAAGGCCGTCGAGCAGACGCTCGAGTTGGATCACACAACCGAGTCCGGCCGAGCCGGCCTGGCGGACAACTTCTTCGGGCTCGGCGGCAACTCGTTGTCGGCGACGCGGCTGGTCGCGCGGATCGGAGATCTGACCGGGTCGGTCGTTGCGGTGCGCCAGGTGTTCGAGGCGACGACGATCGCCGACCTCGTCGAGATCGTGGCGCGCAGCGAGTCGGCGACCGATACCCGCCTGGCGCTGACGCCGCAGGATCGGCCGGCGCGCCTGCCGTTGTCGCCTGCGCAGCAACGGATGTGGTTCCTCAACCGCTTCGCGCCCGAGGATCCCACCTATAACCTGCCGTTGGTGCTGGAGATCGACGGACCGCTCGACGAGGCGGCGCTCGACGCGGCACTGCTGGACCTGCTGGAACGGCACGAGCCGCTGCGCACTCGGTACCCGGCGGACGGCGACGGTGCCTATCAGGTGGTCGTCGAGATGGACGAGCTGCCGACGATCCTGTCACGGCCGGACTTCGATGACGATGCCGTGGCCGATGAACTCGACGCGATGGCCGAGCTGGACGCCCACGAACGTCTCGCCTGGATCACCGAATTCGTCACGACCGGCTTCGACCTGGGGACCGACCTGCCGATCCGGGCGCTGCTGCTGCGTCGCGAGCCCGGCGCCGATGGGGCGCAGCGGCATCTGCTCGCCGTCGTGCTGCACCACATCAGCGGCGACGGCGTATCCCTGCCGGTCCTGTTGCAGGAGATGATGGGTGCGTACCAGGCGCGTGTCGAGGGCGGGGCGCCGCACTGGCAGCCGCTGCCGGTCGCCTATGCGGACTACGTTCTCTGGCAACGGGATCGGCTCGGCTCGCCCGACGATCCGGCATCCGCCGCGGCCGCCGGGCTCGAGTACTGGAAGCGGCAGCTGGCCGGTGCCCCGGATCTGCTCGCGCTGCCGGCCGACCGGGTACGGCCGATCGTTGCCGATCCGGCGGGCGCAGTCGTCGAAGTGGCGATCGATGCCGCCACCCACCGCGCCGTGGCCGAGCTCGCGGCGGCGTCGCGTGCCACCACCTTCATGGTCCTGCACGCCGCGTTCGCGGTGACCCTCGGCCGGCTGGCGGCCACCCGCGACGTCGTGGTCGGCACCGCGGTGGCGGGTCGGTCGGAGACCGAATTGGCCGGGCTCATCGGCATGTTCGTCGATACCGTCGCGTTGCGCACCCAATTGGATCCCGCCGAGAGCTTCCGCGAGCTGGTCCGACGGGTCGTCGACATCGACCTCGACGGGTTCGAGCATGCGGACATCGCGTTCGAGGAGATCGTCGAGCGGGTCAGCCCCCGCCGCGCGCACGATCGGCATCCGATTTTCCAGGCGATGTTCGGCGTCGAGAATCACGCCGGTTCCGCCGCGGGCCTCGATGACGGCGTCGGTGTCGAGGCGGGCGACCTGACGCTGCGGTCGATCGACCCGGGTGTCGTGCCGGCCAAGGTGGACCTGCAGCTGTCCATCACCGAGCGGGCCGACTCGACCGGGGCACCGGCCGGTCTCGGCGCGCAATTCATCTACGCCACAGCATTGTTCGATGCGTCGACCGTCCGCGGATTCGCCGCTGCCTTCACCCGGCTGCTGCAGACGGCGACCGCCGACCCCGATGCGCTCGTCGGCGATCTGCCCTGGCTGGATGCGGACTACCGGGCCCGGTTGATCGCCACGTCGGCCGGGCCGGTGGAACCGGTGCCGCCGGTATCGCTCGCGCAGCTGTTCGCCGATCAGGTGGCGTGCACGCCGGATGCGCCCGCGATCGTCTCCGACACCGAGGAACTCACCTACGCGCAGTTCGCCGACCGGGTCGCGGCGCGGGTGCACGATCTGCGGGATCGCGGGGTGGGTCCGGAGGCGGTGGTCGCCGTGGCGCTGGATCGCTCGGTGACGCAGGTGATCTCGATCTACGCGGCGACGATGGCCGGCGCCGCTTATCTTCCGGTGGACCCGGACAGCGGCGACGAACGAATCGCGTACATGCTGGAGGTCGCGCGGCCGAGCGTCGTGCTCACCGCGGCCGAACACGCCGAGCGGCTGCGTCCACTGGCCGGCGCCGCGGCGGTGCTGACGGTCGAGACCGACCCGGCCCCAAGGAATTCTGACGCGGGGGATTCGGACGCGGCGGGCGATCCGGCTGCCGTGGGCCGATGGTCGACGGTGGGGCTGCCCGACGTGACCGCGGACAACGCCGCCTACGTCCTGTTCACCTCGGGGTCCACCGGACGGCCCAAGGGGGTGGCGGTCCCGATCGGCGCGATCGTCAACCGACTGGCCTGGATGCAGGGCGGTTACCGGATCGGCGCCGACGATCGGGTGCTCTACAAGACGCCGAGCACCTTCGATGTATCGGTGTGGGAGTTGTTCTGGCCGTTGCAGACCGGGGCTGCCATGGTGATCGCGTCGCCGGACGGCCATCGCGATCCCGGCTACCTGGCGGACGCGATTGCGCGCCACCGGGTGACGGTCGCGCACTTCGTGCCGTCGATGTTGGCGGCGTACCTGTCGGCCGACCCGCCGGCCGAGGCGCACCGCGCCCTGCGGCATGTATTCGCGTCCGGCGAGGTTTTGCCGGCGCAGACGGTGCGACGGTTCGCGACGCGAATCGGTGCCGGCGGCGCCCAGTTGCACAACCTCTACGGACCGACCGAGGCCGCGGTCGATGTCACCGCCGCGGTCGCGGCGGTGGGCGTCGACGGCACCACCGTCTCGATCGGCGGGCCGGTCCGCAACACCCGTGCCTACGTCCTCGACGACCGGCTGCGGCCGGTACCGCGGGGCGTCGTCGGCGAGCTGTATCTCGGCGGCGTGCAGCTGGCGCGCGGCTATGTGGCGGGGCCGGGTCTCACCGCCGATCGTTTCGTGGCCGACCCCTTCGACGATGCCGGCGGCCGGCTGTATCGCACCGGAGACCTGGTGCGCCGCACGGCGGCCGGGCTGATCTACGTCGGCCGGGACGACTCGCAGATCAAGCTGCGCGGCCAACGCATCGAGCTTGCCGAGATCAGCGCTGTGCTCGCGGAGGCCGCCGGCGTGAGCGAGGCCGTCGTAGTGGTTCGCGGTGACGGCGACACGGCGCGGCTGGTGGGTTACCTGGTGCTGGCGCCGGATGCGGCGGCGGTGGGCGGCGACAACCTGTCGGCCGTATTCGACCATGCGCGAGACCGACTGCCCGCCTACATGATTCCGCCGGATCTGGTAATTCTCGACGAGATGCCGACCACCGTCAACGGCAAGCTGGATGTCGCCGCGCTCCCGGAGCCGGATGTCGTCGAGACCGAGTTCCGGGCGCCGCGCACGCGCTGGGAACAGTTGGTCGCCGACATTCTGGGCGATCTGCTCGGACGACCGCGTGTCGGCCTCGACGACGATTTCTTCGCCCTCGGCGGCAATTCGCTGCTGGCGACCCAGGTCGCTGCCCGACTCGCAGCGCGCACCGGCCGGGGCGTGACGGTGCGCATCGTCTTCGACAATCCCGTCGTCGAACAGCTCGCCGCGCAGCTGGAGGCAGATCCCGAGCTGACCGACCCGCTGCCGGAGCTGACCGTCGACGCGCCGATGCCGGAGTCCGCGCCGCTGTCGGCCGCGCAGCAACGGATGTGGTTCCTCAACCGATTCGATCCCGAGTCGGCGGCCGACAATATCGCCCTCGCCGTGCGTCTGACCGGCGAACTCGACGTGGACGCGTTCACGGCGGCGATCTCCGATGTCGTGGCCCGGCACGCGGCGCTGCGCAGCAGCTATCCCGACGGTCCGGACGGCCCGCGGCATCGTGTTCACGACGTCGACGCGGTGCCGATCGTGGTGCGGGACGAGTTCGATCCGGCCGCGGCCACCACGGAACTGCGGCGCCTGGCGATGACCGGCTTCGACGTGACCACCACCGTGCCGGTCCGAATCATGCTGCTGCGCACCAGCATGCACGCCGAACCCGGCCACCTGCATACCCGGCGCGAGCAGTCGACCATCGGCGAATGGGTATTCGCCGTTGCCGCGCATCATATTTCGGTGGACGGCTGGTCGCTGACGGTCCTCGCCCGTGACGTCTTCACCGCATACCACGCCAGGTTGTCCGCAGCCGAGCCGTTCGTCGGCCGACCGGTGCTGCAGTATCCGTCGTTCGCCGCCTGGCAGCAGCAGCTGCTCGGCGACCACGTCGACCCGGCGGCGCTGGTGTCGAGGCAGGAGCGGTACTGGGCGGAACGGCTGCGGCACGCGCCCGACCGACTCGAGCTGCCGACCGATCGGCCGCGGCCGGCCGTCCTGTCGACCCGTGGACGCACGATCGAGGCGCAGCTGGGCAGCGATGTACGCGTGGGCCTGGAGGAGCTCGCGCGCCGCACCGGTACCTCGTTGTTCATGGTGATGCACGCGGCCTACGCGGTGCTGCTGGCGCGGCTGGCCGGCACCGACGACGTGGTGATCGGGTCGCCCGTCGCCGGCCGCGGTCTGCCGGTGCTCGATGATGTCGTCGGCATGTTCGCCGGAACCCTGGCGCTGCGCACCCGTGTCCGCCCGGGGGAATCGTTCATCGATCTGCTGGCGCGGGTCCGCGACGACGATCTGGACGACTTCGCGCAGGCCGATGTGCCGTTCGAACGGGTCGTGGAGGTCGTGTCGCCGGCCCGGTCGACTGCGCATCACCCGCTGTTCCAGGCGGCGATGTCGTTCCAGAACCTCCAGTCGGAGGACTTCGAGCTGCCCGGAGTGACCGCGCGGCCGCTGGATATCGATCTCGATGTCGCCAAGTTCGATCTGCACCTGACCGTGCTTGCCGGGAACGATGGGCAGCCCGGGAACGATAGGCAGGCCGGCGATGGGGGGACGGGTATCGCGGACGGCGAGCATGATCTGGGCGCCGAACTCGATGTCACCTGGACGTATGCGACAGATCTCTATGACGAGTCGACCGTCCGGAAGTTCGCGGACACCTTCGCTCGTGTGCTGAGTCTGATCGTCTTCGACCCGGATCTGCCGGTCGGCGACATCGACCTGCTGGGGCCGTCCGAACGCAGCCGGTTGGTGCGGGCCACCAACATGACCGACCATCCGCATCCGGCCGTCACGCTGTACGACCTGGTGTGCACCGGTGCCGCCGCCGACCCCGACGCGGTCGGTGTCGTCGACGGGGCAACGCAATTGACGTTCGCGGAGCTCTTGGGCCGGGTCAACCGGTGGGGCCGGGCGCTGATCGCCGCGGGCGTCGGCACCGGCGATCTGGTCGCCGTCGCGCTGCCGCGGTCGACTGAACAGTTGGTGACCATGTACGCGGTGGTCGCCGCGGGCGCGGCCTATGTACCGATCGATCCGGCACAACCCGCCGATCGTATTGCGGCCGTGGTCGATTCGGCCCGGCCGGTATCGATCATCACCGCCGACTCTCTCGCTGATCTGGAGAGGCGTTCGGTCGCACTGTCGTCAGCACCCATCGCCGACGCCGAGCGCAGTGCCGCGCTGCGACCGGACCATCCGGCGTATGTGCTGTTCACCTCGGGATCGACCGGTGTGCCCAAGGGCGTGCAGGTACCGCAGCGGGCGGTCGTCAATCAGCTGCAATGGAAGCTGCGTCGATTCCCGATCGACCGGAACGATGCCGTGCTGGTGAAAACTCCTGCGACATTCGACCTTTCGGTCTGGGAGTACTGGTGGCCGGCGGCCGGCGGAGCGACGATGGTGATCGCCGAGCCGGACGGCCACCGGGACCCGGCGTACCTGCGGAACTTGATCGCCGCGAAGGGCGTCACCGTGCTGCATGCGGTTCCGACGCTCGTCGAGATGCTGTTGGAGGGCGACGCGGCGCTGCCGGACTCGCTGCGTGATGTGCTCTGTATCGGGGAGACGCTGCCGCCCGCGCTGGCCCGCCGGATGCTGCAGTCGGATTCCGTTGTGCTGCACAATCTCTACGGCCCCACCGAGGCCGCGGTCAGCATCACCGACCAGATCGTGCGCAGCGTGCCGGACGACGCCGTCAGCGTTCCGGTCGGGGTCCCCGTCGACAACTCGACGGTCTACGTTCTCGATTCCCGGCTGCGGCCCACGCCGGTCGGCGTCACCGGCGAGCTGTACCTCGGCGGCAGCCAGCTGGCCGACGGCTACCTGGGTGCGCCCGGCCTGTCGGCCGAGCGGTTCATCGCCGACCCGTTCGGCGCGGCGGGGGAGCGGTTGTACCGAACCGGCGACCTGGTCGCCTGGACCGACGTCGACGGGGATCTGAGTCTGGAATATCTGCAGCGCGCAGACCTGCAGCTGAAGGTCGGCGGCTATCGGGTCGAGCCGGGTGACGTCGAAGCCGCGCTGATGGCCACCGGGCATTTCACCCAGGCCGTGGCGACCGCGCATGCCGACCCGGTACGCGGGAGTCGTCTCGTCGCGTATGTCGTTCCCGCGCCGGGGCAAGAGCAGGTGGACCCGGGAATGGTCCGCGAAGAACTGCATCATCGGCTGCCGAGCTATCTGGTGCCCGCGGTCGTGATGATCCTGCCCGCCCTGCCGGTGGGCACCACCGGCAAGGTCGACCGCTCGGCGTTGCCCGAGCCGGTGTACCGCAGCACCGATCGGGTGGCCCCGCAGTCGGTGACCGAACAGCTGGTGGCCAACGTCATCGCCGAGGCGATCGGTGTGGAGGTCGACACCGTCGGCCGGTTCGACAACTTCTTCGAGCTCGGCGGCTCGTCGATGATCGCCACCCGGGTGGTCGGCACGCTGAGCGAGCTGACCGGCATCCAGATGCCGGTGCAGTGGATGTTCGGCGATCCGACGCCCGAGCAGATCGCCCGGCACATCGACGCAGCCACCGCTGACGACGAGAACGGTGAACATGCCGGGGCGACAACAGACTTCGCCGAACTGCTGCCGATCCGCCGGAGCGGCTCGGCGGCGCCGATATTCTGCGTCCACCCGATCGGCGGACTGGCCTGGGTCTACGGCGCCCTCGCCGCCGAGCTGCCGGATCGGCCGGTATACGGCCTGCAGGACCGGCTGGTCGTCGATCCGGAGGCGGCGGCCGACAGCATCGACGAGTTGGTCGACCGGTACCTCGCGCACATTAGCTCCGTGCAGCCCGACGGCCCGTACCACCTGCTCGGCTGGTCGCTCGGGGGCGTCATCGCCCACGCGATCGCGGCCCGGCTGCAGGCCGCGGGTGGGCGGGTGGAGCTGCTGGTGCTGCTCGACCCGCCGCCGCTGAACGCGACGATCGCCGCGCCGGGGGCCGGGCAATCGGCCGACGACGACGCAGCCGACGATCTCGGCGATGGACTGGCGCGCTACGCGGCCGGTATGGCGCGGTCCGCGCGCCACGCCGCCGGACTGCTGCATGCGCATCGGCCACCGGAGTTCGACGGGCCGGTGCTGTACGTTGAGCCGGAACAGATCCCCGCAGGTAGCGCCGGAATCGACGAGTGGCAGCGGTGCCTGCGCGGCGACCTGAACCGGATCGCCGTGCCGGGTGACCACTGGCAGATGGGCGATACGGAACAGATGCGGATGGTCGGACGCGCGGTGTCGGATCGACTGGGGAATTCGGACGCATCGGTGACCGGTGCGACGGTAACGGGTTCGACGAGCCCGAACGACTAACTCTCGAATGAGTCATGAACGGAAGAGGTGCAGTACCCATGGTCGATGACGGCCGGATGATGCGAGCCGGGGCCAATCGGAGGACGAAGGCGGCATTGACTGCGCTCACCGTCGCCGTGGCCACCGTCGTCGCACTGCTTGCGAATAGCACCACTGCCACCGCCGAGCCGGCCGGGCCGTCGCGACTCGACCACATCGTCAAGAACAGTTTCAAGATGTGGACGATGTACGTCTACTCGCAGTCGATGAACCGGGTGATCCAGCTCGATGTCCTGCGTCCGGCGAATACCTCGGCACCGCGCCCGACCCTCTATCTGCTCAACGGCGCGGGCGGCGGCCAGGTCGCCGAGTCCGACTGGGAGTCGCAGACCGACATCGCCTCGTTCTTCGGCGACAAGAACGTCAACGTGATCATCCCGCGCGACGGCAAGTACAGCTACTACACCGACTGGCTCAAGACCGATCCCAAGCTGGGCACCAACAAATGGACGACGTTCCTCACCAAGGAGCTGCCGCCGATCGCCGACGCGGCGCTGGATGCCAACGGCACCAACGCGCTGGGTGGGCTCTCCATGTCGGGCACGTCGACGCTCGCGCTGGCCGAGCACGCGCCGAAGCTGTACAAGGCGGTGTCGGCCTTCAGCGGCTGCGCGCAGACCGATACCGAGCCCGGCCAGACCTACGTGCGGCTGGTCGTCGAATCGCGCGGCGGCGGCAGCGTCGAGAACATGTGGGGACCGATCGGCGGGCCGCTGTGGCGGGCGAACGACCCGACGATCAATGCGGAGAAGCTGCGCGGAATCGACCTCTACATCGCCAGCGGCAGCGGGCTGCCCGGTCCGTACGACACCTTGAGCGGGCCCAACATCGACGGCGACCCGGCGGTGCTGGCCAACCAGATCGCGGTCGGCGGAGTGCTCGAGGGCGCGATCAACCAGTGCACCCACGCACTGCAGACGCGGTTGCAGCAGCTGAACATCCCGGCCACCTTCCACTTCAACCCGACCGGGACCCATTCCTGGGGCTACTGGCAGGCCGATCTGCACCGCTGGTGGCCGCGCCTGGCGGCGTCGATCGGTGCCTGAGAGCGTCCGTCCGGCGTAGATTCCGAATGCAGGGTCGACAAAACCGCGGCCGGAGGCAGCGGACGAATCGAGGTTGGCGATGACCATCGGTAAGGCATATGCAGTGGCTCTCGCGGCCATCGTCGCGAGCGGCGGCATCATCCTCGGGACCGGAGTGGCCGGCGCCGCGCCGACACCACCGAATGTCGTCTGCACGGGATACGTCTGCTACAACTCAGGTGATCTACCCGGATTCGGCACCGCCACCACGTGGTGCCCCGGCGGCACGACGGTCACCGGCTCGGCCTATGTGCCCGGCCACGGCTGGGGAACGGCGGCGATGCCGCCCTGCCCGTGGAATCCGATGAACGGGCTGCCCGGCCGCTACTGATAGGGAGCAACGTATATGCCGACACTGTGGGCGATCAGTGACCTGCACGTCGCACACAAGGGCAACGAGAATCTCATCGACCGGATCAGCCCGACCGACCCCGGGGACTGGCTCATCGTCGCGGGCGACGTCGCCGAGCGCACCGACGACATCCTGGACACGCTGCGTCGCCTGCGAGCCCGGTTCGCCAAGGTGATCTGGGTGCCCGGCAATCACGAGCTGTACACCACCGCCAAGGATCCGATGCAGATCCATGGCGTGGCGCGCTACGAGTATCTGGTGGCTGAATGCCGCAACCTCGGTGTGCTGACTCCGGAAGACGAGTATCCCGTGTTCGACGCGCAGGACGGGTCGGCGCCGGTGCGAATCGTGCCGATGTTCCTGTTGTACGACTACACCTTTCGGCCCGACGGCACTACGAACAAGCTGCAGGCGCTGGCGCTGGCCCGCGAACGCAACGTGGTCGCCACCGACGAGTTCCTGCTGTCGCCGGAGCCGTATCCCACCCGGGACGCCTGGGGTCGGGCCCGGATCGAGAAGACGCAGGCGCGTCTCGGGATGCTCGATCCGGCCGAGCCGAAGGTGCTGATCAACCACTGGCCGCTGCGACGGGAACCGACTGACGTGCTGCATTACCCGGAGTTCGCGCTGTGGTGCGGCAGCGAACTGACGGCCGACTGGCATACCCGCTACGGTGCGGTCTGCTGTGTGTACGGCCACCTGCACATCCCGCGCACCACCTGGTATGACGGGGTGCGTTTCGACGAGGTGTCGGTGGGCTATCCGCGCGAATGGAAGCGACGCGGTATGCCGGAACCCTTTGTGCGGCAGATTGTTCCGAGTGACGGCGCGACGGAGGAGTCGTTGCCGTTCCACGGTGTGCGGTTCCAGGTCAAGCCAGAGGACCGGGAGCGCGCCGAGAAGATGGCGCAGCGATTGGCCGAACGCCGCAACGCGGCGATAGCGAAGTCGGCGGGATCCGCCGAGGAGGAGGATCAGTGATCGAGCGGCTGTTCGGCGCGGGAATCGAGGTCGCCGAGGCGTTCGCCGACCCGCCGGGGCTGTCCGTCCTGCCCGCCGAGGAGGCGATCGTCGCGCGGGCCGTCGCCAAGCGCCGCAACGAATTCGTCACCGCCCGCACCCTGGCGCACGGCGCGCTGGATCGGCTGGGCGTATCGACCGGCCCGATCCTGCGCGGCGAGAAGGGGCAGCCGCTGTGGCCGCGCGAGGTCGTCGGCACGATCACCCACACCGACGGCTACCGGGCGGCGGCCGTCGCGCACAAGCTGGCCGTGCGGTCGGTCGGCATCGATGCCGAGCCGCATGATGTGCTGCCCGACGGCGTGCTCGAGCACACCTCGCTGCCGCCGGAGCGCGAGTTCATCGCGGCCGCGGCCGGCGACGATGTGCACTGGGACCGAGTGCTGTTCTGCGCCAAGGAGACCACGTACAAGGCCTGGTTCCCGCTGACCGAACGCTGGCTGGGTTTCGAGGAGGCGCACATCACCTTCGAGCGTACCGACGACACCGCCGGGACCTTCCGGTCGAAGCTGCTCGTGGACGGCACCACCATCGACGGCGGGGCGCCACTGACCGAGTTCGAGGGCCGCTGGGTGATCGACAACGGGTTCATCCTCACCGCGATCACGCTGGCGTAGTCATGGCCTCGGAGAAGACGGGTCTGGTCGGCGCCGGGCTGCTGATCGTCGACAAGCCGAGCGGCATCACCAGCCACGATGTGGTGGCGCGATGCCGAAAGCTGTTCAACACCAGGCGGGTCGGCCATGCCGGCACCCTGGATCCGATGGCGACCGGCGTGCTGGTCCTCGGCATCGAACGGGCCACCAAGATGCTCGGCCTGCTCTCGCTGACGACGAAATCGTATGCGGCGACGATCCGGCTGGGCGCGGTGACCGACACCGACGACGCGGACGGCGAGATCCTGGAGAGCGCCGACGCGTCCGGGGTGACCGATGCGGCGATCGCGACGGCGGTCGCCGATCTCACCGGCGACATCGACCAGGTGCCGGCCAAGGTGAGCGCGATCAAGGTCGACGGCCAGCGGGCGCACAAGCTGGTGCGCGAGGGCACCGATTTCGAGCTCAAGTCTCGTCGGGTCACGGTCTCGCGCTTCGAGATTCGCGACACCCGGCGCGTCGGCGACCACCTCGACCTCGACGTCGAGGTGGACTGCTCGTCGGGGACCTACATCCGGTCGTTGGCCCGCGACCTCGGTGCCGCGCTCGGTGTCGGCGGCCACCTGTCCGCGTTGCGGCGTACCGCCGTCGGGCCATTCGGCCTGCAGCATGTGCGCACGCTCGACGAGCTGGCCGACGACCCGGTCGTCAGCCTGGATGTGGACGAGGCGTCGCGAGTCGCGTTCGCGCAGCGGCAGATCAGTGACGCGGAAGCCGAATCGATCAGCCAGGGCCGCTGGCTGGAGCCGATCGGCATGCCGGACGTCTACGCTGCGGTGGCGCCGAACGGGCACACGATCGCGCTGCTGCGGGAGAAGGGCAAACGCGCCAGCTCCGTCATGGTCGTGCGGCCGGCGACACTGCGCGATTGAGCATCGCCGATGGTCTCCAAATTTCTGGCTGGTGATCAGCTGGACGATTCGGCAAGGTTGACGGAGTCCCGCAATACCGCTTTTGTATGCGGGACTTCGTCATAACGCAGCCGGTCGTTCAGCTGGCGCCAGCCAGCCAGATCGCCAGGCCGAGGCCGCATACGGCGACCAAGTAGCGCAGCAGCCGTTCATTGCTGTGCCGCACGACGGGTGGCCCGCACCAGCCGCCGAGGAACGCGCCGACCGCCATCACCAGAGCGGGCAGCCAGTGCACCGGACCGAAGAAGGCGAACCCGATCGCGGCGACCAGATTCGACAGACCCAGCAGGAACGACTTGAGAATCCCGGCCCGCCAGAAGGATTCGCTCGTGCTCACCAGGACCAGGGCGAGCAGCATGACGCCGGCACCGGCGCCGAAATAGCCGCCGTACACCGATACCGCCAGCAGGCCTGCCGGATAGGCGATGGGAAACGTTCGATCGCCCGCGAGCCGGCGCAGCGACGGCTGGGCGACCACCGCCAGCGATGCCACGGCGATCAGGTAGGGCACCACCGCCTGGAAGCTGCCCGCCGAACTCACCAGCAGCAGTATCGCGCCGAGCACCCCACCCACGACGCTGATGACCGCGTCGCGCACCAGGTTTCGCCGCGGATGATGCCGGAGCTCGGTCGCCGAATTGGTCATCGACCCGGCCCCGACGCCGACCAGTGCCACGGTGTTGGTGACGTTGGCGGCGACCGGCGGCAGGCCGATCGCCAGCAGCGCCGGATACGAGACGATCGACGCCAGCCCGGTGATGTAGCCGATCAGCCCGGCGAAATATCCGGCGACGACGAGATACGGATACTCCCAGCCGCCCACGTTCGGTGACGGCTCGCTAGACCAGCCAGATCGATTGGGCGGCAATGTCGCCCAGGTCGATCGGATCGCCGTCGTCGATGCTGATGCAGACGGTCCCGGCGAACGGTCGCTGCTCGCGGACGGTCACCGTGCGGTCCAGCGCGATGCCGACGGAGTCGAAGTAGCGCAGCATGTCGGGGTCGTTGTCGGCGATCCGGGCGACGCGGCCAGATTCGCCGGCGGCCAGGTCGGACAGGCGATTGGCGGCGGGCGCGGGGACCGACCCGTCCAGCGCGGGGATCGGGTCGCCATGCGGATCGCGGATCGGGTGACCGAGCTTGGCGTCGATCCGCGCCATCAACCGGTCCGACAACGCGTGCTCGAGGATCTCGGCCTCGTCGTGCACCTCGTCCCAGCCGTAGCCGAGCTCGCGCACCAGGTAGGTCTCCAGGAGCCGGTGGCGACGGACCATCAGGACCGCGGCCTGGCGACCGGAGTCGGTGAGCGTGATCGAGCCGTAGCGGCGATGGTCGACCAGATTCTGCTCGCCGAGCTTCTTGATCGCCTCGGATGCCGTCGACGGCGAGACCCCGAGTTTCTCGGCGATCATCTTGGTCGTCACCTTGGCCTCGGACCACTCCTGGGCGGTCCAGATCACCTTCAGATAGTCCTGGGTCACCGCCGACAGATCGGTGACGGCAGGACCGGACGCCTGAGATCCACTCTCGTGTGGCACAGGCGTCATTCGTGAAGCGGGCACCATTCGAGCTTAGGGCGTCTTTGCCTCCCGAGTGGTCACCGGTTCTGGCGGGTCGTATTCTGGCAACCGTGCTGCGCTGGCGTGGGCTCGAGGAAGTTCCGGCCGATTGGGGCCGATGTGTGGTGACCATTGGCGTCTTCGACGGCGTCCATCGTGGTCATGCTCAATTGATCGAAACCGCTACCCGAATAGCGAAACAGCGGGGACTGCCCGCGGTCTTGATGACCTTCGATCCGCATCCCGTCGAGGTGCTGCGGCCCGGTAGTCATCCGCCGCAGCTGACGACGCTGGCCCGGCGGGCCGAGCTCGCCGAGGAGATGGGTATCGACGTCTTCTGCGTGATGCCGTTCACCCCGGCGCTGGCCTCCTATTCGCCGAAGGACTTCGCCCATCAGATGCTGGTCGAGCGGCTGCATGCCGCGGAGGTCGTGGTCGGCGAGAACTTCACCTTCGGCAAGAAGGCCGCCGGCACCGTCGACACGCTGCGACAACTGGGCGAGCGGTTCGGGTTCGGCGTCGAGGCCGTGAAGCTGGTCGGCGAGAACCCCGACACCGATCACTCCGTGACGTTCAGCTCCACGTATATCCGGTCCTGCGTCGATGCCGGCGACATGACCGCGGCGGCCGAGGCGCTGGGCCGCCCGCACCGGGTCGAGGGCGTGGTCGTCCGCGGCGACGGTCGGGGCCGCGAACTCGGCTATCCGACGGCGAACCTGGCGCCCCCGATGTACTCCGCGGTACCCGCCGATGGCGTGTATGCGGCCCGATTCCGAGTCCTCGGCGCGGGGTCGAAGGTCGGCGAGGTCGTGCCGGGGGAGACCTACCAGGCCGCCGTCTCGGTCGGCACCAACCCGACGTTCTCCGGCCGGGCCCGCACCATCGAGGCCTTCGTCCTCGATACCGACGCCGACCTGTACGGCCAGCATGTCGCCGTCGATTTCGTGCATCGCATCCGTGGGATGGTGAAGTTCAATTCCATCGACGAGCTGATCGATGCGATCGCCGACGACGTGAAGAAGACGCGCGACATTCTGGCCTGAGCTGTCGGCCGGCGGGTTCACGCGAAGTCGGCGATCACCTCGGCAGCCTGCCGTACCTGGTCCAGATCGGAACTGGTTGGGATCAGGTGGATCTCGTCGGTACCGATGTCCTGGAATCGGCGCAGCGTGGCCGCCAGCTCGTCCTGCGATCCGGACCAGCCGGTCGTCGGGGCGATGGCATCGACGTATTTGGGCGGGATCCAGTTCATATAGCGCAGCAGATGGGTGCGCACCTGATCGCGGGCCGCGTCGGCGGGTCCGAGGGCGAACCAGAACGAGGTCGCCAGATGGGGTGCCGGCTTTCCGGCCCGCGCCCAGGCGGTGCGGGCGACGTCGAACAGCTCGTCCTGCTTGCCGGTATCGAGATCCATCGTGATGCCCGCCAGTCCGTCGGCCCACGACGCCGCGCTGCGGAGCGTCTTCGGGCCGGTCGTGCCGACCAGCAACGACGGCCCGCCCGACTGGACCGGTGGCGGGCCGACCGGCAGCACGGATTCGGTGATCTTCTCGCCCGCCCACACCCGGCGCATGATCTCGACGCGCTCGGCCATCCCGCGCATGGTCTGCGTCGCCGGATCGGCGCCGACGGCGTGATAGTCCTCGTGCCGGCCGCCGACCCCGATGCCCACGGTGAGCCGGCCGCCGCTGAGCACGTCACCGGTCGCCAGCGCCTTCGCGCACATCACGGGATCGTGCAGCTGGGGCACGATCACGGTGGTCACCAGCCGGACCCGATCGGTCCAGGCGGCGAGTGCACCCAGCAGGGTGACGCTGTCGGGGTTGTCGAACGCGATGCGCTCACCCCAGCACAGGGACGAGAACGGGCCCTCGTCGATCGTCCGCGCCCAGGACTTCAGCAGTGCGCGATCAAGATCCGGTTCCATGACCGGCATGGTCATCCCTATCTGCATGCCGAACCTTAACTTCGCGGCAGCCGGATAACTGCCAGAAAATCGGCCTCGGGCGGAGATAATTGTCAGTGCACGCTGGAGAGCAACAGTTATTCGGCGGCTCCGCCGATTTTGGCGGCGAGCCGGTCGCCGGTACTCTGGACCCTCGGTGTCAGCTGCAGGCTGCGGCGGCGGCGCCTCCCGACTGGGGATTTTTGACGCAGACCCGATCACAGGAGTGACGCATGGCGCTGACCGCCGAGCAGAAGAAGACCATCCTGGCCGAGTACGGCCTGCACGAGACCGACACCGGTTCGCCGGAGGCCCAGGTCGCGATGCTGACCAAGCGGATCAGCGACCTCACCGAGCACCTCAAGCAGCACAAGCACGACCACCACAGCCGGCGCGGACTGCTGCTGCTGGTCGGCCGTCGCCGCCGGCTGCTGAAGTACGTCGCGAGCGTCGACATCGAGCGCTACCGCTCGCTGATCGAGCGCCTCGGCCTGCGCCGCTAGTCGCCGCTGAACTTTCATCGACCCGCGTCACCATCTCGGTGACGCGGGTCGTTTGATTTCGGCGAATTCCCCGTTCGGTTGTGATGCCGGAGTCTGAGGGCTGCGGTGATACCCTCGGCGGGAGTCTCTTACCGATGTTGACGCATCACGAAGTCTGAGCGGTCCTCGGTAGTGGCTACCGGAACACAGAGCTTCCGGTGGCTTCGATCGATGGCCGTCTTCCAGACCACTCGCGTCACATCTTCGGTACGAGCTCCAGCTCACGCGCTCAGGGGAGCCGTGAGCTGCACGCATGTGTGCAGACATGCATGCGTGGAGACGAGATGTGAAGACGAGAGGACATCAATTTCATGACTGACACCATCGACGCCGTCGACTACGACGACGAGGTGACCGAGGCGACCGCCGTCATCGACAACGGCAGCTTCGGACAGCGGACGATCCGCTTCGAGACCGGCCGATTGGCTCAGCAGGCCGCCGGTTCGGTCGTCGCCTACCTGGACGACGAGACCATGCTGCTGTCGGCGACCAGCGCCAGCAAGCACCCGAAGGAGCACTTCGACTTCTTCCCCCTGACCGTTGACGTCGAGGAGCGGATGTACGCCGCGGGCCGGATCCCCGGATCCTTCTTCCGCCGCGAGGGCCGCCCGTCCACCGACGCGATCCTCACCTGTCGCCTGATCGACCGGCCGCTGCGTCCGTCGTTCGTCGACGGCCTGCGCAACGAGATCCAGGTCGTGGTGACGGTGCTGAGCCTGAACCCGCAGGACCTGTACGACGTTGTCGCGATCAACGCGGCATCGGCGTCCACCCAGCTCGCCGGCTTGCCGTTCTCCGGACCGGTCGGCGGCGTGCGCGTGGCGCTGATCCCGACCGAGGCGAACAAGGCCGGCCAGTGGGTCGCCTTCCCGACCGTCGAGCAGCTCGAAGGCGCCGTCTTCGACATGGTCGTCGCCGGTCGCGTCGTCGAGTCCGGTGATGTCGCCATCATGATGGTCGAGGCCGAGGCCACCGACAATGTCATCGAACTGGTCGACGGCGGCGCCCAGGCGCCGACCGAGGCCATCGTGGCCGAGGGCCTGGAGGCGGCGAAGCCGTTCATCAAGTCCCTGTGCGAGGCGCAGCAGCAGCTGGCCGCCGCGGCCGCCAAGGAGACCGGCGAGTTCAAGCTCTTCCCGGCCTACCAGGACGATGCCTACGCCGCGGTCGAGGCCGCCGCGTCGGCGAAGTTGGCGGAGATCCTGTCGATCCCCGGCAAGCAGGAGCGCGACAGCAAGACCGACGAGCTCAAGGCCGAGATCCTCGACCAGCTCGGCGAGCAGTTCGAGGGCCGCGAGGGTGAGCTGGGCGCGGCATACCGCTCGGTCACCAAGAAGCTGGTGCGCCAGCGGATCCTGACCGACCACTTCCGCATCGACGGCCGTGGCATCACCGACATCCGGTCGCTGTCGGCCGAGGTCGCCGTGATCCCGCGGGCGCACGGCAGCGCGCTGTTCGAGCGCGGCGAGACCCAGATCATGGGTGTCACCACGCTGGACATGGTCAAGATGGCCCAGCAGATCGACTCGCTCGGCCCCGAGACCAGCAAGCGCTACATGCACCACTACAACTTCCCGCCGTACTCGACCGGTGAGACCGGGCGCGTCGGTTCGCCGAAGCGCCGCGAGATCGGCCACGGCGCGCTCGCCGAGCGCGCCCTGGTGCCGGTGCTGCCGAGCGTCGAGGAGTTCCCGTACGCGATCCGGCAGGTTTCCGAGGCGCTGAGCTCCAACGGCTCGACCTCGATGGGCTCGGTGTGCGCCTCGACCATGTCGCTGCTGAACGCCGGTGTGCCGATCAAGGCCCCGGTCGCCGGTATAGCCATGGGCCTGGTGTCCGACGAGGTCGGCGGCGAGACCCGCTACGTCGCGCTGACCGACATCCTGGGTGCCGAGGATGCCTTCGGCGACATGGACTTCAAGGTCGCCGGCACCAAGGACTTCGTGACCGCCCTGCAGCTGGACACCAAGCTCGATGGCATTCCGTCGAAGGTGCTTGCAGGTGCGCTGTCGCAGGCCAAGGACGCGCGTCTGACCATTCTCGAGGTGATGGCCGAGGCCATCGACGAGCCGGACGAGATGAGCAAGTACGCGCCGCGGATCACCACCATCAAGATCCCGATGGACAAGATCGGCGAGCTGATCGGCCCCAAGGGCAAGACCATCAACTCGATCACCGAGGAGACCGGCGCCAACATCTCGATCGAGGACGACGGCACCGTCTTCATCGGTGCCGCGGACGGCGACTCGGCGCAGGCCGCGATCGACAAGGTCAACGCCATCGCCAACCCGCAGCTGCCGAAGGTGGGCGAGCGGTTCCTCGGAACCGTCGTCAAGACAACGGCTTTTGGTGCTTTCGTGTCGCTCCTGCCGGGTCGCGACGGCCTCGTCCACATCTCGAAGCTGGGCAAGGGCAAGCGGGTCGCCAAGGTCGAGGACGTGGTGAACGTGGGCGACAAGATCCGCGTCGAGATCGGCGACATCGACGATCGCGGCAAGATCAGCCTCGTCCCGGTGGACGACAGCGCCGACGCCCCGGCCGCCGACCAGCCGGCCGCAGACGCCGAAGCGTAAGTCGCACTGAGTAAGTCAACAAAGGCACCCGAGCCCGTCGGCTCAGTACGCAAGAGCGTGCTGCCCGGCGGGCTTCGGGTTGTCACTCAGTTCGTGCCCGGCGTGCAGTCGGCGTCGGTGGGGCTATGGGTACAGGTCGGTTCGCGCGACGAGGTGCCGTCGCTCGCCGGGGCCGCACACTTCCTGGAGCATCTGCTGTTCAAGTCGACGCCGACGCGGACGGCCACCTCGATCGCGCAGCAGATCGATGCGATCGGCGGCGAGCTCAATGCCTTCACGGGCAAGGAGCACACCTGCTACTACGCGCATGTGCTCGACGAGAATGTCGACGAGGCGATCGATCTGGTCGCCGACGTGGTACTGCGCGGCCGCTGCCTGAGCGGTGACATGGAGATCGAGCGCGACGTCGTGCTCGAAGAGATCGCCATGCGCGACGACGATCCCGAAGATCTGCTGGGGGAGGCGTTCTTGGCGTCGATGTACGGCGCCCACTCGCTGGGTCGCCCGGTCATCGGCAGCACCGAGTCGATCGCCGCGATGGCGCGGCGTCAGCTGCATTCCTTCCATGTGCGGCGCTATACGCCCGACCGGATGGTGCTCGCGGTCGCCGGAAACGTCGACCACCGCGCGATCGTGGCGGCCGCCCGGGCCGCCTTTGCCGGCCACCTGCAACCGGGTACCGCACCCGTCGCCGCCCGACCGGGCACTGCGAAAGTTCCTGGGAAGCCCGGTTTTTCGTTGCTCCGACAGGAGACCGAGCAGGCGCATCTGACGCTCGGCGTGCGTACCGCTGGGCGGGCCGAGCCCGACCGGTGGGCCGTGTCGGTGCTCAACACCGCCCTCGGCGGCGGCCTCAGCTCCCGGTTGTTCCAGGAGATCCGGGAGACCCGCGGGCTCGCCTATTCGGTGTATTCGTCGGTCGATGCGTTCGCCGAGACGGGTGCGCTGTCGGTGTACGCCGGCTGTTCGCCGGAACGTCTGGCCGAGGTCGTCGATCTGGCCACCACGATCCTGACCGACGTCGCCGAGAACGGTCTGACGGCAGCCGAATTCGATCGGGCCAAGGGCGCCCTGCGCGGCAATGTGGTTCTGGGTCTGGAGGATTCGTCGTCGCGGATGCATCGCATCGGGCAGAGCGAGCTGAACTACGGGCGCCATCGGACGGTGGCGCAGTCGTTGCGTCAGCTCGATCGGGTGCGGCGCAGCGACGTCAACGCGTTGGCCGCGCGGCTGCTCACCGGACCGTTCGGCGGAGCGGTGGTCGGGCCGTACCGAAATCGCCGTCAACTGCCGAAGCAACTGGCGGCGCTCGGCGCGGTGCGCTGATCGGCCTACTTGCCGGCCCAGATCGAGTCCAGCTGTCCGCTCGTGTTGTCGGTGACCTTTCCGCGGACGACGAACCAGCCTGCGATCATCACGACGGCGATGAATGGGATGCCGCCGACGACTACCCAGAAGTCCAGTTTGTCACCGTATTTCGGGTTCGACACCCAGCCATCGATGGCCATGCCGATGACCACGAACCCGAGGAAGGCGAGGCCGAACAAACTCGTCCACGGATATCCGGGCGCTTGAAACTTGCCGGGCGGTATGACGCCGCGATTCACCAACTGTCGTAGACGCAACTGACAGAGGAAGATCGTCGACCACGTAAAGACGATGCCGATCGACGCGGCTTCGAGGGCAAGATCAAACGCCTTGCCAGGAGCCACCGCGTTGAGGATGATCCCGAGTACGTAGATCACCGACGTCAGCGCGATACCGGCCCAGGGGACTCCGCCGCCGCTCATCTTGGTGGTGAATTGTGGTGCCTGGAAGGACATTCCAAGGCTGCGAAGGATGCGGCCGGTCGAGTAGAGACCCGAATTGAGGCTGGACATCGCGGCAACGATCAACACCAGGTTGATGACGTCGGCCATCCATCCCATGCCGAGTTTGCTGAACACGGTGACGAACGGGCTCTCCGAGCCGTCCGCACTGTAGGTGCTTGTCGGCAACATGCACACGAGCAACAGAATTGAGCCACAGTAGAAGACGCCAATGCGGAAGATCACGGCATTGACGGCTTTCGGGACCTCTTTCTCCGGGTCCTTCATCTCGCCGGCGGCAACTCCCACCAGCTCGATGGCGGAGTACGCGAAGACAACGCCGGACATCACCAGGATCGGCCCGTACCAATTGTGGCCGTCGGAGGTCGGCCAGAATCCGCCGGTGTTGTCCCACAGGTTGTTGAAGCCTGCCTGATGGGTGCCTATGTGGATGCCGCCCACGACGACGACGATGCCGACGACCAGGAACAACACGATCGCACCGACTTTGAGTACGCTCGCCCAGAACTCGAACTCGCCGAACATCCTGGCGCTCAACATGTTAACGGCGAGAACAATGACGAGTGCGATGAGCGCGGTCAACCATTTTGGTTCGCTGGGCAGCCATTTCTGCATGTACACGCCCACCGCAGACAACTCCGCGATTCCGGTGAGCGCCCAGTTGAGCCAGTACATCCAGCCGGTGATGTATGCGCCTTTCTCACCGAAGAACTCCCGCATCCAAGACACGAAAGCGCCCGATGACGTGCGATAAAGCACCAGCTCGCCCAGAGCTCGCATGAGAAAGTAGGCGACAACCCCGGCGACGGCGTAGCTGATCAGCAGAGCCGGACCGTTGCTGTGTAGTCGGCTGGCGGACCCAAGAAATAGGCCGGTACCGATGGCGCCACCGATGGCGATCATCTGTACTTGGCGGCCACCGAGCGATTGCTTGTAGCCGACCTGTTCGGCGTCGAATTGGGCTGTTGAAGTCGATGCGTCAGTCAACTGCTTTCCCTTGTGGTAGTTGCGTCACTGTGGCTGGCTGTTGTGGAGACAGTAGGCCACGCGCATTTCAGTAACGTAAACGCGGGGCGCTCGAATGTCAGCCGTTTCGTGAGACGATGTGCCGGTGAGGCCGGTGGCGGAATTCTTGGCGGAACATCCGCCGTTCGACGCCGTCGGCGATGCCGAACTCGACCAGCTGGCGCGGGCGTCGCAGGTGCACGACTTCCCGGCGGGCGCCGAGATCATGAACGCCTTCCTCCGGCCCGCGCAGGCGCTGTGGGTGGTGATGAGCGGCCGTGTCGAACTGTGGAACACGGCGACGGGCTCGGCCGGCGGGCCCGACGAGGTGCTGGACGCCGGCGGCGTCTTCGGCTTCTCGGCGCTCCTCACGGGGTCGTCGGTCGGCCCGCGGGCGGTCGCGGCGGAACCGGTTCGCGCGTGCCGGGTACCGGCCGACGTGGTCCAGCCGCTGTTCGCCAGCCTGGCCGGGGCCGAGTTTCTGGCTCGTAAGCTCACGGTCCAGGCGCCGGGGGACGGGGTGCCCGCTGTGGTGGGAACGGTCGACGAACTGATCCGCACGGTGCCGGCCATCGGCCACCCGTCGATGTCGGTCCGCGAGGCCGCCCGGATCATGACCGATCGGCATCGGCCGTACCTGGTGATCCTCGACGCGGACGGGCGGATCGGGTTGATCACCGACAACGACCTGCGGTCGCGGCTGGTCGCCGCCGGTCTCGGGCCGGACACCCCGGTCGGGCAGGTGATGACCCTGCCGGCGCGGACGGTGCTGGCCGGCACGCCGGCCGCCGATGCGCTGCTGGAGATCCTGGAACACGGCCTGTCGTGTCTGCCGGTGGTCGACCGGGCCGGTCAGGTGCGCGGCGTGGTCTATCCGGGCGACTTCGTCGCGGCCCCAGCCGGCGTGAGCGTCTCTCTGAGAGAACAGATCTCGCGTGCCCAATCGGTGGACGCGCTGGTGGACCGCGGATCGCGGGTGCCGTATCTGCTTATCGACCTATTGCGACGCGGCCGGCCGTCCCACGAGGTGACGGTCATCCTGTCGATCGTGACCGACGCGCTGGTGCGCCGGGGGCTGGACCTGGTGCTGGCGCAGCATCCCGAGCTGGACGGCGATGCGGTCACCTGGCTCGCGCTCGGCAGCAACGGCCGACGCGAGACGGTGCTCAGCTCCGACATCGACAGCGCGGTGTCCTTCGACGAGTCGGTGCCCGCCGAGCGCATCGGGCTCTATCGCGCGGCGTTCGCCGAAGTCGAGGACATCCTGCGGCGCAGCGGATTGAGCATCGACGACCACGGCGCCACCGCGTCCAAACCGTTGTTCGCCCGCACCCACAGCCAGTGGGGCGAGCTGGCGCGCAGCTGGCTGGACGATCCACTGCGCAATAAGGGCATGATCATGGCCTCGCTGCTGGTCGACGCCCGGCCGATCTGGGGCGACCCCGGGCTGCCGGCTGTGTCCGCGGTCTTCCGCAACCTGCGGGAACATTCGGGAACGATGAAATCGCTGCTGGCGGAGTCGTTGTCGTACCGGGCGAAGCTGCGGTCGATGCGGGACGTGTTCGCCCGTCGCGGCGATGTCATCGACATCAAGGCGCAGGCGGTGCTGCCGGTGGTCAATATCGCGCGCTGGGTCGGGCTCAGCGTGCGGACCACCGAGGTCGGTACCCGGGGCCGCTTGCTCGCGGCGGCCGGGAGTCCGCTGCTCACCGAGACCAACGCCCGCAACCTCATCGAGGTGTTCGACGTGTTGCAGAAGATCCGCATCAGCTATCAGGTGGCGCAGTTGGAGGCCGGGGAGCGGCCCTCGGATGTCCTCGATCTGAACCGGCTGTCGCCGATGGACCGGAGCCTGATCGCCCAGGCGGTACGGGAGATATCGGCGGTGCAGAAGCGAATGGATAACCTCAGTCACTACACGGACGCGTCCGAATGGGCGGAGGGGCGGCGGTAGTCGCGCAGGATGTCGTCCATCGCGCCGATCGGGAGGCCGGTACCGAGAAGCTCCCGGAGAGCGTCGCGCAAGGGGTCGTCGGAACCGGTACGCACGGCGCCGTACAGGGCCGCGACGGTCCGGGCCGCACGGAAGCCGCGGAGGTAGGCGGGGGTATCGCCGGACCGAAACGACTGCCACGCCTGAGTTTCCACGGTCAGGTAGTGCACCTGCAGCATCGCGGCGGCTGTCCGTGCCACGGGTTCGCCGGCGGCCAGCGCGGCGAGCGCCGCTCGCGCATCGGGTGGCAACGCGATGCCGCCGACGACTGTCGCCTCGGCGATCAACCGGGCCATCACCGCAGGCAGGGTTGATGGCGGCACGCCGCGTGCGAGTCGGTCAATATCAGACATCGATCGGATCCGCGGGATCGATGACATCGATGCTCCGTTCGGCGAGCATGTCCAGAATCTCGGCGGACGCGTCGCCGGTGGCGACCGCGATCAGCGAAAGTTCATGCGCCTGTGCGTAGTTCAGCAGTGCCAGCTCCGGTTCGATGCCGGTGCCGACCAGTTGCTCGCCGTCGAGGAGGGTAAACCCGGGGCGCAGGAACGGCGCCGGTTCCGGGGTGGCGACGATGGTCTCGGTGGTGCCGTCGGCGTGCCGGCAGAGCGCGACCGCGACATGCCAGCCGGGGAGATGGGCCGGAACATGCGGCGCGAAGTCGAGCAGCCGGCTCTGCAGATGTGTTGTGCAGTCGGTATCGGCGTGATCCGTTGACGCAGAGATGGTTCGATGGGCGGACGCGGCAGCGGTACCGGCCGCCGCGAGGGCGCCGATCGGCAGCGCGGCGGCGGCTGGGGAGACGGCCGGATCCGCATGCTGCTGTGCGGCGCTCTCACCGGCGGCGACCAGATCCTGGTGTATCGCTTCGTGATCGGCGGCCGCCAGTGCCGCGGCGACCAGCGTGTGCGCGCCGTCGACTCCACCGTCGGCGATCCGGGCCGATGCCAGTTCGTGCTGCGCCGCCAGGTCGGCCGCCGCCAAGTCGGCCTCCGCGGTACGCACGGCGTCAGCGAACTGGTGAGTGGCGGCGGCGAGGGACCGGAGATGTTGGGCGACAAGGGCGAAACCGGCGGCGGGGTCGAGAGTGTCGGCGGCCGCCGCGATGCCGGCGGCCACCGTCTGTCCGCTGCCGACCTCCCGCAGCGCGCCGATACCGGCGCGATAGTCCGCGCCGGTCTGGTCGTATCGCTCGGCGGCCGCGGCGAGCCGGTCGGCGACCGCGGCGAGCGCGGTGCCGTCGATCATCGGACACCTTCGTCGGTCGTGGTGATGGTCGTCATCCCGCCGGAAAGACCGGTGTCGGTCCGGGCCAGGTCACCCAGCAGCGCATCGATGGTGCCGCGAAGGCCGGCGATCAGGTCGTCGGCGCCGCCTGCGAGGAATGCTGCACCGGCGGGCGAGTCGGCGCAGAGTGCGATCAGCAGGTCGAGATCGGCGGCGGCCTCGCGGCGGAGGCCGTGGTGCGCGGTCACGATCTCGCCGAGTGCGGTCAGCCGCGAACGCAGTGAATCATCGATGGCGACAACAGATTCGGTGTCGATCATCGAGAGGTGCCCAGTTCTGCGGCGAGGATGTCGGCGGCCAGGCCGCGGCGCTCGGCGGCGATCGCGTCGGTGGCCTGCCGCGCGAGCGAGAGGATGGCCTCGGCGAGCAACGGCGCCGGGTAGCGGTGTGGACCGGATGGTCGGGTCGCGTTCGGATCGATGGTGATGTGGACGAGTCGGTGAGCGGTCGATGTCACCGCGATCAGTCCGTCGGCGGTCGTCGCCGTGCGGTGGTGGTCGTCGGCGAAGGCCGGATGTGCGGCCAGCCGTTCGCGGACCGCCGTAGCGGCTGCGGCTGCGGCCGCGGCGGCGCGGCGGGCGGTCAGCGATGTCGCCGGTGCCGGGGCGGGGTGGACGCGCCGTATCCACTCAGTGTGGTCGCGATGCAATCGATCGAGCGCCTGGGCGGCCAGTGTCACGATCGCGTCGGCCACCCAGCGATGGCCATGGCGGCGCAGCGACAACGAGTCGATGGTGAGCGCCGTCGGCCCGCGCAGCCCGACCGTCATCCGGATGTACCGATCGGGCGACCAGATTTCCACGCGATCCGCGGGGCATTCGATCATGACTGATCTCGTTGTGCAGCAGCGGAATCGACGCGTTTTTCCGGATCGGTGGCCGCGTCGGGCGCGGCCCAGTCGCCGAGCACGGGCGGCGCGACGAGAGGCAGCGGCCCGATCGCCGTTTCGGAATGGTGGCGGCCGCGTAGGTAGCCGGCCGCCCGCCGGTGCTCGTTGCCGCGGGCCGAACTGCGGCCGCCGCCCGGATGCATCGGCGGAGTCGTGCCGCGCGGGGCGCTGGGGGAGGCGGTGCCCGGCACCGGGGGCGTCGGCGGCTTAGCGGTCACGCCCGGCGTGGTGAGACGCGACGACGGAACCGGTTGCGCTGCTCCGATTCCGCCGACGCCCGCCGCGCCGCCGACCCGGCCCGTCGGCGATCCGCCACGGGTGGTCCCGACACCGCCGATCGGGCCGAGAGGGCCGGCGCCGCCGGCCGGCGCCATCGTGGTCGACGGTCCGCTGCCCGCGGATCCGGCCCCGGCCGCAGCCGCATCTGTGACCGGCGACCCTGCTTCCGCCTGTCCGGCGGCGTTCGGTGATGCGGCGGCGCCGGCCGTACGATCCGGCGCCGATCCGACGGGACCGCTCAGCATTCCTGCTGGGTCGGCGGGATCCGAACCGGTGGCCGAGCCGCCGCCGCCGAAGGCCGTTCCACCCGGCGCGTCACCCGCGCCGGGGCCGCCGGGAATGTCGAGATCATTGACCGGGGTGACGTCGACCAGATCGTGCGCGCCGACCATCGGATTGGAGTAGGTGCTGTCCATCGCGGCGTCCAGCTGGGCCTTGATCGCCCGCGCCAGCTCGGCGTTGTCGACGAGCGCCATGTCCCTTGCGGCGGTGGTGCCGATCAGCTCGACGCCCGTCTGGGCGGTGCTGCGGCCGCTGTGCAGGATGGCGGCCACCTCCTCGAGCTGCCCGCCGACGGCGCCGGTATTCGAGGCGTTCTCGACTGCGGCCCGCGCGACGCGGCCCGCAGTCGTCAGCGCGGCGGTGGTGGCCTCGCCTTCGAGATGTTCCGCCAGCGTCTGCACGGTGCGTTCGTAGAGCGCGGCAGCATTGGCGATGGCCTGCATGGCCGCCCGCAGCTTGGCGGCCGCGTCGGCGGCGCCGCCCGAATCCATGGACAGGCCGATATCGAGGATGCCGTCCACCGAGGTGGCCGGCCACGGGGTCTTGCCGCCCGGTGACATATCGCCTCCTCATTGGGATCGGTCTAGCTGCGTGCGGCGACGCAGACATCCTGCGTGGATAGGACGCGCACGACCGGCGACCGGTTCCCTCGCCGTCGAACCGTGCTCGTCGGCACCGATATGATCGGGCTGATGGTGCTCGGCGAACACATTCGTTGAACAGGGAGAACAGGTGACCAAGATCAAGGTGGGCGTCCTCGGCAGCGAGGGCAAGGTCGGCAAGGCGATCGTCGATGGGGTGCACGGCGCCGCCGACATGGAGTTCACCAGCGGCGTCGACAAGGGCGATCCGATCTCGCGGTTCACCGAGACCGGCACCCAGGTGATCGTCGACTTCACCCACCCCGACGTGGTGATGGGCAACCTGGAGCAGGTCATCGACGCCGGCATCCACGCGGTCATCGGCACCACCGGTTTCGACGAGGCGCGTCTGGAGACCGTCCGCGGCTGGCTGGCGGCCAAGCCGGGCGTCGGCGTGCTGGTGGCCCCCAATTTCGCGATCGGTGCCGTGCTGTCGATGCGGTTCGCGCAGCAGGCGGCCCGATTCTTCGACTCGGTCGAGGTGATCGAGCTGCATCACCCGCATAAGGCCGATGCTCCGTCGGGCACGGCATACCGCACCGCAGCGTTGATCGCCGAAGCGCGCCGCGCCGCCGGTACTCCGGTGAGCCCGGATGCGACCACCACGGAGCTCGAGGGGGCCCGGGGCGCCGTCGTCGACGATGTGCGCGTGCATTCGGTGCGGCTCGCCGGTCTCGTCGCCCACCAGGAGGTGCTGCTCGGCACGCAGGGCGAGACGCTGACGATCCGGCACGATTCGATCGATCGCACCTCGTTCGTGCCCGGGGTGCTGCTGGGCGTCCGCGAAATCGGATCGCGTCCCGGGCTGACCGTCGGCCTCGACGCATTGATGGACCTGTAGAGAGCGGTCGAATGGTGAGCTCCGACGAAGCCCAGCAGAACCAGCGGAAGTCCAAGGACCCGCGGCCGATCGTGTGGTCGATCGGGCTGCTGGTCGTCGCCCTGTGCTTCTATTTCGTGCTGCTCGGCCAGCGGGCCGTCGAGCTGATGAGCAACGGCACCGTGGCCGGAATCGGCTTGGGGATCGGGGTTTTCATCCTCCCGCTGCTCGGTATCTGGATGGTCTGGTCGACTCTGCGCGCCGGTATCGCCCATCAGCGCCTGGCACGGCGGGCCAAGGACGAGGGCTACGAGCTCGACGTCTCCGACCTGCCGCGGCGGCCGTCCGGGCGGATCGAACGCGATGCCGCGGACGCGCTGTTCGCTCAGGTGAAGGCGGAATGGGAAGCGGCGCCGAATGATTGGCACAATACCTACCGGATCGCCCGTGCCTACGACTACGCCGGCGACCGTTCGCGGGCCCGCGAGATGATGAAGCGGGCCGTCGAGCAGGAGGCGGCCGAGACTACCGACGGGGCCAGCGGCTGACATGAGTAGGACGCTCCTGATCGTTCACCACACACCCTCGCCGCATTGTCAGGCGATGTTCGAGGAAGTGGTCAGGGGCGCAACCGATCCCGAAATCGAGGGCGTCGAGGTGATTCGCCGGGCGGCGCTGTCGGTATCGGCCAGTGACTTCCTCGCCGCCGACGGATACGTGCTCGGCAGCCCTGCGAATCTCGGCTACATCGCGGGAGCCCTCAAGCACGCATTCGACAGCTCCTACTACCAGATCCTCGACTCGACGCAGGGCCGCCCGTTCGGGCTGTACCTGCACGCGAACGAAGGGGCCGAGGGCGCGGTGCGGGCTGTGGATTCGATCACGGCCGGCCTGGGCTGGAACAAGGCGGCCGAATACGTGATCGCCTCGAACAAGCCCGCAAAGAATGACCTGGAGGCCTGCTGGGAGCTAGGCGCCACCGTGGCCGCGCAGCTGATGGAGGCGTGAGCGGCGATGGCCGCGTTTCGATATCTGATCGAGAGGTTCGCGTTGCAGCGTTCCAATATGTGGGAACTGGCCTGGGACGCTGAGATAACCCCGTGTCAACGAATGGCCACGTCGCGGCCGCTATTTGATGACGTCAACCGCAATAAGTGATTAAGGATCATTTAATGCGTCCGCTCACGACTTGCGGATTTGGTCGGGGCCGCCGACCGATGTCGGAGCTTTGTCGCGAAGGATCGTTAACATAACTATCGAGCGGTTCGTTGGAATTGCGGATATTCAAATTCGGGCAGTTAGTAACGTTTGCATAACGGAGCGATGAGCGTCACAAATCCACCGAACATGTTGTTAGCGTCACTATGCGTCGCCTTGGGGAGTAGGTGACGGGCGCCATTCGACAATTGAATGTCGTTCTTGGGCAATATCTCTCGTGGAGGATTCATGGGTAGCACCACGGTCGTTGATGTCGTCAAGTTCATTTTCGAGACGTTCGGGAACATGTCGAGCTTCCTGAGCTGATCTGAACTCGAAAGTCCTTGTCGGGGCGGCAAAGCGCGTCGACATCACATATCGAACGGAGAAATAAATGCAGAAGACAGCAACTCGCGACGGCGGCAGTCTCACCAACGACATCGGGGCCATCGGCCAGATGATGCAATTGCTGGCAGCGGTAGGCCCGGCCCTGCTCACCGGCTCGCTGGCTGCGCCAGCGTAGTAAGCCTCGAAAACGACGATGCGGCCGCCCGGCAGGGCGGCCGCATCGTCGTTTCTGCGGCGAATCCGCGGGCCGGTCGACGGCAGGTCAGCACGTTGAGAAGCGTTGACACGTAGTGAATTTTGCCGCACACCGCTGATCGCGACCACACCTGCGGCGGTCGACTTTCTGATCTATGCGTGGCAACCTCGGTGGCGGGCGTCGCAGCGCCGACGGCCCGCTTGTATGCCTGTCCGCGATCTCAGAAAGGGCTGATCTCTCCAGTGGCCACCGCGACCCACCTGCGCAGCAACATCGATGTCTACCCGACCAGGTTGGCGAAACCGGGTCAGATCGAGCCGCGACCGCATCCGGTGGTCTGGGGACGCGCGGACGGACCGCTGAAAGGGGCGGCCCTGCAGGGCTATGACGAGCGCGGTTATCACGTGAGGCGATCCGTGTTGGCGCCCAGCGAGATCGAGTCGGTGTTGTCCGAGGTGGATGCGGTGACCTGCCGGCTCGGCGACGATCAGCGGGTGATCCGGGAGCCGTCGTCGGGCGATGTGCGGTCGGTGTTCGCCGTTCACCAGCTCAGTGACCTGGTCGCCGAGATCTGCGACCGTGACGAGCTGGCGGGCGTGGCCCGACAGATCCTCGGCGACGATGTCTACATTCACCAGTGCCGGGTCAACCTCAAGCCGGGGTTCGCGGGCGGACCGTTCTACTGGCACAGCGACTTCGAGACCTGGCATGCGGAGGACGGGATGCCCGCACCTCGCGCCCTCAGCGTGTCGTTGGCCCTGACCCCCAACTTCGAGTTCAACGGTCCGCTGATGATCGTCCCCGGATCGCATCGACGGTTCATTCCGTGCGTCGGTGCCACGCCGGACGGCTATCACAAGCAGTCGCTGGAGTCGTACCGGCCGCCGTTCGGGACCCCGGAAGAGGCCGATGTCGCCGCTCTCGCAGACGAATTGGGGATCGACCTCGTGACCGGGCCGGCCGGGTCGGCACTGTACTTCGACTCGAATTGCCTGCATGCGTCGGCCGGAAACATCAGCCCGTATCCGCGCAGCAACCTGTTCGTGGTGTTCAATGCACGCTCGAACGCGCTGGTCGAGCCGTTCGCCGGAACCGCGCCGCGCCCAGGCTATTTGGCCGACCGTGGCTAACCCGCGGTCGCGCCGACCTTGTGGTTGTCACCTGCCCGCAGGTAATGACCGGTCTGCATGGTTTCGCCGTACCCGTCGATGAACTCACCCAGCCGGAAGACCACGCGTCCGCCGATTCCCGTTGCGACGACAGCCTTGTCGTTGCGGTTCACCATCCGTGACAGTCCGTCGAAGAACGGCACCGACGCCTCGTTGTAGGCATCGACGGAGTCGTCCAGGCCCTCCGGGTCGATGACGACGAAGTCGGCGCGATCGCCCTCGCGCAGGTAGCCCGCGTCGAGCCCGAACCAGCTGCCCAGCTCGCCGGTCAGCCGGTGCACGGCCTGACTCATCGACAGCACCGGTTTCCCGGCCGCCTCGGCGTCGCGCATGCGCTTGAGGAATCGGAGGTGGAAGTTGTAGAAGGCCATGTTCCGCAGGTGTGCGCCGGCATCGGAGAATCCCAAGTGCACGTTGGGATCCTGGGCCATCTTGTCCAGCACGGCCGGGCGATGATTGCCGACGGTGGTGGTCCAGCGGACGTTCTTCTCGCCGTTCTCGACGAGCACATCGAGGAAGGCGTCGAGCGGATGGATACCGCGCTGGTCGGCGATCTGACCGAAGCTCTTGCCCACCAACGACGAGTCGGGGCAGTCGACGATCCGGGCGTCGTACAGATCCTTGTGCCACAGCCCGGGCATGTGGCGCTTGATCATGAATTCGCGTCGGAACTTCCGCCGATAGTCCTTGTCCGCCAGCAGTGTGTTCCGCTCGAGCTGGTCGCGCAGATGCAGGGCGGCGGTGCCGGCGCCGAACTCCTCGAAGACCGGCAGATCGATGCCGTCGGAGTACAGCGTGAACGGCACCGGCAGATGCTGGAACTTGACCTGTGACTTGAAGATTCGGTTGCCGATCGCCGCCGCACCGCGCAGCACCAAGTGGGCCGCGCGCGCCGACTTGGAATCCGCGGCGACGAGCAGGCTCACCGGAACCGGCTTCTTGTGGAAGAACCGGGTGCCGGACGCGAGGAAGAACATCACACCGGTCAGCGGGTTGTTGACGTTCGGCGCGCTCTGCAGGATGGCGCCGCGCCCCCGCAGGACGTTGATCAGCCGCCACCGCTCGTGCCACCAGGCATAGGTGGACGGCAGAGCACGCGAGCGATAGCGATCGCCGTCTAGCTTGTCGATGGGGGAGTCCATGCCGGACATGCCGAGCATCCCGGCATCGAGCGCGCGGCCGAGCATCTCGGCCATCTGGTCGAGTTCCTTGCGGCTCGGCAGCGTGCGGTTGTTGGTCGCCCGGCCCAGCCCCATCACCGCGGTGCGCAGGTCCGAATGACCAAGGAACGACGTGACATTCGGCCCCAGCGGCAGCGAATCGATCTTCTTGACGTAGCCCTCGGGATCGGTCCAGTCCTGGAAGTCGTCGAGCGCCCCGATCACGTTCTTGCGCGGCACCGCCTCGACGCGGCTGAACAGGTCTGCGGCGTCCTCGGGCGCCGCGTACACCGTCGACATCGAGCAGCAGCCGAGGACGATCGTGGTCGCGCCGTGGCGCACCGATTCGCCGAGGCCCGGATTGAGCAGGATCTCGGCGTCGTAGTGGGTGTGGATGTCGATGAATCCCGGCAGCACCCACTTGCCGGCCGCGTCGATCACCTCGGGGCAGTCGGTCTCGTCCAGATGGTCGGGGGAGACGGCGACGACACGACCATCCGCGATGCCGATCGTGGCGGTGCTGGGCTCGGCCGTCGAGCCGTCGAACCACAGGCCATCGCGGATGATCACGTCGTACATGTCCAACTCCAAGGGGCTGTGAGCGGCTATTGGACATGAGTTTAACAGTGCGGCCGCTATCCGGGAATACCGATCTGATCGAGCCACTGCGCGATCCGGTTCATGTAGGCGCCGCCGCCGTAGCCGAGCAGGGCGGCGTGACCGGTGTTCGGTACGATGTACTTGGTGAAAACGCCGGGCCGGTAGTAGGACGCCTAACGTGCCGACTCCGGGTCGGTGAAGCAGTCGTCGGTGGTTCCGCACCAGAGCCGGTCGTACTGGCCGGGCGACCACAGCACCGGAACGGTGATGTTCTTGGTGGCGTCCGAGTACGACTTGGCGGTGATGTCCACCAGCTCGGTCGCCGTCATCGAGACCTTGCTGCTCTCCTCGAGCGGGATCTGCGCCGGGTCGTACGAGGTCGGTGGTCCGTAGAACGCCTGCGCCCGCTGGCCGGGGATGGTGGTGAGGTAACCCGGATCGGCCGACCAGGGCTGACCCGCGAACTTGGGGTCGAGGGCGGCCGGCCACGCCAGCTGGGCGAGGTGGAACGTGGAATTCACGGTGAGCAGCTGGTGGCCGACGGCGTGGATGGCGATGGCGTCGACGTCACGGAACTTCTCGGCCTCGACCTGCGCGGTGAGCCCGCCCATCGAGTAGCCGTTGAGCACGATCTTGCGGAACTTCGCGCCCAGCGCGCCGCCGCGCAGGCTCTGCACCAGTTGGTGGGTGTTCCAGCCGGCGACATCGAAGTTGAGCGTCTCGGCGGACGGGTGATCGCTGTAGCCGTAGCCGAGGCGATCGACGCTGAGGGTCGTGTAGCCCCGCTGCGTCATGTACCGCACGTAGTTGTAGCGATTGGGCTGATACGACCAGTCGAAGTACTTGTGGCTGACCGTGCCGCCGGGCAACAGGATCTGCAGCGGCTGCGATCCCAGGCTGCCGGGATTGTTGGTACATAGTTGCCCGAACTCGCGATAGACCCGAGAAACGTTGGCGCCCAGGGTGACCGGGAAGTACAGGCTGCGACACGCGGCACCGCTAGACGACGCGTCGGCGACGTCGGCCGGGGTGACCATCCCCGCGACGCCGGGCACCGGGCGCAGCGCCGGCCATCCGCCGAAGCCGGGGGGCGGCCGAGGCGGTGGAGTAGGTGGTGAGCCCCAGTGCGAGCGCGCTCACGACGATGGCGGCCACTCTGGTGAGCAGGTGCGGCGATTTCCGCATGACGGGATTCCTAACTGTGTGGACCAGCGAACGAACGGGTGGCAGTGATGTGTCCCCGATCACATCGAAGAGACAATCGCATTGCTCGACACACTTGTCAATAGTTCGACGAGTACGTGATTTCCGCTGACCATGTTTGACTCTGTTATTGACTTTGGACGGATATGTCATTACTTTCACATATATGTCACATGACTTGGATCACAGCTCTCTTGCGGTTGATGAGGGGCTCGTCTCCTATCCCGCTGCGGTAGTCGAGCGCTATCGGGCGCAGGGATGCTGGGCTGGCCGGTCGCTGCCGGATCAATTGGCCGCAGCGTTCACCGCGCACGCCGATCGGGTCGCGCTGGTCACCGACGAGGTGCGATGGACCTACGCGGAATTGGAGGCCGAGGTTCGGGCGTTCGCGCGCGGCGTGATCGCCACCACCGGGCTGCGGCCGGGGGACCGGGTCATGTTCCAGATGGGCAACGTGGCCGAGACTGCGGTGACCTATCTGGGCGCGTTGTTCGCGGGACTCGTGCCGGTGTGCACCCTCGCGCAGCATGGGTCGCGTGAAATCGAGTTGCTGGCAAGGCATGTGGGCGCACGCGGGCTGATCACGCAAGCTGACTTCCGTGATGGCCGACTGCTGCCGATCGCCGAATCACTGCTGACGGACGGCGTCGTCGACGTCGTCGTTGTGGTGCGTGGCGGTTCGTTGGCGGGAGCCGCCGACTATCGCGAGATCATCGCGGCCGGCCGGGATTCGACGGAATTGGAGTTCGACCCCGACCTGGCGGGCGTCGCGGTCTTTCAATTATCGGGTGGCACAACAGGTCTGCCCAAGGTAGCGCCCCGGCTACATGAGGAGTACGCCTATAACGCTCGGCAGTGGGCGGCGGCCCTGGGCTGGACCCAGGACACCACGGTCCTCTATCCACTGCCGCTCATGCACAACGCGGGAATCGCGCTGGCGCTGCAGCCGACGCTGTTCGCCGGCGCCACGATAGTGCTGGCCGCGAACGCCGATATCGACGTCATCCTCGACCTATTCGAGGCCGAACATCCCAACACCCTGCCGCTCGTGCCGCCGGCCGTCGCGATCCGCCTCCTCGAAGCTCCCCGAAGCAAGAACATCGATTTCGGCGGGATCGAGCAATTCATCGTCGGCGGGCAGAAACTGGCGATCGAGGTCGCCCGGCAGCTACGCGATGACCTCATGATCGATGTTCGCCAGATGTTCGGCATGGCCGAGGGGATGTTCCTGGTCACCCCGGACGGTGCTGGCGAGGACGTCCGCTTCCACACCGTGGGCAGCCCCATCTCGCCATTGGACGAGGTGCGTATCGTCGACCCGAGTACCGGGCAGGACCTGCCGGAAGGCGAGCTGGGCGAGTTGTGGGCCCGCGGGCCATATACGATTCGGGGCTACTACCGTGCGCAGCAGCATAATTCGGGGTGTTTCACCGACGGCGGGTTCTATCGGACCGGCGATCTGGCGCGAGCACATCGTATCGGCGGCGAGGTCTACTACTCGATCGACGGCCGAATCAAGGACGTCATCAACCGCGGCGTCGAGAAGGTGCATGCCGAGGAGGTCGAGGAGCTGATCCTGGAGCACCCGGAGGTGGAGAACGCCGCGATCGTCGCGATGCCGGATGCCGTTCTGGGCGAGCGGGTGTGCGCCTACCTCGTGATGCGTTCGGGCACAGAGGCGTTGACGGTCGACACACTGGGTCGACATCTGAGCGGGCTCGGCCTGGCGAAGTACAAGCTGCCCGAGCGGGTCGAGGTCCGCGACTCGCTGCCGCTGTCGAATGTCGGCAAGGTCGCGCGCAAGGAGTTGCGTGACGAGATCGCCGGCCTCGTCCGAACCGAGCAGGCCTGACTCAGCAAGACTCCCGAAAGGATCGAATTCTCATGGTGCACAACATGATCGCAGTGATCGGCGGGGGTCCCGCGGGTCTGTTCGCCGCTCGGCTCATCAAGCTCAACCAGCCGTCGACCGACGTGGTCGTGTACGAGCGCAACGGAAGCGACGTCGCCACCTTCGGATTCGGCGTTGGGCTCACCGAGGCGACGATGAGCAATATCGCCGCCGCCGATCCGCACGCCAGCGAGCTCGTGCGGCAGGCCAGCCATGCCGGACATGATCTGCAGCTGCGCACCGGTACCGCGTCCGTTCCGCTGCACGGCGCGCGGAATCTGGCGATCGGGCGGGCTGAGCTGCTGGCCGTGCTCACCAAGCTGGCGCTGGAAGCGGGTGTCACGATCCGGGATGGCCAACGGGTCTTGGTGGACGACATCACCGCCGACGTGATCGTGGCCGCCGACGGCGTGCGCAGCGCGACGCGGGCAAAATATGCCGAGCAATTGGGCGTGCACGAGTCGATCGGACGCGGCCTGTACATGTGGTGCGGCACTGACTTCGCCGTCGACTCGGCGTTCTTCTCATCTCGCACGCTCGGCGACGGGCTCTATGTGGCGCACGCCTATCCGTATACGTCCGAGCGCAGCACCTTCCTGTTGGAGACCGATGACGAGACCTGGGACGCGGTCGGGCTGGGCGAATTCGATGCGGCGACGGCGCCGGGGGAGTCCGACGAGCGGAGCCTCGCGATCCTGACCGAGGCCTTCGCCGACGAACTCGCCGGGCATCGATTGCTCGCGAATCGCAGCCGCTGGGCGCGGTTCTCGACGATCGGGCTCGACCGGTGGTGGGCCGACAACGTGGTGTTCCTCGGAGACGCCGCGCACACCGCGCACTACACGCTGGGCTCGGGAACCAAGCTGGCGATGGAAGATGCCATCGCGCTGTCGCAGGCGCTGGCCGGAACATCGGATATCGCGGCGGCCTTCGCGGAATACGAGACCAGGCGTCGGCCGCCGGTCGACCGCTTCAAGCTGCTGGCCGCGCGCAGCCAACGGTGGTGGGAGAGTTACCGATTGCGGTATCAGGCGCCCGCGGAGCAGATCGCGCTCTCGTTCATGACGCGAGCCGGCAATCTGTCGGTGGCGGATTTCGCCCGCAACGAGCCGGAGACCGCGGCCGCGGCCCTCGCGTCGCTCGGCGGTGGGCGGCCGTCGGACCCGAGCGAACTCGACGACTGGATCATGACCCGGATGACCCCGGCGACGGATGCTCCGGTGGCCGACGTGCATTGGCGCGAGCCCGACGTGTGGGGCCGCGAGGCGGATACCGTCGTGACGTCGCTGGCATCGGCGCGCGCCGTGCGCCTGGACGGGCCGGACGACGATTCGGCGGTCGGCGCACGCATCGATCTCGCCGAACGAATTCGATTGACCAGCAACGCCATGACCATCGTCGCACTGCCGGACAAGGATCGCACGCAGGGCACGTCCGCGGTGGCGGCCCGCCGCTGCGACCGCATCGAGCTGCGTGACTGATCACCAGATAACCACTCGAGAGGACCGATATGACCGTTCGATCCGAGGTCTCGCCGCTGTCGATGGAGGCGGCGGGCGTCCCACTGAGTGGGCGTATTGCGTAGCCGGACAACGAGTCCCGCGCCGTCATCGTCGCGTTTCAAGGCGGCACATACGATTCCGGCTACTACGACATCGGCGACGACTCCCTGTTGTCCCTCGGAGCGCAGCGGGGCTTCACTGTCGTGGCCCCCGATCGTCCCGGATACGCGCCGCCGTGGACACCGATCCGTCGCATACGTCGTTCGCCGGGCAGACCGAGATCCTGATCGCGGCCGTCGATCAGATCTCCGACCGCTATCCCGGACCCCTTGCCATCGTGGGGCATTCGATCGGCGGCATGCTGGCGCTGCGGACCGCCGCGGCGACGGGTGTCGATGCCGATCTGCTGCGGCCGCTCCCGATGCCCGAGCTGATCGACGTGGTGATCTGGTCACAGCAGCTGCCGGACGTGGGCCCGCCGTCACCGCACCGGTGAGCCTGACGTTGGCCGAGAACGACAACATCTGGCAGTCCGACGATGCCGCGCGCGCCGCCCTCGCATCGCATTTCACGGGTTCTCCGGATGTTCGGGTGGAGTTTCTTCGCGGGCGCCGGACATTCGATCGAGCTGCATCGGCGGGCTCGGGACTACATCCTGCGGCAGCTGGCCTTCATCGAGGAGTTCCTGCCCGCCGCCTGAGATCGGCTTGATGGCCGCATGCCCGTCGAAGAATCCGGGGTGTGCGGCCATCATCCATCAGTGCGAAGCGGCGGCGCCGCTGGCGAAACGCTCGGTCAGCCATCGGCCCATCTCGTCGCCGGCCAAGGTGGCGCCGGTCGGTTCGCCGTCGTGCAGCGCGCCACCGAAATGCTTTCCGGGGACACGAGTAAGGGTGACATCGTCGCCGGCGAGTGCGTCGATCATCTCCCTGGCGTCGGCGGGGAAGCAGGCCTGATCGCCGGTGAGCTCGACCATGAGGGTCGGCACGGTGATACCGGCCGCACATCGCACCATGCCGGCGCGGCTGGAGATCGACGACCAGGTCGACAGCCAGGCCTCCGGCGTCGTCAGCCGGCCGAAGCCGACGATTCCGTAGTTCGTCAGATCCGGACGCCGGCCGAACAATGAACCGTACGGCCGCTCGTTCGGGTCGAGCGTGGGGTCGACACTGCGCAGGTCGGCGTCGGTGCGATGAACCGTGATCACGCCGGTGGCCAACGAGATTCGCCGATCCCGTGCGTCGCCGCCGTCGGCGAAGCGCTTGCGGGCCGCCGCGGCGGCCGCCACGCGTTCGCGGGCGACAGCGTCGATGCGTTCCATTCGGCGATGCTGCGCCGCCCGATACTCCGCGATGAAGTCGTCACTGTAGCTCGACGGCTCGGGTGCGGCTCGGAATCCGTTGTCCGGATTGTAGGGATCGAGTTCGGGCACGACCGACATCGGATCGGTCTCATCGGCGACCGAGGGGTCGATCATCCGGCCCAGCAGCACTCCCTGGCCGGGATGCGGTGCCATCAGCATGAATCCGTCCGGGGCGGGCATATTCGCGTCCGGCAGCGGAACCGGCCGGCCCCCGGGGGTTTTCGAGAATCGTCGATCGCCGGGCAGTTCCGCCTGCTCGATGTAGAACGCCGCGAGCGCCCCGCCGCCGGAATGCCCGACGGATATCACCGATTCGAATCCCTTGTCGCGCAGGAATACGTGGCCTGCGGCCACGTCGAGCAAGGCCTGCTCGTGCACCAGGCTCAGATCGTTGAGGCCGGTGCGGGTGTTCTGCGTCCACACCGCGAAGCCGCGGCTGAGCAGCTCCGGCATCAGCACGTGATGCGAAAAGTCCTGCCGCGGATGCATGAGCACGCAGACCGTGGTGGCGCCGGGCACCGTCCGCAGGATGCCTGGCACGGTCGCGCCGTCCGAGGTGGTCAGCTCATGGGCGGAGGTGATGGTGTTGTCGGGTATCTCGCCCACGGAGAGATACCGCCCGGCGCCAAGTCCTTGGGCCTGTGTCATCCCCGTCATCGCCGCACGACGCGCAGGGCGTCCTTGTCGTGTTGCGTGATCTTCGAGCCTTCGAGGCCGGCGACCGAGCTGTACCAGACCGCGTGCCGGGCACCGGTGGCGCGGCGGTCGATCACGATGTCGCCCTCGGAGCTGACCCGGTAATACGGTCCGACCTGGTCGACCGTCACGTCGGGCAGGTTCTTGGCGACGTCGACGACGCCCTCGTTCTCGGGGACGTCCAGGACGTAGAGGCGGGTGGTCATCGGGCGGCCTCCGCGGGGGTCCAGTCGGCGGCCTTCTCGACGATCAGCTCGGCCTTGCGGGTGAGCAGCTTGTCCAGCGACGGCGAATCGCCTTGGGCGACATCGCATAGCGCCTCGATGGTGAGCTCGGCATCCAGGTCTTCCTGCGGGGTGACCGGCCGCAGGGCGCGCGTGATCTCGACCATGTACCCGTTCGGGTCATGGGTGTAGATCGACTCGATCGTCTCGTGCATCACCTGCATCTCGACCGGCCACTGCGACTCGTCCAACCGCCGGCGGTATTCGAGGAGGTCTTCTTCGTCGTCCACGTGGATCGCGAGGTGCCGCGAGTTGACGAAGTACTGCGGAGTGCCGGCGGGCAGCTTCGCCCAGGAGTCGCCGGGCGCGTCGGGATCGCCGAACGGTTCGAGACCGAAGTAGTAGAAGAACGCGATCCGGTCGCCGCCGCCGATGTCGAAGAAGAAGTGGATGAAGTCGGGGTGATCCTCGGGCCCCCACCCGGCGGCGCAGATCGAGTGCACGACAGGAAATTTCAGCGTGTCTCGATAGAACTTCACGGTAGCGGCGGGGTCGAAGGTGGGAAAGGCGGTGTGGTCGACGCCCTGCACGCGATGTTCGGGTTTGGTGGTCATCAGCTTCTCCGTTCTTTTGTGCTGAGTGGTTTAAGCGGTCACGGGTGCGTCGGCGCGGAGGAGCGATCCGGCGCCGGGGATGTTCACCGGCAGTTGCAGGGCGCGCAGTATCGAGTATGCGCCCGCGGTGGCGGCGGAGAGGATGGGTAGACCGAGTTCGTTCTCGGCGGCCTGCACGATGGACAGGGACGGCATCTGCACGCAGCACGACAGCACCAGGGCGTCGGCTCGGGAGCGGTCCAGGCTGCGGGCGGCGTCCATAACTCGTTCGGGCGGAATGCATCCGACTTCGATGTTGTCGGCGACTTCGAGCGCGCGCCAGTCAACGACCTCGATGCCTTCGTTCTCGATATAGGCGACGACCTGCTCGGCGAGCGGGCGCATGTAGGGCATCACGAGGGCGACGCGCTGTGCGCCGGTCTCGCGGAGGGCCTGGACCAGCGCGCCGGCGCTGGAGAGCACCTTGGTGGTCGACCCGCCGGTGGCCAGCTGTTCGGCGACGGCGAATTCGACGTTCTTGTGCTCGCCGGGCCCCGTGGCCATGATCGCGACCAGGCAGGCGTACAGCACGGCGTCGACGCCGGCGTCACCGATCTCGATGACGCAGCGTTCGCGCTGCGCGTTCATCGCGGCCAGGCCGGCGGGGGTGACGGCCTGCATCCGCATGCGGCTCGCGTGGAAGGTGAATTCGACGTCCTCGGAGCGGGCGAGGATGCGCGGCATCTCCGTTTCAACCGTCACATTCGAACTCGGGACGATCAGCCCAATCCGCTTCGTCGGCAGTGCAACCTGGCTGTTAGACATATATGTGAAAGTAATGACGTGGTCGTCAAAAGTCAAGGATTCCGTCGGCTGTTCTGCAGAAACAGATGCGGGCCCGTCTGACTTAGACGGACCCGCATCAGAAGACCAGTTACAGACGAACGAGGCCTCCATCTGCCATGATCGTCTGGCCAGTCACAAAAGCGCAGTCATCGCTGGATAGAAAGCACACCGTTCCGACGATGTCGTCGGCGAGCCCGCTGCGTTTGATCGCCTGCATCGAGGCGACGCCGTTGAGCACCTCCTCGGCGATGTTTGCTTCGCCGCCCGGTGTGCGAGAAGCGGTGGGTGCGACTGCATTCACCGTGATTCCGTACGGAGCCAAATCTGTTGCGAGCCCGCGGGTGAAGCCGATGACCCCGCCCTTGCTGGCCATGTAGTGCGCCAGTGCCGGCACCGCGAGCCCCAGTGAGTTGGAGGCTAGGTTCACGATCCGCCCCCAGCCGCGCTCTCTCATGGATGGTGCGAACGCTTTCGCTGTCAGGAACTGCGAGTCGAGATTGATTGCCTGAATGCGTTTCCAGTAGTCGAAGTCGACCTCGAAGAAGTCTCGAAATGGGTACACGCCAGCGTTGTTCACCAGGATATCGACGGCGCCGAAGGTGCTGAGCGCTTGGCGACCCGCGGCGTCCACCGCATTGGGATCGGAAACGTCGGCTTGCAGAGCCATCGCCTTGCGGCCAAGCGCCTCGATCTCGGCAACCGTCTCAGACGCCTCATCGAGGTCCAGCACGACGATGTCTGCGCCCCGACGGGCGAGTTCTCTTGCTATTGCGCGCCCGAATCCCTGACCCGCGCCGGTAACCACCGCGACGCGGCCCTCGTGAGTGCTCGATGTCATCGGATTCCGCCAAACATCTTGGAAATGCTCATTTTTTGTACCGTCTCCTTTGTAGTGGTTCGACGCAGCCTGCGATCGCTGACGTCGGTGATTTGTTTCCGTGGTGATGATTCCGAACATCAAGGGGCAGGTGCCGCCCCGATGAGCGTCGCGGTGCGCCAATCCATCGGAACAACCTGCGACACCGCCAACACCGTAAGTACGGCCGCAGGCGCATGTCAACGAACTAGTCGATATATTGACATATTCGTCTGCGCAGATCAGTATTGGCGTCGTGAACCTCGTCACACCCACCGAGGTGGGTGTAGGTCCACCGCCAATAGCCAGGTCAGCGCCCATTGGGCCAGTACTCAAGGCCACCATGCAGCGATGCACCCTCGAAAGGAATCACCCGCATGACTACCGAATCCATTCCGACCAGCCTCGCCGCCGGGCGCAATCTGATCGCCGGCGAGTGGAGCGACTCGGGCCGACAGCTGGAGACGATCAATCCCTCCACTGGGCTGGTCCTGGGCGCCTATGCAAGCGCTGACGAGGGTGCGGCGCTCGACGCAATCGCCGTCGCCCGCAACATGTTTGACAACACCGACTGGTCGCGAGACCCTCGACGTCGTTCTCGCGCCGTCAATGAATTGGCTGACCGATTGGCTGAGCGGGTTGAAGAAGTGGCGCTGATGCTTTCTCGCGAAAATGGAAAGCGGCTGCCCGAAACTGTGTGGGAGGTGTCGACGACTGTCGACTGGCTGCGCTATGCGGCGGCCTCCGCCCTTGTTCTCGACGGCGGCCGGTCGTCGGAAGTCAGCCCCGGGGTCTATTTTCAGACCGGTCGTGAGGCAATGGGAGTGATCGGCATCATCACTCCCTGGAATTCGCCCGTGATCCTGTCGATGCGTTCCATCGGTCCCGCGCTCGCCGCTGGATGCACAATGGTCGTGAAGATGCCTGGTCAGACCGCACTGACCAACACCCTCGTTGCTGAGATCATCGCGTCGACGGACTCGATTCCCGCCGGCGTCGTCAACATCCTCACGGAAGGGGCCAATGAGGTCGCCCCCGCGCTTGTCAATTCGCCCGATGTCGACATGATCAGCTACACCGGCAGTACCCACGTCGGACGCGCGATCGCAGCCGCGGGAGCATCGACACTGAAGCGACTCAGCCTCGAACTGGGAGGTAAGACCCCGCTGGTGATCTTTGACGATGCTGACCTTGACGTCGTCATGCAGAACGTTGTTGCGGCAATCTCGTTGATGAACGGGCAATTTTGTCTGACCGGCTCCAGGCTGCTTGTGCAGCGTGGCGTGGCCGATCGCTTGCGCCCGATGATCGTCGAGGCGATCGCCAGCCTGCGGTCCGGCCCGAGCGAGGATCTCACCAGTGATCTCGGTCCCTTGATCGACGCCGCGAGCGCGGCGCGTGTCGACAAGATCGTCGCGGACGCCGAGCAGTACGCCACCGTGCTCGTCCGGGGTGGTCTCATAGAAGACGACGAGCGCCCCGGAGGGGCGTTCTACCAGCCGTCACTTATCGAGGTCGATCGCCTTGACGTGCCGATCGTCCAAGACGAGCTGTTCGGCCCCGTTCAGACTTTCGAGGTCTTCGATGACGAAGCAGACGCCGTCCGAATGGCAAACGGAACATCCTTCGGTCTCGGCGCCGCAGTCTTCACCACCGACGAATGGAAGGCGCGCCGAGTCACCCGCAACATGCGGGCCGGATTCGTGTGGACCAACTGCTGGGGGGTTATCCACGAAGCCTTCGAAGAAGGCGGGCTCAAGCAGAGCGGTTACGGCCTACTGTGCGGTCCCAGTGCGATCGCCGAATTCCAGGACGTGAAGCTCTACGCGCAGGTCGCGCCCTCTGCGGGCTCCTGAAAGACCAGGGTCAGATCGTGAATCGTCGTCGGATTCCGCGATGCGTGTGGTCCGACGACGATGATCGAGTAATACGCTGAGTCGCATGGCGAAACCGACGATTCGCAGCGCAGGACGGCATGATCTCGTTCTCGAGCAGCTCATGGAGGCGGCCGAGACATTGTTCGCGCGTCAGGGGGTGGCGGGCACGTCATTGCAGGAACTCGCAGATGCGGTCGGCCTCACCCGAACCGGGATCTACCACTACATCAGCGGCAAGGAAGACATCCTCGAACAGCTGGTGCGGGGCTTCACGCTGGAGGCCGCCGAATCGTTGGGCGAGCTGGCGGAGAGTACCGAGACGTCGGCGGCGGAGAGGCTGCATCAGGCCGTCGCATCGATGGCGACACGCGTGGCCGAGCATCCGAAGCGGTTCCGGCTGCTGCTGACTAATGAGGACTCGTTTCCCGAATCGCTTGCGCGGCAACATCGGAGCGCCCGGCGCGCCACGCTGGAGGCGATGTGCAGCCTGATCGATCAATGCAAGCGTGAGGGGTCCTGCCGACCGGTGGACACCGAACTGACCGCCTTCGCATTGATCGGAACCGCGAACTGGGTGGCCTTCTGGTACCCGCGGTCCGGACGCGATCGGCTCACGCCCGTGCAGGCCGGTGACCAGCTGGCGGACATCGCCCTGGAAGGCGTCTTGGGTGATCGCCCGAACGCGGATGGGCCGGCGGTGCCGGCCGCGTTGGCGCTGCTGAAAGAAGATGTGGCGCGCCTCGAACAATTGCTCGCCGAGACCGACTCCTGAGCGCTGCCGGATATCGGTGCGGCGGGTGCTCCCGCCCGGGTCGCTGACGCGCGCCGGGCGGGAGCGGGGTCATGACTCAGAGATCGCCGTACTCAGAGATCGCCGTTGGCCTGCAGCTGCTGGTACTCGTAGATGCCCGAGGCGATGCCGACCGGAACGCCGACGGCCGCGCCGCCGACGATCGCGCCGACGCCGCCGAGCGCACCGCCGCCGGCGATGCAGGCGGGAACGCTGATCGGCGTGACGACGCCGGTGACGATTCCGGGGACCGCGCAGCCGACGACCATGCCGCCGACGCCGCCGACCATGGCGCCGACGCCGGTGGCCAGCCCGAAGTTGGTGGCGACGTTGTTGATGCTGCCCTGGATGTCGGCGTTCTTGTCGGCCTGGGACTTCGGGGCGTCGGCAGCGTTGGTGGCGCCGGATGCTGCCGCGTTGGTCTTGATGCCGGGGGCGGCCGGAGCTGCCGGCGCGGCCGCCGGTCCGGCGAGATCGGGATTGCCGACGAGGGTGCGGCCGCCGTTGTCGACGACAGCGACCTGCCCGGGCGCGGTCCGGACGACGCCGAACGGCGTGGTCAGCTCGGTCGCGCCGGTCCTGCCGTTGCCGGTGTACTGCACGCCCGGCGCGACCTGAACCGTCACCGGCGGGTTGCTCGGCTTGCTCGGCTGAACCGGTCCGGTGGGGGTTGCGGGCGCGGCGCCGGCCACCGCGGCGCCGACCGTGAGCGAGGTCGCGGTCAATGCCGTTGCCACGACGGCCTTGGTGACGATCGAGTTCATTTCTGTGCTCCTCCTCTGGGCCCAGCCGAACCCAGTTATTGAAAATGATTGTCGATAAGAACGTACACAAATCAGCCATTTAATGAAAATCGTTGTCAATAATCTCGGCGGCGTCCGGCGACACGGCTCCCTGCTGCGCGGACCCGGCGGCGGGCGCCGTGACAAACTGGGATCGTGACTCCGGCGATCAAGACCCCGTACGAAGATCTGCTGCGGCTGGTGCTGGAGACCGGTGCCACGAAGTCCGATCGCACCGGCACCGGCACCCGCAGCCTCTTCGGGCATCAGCTGCGATACGACCTATCCGATGGCTTTCCGCTGATCACCACCAAGAAGGTGCACCTCAAGTCGGTCGTCTACGAACTGCTGTGGTTCCTGCGCGGCGACTCCAATGTGGGCTGGCTGCAGGACCGCGGCGTCACCATCTGGGACGAGTGGGCCGACCCGCAGGGGGAGCTGGGCCCGGTGTACGGCGTGCAATGGCGCAGCTGGCCGACGCCGTCGGGCGAACACATCGACCAGATCGCCGGCGCGCTGGAAATGCTGAAGACAAACCCGGATTCGCGCCGCAACATCGTGTCGGCGTGGAACGTGGGGGAGATCCCGCAGATGGCGCTGCCGCCGTGCCACGCGTTTTTCCAGTTCTATGTGGTCGACGGCAAGCTTTCGTGCCAGCTGTACCAGCGCAGCGCCGACCTGTTCCTCGGCGTGCCGTTCAACATCGCGTCGTACGCGCTGCTGACGCACATGATGGCGCAGCAGGCCGGGCTCGACGTCGGTGAATTCATCTGGACCGGCGGCGACTGCCACATCTACGACAATCACATCGAGCAGGTGCGCACCCAGCTGTCGCGGGACCCGTATCCGTATCCGACTCTACAACTGCGGCAGCGGGATTCGATCTTCGAGTACGAGTATGAGGACATCGAGGTGCTCGGCTATCAGCATCATCCTGGGATCAAGGCGCCGGTCGCCGTATGACGCTCGCGCTGATCTGGGCGCAGGCCCGCGGCGGGGTGATCGGCCGTGACGGCGATATCCCGTGGCACATTCCGGAGGACATGAAGTACTTCCGGGAGACGACATCCGGGCATCCGGTGATCATGGGGCGTCGCACCTGGGACTCGCTGCCGCCCCGATTCCGCCCGCTGCCGGGACGCCGCAACATCGTGGTCACCCGCCAACACGACTGGTCGGCGGAGGGGGCGACCGCCGTCGGATCGGTGACCGACGCATGTGCGCTGGTGGCCGACGACGAGACTGCCTACGTCATCGGCGGCGGTGAAATCTACTCCGCCGCAATGGAACAGGCTGATCGGCTGCACGTCACCGAGATCGACGAAGTCATCGACGGTGACACGCGGGCTCCCGCGATCGGCGCGGACTGGCGCCTCGACGCCGACGAACCCTGGACGGTTACCGCAGGCAGTCAGCGGGTGCGCTGGCTGACCTATCGGCGATAGCGATGGGCAAACTGGTCGGTCCGGAACTCTCGCTGCCGCAGGCGCGCCGGCTCGCGCTCGCGGCGCAGGGCTTCGCGGATCGTGTGCCGTCGACGCCCACGCGGACGCACCTGAAGCGGCTGGTCGGCAGAACGCAACTGCTGCAGATGGATTCGGTATCCGTGGCGGTCCGCGCCCACTACATGCCGGGCTATTCCCGGCTCGGCGCCTACGACCAGCGGATTCTGGAGCGGGCGGCGTGGGAGCCGACCGCGCGGTCGCCGCAGCTGTTGGTCGAGTATTGGGCGCACGAGGCGGCGCTGATTCCGATGGCGGACTGGCCGCTGTTCCGCTGGCGCATGCGCGAGTATCGGCATGGACGCTGGTCGCGCCAGCCGGACGATCCTGGACGGGCCGCGCTCCGGGCGGAAGTCGCTGCGGCAGTTGCCGATAGGGGACCGTCGACCAGCGGACAGATCGAGGATGTACTCGGTCACGTCAGCAACCGTCAGAAGGGTGCGTGGTGGAACCGCAGCGAGGTCAAGCATGTCTGCGAGGCGATGTTCGCCGCCGGTGAGCTGTCGGCCATCCGCCGCGGCGGTTTCACCCGCTACTACGATCTCGCCGAGAACATCGTTCCGGCAGAGCTTTTCGAGCTGGAGGTCTCGGAGCGGGACTCGGTCCGTCGGCTGGTCGCCAATTCGGTGCGCGCGCTCGGCGTCGGGACCGAGGCGGATATCCGCGACTACTACCGACTCTCGATAGCGCAGACCCGTTCGGCGCTGGCCGATCTCGTCGGTGCGAGGGTCGTCGAGCGGGTACGCGTGGCCGGCTGGACCCAGCAGGCCTATCGGGATCCGTCGATCACGCTGCCGCGCACCATCGCCCGATCGGCGTTGCTGTCACCGTTCGATCCGGTGGTGTTCTTCCGCCCGCGGGCGTTGCGGCTCTTTGACTTTCACTACCGCATCGAGATCTATGTGCCCGAGGCCAAACGGGTGCACGGCTATTACGTGTTCCCGTATCTGCTGGGCGACCGGCTGGTCGCCCGTGTCGACATCAAGATCGACCGGGCGGCCGACACGCTGTGGGCACGGGGAGTCTTCGCCGAGCCGGGTGTCGACCAGGCCGCGGTCGCGCAGTCGCTCGCCGCAGACCTGGCCGAACTCGCCCGCTGGCAGGGGGTCTCGCGGGTCCGCGTCGGGACCCGCGGAGACCTCGCCCCGCTACTTCAGCAGGCTGTGCTTCAGTGACGCGATGTCGGCGGCGGTGAGTCCGAGGCCGTTGCGCACGTAGTTGTCGAAGCTGCCGTAATGCTGCTTGGCGGCATTGAACGACGCGTTGAGCCAGTCGATGTTGACGCCGTTGATCGGGTCGTTCGGCGTCGCGTTGTTGTACGCGTTCGACAGCAGGTAGTCCTGGTTCACCGTGCTGCGGTCGACGCCGAGGATCGTGAGCAGCACCGCGGCCGTCCAGCCGGTGCGGTCCTTGCCCGCGCTGCAGTGGAACAGCGTCGCCTTGCCGGCCGCGGCGTTGGTCTCGATGGTCTTCAGGGTCTTGCTGAAGGCCGCGCGCGCCGCCGGGTTGGTGACGAAATCGACGTAGGCGCCGGACAGCACCAGCATGTCGATCGGATTGGCCTGTCCGAGAACGTCATTCCACTGCTGCGCCGCGCCGGCGACCGGGCGGTCCGGCTGCACGGTGCGCTCGATCGCGGTGCGCAGGTCGACGTCGGTGGCCAGATGCAGCGACGTCAGTTTGGCCGCATCGGCGGGCGACAGCGTGGCCAGGTTGGCGGTGCGGAAGACCAAGCCGCTTGCGAGCGTCTTGTCGTTCGCGGTGCGGTATCCGCCCAGGTCGCGAGCGTTCTTGACGCTGGTGAGGCCCAACGAATGCGGCAGTCCGGTGGTGGCGGGTGCGGTGGTGGCCGGTGGCGGGGCCGCCTGCGCGGTGGCGACCATCGACGTGGCGGGCACGGCGACCAGCGCGGCGGTGGCGAGGGCCGAGACGAGCTGCTTCTTCACGTTTCTGTCCTTAGAGTTCGTAACCGTTCATCGATACCCGAGCGAGACTACTGGCCCGCGCCGGTGAACTATTGGGCGAAGCGGTTGGAGAGCAGCATGAACCCCATCGCCTTCATCGACTGCGCCGATTCGTACATGCGGTAATAGCTGGTTTCGGTGATCTGCCAGCCGTCGGGCCCGCGCTCATACCGATCGGTGTAGAACGCGCTGCCGGTGACGAGGGTGTCGCTGTCCGGCATGATCACAATGTCCGACAGCGCCCACGTTCCGGTCGCAGTGTCGCCTTCCACGGTGATCTCCGGCTGGCTGAACCGGTGCTCGCTGACAAGCGAGCCGGACATCGCGGAGCTCAGGTACTCGACGACCGCATCGCGGGAATCGAACACGAGCGGGCGGCCCTGCGAGACCGATCCGTAGTTCGCCTTGACATTCGGTGCCAGTGTCGACCCGAATTCGTCCCACAGTCGATTGTCGAGGCTGCGTCCGTATCGGTACTTCAGTGCGGTGATTTCGGCGATGTCAACGAGATCTTCGGGAGTCATGTCGGTGGAGCCTAGTGGCCGTCCGAAGAGGTCGCCAGAGGTTGATTCGGCTCACTGGGAGACAATTGTGCGAAGCGTTCGCCGGAGCGATGGTCCCCGGTCCGATCGGCCCCAGAGTGATCGTCCACAGTCGCCTAAGGAGTAAGCGCCCATGTCGCAGTTCGTGCCGATGCAGGTGCGTCTGATCGCGTCCACCGCCTTCGAACCGCCCGCCGACGTGGACTGGTCCACCGATGCCGACGGCGGCCAGGCGCTCATCGAGTTCGCAGGCCGGGCCTGCTACGAGAGCTGGGACAAGCCCAACCCGCGGACGGCCACCAACGATGCGTATCTGCGGCACATCCTCGAGGTGGGGCACACGTCGCTGCTCGAGCATGCGATGGCGACGTTCTATCTGACCGGAATCTCGCGGTCCTGCAGCCACGAGTTGATCCGGCACCGGCATTTCTCGTTCTCCCAGCTGTCGCAGCGCTTTGTGCCCGAACATGATTCGAATGTGGTGGTACCGCCCGCCATCGCCGGCGATGCCGAGCTCGAGACGAAGTTCCGGGCGGCGACCGATGCCAGTCGTGCCGCCTACAGCGAACTGCTGACGGCGCTGGAGGACAAGTTTGCGGACGTGCCTAACGCCATCCTGCGCCGCAAACAGGCCCGGCAGGCGGCCCGTTCCGTGCTGCCGAACGCGACGGAGACCCGCGTCGTGGTCACGGGGAATCTGCGGGCCTGGCGCCATTTCATCGGCATGCGTGCCACCGAGCATGCGGACACCGAGATTCGGCAGCTGTCGATCGCCTGCCTGCGCGAGCTCTCGAAGCTGGCTCCGACGGTTTTCGGGGACTTCGAGATCGCCCAGCTCAGCGACGGTTCCGAGGTGGCCACGTCGCCGTTCGTCGCCGAAAGCTGACGACCGCCAAACCCGCAGGTAGTCGCGGCGAGCCGCGGCGGGTCCTGGCGCGATGATCGGCCGGATGAGGCGGTAACCTTACCGCTATGGCAACCGATTCGGCCCGGTTTGGGGCGCGCCCGTTTGGATCCGTCGTCGTGGCAATGGTGACGCCGTTCAGGCCGGACGGGTCGCTGGATCTGGACAAGGCCTGCGAGCTCGCGGATCACCTGGTCAGCAAGGGCGTCGACGGGCTGGTTCTGTCCGGTACCACAGGTGAATCGCCGACGACCCAGCCTTACGAGAAGCTCGAGCTGCTGCGGGCGGTCGTCGGTGCGGTCGGCGACAAGGTGCGGATCACCCATGGCGCGGGCACCTACGACACCCTGGAGAGCGTCGAATTCGCCAAGGATGGCGCCAAGAACGGCGCGCACGGCCTGCTTGTGGTGTCGCCGTACTATTCCAAGCCGAATCAGCGGGGACTGCTCGCGCATTTCCAGGCGGTCGCCGATGCGACCGATCTGCCGGTGATGCTGTATGACATCCCGCCGCGCTCGGCGGTGGCGCTCGAGTCCGACACCATCCGTGCACTGGCGAAGCATCCGAACATCGCGGCGGTCAAGGATGCCAAGGGTGACCTGCATGCCGGCGCCGAGCTGATTTCCGAAGGGATCCAGTTCTTTTCCGGCGACGACGCGCTGAATCTGCCCTGGCTCTCGGTCGGCGCGGTCGGCTTCGTCAGCGTCCTCGGTCACCTCGTTCCGGACCGGTTGGCCGCGCTGCTGGCGGCCCACGAAGCCGGCGACATCGCGACGGCCCGCAAGATCTACAACTCGATGGCCCCGCTCGTCGCGGCGCAGGGCCGGGTCGGCGGTGTGACGCTGGTCAAGACCGCCTTGCGGATCATGGGTATGGACGTGGGGGATCCGCGACTGCCGCAGATAGCCGCGTCCGGTTGGGAAGTCGAGGGTGTCCTCGCGGATCTGCGTGCGGCCGGGGTGATTTCGTGACGTCCGCGGATAAGCCGCGCCGTGCCCGTCGCCAGGCCGGGCCGCCGGCGGCCCCGCATGTCGCGAAGGTGGAGTCGAAGTCCGCGCCGAAGGCCGAGCAGCAGTCCGCGCCGAAGGGCGAGCAGAAATCTGCGCCGAAGGCGGAGCAGCAGAAGTCCGCACCCAAGAACGCGCCCAGGAAAAGGAAGAAGTCCGGTAAGTCGACGCCGCCGTCGGCGTCGACCCGGGCCAAGCGACCGGCCGTCGCCGACCCGACCGAGCGTCTGGGCATGCCGGGGCGGCTGCCGAAGAGCGGGCTGCGCGTCGTCGCGCTCGGCGGCATCGGCGAGATCGGCCGCAACATGACGGTCTTCGAGTACGACGGCAGGCTGCTCATCGTCGACTGCGGCGTGCTGTTCCCGGAGGACCAGCAGCCCGGAGTCGACCTGATCCTTCCGGACTTCCGGTACATCGAGGACCGTGTCGCCGACATCGAGGCGATCATCCTCACCCACGGGCATGAGGACCACATCGGCGCGGTGCCGTTCCTGCTGCGTCTGCGCCCGGACATCCCGGTCGTCGGCGCCAGGTTCACCCTGGCCCTGCTCGCCGCGAAGTGTCGGGAGCATCGCCAGAAGCCGAAGCTCATCGAGGTCGTGGAGGGCGAGAAGACCAAGCACGGACCGTTCGACTGCGAGTACTTCGCGGTCAACCACTCGATCCCGGACGCCCTCGCGGTGGCGATCCGTACGCCGGCCGGCCTGGTGCTGCACACCGGCGACATCAAGCTCGATCAGCTGCCGCTCGATGGCCGTCTCACCGACCTCGCGGGGTTCAGCCGGCTCGGCGACGAGGGCGTCGACCTGTTCCTGGTCGACTCGACCAACGCCGAGGTCCCCGGATTCGTCACCCCCGAACGCGATATTGGCGGCGTCCTCGACCAGGTGATCGGGCGGGCCCGCCAGCGCGTGATCGTGGCCTCGTTCGCCAGCCATGTGCATCGCGTGCAGCAGGTCGTCGATGTCGCGCAGGCGCATGATCGTCGCGTGGCTTTCGTGGGCCGCTCGATGGTGCGCAACATGCAGATCGCCCAGGAGCTCGGCTACCTCACGGTGCCCGACGGCGTCATCGTCGACATGGACACGGCCGCAACACTTCCCGATCATCGGGTGGTGCTGGTGAGCACGGGTTCGCAGGGCGAGCCGCTGTCGGCGCTGTCGCGGATGGCGCACGGCGAGCATCGGCAGATCAACATCAGCGCCGACGATCTGGTGATCCTGGCGTCGTCGCTGATCCCGGGCAACGAGAACTCGGTGTTCGCCGTCGTCAACGGTCTCGCCAAGCGCGGGGCGACCGTGGTCACGCAGCAGAGCGCGAAGGTGCATGTCTCCGGCCACGCCTCGGCGGGCGAGTTGCTGTATCTGTACAACGCGGTGCGGCCGTCGAATGCCATGCCGGTGCACGGCGAATGGCGGCATCTGCGAGCCAATGCGGCACTGGCCAAGGCGACGGGTGTCGCCGAGGACCGCATCGTCCTCGCCGAGGACGGCGTGGTGGTCGACCTCGTCGACGGTCGCGCGGACATCGTCGGACGGGTCCCGGTCGGGCATGTCTACGTCGATGGTCTGTCGGTCGGCGACGTCGGCGACTCCACGCTGTCGGACCGGTTGGTCCTGGGTGAGGGCGGCTTCATCGCCATCACCGTGGCGGTCGATGCCGAGACCGGTCGGGCGGTGAGCACGCCGCAGGTGTCCGGGCGCGGATTCTCCGACGATCCGACCGCGCTCAAGGAGGCCGCGACGCTGGTCGACAAGGCGTTGGACCAGCTCGCCGCCGAACAGGTCACCGACGCGCACCGGATCGCGCAGACGATCCGCCGCACGGTCGGGCAGTGGGTGGCGAGCACGTACCGGCGCAAGCCGATGATCGTACCGACCGTGATGTCGGTCGGGGACTGACACAACCGGCCGCCTGCCGGGGAACAGGACTGAGATGATCGGAGCAAGACAGGGATGACGGCTGCACAGGATGAACGCGCTGCCCTGGTCGCGACGCTGCGCGAGGTCGGCCCGGACGCGCCGACGCTCTGCGGAGGATGGACGACCCGAGATCTGGTCGCGCACTTGATCCTTCGCGAGGGTCGGCCGGATGCCGCGGGTGGCATCCTGATCAAGGCGTTGTCGGGCTATCACGACAAGGTGTTCGCGAAGATCGCCGCCGGCGACTGGGACCAGATGCTCGACAAGCTGGCGAGCGGTCCGCCGGTCTACTCGCCGTTCAAACTCGTCGACAACTTCGCCAATCTCAGTGAGATGTTCGTTCACCACGAGGACGTGCGCCGCACCGGAGCCGATTGGACACCACGGGAAATCGGCGCCGACCTGCAACGGCAGCTGCGCCGTCCGGTCGCCACCGTCGGCAAGCAGTCGTTGCGGAGGTCGCCGGCGACCACCGTGCTCAAGACCCCGGACGGCGCAGAACTCGCGCGGGGCGGGTCAGGCTCCGTCGTCGAGGTCACCGGGGAGCCGGCAGAGCTGCTGCTGTTCGCGTTCGGTCGCGAACCTGCACAGGTGGAGTTCGCGGGCGACGCCGATGCCGTGGCCGCCGTGAAGGCGGCGAAGCGCGGCTTCTGAGCGATCGGGACCGACTCATGCTGATCACCAGGCGCATCGCCGAGGGCATTCGGGATGGCAGCGTGACCACCCAATACCGGCGCTGGGACGAACCACGGGTGAAAGTCGGCGGCACGCAGATGACGTCGGCCGGGATCATCCGGTTCACCCGGGTCACGAGGGTGAGCGACCTGGACCGCATCACCGATCGCGCGGCGCAGGCCGCCGGGATGAAGAATGCGGACACCCTGCGCAAGGCGCTGACCAGCGATCGGCCCCGGTCGCCGCGGGGTGGCCGGGGCGGCGACACGGTGTTCCGCATCAACGTCGAGTGGGTCGGCGAGGATCCGCGGATCGCGCTGCGCGAGATGCTGCCCGATGGGGCCGAGCTTGCGGACCTGCATGCCCGGCTCACGCGGATGGAATCGCGACGCGACGTCCCGTGGATCCGGGACATCCTGACGTGGATCCGCGACAACCCGCGAGTCGTGTCGACGGTGCTGGCCGAGCGGCGCGGCGTGGAACTGCAGCCGATGAAGGCCGATATCCGCAAACTCAAGGCGCTCGGCCTGACCATCAGTCACGACGTCGGATACGAGCTGTCCCCGCGCGGCGCCGCCTACCTGAGCTGGCTCGATCGGCGGCTTCCTCCCGATGACCAGGACTAACAGTCGCGCGGTTATCGGTGCCGACTTACGCTCTACAGAATGTGAACACCCCTGAGCCGGTCGATGGCGAGACGCGGGCGCTGGTCACTGATCTGCATTCGCGGTACGGAGCCTATTTCGACTACGGGCATCTCGATGCGTGGGTAGCCCTGTTCACCGAGGACGGCCGGCTGGAATTCCCGCTGTCCGAGGAGGAGCGGATGGTTGTCACCGGGCGGCAGGAACTGCTTGCCTTCGGCGAGCAGGCTGCGCAGATTCCCGGCGGGTCGCGGTTGGTATCCGCGCATTTCACCGGGTTGACGCTGATGTCGCGGGTCGCGCCCGACCGGCTGGTCACATTCACCCCGGTCGCGATGGTCGGCGGCGATCGCACCCGCGCGACGGCACCCGGCCTTGACGCGGTCGGCGCCTACATCGACGACATCGTCCTGGTCGACGGCGTCTGGTTGTTCCGCAGCCGCGTCGCTGACCTGTATGGACACGGCCGACTGCCGGATGAGCTGGTGCGATAGCCGGGGCGGGGACAGATAACGAAACCGACACACCGCCCGTGGCGCGTGTTATCGGTGAGGTCAATGTGACAGTTGACGACTAGTCTTACACCTATGTCGTCTCCTTCAACGAGCCGTGGATCTCGTGGTGCGCGCGGTGGCTCGACCCGGTCGGGTTCGGGTCGGGCCGCGTCGTCGCGCAAGTCGTCGGGTGGGGCCGCCTCGAGCCGCTCGGCCGCGGGCCGGTCGTCCACCACATCGCGGGCCAGCACCGCCAAGAAAACGACCGCCAAGAAGTCGACCGGGTCGAAGGGCCGGTCGAGCAGCGGGCGGTCTGCAGGCTCGGCCGGCAGCAAGAAGTCGACCCCCCGCGGACGCACCGCCCCGACCACGGTGAGCCGGGAACCGCGCCGGAGCGCGGCGGCCACGGTCGGTCGGGGTGTCGGTGCCAGCTGGAAGCTGCTCGCCCGGGGCGTCGGATCGATGGCGCGCCTCGGGGGATCGCATCGCGGCGGCGACTATGACTACGAGTCCGACCACGACGCCGATTACGCCGACGACTACGACGAGCACGCCGAGTCCGGCGATATCGACCGGGATCGCGGCACGGACAGGGGCTACGGCTCGACCGTCGAGGTCGAACCGTCCCACGCCCGCGACGGGATTGCATTGGCACTCCTGGCGATCGCGCTGGTCGTGGCCGCGAGCGTCTGGTTCGGCGCGGGCGGCCCCGCGGGTGCATTCGTGGACAAGGGCATCCGGTCGGTCGTCGGCCTGGGGTCGGTGTTCGCGCCCCCGGTGCTCGTGGTGATTGCGCTGACCCTGATGCGGCGCTACCCGAACCCGCCGGAGCGCCCCCGAATCATCGCGGGCACAGCATTTCTCGTGCTGCCGCTGCTCGGCCTCTTCCATATCATCGGTGGTCGACCGCTGGATCTGGACGGCCGCGAGCGGGCCGGCGGTTTCGTCGGATTCGCGATCGGCGGCCCGCTGACGGACGGCATCACCGTCTGGCTGTCGATTCCGCTGCTGGTGCTGTGCATCGCCTTCGGCCTGCTGCTGCTGAGCGGAATGACCCTGCACGAGTTGGTCCTTCGCACCCGCGAGTACTTCGGCGTCACCCCCGAGCGGTATCGGGAATTCGATGAGGACGAGTACGACGAGCCGGCGGATGGCGACGAGCCGACCTGGGACTCGGAATACGGCGATCCGTACGACAACTATCCACCGGACGACGCCGGGGGATCGGGCCTGGAACGACTGTCGGACGCTCGGCTGCGACGTCCGTCCCGGCGCCGGCAGGGCGCGGACCAGCCGGTCCGCGCCGGCGACGCGCTCACCGAACCGCTGCTGCCCGAAATGGATCCGACCGCGACGACCGAACCGATCGTCCGGGAAGCCCCCGCGGCGCCCGCGCGCAAGCCGGCCCGGAAGCCGGCCGCCAAGCCGGCCCTGGCGAAGCCCAAGCCGATGGACCCGAACGCCAAGGCCGTGGACCGCGCGCTGGACGGCGACTATCAGCTGCCGCCCGTGGGCCTGCTGGTCGAGGGCGATCCGCCGAAGACCGGCAGTGCTGCCAACGACGACATGATCGACCGCATCCAGGCCGTCCTGGAGCAGTTCAAGATCGATGCAGCGGTCACGGGATTCACTCGCGGCCCGACGGTCACCCGCTACGAGGTCGAGCTCGGGCCGGGCGTGAAGGTGGAGAAGATCACGGCGCTCCAGCGCAACATCTCCTACGCGGCGGCGACCGACAACGTGCGACTGCTGGCCCCCATCCCGGGCAAGTCGGCGGTGGGCATCGAGGTGCCCAACTCCGATCGCGAGATGGTGCGGCTGGCGGACGTGCTGACCGCCGAATCGACGCGGAAAGACAAGCATCCGTTGGTGATCGGTCTCGGCAAGGACATCGAGGGCGACTTCGTCAGCGCGAACCTGGCGAAGATGCCCCACCTGCTGGTCGCCGGTTCTACCGGCTCCGGTAAGTCGAGCTTCGTGAACTCGATGCTGGTGTCGCTGCTGACCCGCGCGACGCCGGAGGATGTACGGATGATCCTCATCGATCCGAAGATGGTGGAACTCACTCCGTACGAAGGCATTCCACACCTGATCACGCCGATCATCACGCAGCCGAAGAAGGCGGCGGCGGCGCTGGCGTGGCTGGTGGAAGAGATGGAGCAGCGCTACCAGGACATGAAGGCGTCCCGGGTGCGGCATATCGACGACTTCAACAAGAAGGTGCGCTCGGGCGAGATCACCGCGCCGCTCGGCAGCGAGCGGGTGTACAAGCCGTACCCGTACATCCTCGCTATCGTCGACGAGCTCGCCGACCTGATGATGACCGCACCGCGCGATGTGGAGGACGCGATCGTCCGCATCACGCAGAAGGCCCGTGCCGCCGGCATCCACCTGGTCCTCGCGACCCAGCGGCCCTCGGTGGACGTCGTGACAGGCCTGATCAAGACCAACGTCCCGTCGCGGCTGGCATTCGCCACGTCGTCGCTGACCGATTCGCGGGTCATCCTCGACCAGCCGGGCGCCGAGAAGCTGATCGGCATGGGCGACGGGCTGTTCCTGCCGATGGGCGCCAACAAGCCGATCCGTATGCAGGGCGCGTTCATCACCGACGAGGAGATCGCGGCGGTCGTCGACTTCACGAAGGAGCAGGGCGACCCCGAGTACACCGAGGGCGTCACCACGGCGAAGGCGTCGGAGAAGAAGGACATCGACGCCGACATCGGCAATGACCTCGATGATCTGCTGCAGGCGATCGAGCTGGTGGTGTCGAGTCAGTTCGGCTCGACGTCGATGCTGCAGCGTAAGCTCCGCGTCGGCTTCGCCAAGGCCGGTCGGTTGATGGACCTGATGGAGACTCGCGGCGTCGTCGGTCCCAGTGAGGGTTCGAAGGCCCGCGAGGTGCTGGTCAAGCCCGAAGACCTGGCCGGGGTGATCGCCTCGATCACCGGTGGCGGGGACTCCGGGGACGCCGACGACGACCTCTGATCGCGGCTACCCGGCGCGTAGCAGAGCCAGCGCGAGCGTCACCAATTCCGCGGTGACGTCCGGCCAGCGCGGGTCGGTCCGGGCGGGGTCGTGGGTCTCGCGCGCGGCATCGCGCTCGACGGCCGCCAGCGCCACGATGACGAATCGACTCATCAGCGACACCCGTCGTCGCCGGTCGTCGGCCGGCAGCCAATCCAATTGAGCGGCAATCTGATCGAGTAGCGCACCGAGTTGATACAGCTCGGGCAGCTCTGGCGTATGCACCCGTGACAGCGTGCCGGTCCACCCTGCCGCGGTGACGTCGAGCGGCGTGCTGGCCAGCCACTGCTCGTTGTACCGCGCCCAATAACTCGGCGTCGCCCGCGCGACCTCGTTCACCAGCGGACCGATGTAGACGGCGACGAGCTCCGGCAGCGTGCTGTTGTCACCGATATCGGCGAGTCGTTCGGCGCGTTCGCGGCTGATCGGCACGGAGTGGCGCTGCCAGATGCCGTCGAGCAGCCCCTGCCAGGAGCCGAAGTGATAGTTGATCGCCGAGTTGTTCTTGTGGCCGCTCTCCTTGACCACTTCGCGCGCTGCCACGCCGTGGAATCCGCGTTCGGCGATCAGCCGCTCGGCGGCGCTGACCAGTGCTTCTTTGCCTGGAGCCGCCGACGAGCCCGTCGATTCTGCCGTTGAGGTCATACGATTAAGAAATCTTTCTTATTGTTACCGGGTGGGTCCGAGAGCGGCCCGCGTGTGGATTCGATCCTAGGGAGATACGAGATGTCACAACGTCCAACGCGGACAGTCGGCCGCGTCGTCGTCGCGGCGACGGTGGCGGCGGTGGCCGCGCTGAGCGCCGTCACTGCGACCGCGGCCCCGAGCCGGCACGACCCAGGTGCCGGCCGATTGCTCGACGCCAAGCCGCTGCGGACCGCGGCCGCGTTGCCGAGCGCGGCCCGCACGATGGCGATCACGTACGCCTCGGACGATATGAACGGTCGGCCGATCGCGGTGACCGGCACCGTCGCGATCCCGCGGGGCAAGGCGCCGGCCGGGGGTTGGCCGGTCCTCAGCTGGGCCCACGGCACCACCGGCATCGCCGATGTGTGTGCGCCGTCCCGTGATACGGCGACCGGCCTCGATCACGACTATCTCGGGCCGGTGACCCAGGTGCTGGATTCCTGGGTGCGCAAGGGCTACGCCGTTGCCCAGACCGACTACCAGGGCCTCGGCGCGCCGGGTGTGCACCCGTACCTCAACGGGGTGAGCGAGGCGAATTCGGTGATCGACATCGTCCGCGCGGCCCGCCGGCTCGATCCCGCTGTCGGTCGCAACTGGGCGGTCGCGGGACACAGCCAGGGCGGTCAGGCCACGCTGTTCACCGCGCAGCAGGCTCGGCAGCGGGCGCCCGAGTTGGCCTTGCGGGCGGCCGTGTCGATCGCGCCCGGCGGCGTGGCGCTCGATCAGATGGTGCCGTACATGATGGCCGGCGGTCCGGGCGCGGAAGCGGCGGAAGCCTTCGCGCCGCTGATCGTGCTCGGCGCGCAGGCGGCTGATCCGGCGGTCAGGCCGCAGGACATCTTCAGCGCCGCTGCTCAGCCGTTCGAGCAGGCCGCCCGCGCCGGCTGCATCGCGCAGATCCGGGCGGTGCCGGCGATCCCGACCGCGCAGCTGTTCAAGGCCGGCGCGAACACCGGACCGCTGACGACCTACCTGAAGGCGCAGGATCCGATCACGACCAATCCCGCTGTTCCGACGATGGTCGCGCAGGGTACGGCGGACACCGTGGTGGCGCCGGCGGGTACCACCGCGATGGTCGCAGCCATGTGCGGCCGGGGCATTGCGCTGGACTACCGGACATACGCGGGCCAGGATCACCGCGGCTCGGTACCGGCGTCGCTGGCGGATGCGCAGGCGTTCGTGGGTTCGGCGATGGCCGGGCGGGCTACTCCGCGCACCTGCGGCTGAGGCCGTCGGCGACGGCGAACGTGGCGGCCGTGGCTCCCGAACGGGAGGTCACGGCCGCTGCGCCGTGCACGGCGGCTCAGCCGGATGCGTCGTCGGTGAGCCCGTTCTCCGCCAGCCAGATCTGTGCCCGGCGGCGCGACGCTCGCGACAGCCATGCGTCCTGAATCAGTTCGGTCACCTCCTGACGCGACACTTCGCCGACCCGCGACGTCCGCAGCAGCACCGATAGATGACCGTCGAAATGCTTGGTGGTGAAGAGCGGGTTCGAGAGGTCCTGGACCAATGCCTGTTTGTCGGCCTCCGAGGGCACCCAGATCACCACGACGTCGTCGAAGCGTTCGCCGGTCTCGGGGTCGACGGCGTCGGGTCGCGGGGTCCGGAAGAAGACGAACGACTTGCCGCCCACCTGATAGACGGGGCGGCTCTCGGTGCCCGGATAGACGGTGACATGCGGCATCGCGGTGGCCGCGGCATGGATGTCGGCCACGGTCGCCGGGGAGGTCGGGCCGCGACGAGCCATGGAAGCGATCGTAGCCATCTCGGCGCGCGCCGCGGGTAATCACTTGGTAAAGTGGTGACCGCTGTGAGGGGAGTATCCCCAAGACGGCAGGTCCGTCAATACGGAGCCGCTAGCCTCGACGCCGATCGTCGGGTGGATCGGTTCCCGGGCCTGTCGGCCACGACGACGTTCGTGGTGGGAGAGACCTCCGGCTATCGACGATAGATAGCTGGAGTCTGCCTATGAACGTCTCATTGACCGTGTGGATCGTCACGATCGCGGTGATCCTCGGTCTCTTCATCTTCGACTTCTTCGCGCACGTGCGTACGCCGCACGAACCGACCCTCAAGGAATCCGGATTCTGGTCGGCGGTCTACATCTCGATCGCCCTGGCCTTCGGCGGATTCGTCTGGTGGCAGTGGGGCGGCACCTACGGCGGCGAGTACTACGCGGGCTTCATCACCGAGAAGGCGCTGTCGGTCGACAACCTCTTCGTGTTCGTCATCATCATGGCGAAATTCGCCGTGCCCAAGGCGTATCAGCAGAAGGTGCTGCTGCTCGGCATCGTGATGGCGCTGGTGATGCGCGGCGCGTTCATCGCCGTCGGCGCCGCTGCGATCAGCGCCTACAGCTGGGTGTTCTATCTCTTCGGCGCGTTCCTGCTGTTTACCGCGATCAAGCTGCTGCGGGAGTCCGGTCACGAGGAAGAGGTCGAGGAGGAACGCGACAGCCGGATCGTGCGGTTCGTGAAGAAGGTGCTCCGCACCAGCGACGAGTACGACCGGGACAAGCTGTTCACCAAGAAGGCCGGCGCGCTGATGGCGACGCCGATGCTGATGGTGCTTATCGTGATCGGTTTCAGCGACGTGCTGTTCGCGCTCGACTCCATCCCGGCGATCTACGGCCTGACGTCCGAGCCATACATCGTCTTCACCGCGAATGCGTTCGCGCTCATGGGATTGCGCCAGTTGTACTTCCTGCTCGGCGGGCTGCTCGACCGGCTGGTGTACCTGTCCTACGGGTTGTCGATCATCCTCGGGTTCATCGGCGTCAAGCTGGTTCTGCATGCGCTGCACGAGAACACGCTGCCGTTCATCAACGGCGGGCACCACGTCGCCGTGCCGGACATCAGCACGCCGGTGTCGTTGGCGGTCATCATCGGCACTCTCGTGATCACGACGATCGCGAGTCTGGCAAGGAGTCGCAAGGACGACGAACTCGCCGAATGATCAGCTGCGCCACTCGAAGACGCAGACCCATTCGTTGATCCGCACATCACTGATGGCGTCGGATTCGCGCAACGGGTCGTGAGTCAGGAGATCCTGCACTGCCGCAACGGATTCCGCCTCGACGATGATCAATGCGCCGGAGTCGTCCGGATACGGCCCGCTGGTCCGGACGGTTCCGGCCTCATACAGCGCGCCGAGCCACGCCCGGTGCTGCGGACGGATCTCCCGCAGGCTTGGCGGCGGCCCGGGGGCGTAGGTGTATTCGACTGCGAACAGCGGCATTTGAGTTCCTCTAGTGGTCGGAATCGGTGTCGAGATTGGCGAGCATTCGGGTGTTGCCGAGCGTGTTCGGCTTCACGTAGGACAGGTCGAGGAATTCCGCGACGCCCTCGTCGTACGACCGGCACATCTCCTCGTAGACCTCGGCGGTGACCGGCGTGCCGTCGATCTCGACGAAACCGTGCCTGCCGAAGAATTCGGTTTCGAAGGTGAGCACGAAGACCCGGGTCAGCTGGAGTTCGCGGGCGATCTCCATCAGCCGGCCGACCAGTCGGTGGCCGATGCCCAGGCCCGAGTGGTTCTGGTCGACCGCGACGGTGCGGACCTCGCCGAGGTCGGCCCACAGCACGTGCAGCGCACCGCAGCCGACGACGTCGCCGGCGAGATCGGCCACCCAGAACTCCTGGACCGCCTCGTACAGGGTGACCAGGTTCTTCTCCAACAGGATCTTGCCGGCGTACTGGTCGATCAGCGCCTTGATCCGGGGCACGTCGGACGTGCGGGCACGACGGATCGCGACCTGCTGCGGGTCGGGATCCAAGGTGTTCGCCGTGTCGCCGGGCAGCCCGGAGGGCGGCCGCTGCGTCCGATCGGTAGCCATGCGAGCACAGTAATACCGCCGCCGATACTCTTAAGTCGTGCATCGCCCGATGTCGGGGCTGGTGATGCCGATTTTTTACCGAAGACTTGACACAGAACGCACGGAGAACGATGACGGACGGAATCACCGATGGAGTGGCGGGCGACGCCAGCATCGGCCGCTCGTCGTCAGCCGATGGCCATGACCACTCCGCGGCCCGATCGGTTCCGCTCTGGAATATCGCGAATATTCTGACCCTCTTCCGAATCGCGCTGGTTCCGGTGTTCGTGGCGGTGCTGTTCATCGAGGGCGGCCACGAGACCTGGTGGCGGGTGGCGGCGTGGGCCGTGTTCGCCGTCGCGGCGATCACTGATCGGTATGACGGTCGTATCGCGCGGGAGCGTGGTCTGGTCACCGACTTCGGCAAGCTGATGGATCCGATCGCCGACAAGGCGCTGATCGGTGCCGCGCTGATCGGGCTATCGATTCTGGGTGATCTCTGGTGGTGGGTCACCATCGTGATCTTGGTGCGCGAGCTGGGCGTGACGGCGCTGCGATTCTGGGTGCTCGAACACGGTGTGATCCCGGCCAGCCGCGGCGGCAAGCTCAAGACGCTGCTGCAGGTCTTCGGCATCGGGATGCTCATCCTGCCGCTGCCGACCCCACTGCACTGGTGCGCCGTGGTGGTGATGGCGGCCGCGGTCGTCGCGACGATCGTCACCGGAATCGACTACGTCTGGCAGGCGATGAAGCTGCGTCGTGCCGCCCGACGTGCGTCCTGACCCGCTCGCGGGCGCCCGGCCCGAACGTCTCGTCCGGCTCCTCGCCGGCCGCGGCGAGACGGTCGCGACCGCCGAATCCCTCACCGCGGGCCTGCTGTCCGCCACGATCGCCGGCGTCCCGGGCGCGTCGGCGGTTCTACGCGGCGGACTGATCGTCTACGCGACCGAGTTGAAGCATGCCCTGGCCGACGTGGACGCCGACCTGCTGGCGGAGCGGGGACCGGTCGACCCGGAGGTGGCGCGGGCGATGGCCGCCGGGGCGGCCGCTCGATGCGGCGCGACCTGGGGCATCGGATTGACCGGGGTGGCCGGCCCGGATTCCCAGGACGGCCACTCGCCGGGCACGGTCTATCTGGGTCTGGCCGGGCCGGATGGCGCGATCTCGCGGGTGCTGGACCTGAACGGAGACCGGTGGGAGATCCGGTTCGGCGCCTGCGCGGCCGCCGTCGACGGACTGTGTGACTGGATCGAGGGGAACTGAATCGGTCCTCGATGCGTTGCACCTGCAAGAAAGGTAGGCACACATGACTGTTCTGATGCGGGAAGCACTGGGCGAGACCCTGCGACGGACCCGGACGGGTCAGGGGCGCACGCTGCGCGAGGTGTCCGCCGATGCCCGAGTGAGTCTCGGATACCTGTCGGAGGTCGAGCGGGGACAGAAGGAGGCATCGAGCGAGTTGCTCGCCGCCATCTGCGCCGCGCTGGAGGTTCCGGTGGCCGACGTGATGACAGATGTCGGTGATGCGCTCCGTCGGGTCGATGTCGCCGCGGGACGTCCGTCGATCGCCGCGAATACGCGACTGGTCATCCCGCCGCCCGCCGAACTTGCGCTCGCCTGAGACTATTGCCCGAAATCGGGACTAGATTGGTGGTCGAGCTGAAACCGGTAGAAGGGCAGGAGCGCGGGTAATGGCGAATCCGATTGTGAAGGCGTGGAAGTACCTCACGGCGTACAGCAACGCCAAGATCGATGAGAAGGCCGATCCGAAGATTCAGATCCAGCAGGCCATCGAGGATGCGCAGCGTCAGCATCAGGCGCTCTCGCAGCAGGCGGCGGCCGTGATCGGCAATCAGCGGCAGCTCGAGATGAAGCTCAACCGTCAGCTCGAGGAGGTCGAACGGTTGCAGTCGAACGCCCGCCAGGCGATCACGCTGGCGGATCAGGCGAATGCGGCCGGCGACGCCACGAAGGCCGGCGAGTACACGAACGCGGCCGAATCGTTCGCTTCCCAGCTGGTCACCGCGGAGCAGAGTGTCGAAGACCTCAAGACGCTCCACGATCAATCGCTGCAGGCGGCGGGGCAGGCCAAGCAGGCGGTGCAGCAGAACTCGATGATGCTGCAGCAGCGGCTGGCCGAGCGCACCAAGCTGCTCAGCCAGCTGGAGCAGGCGAAGATGCAGGAGCAGGTCAGCGCGTCCCTGCAGCAGATGGACCAGCTCGCGGTGCCCGGCAACGTGCCCAGCCTGGAACAGGTACGCGAGAAGATCGAGCAGCGGTATGCGACGGCCCTCGGATCGGCGGAGCTCGCCGGCGAGTCGGTGCACGGTCGGATGCTCGAGGTGCAGCAGGCGACGGTGCAGACCGCCGGACACGCCCGGCTGGAGCAGATCCGCGCCAGCATGAACGGCGGAGCCCTGCCGAGCGGCGGGGCGGCGAACCCGGCCATCGGGAAGGCTCCGGACGCCGAGCAGGCCGACCCGCAGTAGCGGGTTTCGCCCAGCTCAGGGTACCCACCCATCTTTCCCTGAAATCGCTTGTGAGCACGTGACTTTGCGTGCCGGTCGGTGCGACGGTTGAGGCGGATGCAATCCGATCGTATGGAGGAAACATGTGGTGGAAGATCGCTCTGGCCGTCGTCGCGCTATGGGTCGCGTTCGGCATCATCGGCGCGCTGCTCAAGGGAGTGGCGACGTTCATCGTTCTGGTCCTCGTGGTGGTCGGCACGGTCGCCCTCGTGAAGTGGATCGTTTCGAGCGACAGGCCCAAGACGAAGATCTGACCCATACCGGATCCGCGGTGATGCGGCGACGCTGGCAGCGGGCAGGCCGGAGGCCGGGCGCTTTACACTGACCGGCGTGCGAATTGCGCTGGTGGCGGGCCCCGAGGCCGGGCATGCGTTTCCGGTCTTCGGACTCGCGGAACGGCTGGAAGCGGCCGACATCGAGACGGTGATCTATACCGGTGCCCGGTGGTCGACCGGTCGTGCCGCCGATCGATTCGCCATCCGGGAGCTGCCCGGGCTGTTGGTCGCCGACGACGAGGACGACGCCGACGCGGGCAGCAAGCTGAACGCACGGGCCGCCCGGATGGCGCGCGACCTGGCGCCGCTGCTGGCGGCCGAGCGGCCGGATTCGGTGGTCTCCGATGTGATCACGGTCTGCGGCGCGATGGCCGGGGAGATGCTGGAGCTGCCGGTTATCGAGCTGTGTCCGCATCCGCTGTATCTGCCCTCCCGGGCGCTGCCGCCGGTCGGCATGGGTTTGGCGCCCGGTGTCGGGCCGCTGGGCCGGATGCGAAATCGGGTACTGCGGGCGATGAGCGCGCGAGCAGTGAAAGCCGGTGTGCAGCAGCGGGAATCGGCACGAAGCGGCTTGGGTCTGCCGGCCCGCGATCCGGGGCCGGATGCTCGCCTGGTGGCGACGCTGCCCGCGCTGGAACTGCCGCGGCCGGACTGGCCGGCGAACACTCACCTCGTCGGGCCGCTGCACTGGGAGCCGGTGGACGACGTGCTGGAGCTGCCGCCCGGGGCTGCCCCGCTGGTCGTGGTGGCACCGTCGACCGCCGACACCGGCGCGGGTGGGCTGGTCGATGCGGCGCTGGCTGCGCTGGCTCCCGAAAAACTGGGAATGCCGGTGCGCGTGGCGCTTTCGATGCTGGATTCGTCGCAGCACGAACTGCCGCCCTGGGCGGTCGCCGGTTCGGCCCGGCAGGATCGGCTGCTGGCCGCGGCCGATCTCGTGGTCTGCGGCGGCGGGCACGGGCTGTTGTCGAAGGCCTTGCTGGCGGGTGTTCCGGTGGTGATGGTGCCCGGCGGCGGCGACCAGTGGGAGCTGGCCAATCGGGTTCAGCGTCAGGGGAGCGGACTGCTCGTGCGGCCGCTGACCGCCGATGCCCTGGCCGATGCCTGTCGAAAGGTGCTGTCGGACAGTGTGTTCACTACTGCGGCCGGCGATGCGGCGGCGAGTGCGGCGGCGGTGGTCGACCCGGTACAGGTGTGCATCGCGACCGCGTCTGGGGCGCCGTAGGTCAGAAACCGGACGGGCCCAAAGGCCGGCGCCCGTTGGCCTCGACGAGCGAGGCCTTCGACGTTCACCGCGTGAGCTATCGCGATCGGGCCGGTGTGCCTGATGCCCGTCGTTGGCCTATCCTCGCCACGTGCGGTTGACCGAGTTCTCCGAGCAGATGACCGAGCAGTTCGGCACGGTCCGAGCTGACTCGATGCTGGTCGACCATGCCCTCATCGACTTCGGCGGGCGGACGCCCGCACAGGCGTTGGACGACGGCGTCGAACCCCGCGAAGTGTGGCTGGCACTGTGCCGCGACTTCGATGTTCCCCGCGAACGCTGGTAGCTCCCTCGCCGGGGCGAAACACTCGGCGTGTCCCACTTGACTCGAACAGATGTTCGCCTACTGTGGGTGGTGTTCGAAATCCGTCGCCGGGTCCGCAGAGTCCGGCTGAACCGAAAATGTCAGAGGGCCGTCATAGCGTGAGCGCGAAATCCAGATCGACAGCTCGCAACCGGATCGCAGACCAGACCACAGACCTCGCGCCGGCCGTACGTACACCCCGGCGGCGCCAATCGAAGGAGAACCCCATGGCACCCACGCAAGATCGTGAGAAGGCCCTCGACCTCGCCCTGTCGCAGATCGATAAGAACTTCGGCAAGGGCTCGGTGATGCGCCTGGGTGAAGAAGTCCGCCAACCGATTTCGGTCATCCCGACCGGATCGATCGCACTGGACGTGGCCCTGGGTATCGGCGGTCTGCCGCGGGGCCGGGTCGTCGAGATCTACGGGCCGGAATCCTCGGGTAAGACGACGGTCGCGCTGCACGCGGTGGCGAATGCTCAGGCCAACGGCGGTATCGCGGCGTTCATCGACGCGGAGCACGCGCTGGATCCGGACTATGCCAAGAAGCTCGGTGTCGACACCGATGCGTTGCTGGTGTCGCAGCCGGATACGGGAGAGCAGGCACTTGAGATCGCCGACATGCTGATTCGTTCGGGTGCCCTGGACATCCTCGTCATCGACTCGGTCGCCGCGCTGGTTCCGCGTGCGGAGATCGAGGGTGAGATGGGCGACAGCCACGTCGGCTTGCAGGCTCGTCTGATGAGCCAGGCGCTGCGCAAGATGACCGGCGCGCTGAGCCAGTCCGGGACCACGGCCATCTTCATCAACCAGCTGCGCGAGAAGATCGGTGTCATGTTCGGCTCGCCCGAAACCACCACGGGCGGTAAGGCTCTCAAGTTCTACTCGTCGGTGCGCCTGGATGTGCGTCGTATCGAGACCCTCAAAGACGGCAGCGACGCCGTGGGTAACCGCACTCGCGTCAAGGTCGTCAAGAACAAGGTGTCGCCGCCGTTCAAGCAGGCCGAGTTCGACATCCTCTACGGCCAGGGCATCAGCCGCGAGGGTTCGCTGATCGATATGGGTGTCGATCAGGGCTTCGTTCGCAAGTCCGGATCCTGGTACACCTACGAGGGCGATCAGCTGGGACAGGGCAAGGAGAACGCCCGCAAGTTCCTCCTGGAGAACCCGGACGTGCGCGACGAGCTGGAGAAGAAGATCAAGGAGAAGCTCGGTATCGGCGCTGTCGTCGACGCCGAGCCGGTCGAGCCGGTCCCGGCACCTGTCGACTTCTGATCCATTTGCGCAGCAGCTGAACCGGATTCGGTAGTGGCTTGATGACGCGCAGAGAGCGGGAGACTTCTGCCGATGTCATCGCGGTGCTGCGATCGGCCACCGCCGAGGTGCTCGATCGCACGCCACCCCGGTCGGTCGGCTCGGCGGGGCCAACGGGTGAAGATATCCCCGGGGGTTCTACGCCGGCCGTCCGACCGTCGGGCCGGCCCGCTGGTGATGGCTCGTCCGAGCGTGGCGTCAGTGGTGGTCGGGCGGGCCGCGACAAGCAGCCGCCCAGCCCATACGACGCCGCGCTGCGATTGCTCGGCGTCCGGGCGCGCAGCCGCAGTGAACTTCGAAAGCGTCTGCTGGACAAAGAATTTGCGGCCGCCGATGTTGACGAGGTGTTGGAGCGGCTGACCCGCCAACAGCTGCTCGACGATGGCGATTTCGCCGATGAGTGGGTGCGTTCTCGGCATCTGTATTCCGGCAAGGGACGCACCGCGCTGCGGCACGAGCTGCGGGACAAGGGAGTCGACGACTCGGTCATCGCGAATGCGCTGTCGCAGATCGATGACGATTCCGAGCGGTCGCAGGCCGCGGCGCTGGTCGACCGCAAGATCGGGTCGGTGGACCCGGATGCGCTGGCTGACCGGGAGACTCGAGACAAGCATCTGCGCCGGCTGGTGGCCATGCTGGCGCGCCGCGGGTACGGCGGGTCGATGGCATTCGATGTCGCCCGGGAGGCGATCGATCAGCGACGCGGGCTGGTCTGACCGGCGCGCGTCCTGGTGGTCGCCTACTCCGGAGGCGCCTCGACGACCACTGCCCGTGGCGCGGCGGTGCGGCCCTCCCGAATCCGTCGTTCCAGTTGGGTGGCGACGATCGACAGTGTGAAGTTGATGATGATCATGATCACCGCGACGACGATCAGCGCCGGCAGATAGTTGCCGAAGTAGGTCGCCGACTGGATGCCGGACCGCACGATCTCGATGTAGCCGATGAGGTAGCCGAGCGCACTGTCCTTCAGCGCGATCACCATCTGCGACACCAGCGCCGGCAGCATCGCGGCCACCGATTGCGGCAACAGGATCAGGAGCATCGACTGCGACTTCCGCATGCCCAGCGCCTGGGACGCCTCGGTCTGCCCGCGAGGCAGCGACTTGATGCCCGACCGCAGGAGCTCCGCGATCACCGAGCCGTTGTAGAGGGTCAGGCCGGTGACCGTGGCCGCGAATGCCAGCTGGCTCGACGGAAAGACGGCGTACTGGGCGAAGAGGTAGTAGGCGAAGATGATCAGGATCAGCACCGGGATCGACCGGAAGAACTCCGTGACGATGCCCGCGACCCAGCGCACCGACCGGTGATCCGACAGTCGGCCGATACCGAGCACCGCGCCCAGTACCAGCGCGAACACGATCGACAGCACCGCCGACTTCAGCGTGCCCCACAGACCCGGCAGCAGGTAGGTGGTCCACATGTCGGCCTGGGTGAACGGCTCCCACTTCTCCCACGTCAACTGCTGCTTGTCGTCGAGCACCCACACCGCGTAGGCGACGGCAGCGATCAGTATCACGCCGAATGCCACCGCGATGATGCGGTTGCGTATCCGGGCGCGGGGCCCGGGAGCGTCGTAAAGAACCGTGGCGGTCTGGGTCGTCATCATCGCCGTACCGCCAATCGTCGTGCGAGCGCGCCGAATACCAGGCTCTCGGTCAGGGTGAGGATCATGAAGCCGACGGCGAAGATCGCGAAGACCGCGACCACCTGGTCACCGTGATTCTCGATCTGTTCCTTCATCAGCAGCGATGCCTCGCCGACACCGATCGCGGAGGCGATCGTGGTGTTCTTCGTCAGCGCGATGAGCACGCTGCCGAGCGGCACGATCACCGATCGAATCGCCTGGGGGAGCACGATGATGGTGAACACCTTCGTGAACGGCAGGCCCAGCGATCGGGCGGCCTCGGCCTGGCCGATCGGAACGGTGTTGAAGCCCGACCGCAACGTCTCGCAGACGAATGTCGATGTGTACAAGACGAATCCGAGAACGGCCAGCCAGAAGTTGTTGTTCTTGATGAAGTTCTCGTTCTCCGGGGCGAGCGCCAACCCGAGCTTCCCGTACAACCCGATCGAGCAGAACACGACGATCAGTGTCAGCGGGGTGTTGCGCACGATGTTGACGTACCAGGTGCCGAACACCCGCATCACAGGCACCGGCGAAACCCGCAGCGCGGCAAGTACGGTTCCCCAGATCATGGATCCCAACGCCGCCCAGAATGTCAGCTTGATCGTCACCCAGAACGCCGGCCACAGCTGCGGCGCGACGTCGCTCCAGAGTCCGCTCACGACGCACCTCCCGGGCACGGGGTCGATTTGCTGTTGACGAACGCGAGGTCACCGACCGTCGGGAACAGCTTGTATCCCGAGCCGGGGGCGTTCGCCCGCGCGATCCAGGAGTCGACCGTACTGTTGCCCAACGACTTTCGCAGGTCTTGTTCCCAGACTCCGCTGCTGATCATGGCGTTCAGTGCCTCGTTGACCTTGGCGACGCTGTCCGGATCCTTCTTGGACATCCCGATTCCGTAGCGCTCGGTGGAGAACGGCGAGCCCGCCTTCTTGAAGGCCTTGTTGACGCAGGCATCATGCGAGTACGTCAGGCTGACGAGCCGGAACTTGTCCTTGTACTGCCGGAAGTCGGCGAACCCGGCGAGGATCGTCTCGTCGGTGGTCAGGGCTGCGACTGTGCCGTCGCGCAGTGCGTCCACGCACAGCGAGTAGGTGTCGAACTCCTGCAATTGGACCTGGGGGAGTTGAGCTTTCACGTTCTGCGCCGGCGTCGATCCGGCGACCGAGCACAGCTTGCGGCCCTTGAGGTCGTCCAGCCCGTTGATCGGATGCTTGTCGGTGGCCGAGACCAGCAGCCCCTGGTACGTGACCAGATACGGCCCGGCGAAGCTCACCTTCTTGCTGCGCGCGGCGTTGATCGAATAGGTGGCGGCGATCATGTCGACCTCGCCGTTGTCGATCAGGGTCTCGCGCTGCGCACTCGGCGTTTCCTTCCAGTGGAGCTTCGGCTGTTTGCCGCCGTTGTAGCGGTCGGCGAGGTAGCTCACAACATAGCGGGACACATCGGTGTCGAAGCCCGTGAAGGTCTTGTCGGGTTCGCGCTGCCCGAGGCCGGGCTGGTCGAATTTGGTGCCGAGGATCACCGAGCCGTTTCGAATCGAATCCATCAGGCTGCGCGGCTCGGTGCTGCCGCAGGCGCTGGTCATCGCGGCGACCAGCGCGAGGATCGCCGCGGCACAGATCAGGGTGGGGTTCATTCGCATATCGCGCACTCGCATATCAATGACCGAGGATCTTGCCGAGGAAGTCCTTCGCCCGGTCCGACTTCGGCGCCGTGAAGAAGCTTTCGGGATCTGAGTCCTCGACGATGGCGCCGTCGGCCATGAAGATGACGCGGTCGGCCGCCTTGCGGGCGAAACCCATCTCGTGGGTCACCACCAGCATCGTCATGCCCTCTTTGGCCAGCGACACCATCACGTCCAGGACCTCGTTGACCATCTCCGGGTCCAGCGCCGAGGTCGGCTCGTCGAACAGCATCACCTTCGGGTCCATGGCCAGGGCGCGGGCGATCGCCACGCGCTGCTGCTGGCCGCCGGACAGCTGCGACGGGAACTTGTCCTTCTGGTCCGCGATGCCGACCCGTTCGAGCAACTCGATGGCCCGCGCCTGCGCCTTGGCCTTGCTCTGTCCGCGCACCTTGATCGGCGCCAGGGTCACGTTGTCGAGAATCGTCTTGTGGGCGAAGAGGTTGAACGACTGGAAGACCATTCCCACTTCGGCGCGCAGTGCTGCCAGCGGTCGCCCTTCCTCGGGGAGCAGGTCACCATCGATGCGGATCGTGCCCGAATCGATCGCCTCGAGCCGGTTGATCGTGCGGCAGAGCGTTGACTTTCCCGAACCCGATGGACCCAGCACGACGACGACCTGCCCGCGAGACACCTGCAGGTCGATGTGCTTGAGGACATGCAGATCGCCGAAGCTCTTGTCGACGGATTCGAGGGAGATCATCGGCGTCGTATCGGGGTGGGCCGAATCGGATCGGGGTGCCGGGTCGGGCGGCGAGACGGTCATGTCGCAGACCCTATGCCGAGTGGGCCCGCGAGTCCGACAATTGCCGCCGAGCGTCATCAATTGTTAATGCCACCTGGGCTGCACGTACCCTGGACGGGTGAGTGGTGGACTGCAGACCCTGGATCTAACGAGTACGACGAGCGCCTCGTCCGGGACCCCGCGCAGCTACCAGGTCCGCACCTACGGGTGCCAGATGAACGTCCATGATTCGGAGCGGATCGGCGGACTACTCGAGGATGCCGGGTATGTGCGCGCGGCGGACGGGACCGATGCCGACCTGGTCGTGTTCAACACGTGCGCGGTCCGGGAGAACGCCGACAACAAGCTGTACGGAAACCTGTCGCATCTCGCGCCGGTGAAGCAGGACCGCCCGGGCATGCAGATCGCAGTCGGCGGCTGTCTGGCGCAGAAGGACCGCGACACCGTGCTGAACAAGGCGCCGTGGGTCGACGTCGTCTTCGGCACGCATAACATCGGCTCCCTGCCGACCCTGCTGGAGCGGGCGCGGCACAACCAGGCGGCTGAGGTCGAGATCATCGAGTCGCTTGAGGCATTTCCGTCGACGCTGCCGGCGAAGCGCGAGTCGGCCTTCGCCGGGTGGGTGTCGATCTCGGTGGGCTGCAACAACACCTGCACGTTCTGCATCGTTCCGTCGTTGCGCGGCAAGGAGGTCGACCGCCGGCCGGGCGACATCCTCGCCGAGGTGCAGGCGCTGGTCGACGAGGGAGTCCTCGAGGTGACGCTGCTCGGACAGAACGTCAACTCATACGGTGTCAACTTCGCGGCCGACGCTCCTGTTGATGGCCGGGTCGCAAGCTCCCCGGATCGCGACCGCGGCGCGTTCGCCAAGCTGCTGCGCGCCTGTGGCGAGATCGACGGGCTCGAGCGGGTCCGCTTCACCTCGCCGCATCCGGCCGAATTCACCGACGACGTGATCGAGGCGATGGCGGCGACGCCGAATGTCTGTCCGCAACTGCATATGCCGCTGCAGTCCGGCTCGGACCGGATCCTGAAGGCGATGCGCCGCTCGTACCGGAGCGCGAAGTTCCTCGGCATCATCGGCAAGGTGCGCGCCGCGATGCCGCACGCCGCGATCACCACCGACATCATCGTGGGCTTCCCGGGCGAGACCGAAGAGGACTTCCAGCAAACCCTGGAGGTCGTTGAGAAGGCACGGTTCTCGTCGGCGTTCACCTTCCAGTACTCGCCGCGCCCGGGCACCCCGGCGGCCGACATGGCCGATCAGGTGCCCAAGGATGTGGTCACCGAGCGTTACCAGCGGCTGATCGCGCTGCAGGAACGCGTCTGCCTGGAGCAGAACCGGGAGCTCGTCGGCAATACGGTCGAGCTGCTGGTGACCGGCAGCGACGGCCGCAAGAGTGCCGAGTCCGGTCGATTGGCCGGCCGTGCCCGCGATGGCCGGCTGGTGCATTTCGCCGCCGACGCGTCCCAGGTGCGCGCGGGCGACGTGGTGACGGCCGAGATCACCGCTGCCGCACCGCATCATCTGCTCGCCGATGGCGGCCTGCTGTCTCACCGGCGCACACGCGCGGGGGATATGACCGAACGCGGACAGACACCGTCCACCCCGCCGATCGGTGTGGGACTGGGCATTCCGGGGATCGGCGCGCCCGCCCCGGCGCCGGCGGACGCCGGCTGCGCGACTGGAGGATGTGCATGATGACCGAAGAATCGAACGCAGAAGACCGCGGCACCGACGGGTCGTCCGGAGCCGAGAAGCCTTCCGAGGCCGAGGCATTCGACGGATTCAAGGACGACTTGGAGCGAGCCGAGCGGAAGGTCGCCGGCGAGATCGACCCCGGCGCCCGCGCGCTGGTCGTCGCGATCGCCGTGCTGGTGGCCATCGGGTCGCTGGTGCTGCCGCATACCGGGCATGCCACCGCGATCGATGTGCTGACGAGCGATTCCACCGCACACGCCGAGAACATCGTGATCACCTCACGCGTGTTCGTCTGGCTGACGCTGGTGTTCGGCATCGGGTTCTCGGCCCTGGCGCTGGTCACGCGGCGGTGGGTGCTCGCGTGGGTCGCGCTGTGCGGCAGCGCCGTTGCCTGCGTCGCCGGAATGCTGGCGTGGTGGTCGCGCAACACCCCGGGCCTCGACGGCGACCCGAAGCACGGCGTCGGCGCCGGCCTGGTGATCGGGTGGATCGCGATGTTCGTCATCACCTTCCACTGGGCGCGGGTGGTGTGGGCGCGCACGAACTATCACCTGTCGCTGGAGGCGCAGCGCCGCGACGAGGCCGCGGAGGCGGAGAAACGTGCGCTGGCTCTACAGCGCCGGGCCGGCCAGGCGGCCGATGCCCCGCGCGCCAAGCCGGCCGCCGGCAAAGACGACGCTTAACCCAGCTGCGTCAGCACCGCTATGAGTTTTCGGTCGTATCGATCCGTGCCCGCGCTCACCGCCAACCCAGCGCCGGCGCCACCTCCGTCAGGATCGACTCGATGATGTGCGCGTTGTATTCGACGCCGAGTTGGTTGGGCACCGTCAGCAGCAGGGTGTCCGCCGCCTCGATGGCTTCGTCCCCCCGGAGCTGCTCAATGAGTCTGTCCGGCTCGTCGGCGTAGGACTTGCCGAACCGAGCGATCCCGCCGTCGATGTGGCCCACTTGGTCCGAGCTGTGGCGGTCGCGGCCGAAGTAGGCGCGGTCGGTGTCGTTGGTGAGCGCGAAGATGCTGCGGCTCACCGATACACGCGGCTTCCACTCGTGGCCGGCTTCCTTCCAGGCATCCCGGAACCGTTGGATCTGTTCGGCCTGCAGCTGGTGGAACGGCACCCCGGTGTCCTCGGTCAGCAGCGTCGACGACATCAGGTTCATGCCTTCGCGCGCTGTCCATTCGGCGGTCGCGCGGCTGCCCGCACCCCACCAGATCCGCTCGCGGAGACCTTCCGAATGCGGCTCCAGCCGCAGCAGTCCTGGAGGATTCGGGAACATCGGCCTCGGATTGGGTTGCGCGAACCCGTCGCCGTTGAGCAGTTCTAGCGTCAGCTCGGTGTGCCGGCGCGCCATGTCGGCGTCGGTTTCGTCGTCAGAGGGCGCGAAGCCGAAGTAGCGCCAGCCGTCGATCACCTGCTCCGGCGATCCCCGCGAGATCCCGAGCTGCAGTCGACTGTCGGAGATGAGGTCGGCCGCCCCGGCGTCCTCCACGAACGTGAAGGGATTGACGTAGCGCATATCGATGACGCCGGTTCCGATCTCGATGCTGGAGGTCTTGGCGCCGACTGCCGCCAGCAGAGGAAACGGCGATCCGAGTTGCCGCGCGAAGTGGTGGACGCGGAAATAGGCGCCGTCCGCCCCCAATTCCTCGGCGGCCACCGCGAGGTCAATGGATTGGTGCAGCACGTCGGTCGCGGTGCGGGCCTGCGAGCCGTGTCCGTCCGACCAGTGGCCGAACGACAGGAACCCGATCTTTTTGCTCATGTCTCAGTAACCGGACCCAAGTCCGATTAATTCCGGCTCTTCTTTGTGTTGGTTCGGGAGACCGTGCCGGCCGATCGATCGTCGTCGGCTACCGATCTGCGACGGCGGATTCGGCGGTTTGCGCCCATTCGCGCCACTGGGCGGCCTGCTCGCGCAGCTTCTTGGCGTCGCGATCCTTGCCGGCAGCCTCGGCCTTGGCGGCCTGATCCTCCAACTGTGCGACGCGGCTGGCGAATTGCTCGGCCCGGGCCTGTGCCTCCGGGTCGGTGCGGCGCCACTGGGCGCCCTCGGCGTCGCGGATCTTCTTCTCCACCTGCTTGATCCGTGATTCCAGCGCATTCATCTGATCGCGCGGGACCTTGCCGATCTCGTCCCATTTGTCGCGCAGCGTCCGGAATGCGCGTCGAGCGGCTTCGAGATCGGTTGCCGGATCCAGCTTTTCGGCGTCGGCGAGCAGCGCTTTCTTCGCCTCGGCATTGTGGGCGAACTCGGCATCGCGTTCGGAGGTGGCGGCATTGCGCGCGCCGAAGAACACGTCCTGGGCGGCCTTGAAGCGGGCCCAGAGCGCGTCGTCCTGATCGCGGGGGGCGCGGCCGGCGGCCTTCCACTGCGACAGCAGCTCGCGGAACTTGGCGCTGGTGTCGCCCCACTCGGTGGAGTCCTGCAATGCTTCGGCCTCAGCGATGATCTCTTCTTTCTTGGACTTCGCGCCGGCCCGTTCGCGGTCCAGCTCGGCGAAATGCGCGCCCCGGCGGCGGTTGAACGCGTCCCGGGCCGCCGAATACCGCTTCCACAACACATCGTCGGTCTTGCGGTCGATCCCCTTGATCGTCTTCCACTCGTCGAGGATCGCGCGCAGCCGGTCGCCGGCCGACTTCCAGTGCGTCGACTCGGCACCGATCTGCTCGGCCTCGGTGGCCAGCTCCTCTTTGCGGGCGATCGCGGCGGCGCGGTCCTTCGCGCGGTGCTCCTTGGCCTCGGTCGCCGACTTGCCGCAGCCCTCGATCAGCTTGGCGAGTCGGTCGGACAGCTCGTCGACATCGCCGATGACGGCGGCGGTGGGCAGCTGGTCGGCCAGCGCCTGGGCCGCCACGGCCATCTTGCGTGGATCGCCCGTCCCGGCGGTGAGCCGGGTCTCCAGGATCTCGACCTCGGTGGACAGGTCGTCGTAGCGCCGCGCGAAATGATGCAGGCCCTCGTCGGGCGATCCGGCCTGCCACTGGCCGATCTCCCGCTCGCCATCCCGGGTCTTGAGCCAGACTGTGCCGTTCTCGTCGATCCGGCCGAACTTGCTCGGGTCGGTCGGCGGGTGCGGATGCACGACCGGGATGACCGTGGAGGAGAGGACGGCGGGTTTCGGGCCCGGACCGGGCTTGGGCCCGGGGCGAGGGATGGGCTTCGGTGTCGGTTTCCCGTCGCCGTGGTCCGAAGCTCCGGTAGTGGAATCCCCCGTGGTGTTGTCGGTCATAACGTCCTCATCCCGCCGCGCGTCACGGCTGCCATCCGTCTATAAGTGCACGCCCGCGGTATGCAGGGTGTCTGCCAATTGAATCAGTAGTTTCCGGTTTCCGGGGCCGGATACGGCCCCGGGCGGCGTCCAGATCGGTGATTTCGCTGCGGGCGGGCCGGAGGCCGGTCGAATCGCCGTGCTCGGCTAGCGTTGCGGATGTGTTGACCGCTGCCGTGTTCGTGCCCGGAGCGCCTCTGCTGATCCCGGAGCTGACCGGTTCGAGCGTCGACCCCGACGTGGACGCTGTCCGCGGCGCGGCGATCGAGGCGGCGTCCGGACTTGCCGCAGATGTATCGGACTGGCTGATTCTCGGGGCCGGGTCGGCCGATCCGAGTGTCGCCGACGGTGTCGGCACGTTCGCCGGCTTCGGGGCCGATGTTCCGGTCCGGCTGTCGCCGACCGCCGACGGGTCGGCCGATCCGCGATGGCCGCTCGCGCTCCTGGTGGGTGGATGGCTCCGCGGGCGGGCCGCGCCCGACGCGACCGCGCGGACCGCGCTGATCGATCCGGCCAGTACGCCGCAGGACTGCGCCGATCGTGGCCGCCGGTTGCGGGCGGAATGCGAGACCGCATCCGGGTCGACCGGCTTGCTGGTCGTGGCCGACGGGGCGACGACGCTGACCGCCAAAGCCCCAGGCGGCTTCCACGCCGACGCGCAGCGCTGGCAGGACGATCTGGTCGCCGCGGTCGGCGGCGACCTCGACGCCCGGTCCCGGGTGGTCACCTGGCCGGCGACCGACGCAGCGGCGGTCGGTATCGACGGCCGCGCCGTGTATCAGGTCGCGCTGGCCGCGCTCGACGGTGCGTGGGATGCCGAGAACTGCTATGCCGCAGCGCCTTTCGGGGTCGGCTATGTCGTCAGCCGATGGCGCCGGTCGACGTGAGCACCTCGATGTCGGGGCCGTCGCCGATCGCGGTGATCGGGCCGACCGCCACCGGCAAGTCCGATCTGGCCCTCGATCTCGCCGAACGCCTCGGCGGCGAGATCGTGAATATCGATGCGATGCAGCAGTACCGCGGCATGGACATCGGGACGGCGAAGCTCGCGATGTCGGAGCGTCGCGGCATCGCGCACCATCAGATCGATGTCCTGGACGTCACCGAGACCGCGACGGTTGCGCGGTACCAGGAGGCGGCGCGCGCCGACGTCGAGGACATTCTGCGCCGCGGCCGGGTGCCGGTCGTGGTCGGCGGATCGATGATGTACATCCAGTCCCTGCTGGACGATTGGCAGTTTCCCGCGACCGATCCGGTGGTGCGTGCCGAGTTCGAGGAGCAGTTGGCGGCAGACGGCCCGCTGCGGATGCACCAGCGGCTCGCCGAAGTCGACGCGACCGCCGCGGAGACGATCCTGCCGACCGACGGCCGGCGCATCGTGCGGGCGCTGGAGGTCGTCCGGCTGACCGGCAGGCCGTTCGCGGCCTCGCAACCGCAGATCGGCGAACCGCGGTGGGGGACGACGATCATCGCCCTCGACCGCGACACCGCCGAGCTGGATGAGCGGATCGCCCGGCGCACGGCACTGATGTTCGAGACCGGGCTGGTCGACGAGGTGGCCGCGCTCATCGAGGATGGCCTGCGCGGCGGCGTGACGGCCGCTCGAGCGATCGGCTACGCGCAGGTGCTCGCCGCCCTCGACGGCGACTACGACCTCGACAAGGCGCAGGAGCTGACATTCATCGGCACCCGAAGATACGTCCGACGGCAGCGATCGTGGTTCCGTCGCGATCCCCGGGTTCATTGGCTGGACGCGGGGTCCGCCGACCTCCTCGATCGGGCAGCGGTGCTGGTCGCCGACGAACAAGGCGCAGGTCGTCGGCCGGTAGACTGGCCGCGATGACCGGTATCGAATTTCTCAAGGGACACGGGACGCAGAACGACTTCGTCGTCCTGCCGGACCCCGATGTCGCGCTGTCGCTGGACACCGATTTCGTGTCCGCGCTGTGCGACCGCCAGCGGGGGCTCGGTGCCGACGGCGTGCTGCGGGTCGCCACCGCCGGGGCGCTGGTGAACGCCGGCGTGCTGCCCGCGCTCCCGGAGGGCGTCGGATCGGCCGACTGGTTCATGGACTACCGCAATGCCGACGGCAGCATCGCCGAAATGTGCGGCAACGGGGTGCGGGTGTTCGCGCACTATCTGACGACGGCCGGATTGGTCGACGGGCCGGAGTTCGTCGTCGGATCGCGGGCCGGGGCGCGGCCGGTGACCGTGCATTCGGCCGACGCGGATGCCGCGGACGTCAGCGTCCAGATGGGGCCTGTGCGTCTCGGTGCGCACAGCAAGGCGACGATCGCCGGACGTACCTTCGCGGGAATCTTCGTGGATGTCGGCAATCCGCATCTGGCCTGCGTCGAGGATGGTCTCGACTCCGCCGGGCTGGCCGAGATCGATCTGGATGTTCCTGCGGCCGAACTGGATTCGACGGTGTTCCCGCATGGCGGCAACGTCGAGGTGATCTCGGTGCGGGATGAGTCCTCCGTCGCGATGCGGGTGCTGGAGCGGGGCTCGGGGGAGACCCGCAGCTGCGGAACCGGAACCGTTGCCGCAGCCGCAGCGACGTTGCTGGCCCGCGGCGAGTCGACCGGCGAGGTCGCCGTCCATATTCCCGGCGGCGTGGTCCAGGTGCGGATCGCCGAGGACGGCAGTGTGCTCCGCGGTCCGTCGCGTCTCGTGGCCCGCGGCACGCTCACGGCGCAAGCGCTGTGACGCCGTCGAAAGTGACCGCCGGACTCGTTCGCGGTGCACCCGGCGCCGAAATTGGGATGCGGGCGAACCGGGCAGCGCGGCATCATGAATCGCGATGCCAGTGACTGAACAAGAACTCTCCGCAACCGCCCTTCCTTCTTCCGGGCGGCAGCCGACGACCGGCGAACTCCAACTCGATGAGCGGAGTTCGCTGCGCCGTGTCGGCGGGCTCTCGACCGAGCTGACCGATGTCACCGAGGTCGAGTACCGACAGCTGCGACTGGAACAGGTGGTGCTGGTCGGCGTTTGGACCGAGGGCACGTCTGCCGAGGCCGAGGCGAACATGGCCGAACTCGCCGCGCTCGCCGAGACCGCCGGATCGGCGGTGCTCGATGCGGTGATCCAGCGTCGTGACAAGCCGGACCCGGCGACGTATATCGGGTCGGGCAAGGCCAATGAGCTGCGCGATCTGGTGGTGGCCACCGGCGCCGACACCGTCATCTGCGACGGCGAACTGACGCCCGCGCAGCTGAACGCGCTGGAGAAAGTCGTCAAGGTCAAGGTGATCGACCGCACGGCGCTGATCCTCGACATCTTCGCGCAGCATGCGACGTCCCGCGAGGGCAAGGCCCAGGTGTCGTTGGCGCAGATGGAGTATATGATCCCGCGGCTGCGCGGCTGGGGTGAATCGATGTCCCGGCAGGCCGGCGGTCGGGCCGGTGGTGCCGGCGGCGGCGTGGGTACCCGTGGTCCCGGCGAGACCAAGATCGAGACCGACCGTCGGCGCATCCGCGAGCGAATGGCCAAGCTGCGACGCGAGATTCGGGAGATGAAGACCGCGCGGACCGTCAAGCGGCAGCAGCGTCAATCCGGCGCGGTGCCGACGGTGGCCATCGCCGGTTACACGAACGCCGGCAAGTCGAGTCTGATCAATGCCCTCACCGGCTCCGGGGTGCTGGTGCAGAACGCCCTCTTCGCCACGCTCGATCCGACCAGTCGCCGGACCGAATTGCCGCCCGCCGCAGACGGTTCCGGCGGCGGCCGCGAGATCGTGCTCACCGATACCGTCGGCTTCGTCCGGCATCTGCCGACGCAGCTCGTCGAGGCGTTTCGATCGACCCTCGAAGAGGTCGCCGAGGCCGATCTGATCGTGCATGTCGTCGACGGCTCGGATCCCATTCCGACGCGCCAGATCTCGGCCGTGCGCACCGTCGTCGAAGGGGTGTTCGCGGAGGCGGGTATCGCCGCGGCGGATGCGCCGCCGGAGTTGTTGGTGATCAACAAGATCGATGCCGCTGACCCGACCGTGTTGGCACAGCTGCGCGGACTGTTCGACGGCGCGGTATTCGTGTCGGCGCACACCGGCGAGGGCATCGACGAGCTGCTCGACCGGATCCGCGAGGCGGTCGGCCGGGCCGATGTCGAACTCACCGTGCAGATTCCGTTCTCCCGCGGCGATGTGGTGTCGCGGATCCATGCGCAGGGTGATGTGCTCAATACCGAGCACAACGCGGACGGGACGCTGATGCGAGTGCGGGTTCCGGCCGACCTGGCCGCCCAGCTGACGCCGCTGCGTGTGACGGACTAGGCGAGGCAGAGTCGCGGATCAGTCTGCCGGAGCGGCGATTCCGCTCTGAAACGCGTACGCCACGGCGGCCGCCCGATCGCGCAGCCCGGCCTTGGCGAACAGGTTGTTGATATGCGTCTTCACCGTCGACTCGCCGATGAACAGCCGCGCGGCGATCTCTCGATTGGTCAGTCCGGAGGCGATCAGCCCGAGAACCTCGCGCTCGCGGGCCGTGAGATCGCCGGCGCCGGGGTCTGAACGCGGTGCGGCTGCGGCCTTTCCGCGGGCGGCGGCGGCCCGCACCAATCGCATCTGCACGGACGGATCCAGGACCGACTGGCCGGCCGCCGCGGCGCGGATGGCGGCCGCGATCTCGGCCCGGCCCGCGTCTTTGGTCAGGTACCCGCGGGCGCCCGCATCGAGTGCGGCGAATACGGATTCGTCGTCGTCGAAGGTCGTCAGCACGACGACGGGCAGATCGGGTCGTTCATCGAGGATGCGGGCGGTCGCCGCCGCGCCGTCCAGCGCCGGCATGCGGAGGTCGGTGAGTACGACATCCGGTTGATGCTCGCGGGTGAGCGCGACCAGTTCGGCGCCGTCGGAACCGACGCCGACCACGTCGATGTCGTCGAACAGGTCGAGCATCATGGCGAGTGCGTCCCGGATGGTCGCCTGATCGTCGGCCAGCACGACCCGGATCGGTGGGGAATCGGTTTGCCGGGCATCACCGTTCACGATTCCTGACGCTCCTGTCCGGTGTCGGTGGGTAGCTCGAGGGATACGGTCCACGATCCATCGGGATCGGCACCGGCGATCAGCAGGGCGCCGAGTTCGGCGGCTCGTTCACGCATGCCGACGATACCGACACCGCTGCCCGGTGACGGGTCGGGTGGGGTCGCCGGTGGTGCGTTGCGCACGGTGACCTTCAGCATGGTGTCGGTCTGTTGAACGGTGACTGTCGTCGCCGCGCCAGGCGCATGGCGACGAGCGTTGGTGACTGCTTCGGTGACGATCCGCAGTACCGCAGCGGTGCGGCGGGCGTCCAGCGCGACGGAATCTGTTGGTGCATCAAGATGTTCATTGTCGAACTGCAGGAGCGAGCGGATCGCCGGGATCAGTTCGAGGGTCTCTTCGCGCAGTGCATAGACCGCGCTGCGGGCGTCGGCGAGTCCGTCGGTCACCATCTGCCGGGCCTGATCCACCGCGGTCCGGGCCTGGTCGGCGCGACCGGAATCCAGCAGCGCCTCAGCCAGATTGAGCTGCATGTTGACGCCGGAGAGCGAGTGCGCCAGAACATCGTGCAGGTCCCGGGCGATACGACCGCGCTCGGCCAGCGCACTGGCGCGTGCTTCTGCCGTCGCGGCCCGCTGGGTCTCGAGCACCTTCTCGTCAGCGAGTCGGAGCATCTGTTGGCGGCTTTGCCTGGTCATGCCGAACAGCACCGTAAATCCGACGAGCAGGGTCGGGGCCCAGAGGTACCCGGTGCCGTGATGGAGAGCAACGGCGATTGCGGAGAACATCGAGCAGCAGCAGGCGACGACTATCGCCGCGCGAGTGGGTAGTGAATAGCCGGCGTGGCCGGCGACGTAGCAGCAGAAGACCGACGCGGCACTGGACGGATCGAAACCGATCAGCAATGCGCCGAATACCGCCGCCAGAGACAGGAGCAGAAACCGGCGACGTGGAGAGAGATGGTCGGGTGCAATCAAGCGGACGAACGTAAAGGCGATGTTGACGATGAGCAGCGACAGACCGTATAGACCACGACCGGTCACTCCCAGTGGCGAAACCGTCGTCGCTGCTATGACGGCGATGATGACGATCACCGGCCATTGATTGCGCGCCTTCCCGATCGTGTCGAACAGCGGACCGGCCGGCGGGGGCGGGGTGAAGTCGTTGAAACCGAGCCAGCGATCGACCGCGGCGACGTTCACGAAGGACATATCGCCAGCCTGCCACGGGTGTACGGGTTGATCGGCGCACATCGCGGGCTGTGGCGCGATCTCCACCCGGATCTCCACCCGAACGCCCGCTCGGCCCGTGCTCTACACTGCGATAACAATCATTCCTGCATGTTTTGTTTGGACGCCTGTCTAGGAGGCACTGTGGAACGCACGATCTTCGAACCCGAGCACGACCTGTTCCGGGAGGCCTACCAGGGCTTTCTCGCCCAGCACGTGGCACCGAACCACGCCCGGTGGGAAGAGCAGGAAATCGTCGATCGCGACGTCTGGCTCGAGGCGGGTAAGAACGGCTTCCTCGGGATGGCTATCCCCGAGGAGTTCGGCGGCGGTGGCGTCGACGACTTCCGCTACAACGCCATCATCGGCGAGGAGAGCGCCCGCGGCGGCTTCAGCGGACCGGGATTCACCCTGCACAACGACATCATCGCGCCGTACCTGATGGCTCTCTGCAACGACGAGCAGAAGCAGCGGTGGTTGCCCAAGTACTGCAGCGGCGAGATGATTACCGCCATCGCGATGACCGAGCCCGGCACCGGCAGCGACCTGCAGGGCATCCGCACCACGGCGACCAAGTCCGGCAGCGACTGGATCATCAACGGCTCCAAGACATTCATCACCAACGGCATCAACGCCGATCTGGTGATCGTCGTCTGCCGCACCGACCCGGAAGCCGGCTCGAAGGGCTTCAGCCTCATCGCCGTCGAGCGTGGCATGGAGGGTTTCGAACGGGGGCGCAACCTCGACAAGGTCGGCCTCAAGGCGCAGGACACCGCCGAGCTGAGTTTCAACGATGTGCGCGTGCCCGCCGAGAACCTCCTCGGCGAAGAGGGGATGGGCTTCATCTACCTGATGCAGAATCTGCCGCAGGAGCGGCTTTCGATCGCCGTCGCCGCAGCCGCCGCGATGGAGTCGGTGCTCGAGAAGACCATCGAATACACCAAGGACCGCAAGGCGTTCGGCAAGTCGATCGGCAACTTCCAGAACAGCCGGTTCCTACTCGCCGAGCTGGCGACCTCGACCGCGGCCACCCGCGTCTTCGTCGACCGCTGCATCGACCTGCTCGTCCAGGGCAAGCTGACCGTTCCCGAGGCCGCGATGGCCAAGTACTACGCCAGCGAGAACCAGGTACACCTCATCGACCGCTGCCTGCAGTTGCACGGCGGCTACGGATACATGCGCGAATACTTCGTCGCCAAGGCGTTCCTCGACGCTCGCGTCCAGACCATCTATGGCGGAACCACTGAAATCATGAAGGAAATCATTGGTAGGTCGTTGGGCGTCTGATACCTGCGCCAACGCACCTCTGGATCCCCGGTCTTGGCTTTGCGCCGAGGCCGGGGATCCTCGCGTTTCGCTAGATTCTGCGGATCACCGTCACTACTTTGCCGAGGATCTGGGCGTGGTTGCCGTCGATCGGGTCGTACTCGACGTTGTGCGGCATCAGCCAGACCTGGCCGCCCGCAACGCGTTTGAACGTCTTGACGGTTGCCTCGCCGTCGAGCATGGCGGCCACGATGTCGCCGTTCTCGGCGACGTTCTGCTGGCGCACCACCACCCAGTCGCCGTCGCAGATCGCCGCGTCGACCATCGAATCGCCGACCACCTTCAACAGAAACAGCGATCCCTCACCGACCAGCTCGCGGGGGAGCGGGAACACATCCTCGACGGCTTCTTCGGCGAGGATCGGGCCGCCGGCGGCGATCCGGCCGAGGACCGGGACGAAGGTGGGTGTAGGCAGGGACGTATCGCCCTCGCCCAGCACCGACGTCGTCGGCTCACCGTCGCTGTCCTGGACGTTGATCGCGCGCGGACGGTTGTCGTCGCGCTTCAGGAAGCCCTTGCGTTCGAGGGTGCGAAGCTGGTGCGCCACGGACGAGGTCGATGTCAGTCCGACGGCGTCGCCGATCTCGCGAATGCTCGGCGGGTAGCCCCGCTCTCGAACAGATGCGCGGATGACTCCCAGTACGCGTTGTTGCCGATCAGTCAGGCTGGCCTCGGCGCCGGGCTCGGGCGTCGCGTCGCCGGATCCCTCGTCTGACCCGCGCTTTTCAGTCATCGGGATACCTCTCCTGTCGGTGGTGTTGTCGACCACGCTAGCCGAGAAGGTCACAAGTTTCAAACATCTGTTCGACCGATGTTGCGCACTTGTCGGAGCCGCGTGGTACAAATTCGAACATAGGTTCACTCAAACGGGTGTTCGAAGAATGATCGAAGGAGAGACGACATGGCCACGGCACTGGCACTGCGTTCCACCGATATCTACACCGACGATTTCCGCGCCCCGGTCCGCGGCTCCGGAAGCACCGTTCGCCGTTCCGGCGGCACGGCGGTTCGCGGTCCGCGGGATGGCCGCGGCGGCCGCGTGCGCCCGTACGGTCAGCGGCCCGGCGGGCGGCCGATGTCGGCATCGCCGGCGGGCACCGCATGCGCGGGAATGCCACGCGAGCCGCGGTCCGTCTATGCCCGGCGGCGGGCCTGGGCGGTCGGCATTCTCGTGGGCCTGGGTCTCGCGATCACCGTGTTCGTCGTCGGCCTGGTGGGCAACGGAATCGAGCAGGCGACGCTGCCCGCGTCGGCGCAGACCGAGGTCGTGCACGTGAAGCCGGGCGAGACCATCGGCGATGTGGCACAACGCGTTGCGCCGACGATGCCGTCGTCCGTTGTCATCGACAAGATTCTCGATCTCAATGATCTGCCGAATGCGCAGCTGATGGCCGGTCAGCCGCTGCTCGCGCCCGTCTACCAGCGCTAGCGGGCGGGCGCGGTGCGGACCAAGCCGCCGACGGTATTGATCGGCGCTGGACCACCAGTATTCTGGGCAGCGCCCGTGTATAACGCGCCGGATTCCGGTGCGGTCGTACCACTGCCTGCCGAGGATGCGCCGATGCACTGCCCGTTCTGCAAGAACGAAGACACCCGCGTGGTCGACTCGCGCCTGGCCGACGAGGGGCAGGCGATCCGCAGGCGCCGGTCGTGCAATGAATGCGGACGCCGTTTCACGACAGTCGAGAGTGCCGTACTCGCCGTCGTCAAACGAAATGGCGTCACCGAACCATTCAGTCGCGAGAAGGTGATGAAGGGTGTGCGCCGCGCCTGCCAGGGCCGGCAGGTCGACGACGACAAGCTGCAGAAGTTGGCGCAGGCGGTCGAGGACTCGGTGCGATCCAGCGGGTCGGCGGAAATCCCCAGTAACGAGGTGGGTTTGGCGATCCTCGGCCCGCTGCGCGATCTCGACGAAGTCGCCTATCTGCGGTTCGCGTCGGTCTACCGGTCGTTCGCGTCGGTCGACGACTTCCAGCGCGAGATCGACGAGCTGCGTTCCGCCCGTGCCGATTCCTGATCGAGTAGTTATCGCAGTTCGCTGATCATCTTCTTCGCGCGCTTCTCAGAAATCGGATACGCGGTACCGAGTCGCTGCGCGAACAGGCCGACTCGCAACTCTTCGACGATCCAGCCCGCGCGCTCATTGAGGTCGTCGCGGAGGTCGACGGAGACGGAATCGGCGACCGAATTCCAGTGCCCCACGGTCCGATCGACAGCGGCCATCGCTTCGGTGTCGCGCGACTGCGAGGCCGGCAACGCCTCCAAGCGCGTGCGCGCGGCGCGCAGATAGCGGGGCACTTGCTGTAGGTGAGCCAACGCGGTGGCGCCGACGAAACCGTCGAAGACCAGGTTCTCCAGCTGGTCGACGACGTCGTCGGCCGCTTGCCGCACCCGGCAGCCGTCGATCGTCGAGCGCAGCGGCCCGACTTCGCGCAGCGTGTCGACCGCTGCGGTGAAAGCGGTCAGCGTGCGGGCACCCAGCTCGGCGCGTACCCGCTCCCGCAGGGCGGCGAACTCGGCGGTGGTGCGTGGCAACCCGTTGTGCGACAAAGCGTCTGCGCGAAGGATGTCGTCAAGCGCCGTGAGTCTGCAGTCGGCGATCAGCCGGTCGGTGTCCCGGTACGGGCTCTGGCTCAGGGCCAGCCGGCTGGGGGAGTCCAGGACCGACAGCAGGTTGCGACGCGACGCCGTCAGCTGCAGATCGAGCAGCCTGCGCACCGCCAGATGATGATTCGTGTCGCGTTCGCGTTCGGTGATGAAGACGCGGACACGCACGCCATCACCGGAGACGGCCAGACCTGGGTAGCCGGTGACCTGCTGGCCGGCAATCGATTGCACGACTTCGCGTTCGAGCGTCCCGAACGTGTCGTCGGACCAGTCGCGGGCGGGCGGGCCGCCGCGCTCGTCGACCGCCTCACGATGCGCATGCTCGGCGGAGTCGGCCAGTTGCTGCTGCAGCTCCGGAAGACTCTTGCCGGAGGCCACGGCCCGGCCGCGATCGTCGACGACCAGATACGTCATCCGCAGGTGCGCCGGCAATTCAGTCGGCCGTAGGTCGCCGGGGGATAGCGCCACCCCGGCGAGCGACGAGACCTCCCGCGCGAGCCCGGTCACCAACGGCTCGCTGCGCGGCCGCAGCCGGGCGAGTGCCGCGGCGGCGATATCCGGAGCGGGAACCACCTGGCGCCGCAATGCTTTCGGCAGGGTGCGGATCAGCTCGGCGGCGAGTTCGGCGCGATAGCCGGGCACCAGCCAGTCGAAACCGGCGGCCCGGATGGTCGGCAGCAACGGCAATGGGATCACCGCGGTCACCCCGTCGTCCGGGTCGCCCGGTGAGAATCGATACCGCAGCTCCAACTCGGTGCTGCCCTGCACCCAGCTACCGGGGAAGTCGCCGGCCTGCACCGCGTCCGTACCTGCGGCCGCGACGTCGTCGGCGGTGAATGTCAGGGAGTCGGGATGCTTTCGACGCTCCTTGCGCCACCACGTGTCGAAGTGACGGCCCGACACCACATCGTCGGGGATCCGCTTGTCGTAGAAGTCGAAGAGGGCATCGTCCGAGACCACCAGGTCGCGCCGCCGCGCGCGGTCCTCCAGCCCGGCGACGTCTTCCAGTAGTTCGCGATTCTGTTGAAAGAACGCGTGACTCGTGCGCCAGTCGCCCTCGACCAGCGCGTGCCGGATGAACAACTCGCGGGCCAGGGGCGGATCGATCCGGCCGAGCGGCACCAGCCGGTCGGCCGCCAGCGTCACGCCGTAGAGGGTGACCCGTTCGGCCGCAACGGCCCCGGATCGCTTGGCCGACCATCGCGGTTCGCTGTAGCTGCGCTTGGCCAGTGGTCCGGCAAGGCTTTCGGCCCAGGCCGGGTCGACGCCGGCGACGGTCCGTGCCCACAGGCGTGAGGTCTCGACCAGTTCGGCGGCCACCACGAATCGTGGCGGCTTCTTAGCAAGCGAGGAGCCCGGGAAGATGGCGAACCGGGTGCCGCGGGCGCCGAGGAATTCTCGTGTCTCGGCGTCGCGCAGGCCGATATGGCTGAGCAGCCCGGCGAGGACGGACTGATGGATGACGTCGGGTGTCGCGGCGGCCGAATTGGGCTGCCATCCCAGGTCTTTGGTCATGCGACTCAGCTGGCCGTGCAGGTCGCGCCATTCGCGGATCCGCAGCCAGTGCAGGAATTCGCGGCCGCACTGCTTGCGGAACTGATTGCCCGACAGCGTCTTCTGCTGCTCGCCCAGGTATTTCCAGAGCTCCAGATAGCTCAGGAACTCCGATCCGGGGACCGCGAATCGGGCGTGCGTCTCGTCGGCGGCCTGTCGGTGTTCGGCCGGGCGTTCGCGCACGTCGGGAATGGACAGGGCGGCGACCAGGATCAGCATTTCGGCCAGGGCGCCGTTCTGATGCGCGGCAACCAGCATCCGGCCCAGGCGCGGATCGACCGGTAGCTGCGACAGCTCCCGGCCGACCGGAGTCAACGTGCGTTCGGGGGACTGGGTGCCTGCCTGTGATGGCCCTGCCTGTGATGGCCCTGCCTGTGATGTTCCTACCGGGTTCAGCGCGCCGAGCTCTTCGAGCAGCGCTACGCCGTCGCGGACCGACTTGGGGTCGGGCGCCTGGACGAACGGAAAGGCCGCGATGTCGCCCAGGCCGAGTGCGGTCATCTGCAGGATGACGGCCGCGAGATTGGTGCGCAGGATCTCGGGATCGGTGTGTTCCGGACGGGATTCGTAGTCGTCCTCGCTGTAAAGGCGGATGCAGATGCCGTCGGCGACGCGGCCGCAGCGCCCCGCCCGCTGTCGGGCGCTGGCCTGCGAGATCGGTTCGATCGGGAGCCGCTGCACCTTGGTGCGGTACGAATAACGCGAGATGCGAGCGGTTCCGGCGTCGATCACGTAGCGGATCCCGGGGACCGTCAGCGAGGTTTCGGCAACGTTGGTGGACAGGACGATTCGCCGGCCGGAATGGGGCGCGAACACCTTTTGCTGGTCGGCGTTCGAGAGGCGGGCATACAGCGGCAGGATGTCGATGCCGCGATTCTTCAGGTGCCGCAACGATTGCTCGGTGTCGCGGATCTCCCGTTCGGTCGGCAGGAAAACCAGAATGTCGCCGGATGGGGCGTCCGAACACAGTTCGTCGACGGCGGCCGAGATCGCTTGCTGCTGATCGAGATCCACGTGCTCATGCTCGGGATCGTCAGGCTGCAGCTGCAGCGGACGATAACGGATTTCGACGGGATAGGTGCGACCGCTGACCTCGATGATCGGCGCCGGGCCGGCGGGCCCGGCGAAATGTTCGGCGAATCGCCCGGGCTCGATCGTCGCCGAGGTGATGATGACCTTGAGGTCGGGTCGTTTCGGCAGCAGTTGTTTGAGATAGCCGAGGATGAAATCGATGTTCAGGCTGCGCTCGTGCGCCTCGTCGATGATGAGGGTGTCGTAGGCGCGGAGGAATCGATCCTTGGTGATCTCGCGCAGCAGTATGCCGTCGGTCATCAGTTTGACGAGCGTGGTGTCGGATACCTGGTCGGTGAACCGGACGGAGAATCCGACCGCGGTGCCGAGTTCGGTCTGGCATTCCTCGGCGATCCGGGTCGCCACGGCACGGGCGGCGAGCCGGCGTGGCTGGGTGTGGCCGATCATCCCGCGTCGCCCGCGACCGAGTTCCAGGCAGATCTTCGGCAGCTGCGTCGTCTTGCCCGAACCGGTCTCGCCGGCCACGACGATCACCTGATGCTGCTGCAGCGCCGCGGCGATCTCGTCGCGGGCCGCCGACACCGGCAGCTGTGCTGGGTAGTCGAGGTGTGGTGCGACGGCCAGCCGGCGCTGCAGGCGGGAACGGCTCTTCTCGACATCGCGTGCGACGCGTTCGAGGGCGTCCGCAGAGTCGGCGCGGCGCAGTTTGCGGCGCAGCCGGTGTTCGTCGAGGAGGGTGACGTCGGCGAGCGCCGCGTACAGCTGTGCCTTGGTCGGCGACGGCGCGGGCTCGGAAGTGCGCGAAGGCGGGGTGGGCCCAGAAGTGACAGGCATGCTGCACCAAGCCTAATGGGGTTCGGCATGATGTCCTTCATGACTACCTCTAGCTCAGCACTGTGGCACGGATTCGCCGACATGGGCGCCGTGAACGCTTCCGGGCCGTTCGTCGTCACCAGGGGCGAGGGCGTACACGTCTGGGACGACCAGGGAAACAAGTACCTCGACGCCACCGCCGGTCTGTGGTTCACCAATGTCGGCCACGGCCGCACCGAGATCGCCGACGCGGTTCGGGACCAGCTGAGCAAGCTCGCGCACTTCTCGGGCTTCGGCGACTTCACCGCGGACATCACGTATGAGCTGGCCGAACGGTTGTCGGCGATCGCGCCGATCCCGGGCTCCAAGATCTTCTTCACCTCAGGCGGCAGCGACTCGATCGATTCGGCGGCCAAGCTGGCGCGCCGCTACTGGCACGAGATGGGCAAGCCGGAGAAGAAGATCATCGTCGGACGCACCAAGGCCTATCACGGCATGCACGTGGCCGGAACCGCGCTGTCGGGCCTGCCGCCGAACCGCGAGGGCTACGGCGAGCTGATGCCGGATGCCGCCACGGTCGAGTGGGATGACGCGAAGAGCCTGCTCGGGCTCATCGAGCGGATCGGTGCCGACAACATCGCGGCCTTCTTCTGCGAGCCGATCATCGGCGCCGGCGGCATCTACCTGCCGCCGGACGGCTACCTGCGGGAGGTGCGCGACATCTGCCGCGAACATGACGTGCTGTTCGTCGCGGACGAGGTCGTCACCGGCTTCGGACGGATCGGCGGCAGCTGGTTCGCATCCGGCAAGTTCGACTTGCAGCCCGACATGATGACCGTCGCCAAGGGGCTGACCTCCGGTTACGTCCCGATGGGCGCGGTCTTCGTCGCGCCGAGGATCGCCGAGCCGTTCTATGCCGGCGGCGTCTGGTGGCGCCACGGCTACACCTACGGCGGACATGCCGGAGCCGCCGCGGCCGCAATGGCCAGCCTGGACATCGTCGAGCGTGAGGATCTGCTGACCCGCGCGCAGGAGCTGGCCGACAACCTGCATTCGGCACTGGCGCCGCTGGCCGATCATCCGCGCGTCGAAGAGGTGCGCAGCGGCAACGGTGCGGTGGCCGCCGTGCAGCTGGCCGATCCCGCCGAGGCGATGCCGTTCGTGAAGAGGCTGCGCGAGCGCGGTGTCAGCGGTCGGGCCGCGGGTGCCGGCGCGATGCAGATCTCGCCGGCGTTCGTGATGACCGCCGACCAGACCGCCGAGCTGGCCGAGCGCTTCGCCGCCGCCCTGGGCTGAACTGCTCTGAGCTGAACTGCACCGGAACTGCACTGGGCCGAGCTGCACTGGGCCGAACGGGGCCGACACGACGAAGAATGGGCCGAGCGCATCATGCGCTCGGCCCGTTCTCGTCGTCTTACTGCGTCAGGCGTTGCTTGGGTCAGGCGTTGACCAACAGCTCCGCGGTCGAGATCGCCTGGGCGACACCGGCGACGATGCTGCCGGCCTTGAGCGCCTCGAGGATGGCCTCGCGGTCGACGCCCGCCTCGCGCAGCGTGTTCTCATGCGCGGCAACGCAATGCCCGCAGCCGTTGATCGCCGACACGGCGAACGACCACAGCTCGAACAGCGCCTTGTCGACACCGGGGTTGCCGATGATGTTCATCCGCAGACCGGCACGCAGGTCGTCGTACTTGCCGTCGAGGAATCCGCGGCCACGGTAGAAGACGTTGTTCATCCCCATGATCGACGCGGCACCCAGCGCGGCGTTGTACGCCTCGGCCGAGAGGTTGTCGGCGGCTTCGTCCGCGATCTCCTTGAGCACCACCGGGTTCCGGGTTGCGGCAGCGGTGGCGAGCAGCGTGCCCCACAGCTGCTCCGGGTTCAGCGCGGTGGTCCGGCTGATCGAGCCCAGGTTGAGCTTGAGGTCCTTCGCGTACTCGGGCAGCGCGTTCTTCAGATTCTCGATCGACATAGGTTGTGCTCCTTGTTGACTAGGCCTTCTTCAGCTGGTGCCGGCTAGACGCTTGCGGAAAGGAGTTCGCCGGCATCGATGGTCGGGTCGCCCTTGCGCCAGTTGCAGGCGCACAGCTCGTCGGACTGCAGAGCGTCGAGCACGCGCAGCACCTCGTCGACATTGCGGCCGACCGAACCTGCGGTCACCGAGACGAACTGGATCTCGTTGTTGGGGTCGACGATGAAGGTCGCGCGGTCGGCGACGCCGTCGGCGTTCAGCACGCCGGTGGCGGCGGCCAGCTCACGCTTGAGGTCGCTCAGCATCGGGAACGGGAGGGTCTTGAGATCCTCATGCTGTGCGCGCCACTGGAAGTGGACGAACTCGTTGTCCACCGAAACGCCCAGCACCTGCGCGTCGCGGTCCTCGAACTCGTCGTTCAGCTTGCCGAACGCGGCGATCTCGGTCGGGCAGACGAAGGTGAAGTCCTTGGGCCAGAAGAAGACGATCCGCCACTTGCCGGCCGCGTCGTCGCTGGAGACGTTCGTGAAGTAGTCGTCGGGCTGCTGAGCGTTCACGGCGGAGAGGTCGCCGCCGATGACGGCGGTAAGGGAGTAGGCGGGGAACTGGTCGCCGATGGTCAGCAGGGTCATGCTCATCGCTCCTTAGATATATGAGTTCAGGTTTCGTACGTCTGTGCCTATTCTGCCGAAGAACAGTCAAAAGCGAAACGTGATTAATGGCACTACACTCATAGGTATGACCGATCAATTTTATGTGCCGACAATCGCCGCACTCCGGGCCTTCGTCGCGGTCGCGCAGCATCGCCACTTCGGCACTGCCGCAAAGAGTTTGGGTATCAGCCAGCCCACGCTGTCGCAGGCGTTGGCAGGCCTCGAGGCCGGCCTGGAGCGTTCGCTGGTCGAACGATCTACCCGGCGTGTCTTCTTGACAGAAGACGGTGAGCGACTGTTGCCTGCGGCCGAGCGGGTGGTCGACTCCGTGACGGAATTCACATCGGTCGCGGCGGGCTCCAGCGGCTCGCTGTCGGGGACGGTGCGCCTCGGGCTCATCCCGACGATCGCCCCCTATGTACTGCCGGGCGTGCTCGCGGGCCTGGCCGATCAGCTGCCGAGTCTGCGGCTGCGGGTGGTGGAGGACCAGACGGCCCGCCTGCTGGACGCGCTGCGGTCGGGGGCGGTCGATGTGGCGATGCTGGCGCTGCCGACGGACGCGTCCGGGATCGTCGAGATCCCGATGTACCAGGAGGATTTCGTGCTGGCGCTGCCGGCCGGTCATCCGCTGTCGGGACGTAGGCGGGTCTCGCCGGAGGTGCTCGCCGATCTGCCGCTGCTGCTCCTCGACGAGGGGCACTGCCTGCGCGATCAAGCGCTTGAGGTGTGTCAGCTCGCCGGGGTCCGGCCCGATGTCGGGCCCACCCGTGCGGCGTCGCTGGCGACCGCGGTGCAATGCGTGGCGGGCGGCCTCGGGGTGACGCTGATCCCGCGGACGGCCGTCGCGGTCGAGGCCGAGCGCGGACCGCTGACCACCGCCGAATTCGCCGGTGGTGCAGCGCGACCCGGCCGGCGGATCGGGCTGGTCGCACGGGCGAGCAGCCCGCGATTGACGGAGTTCCGGGAGTTCGCCGCCGCCATCACCGAGACGGTGGCCGCGAGCGGGGCGGTGCGAGTGCTCAGCCCGCGATGACCCGTACGGACGCGAGGGCGACCTCGCCGGACTGATCGGTCGCCTCCTGGTCGATCTCGGCCTCGACCGCCCAGCCATGGTCGCCGTCCGGGTCGTCGAGCACCTGGCGTGCCAGTCGGTCGCCGTCGAAGCTGAACAACGCCGGGCCGCGGGCGGCGGGGCCGGTGCCGAGCTCGCCGTACTCGTCGAAATACGGTGCCAATTCCGCCGCCCAGTCCAGATCGCCGGGCAGCTGATCCCAGCGTCGCCGGGCAACCAGCTCGATGATCCGGAACATGGCGTTGCGCACCATGATTCGCAGTGCGCGGGGCTGGGTCGTCAGCGCTGTCGGGGCGGGTGTGTCGGTGACCGGTTGGTCGACGTGGCCGGACGAGAGCTGCTCCCACTCGTCGACGAGGCTGGAATCGATCTGTGCGATCAGCACGCCGAGCCACTCGATGACCTCGTCGACTTCGGCTGATCGTGCCGCCAGCGAGATGCCCTGGCGCAGCACTCGATAGGCGTCGGTCAGGTAGCGCAGGAGCACTCCTTCGCTGCGCGCCAGGCCGAACTCGGAGACGAACTCGTTGAAGGTCAGCCCATGCTCGACCATGTAGCGCAGCACCGATTTCGGCGCCGGTTGATTGCCGCGCAGCCACGGATGTGACTGCTGATAGATCTCGAATGCGGCGTCGATCAGCTCCGCCTCCGGCTTCGGCCAGGTGACCTCGCTGAGCCGCTCCATTCGCTCGTCGTACTCGATGCCGTCGGCCTTCATCGCCGCCATCGCCGCGTCGCGGGCCACCCGTTGCTGCGCCATCAGCACCTGCCGCGGATCCTCCAGCGTCGACTCGATCAGCGAGACCAGTTGCAGGGGGTAGCCATCCGACTCGTAGTCGAGTACATCCGTGGCCGCCAGCGCGAACTCCGACAGCGGATTTGTGAGAGCGAAGTTCTTCGGCAGGTCGGCGGCGATCGCGACCCACTTGCCGGAGCGGTCGGGCCGATCGAGTTTCTGAACGACGTTGCCGGACAACAATCCCCGGTACAGCGAGATGGCGCGCCGGATGTGCGCCCGCTGCCGATCACGCGGTTCATGGTTGGCCTCCAGCAGATGCCGCATATGCGCGAAGCAGTCGCCGGGTCGGTCGATCACTTCCAGGATCATCGATGTCGTCACCGTGAACCGCGATCGCAGCGGCTCCGGCGGTGCGGCGACCAGCTTGTCGAAGGTGGCCTCACTCCAGGACACGAAGCCTTCGGGTGCTTTCTTGCGCTGGATCTTCTTGAGCTTCTTGGGATCATCGCCGGCCTTGGCGACCGCGCGAGCGTTCTCGACGTCATGTTCGGGCGCCTGGGCCACGACGTATCCGACGGTATCGAATCCGGCGCGCCCGGCCCGGCCGGCGATCTGATGGAACTCGCGGGCCCGCAGATGCCGCTGCCGGACGCCGTCGAACTTGGTCAGCCCGGTGAGCAGCACCGTACGAATCGGGACGTTGATGCCCACGCCGAGGGTGTCGGTCCCGCAGATGACGCGCAGCAACCCCTGCTGCGCTAGGCGTTCCACCAGCCGTCGATAGCGGGGAAGCATGCCGGCGTGATGGACACCGATCCCGGCACGAACCAAGCGGGACAGCACCTTTCCGAATCCGGTCGCGAATCGGAAGTCGCCGATCTCCGCCGCGATGGCATCGCGGGTCGCCCGGTCGGCGACGGTGACACTCAGCAGCGACTGCGCCTGAGTGACCGCGGCCGCCTGGGTGAAGTGCACGACATACACCGGGCCGCGGTCGTTCTCCAGCAGTTCGGTGATGGTGTGAACCGTGGGGGTCAGGGCGTAGGCGTACTCCAGCGGCACCGGCCGGGTCGTGCCGGTGATCGCCGCGGTTGCGCGACCGGTGCGCGTGCGCAGGTCATCGACGAAGAAGGACACGTCGCCGAGGGTCGCCGACATCAGCAGGAATTGGAATTGGGGCAGCTCGATGAGCGGCACCTGCCACGCCCAGCCACGATCGGGCTCGGCGTAGTAGTGGAACTCATCCATCACGATGACGCCCGGCGCGGCCGAATCACCCTCGCGGAGAGCGATATTCGCCACGATTTCAGCGGTGGCGCAGATGATCGGCGCCTGCGGATTGACGGAGGCATCGCCGGTCAGCATGCCGACCTGGTCGGCGCCGAACTGCCGGCAGAGGTCGAAGAACTTCTCGCTCACCAGCGCCTTGATCGGCGCGGTGTAGTACGACCGTTCGCCGCGGCACAGCGCGAAATACAGTGCGGCGCTGGCCACCAGCGACTTACCGGAGCCGGTCGGCGTCGACAGGATGACGTGCGAACCCGACGCGAGTTCGAGGACGGCCTCGTCCTGGGTGGGGTAGAGCTCAATGCCGCGCTCGTTCCACCAATCGGTGAAGGCGACGTAGCTGTCGTCGGGATTCCACGCGGCGGCGCCGTCCACCGAGGGTGGGGCTACCAGCGGAGACGCCGGGCCGGCGGTCACTCGTCGTCGGTCGAGTCGTCGGGGTTCTTGGTGTCCCCGGCGTGATGCTGTGCCAGATACTTCTCGAATTCGGCACCGAGTTCGTCGCCGCTGGGCAGTGGCTCGTCGGCGGCCAGCAGCGATCGCTCCTCGGCCTGACCGGCGGCGAATGAATCGTATTGCGACTCCAAGGCTCGCACGACGCCCTCGACCTCAGCGTTGCCGTCGACCTCGTCATCGATCTGCGCCCGCATCGATTCGGCCGCGTTCTCCAGGGCAGCGACGGGCAGATCCAGTCCGGCGACGCCGCCGAGTGCGGTGACCGCCTTGAGCGCCGCGGCCGGGTAATCGGTCTGCGAGAGGTAATGCGGCACATGCACCGACAGGCCGAGCGCCGGGTAGCCGGCCTGGCCGAGGCGCAGCTCCAGCAGCATCGATGCGCTCGCCGGGAACTTCAGGGCACCGCCCCACCGGGGCAGGCCTTCGATCAGGTCCTCGTCGCCGTGGGCGGTGAGCGTCGCGGGTCGGGTGTGCGGGATCGCCATCGGAATCGAATTGAGCCCGATCACCGTCGACACGGAGAACCGGTCGGCGAGTTCCTGAACGGCATCGACGAATCCTTCCCAGCGCAGATCCGGCTCCGAGCCGGACAGCAGCAGGAACGGTCGGCCCGAGTTGTCGCGCACCACGTGCAGCTGCAGCCGCGGCATGTCGACATCGGTGATCTGGTCGTCGGCGAAGGTCATCATCGGCCGGCGTGAGCGGTAGTCGATGATCGAGTCGGTGTCGAAGTAGGCGACCAGCTCCGAATGGAGGCTCTCGCGCAGGTGGTCGGCGGTCAGCTTGACGCCGTGGCCGGCATCCGCGAAGCCCTCGAGTGCGTGGACCAGTACGGGTCCCACTCCGTCGCCGGTATCGACCGATGGTGCCGGAAAGACCAGGCGGTACATCGATGAATGGTCGGTCATGCCTTTCCTCTCCTTCCGATCGGCGCGTCTGCTGGGCGGTGCTCTTGCATCAATTGTCGCGCACCGAGCCGTGCAACGGCCAATCGATAACCGTTCATCGGGTACAACGCGCCCCGCGACCGGCCCGATTCCCAGTTTGCGGCATCCGATGCGGTATCCGGTTCTGCTATCGGCGAACAGCGGGGAAGGCCGCAGGACCGCTGCCCGACGTGGCATGGTGAGGGCATGAGCAGCGACGAGACGATTCGGGTCCGGGGTGTGGTGTCGGCGAGCAAGGGCGCGCCGACGACGGTGGAGACGGTACTGATCCCGCCGCCGGGGCCGCGTGACGTGATCGTCGAGGTCCAGGCGTGTGGCGTCTGTCACACCGACATGGCCTACCGCGACGGCGGCATCAACGACGAATACCCGTTCCTGCTCGGACACGAGGCCGCCGGCATCGTCGAGCGCGTCGGATCGGACGTCACGCACGTCGAGGTCGGCGACTACGTGGTGCTCAACTGGCGCGCGGTGTGCGGCTCCTGCCGGGCCTGTCGGCGCGGGCGGCCGTGGTACTGCTTCGATACGTTCAACGCGAGCAAGCCGATGACGCTGGAGGACGGCACCGAACTCACCCCGGCTCTTGGCATCGGCGCCTTCGCCGACAAGACGCTCGTACACGAATTGCAGTGCACCAAGGTCGACCCCGGGACCGATCCGGCGGTCGCCGGGCTACTGGGCTGCGGCGTGATGGCCGGTCTCGGTGCGGCGATCAACACCGGCGCGGTCACGCGCGGCGACTCGGTCGCGGTCATCGGCTGCGGGGGCGTGGGCGATGCCGCGATCGCCGGCGCCCGCCTCGCCGGCGCGAACACGATCATCGCAATCGACCGTGATCCGCAGAAGCTGCAGTGGGCCAAGGAGTTCGGCGCGACCCATGTGATCGTCGCGGCCGCCGACACTGACATCGTCGAGGCCGTGCAAGAGCTGACCGACGGCAATGGTGCCGATGTCGTCGTCGACGCGGTCGGCACGCCGAAGACCTACGAAACCGCCTTCTACGCCCGCGATCTGGCCGGCACCGTGGTGCTGGTCGGGGTGCCGACGCCGGAGATGCGCCTGGAGATGCCGCTCGTCGACTTCTTCTCGCGCGGCGGATCGCTGAAGTCGTCGTGGTACGGCGACTGCCTGCCCGAGCGGGACTTCCCGATGCTGACAGATCTGTACCAGCAGGGCCGGTTGCCCCTGGACAAGTTCGTGTCGGCGCGGATCGGGCTCGATGAGATCGAATCAGCCTTCAGCGCAATGGAATCCGGCGACGTGCTGCGCTCGGTGGTGGTGCTGTGAGCCTGCGCATCGACCGGGTGGTGACGAGCGGGACGTTCAGTCTCGACGGCGGCACCTGGGATGTCGACAACAACGTGTGGCTGGTCGGCGACGACTCCGAGGTCGTGATCATCGACGCCGCGCATTCGGCCGACGCGATCATCGAGGCGGTCGGCGACCGCAATGTTCGGGCAATAGTGCTGACCCACGGGCACAACGATCATGTGACGGTGGCGCCCGAGCTGTCGGCGGCGGTCGGTGCCCCGATGCTGCTGCACCCCGGCGACCGAATGCTATGGGACGACACACATCCCGGGATCGATCCCGGCGACCTGGCCGACGGTCAGCGCCTATCGGTTGCGGGGACCGAGCTGACGGTGATCAATACGCCGGGGCATTCGCCCGGGTCGATCTGCCTGTATGCGCCCGAGGACGGCACCTTGTTCAGCGGGGACACCCTGTTCTCCGGCGGCCCGGGTGCCACCGGTCGATCGCATTCGCATTTCCCGACCATCATCGAGTCGATCCGCGATCGGATCCTGACGCTGCCGGCCGAGACATCCGTGCGCACCGGACACGGCGACAGCACGTCGGTCGGCGACGAGGCGCCGCATTTGGAGGAGTGGATCCGCAGAGGTCACTGACTCAGCTGCGGGGGCGGCTGCTGGAGCCGGCCGACCGCGGAGTCCAGCGCGGGCAACGCATTCGACGGGTTGGCGATGAGCTCGGCGACCACCGTCTCGACCTGGCCGACGGCGGCTTCCGCGTCGGCCAGCATCGACGTCTTGGCGTCCGATGGGAGCTGCGACAGGGCGACGAGCCGCCCGTCGAACTCGGTGGCCGCGGCTTCCAGCCGGACCCGGGCGTCGATCAGCATTCCGTCGTAGTCGAGCGTCGGCGAGCTGCGCAGCGCCGCGAGCGCGTCGCGGAGCCGGCGGTGCAGCCGTGCCTCCGGATCGTGTGAGCCGGCCCACGAGTCGGGCACGTCCGCATCCACGCCCGGAATCAATTGAGCACGACGGCGATTGGCAGCCTGCAGCCGCGCGACGACCACCACGATGCCCGCGCCGGCCGCAACGATCACCAGCACGATGATCACCAGGACGGCCGTCATTTTCGTGCCACCTGGATGAGTATCACTATCGCAAGGATCAGCACCGTGATGGCGACGCTGGCCGCGATGATCTTGACCTTGCTCCACGGCCGCTGTCCCTGCACTTCGCCGGTGACACCGTTGATGAAGACTTGGAACGGGCGGCCTTCGTAGACGACCGTCAGCAACCACATCGGCAGTAGCAGGTACTTGAACGCGATCGTGTCGAAACGGATGTCGCGCCAATTGATCTGCTGCCGATCGCCACCGATGTCGGCACGAATCGTGTTGTCGACGACCGGCTCCATCTGCGAGCGTGCCTCGCCGAAGGCCTGCTCGGCGTCGAGGTCGTAGGTGCGGGTGGCGTGTCCGGCCATGTACTCGGGCGTATAGGGCAGCGCATGTTCGGTCGGCCAGGGCTCCAGCTCGCGGACCCGCTGCGTATCGAATCCGGTGTTGGCCAGTGCCGGTACATCGTCGAAGGTGTTCTGGACGACGCCCGACACCGGGTACCAGTTGACGCGGGTCTCGAGGTGTTCGTTGTCGCCGGACCCGACCGAGACCGTGTATTCGATGCCGCGCTGCCCGCGATACTCGGTCGTCGACTCCGCGTCATAGACGAAGTAGGACGCATAGAGGCTGGTGAATGCGCCGACCTCGCGGTACTTCTTGAACTCGGTCGGGGCGAACCACCGGCTGTTGATCCACTTGTCGATCATCGTGCGGGCCGTCTTCTCATCGACCTGCATGGGGATCACGCCGTCGGCCGGGAGCCGGGCGGGCGCGTCCTGGATGTCGTTGCGGGCGATCACGGACGCGCAGTACGGGCACCGGGTCGCGGTCACCGTGCCCTCGAATCGCGTTCGGCCGCCGCAGTTCTGGCAGACCACTTCTTTGGCGGTGCCGAGGAGTGTGGCCATCTGCTGGTCCGCGGACTGCCGGATGCGCGCCATGGCCGCGCCGAGTTCATGCGCCTCGATCTGTCCCTCGGGTGCGGTGATCGCGACCGTCCGGCCGCAGCTGCGACAGGTCAGGCTCTGCGTCCGGGGATCGAACGCCAGCTGGTCGCCGCAGGACGGGCAGGGGTAGGTGCGCGTCTGTTCGGACTGGTGGTACGACGCCGGATCGCGAGGCGGCGTCGTACCGGGAGGCGGCGGGGGCGGTGCCGGCGGCATCGCCGGTCCCGATGGCCCGCTCGGCATGGCCGGCCCGGACGTGTTGGCGGGCATGCCCGGTCCCGAAGGGCCGGTGGGCATCGACGGGCCGGTGCCTGCCGGCATCGCGGGGCCGGGGCCGCTGGGAATGGCCGGTCCGCCGGGACCGGACGGCATGGCCGGTCCCGGCGCGGGCGGCATCGTGCGGTCGGGCGGGGGCGGCGGCATCGCCGGATCGCGGTGCGGGGGAGCCGGAACCGGCGGCCCGGTCGGCGGGTCGGGTGGAACCGTCATGAATTTACTGGCCCGGAGCCGGCGGAGGCGGCGGCGTCTGCGGTCCGGTCGGCGGGATCGGCGGCGGCACGGAGAACAGCGCTGCCAGCGCCGGAACGGTATGGGCGGCAACCCATCCGGCCATACCGGCGCTCCACACCAGCGTGTCCGGACCGATCTGCCCGGCCGCACCCTGCTGGATCTGCGCGACGGTGAACGGTCCGCTGGCCTGGCCGCCGGCGTCGACGTGGAATACCGGCGTGTTCGGCAACGGCGGCGGGGCAGTCGCGGCCGACGATTGGCCGCCCTGCTGAGCTCCCTGCTGCGCGGCCGCCATCTGACCGGCCATCGCGCCGCCCATGGCGACGCCCATGCCGGCCGACATCATGTCGCCCATCGCGCCGCCGGGGTTGCCGGCCGCGACGACCATCGCATCGGCGGCCTGCGCCTGCTGGTAGCGGTTGAGGTCGCCGACATTGTTCAAGAAGCCGCCGGCCTCGACGCCGCGCGCGACGCCGCGGGTCATCGCGTCGGTGATCTCGTCCGGCAGCGAGATGTTCATGGTCACCGAGTCGATGGCCAGACCGAACTCGTCGTCGACGCGCTCGGCGACGAACTGGCGCAGCTTCTCCGACAGTTCGACCTGCCGGCCCTGCAGGTCGATGACGCCCAGCTTGGACTCCATGACGAAGTCGGAGAATGCCAGCGTGATGACGCGGCGCAGCAGCTCGGAGATCTCGTCGATGTTCACCGAACTGTCGGTGCCGATCACCTCACGCAGGAAGATCTCCGCATCGGCGACCCGGACCACGCAGAGGCCATTGGCGCGCAGCTGCACCATCTTGAAGTCGGGATCCCGAACGGTGACGGGATTGGTGGTGCCCCAGCGCATGTCGGTGACCGGCCGGGTGTTGATGAAGTAGACCTCGGAGCGGAACGGGCTGTTGAAGCCGTGCTTCCAGCCCTGCAGCGTGCTCAGGATCGGCAGGTTCTCACTGACCAGCTCGTAATGGCCGGGACCGAAGCGGTCGGCGAGCTGGCCGCGGTAGACGAAGACCGCCTGCTGGCCCTCGCGGACGATCAGCTGTGCGCCGTTCTTGATCTCGTTCTCGTACCGGGGGAACCGCCAGGCGAGCGTCGAACGCGAATCATCGATCCACTCGATGATGTCGACGAGTTCGCCCTTGATCTTTCCGATGATGCCCATGGGAACCAGTATGCGGTATCCGATCTGCCGGCGACGGGGCTGTCATTCGGACATATTCGGGTCGCGAGGCGACGCATCTGCCGCATCCGCATGTCGGTGGCCCGAATCCGGCGTCGGCGGTGGCAGGCTGGATCCGATGACCACTGAACCCCCGGCGGGCGATCGGCCCGAAGACGAACGCGACGCCGGCGACCAGGCTGAAGCCGCAGGTGCTGCGGACGACCAGGATGTGCCCGACGCCGCGGCGACACCCGGTGATGCCGTGGATCCGAACGACCCGCCCGCGGACGATCTGCCGACCGGGCCGATAGATACCCGGGCGGTGCGGGCGGCCGCGCTGCGGAAGATCAGCGCGCCGGTGTGGGCCCTTGTCGGAGCGGCCGCGGTGACATTGATCGTCGTGATCGCGGTCGTGGCGTCGACGGCGGGCGATGCCGGACCTTCCGTGACGGGTTCGGCGCATGCCATCGACGGATCGATTCCGGCGGGCACGTCGACCAGCGATGGGGCATCGACGCCGACCGAGTCGGGGTCGCCCGGCTCGTCGACGAGCCCGGCCGCCGGATCGGTCGCCGACAAGGCGCTGACCCCGGCTGATTTCCCCGCGGGGTACTCGGCGTCGGCACCGCCGTCGGATCAGCTCGCGAATGTGCTGGCCGATATCTCGGGATCGGCGTCGGCCGGCACCACGGTGATCCCGGCCGAGTGCGCCGCCCCGACGCTCTCGACCGATCCGGACGATGCGTCGGTGCTGGTGGCGACGACCGAGGCCGGCACGCTCACGGTCGCCACCGTGCGGGTCGACGGTGACCTGACTCAATCGGCGGTCAACCCGTGCAGCAGCTACACGACCCGCATGTACGGCGCGACGGCGAAAGTATCCACAACCAAGCTCCCGCCGTCTCCGATACAGGCCGACGATTCGGTCGCCTTCCGTCGCGTCCGGAACACCGGCTCGGGAGAGAACCTGAAGCAGACGACCACCGTGCTGGTGGCACAGAACGGCCCAATTCGCGTGTACGCCACGTATTTAACGTTCGGCGACCGCAAGCTGGACGGTCGGGCGCTCGACGATGTCTTCACCAAGGCCGTCGAGAAATCCCGTCACTGAAACTGTGGATAACCGTCGCGAGGCGACCAGGATTCCGACCGTTTAGTCCGATTCGATGGCGACCATGTGCGCATGCCAGATGAATCAGACTTCATTCACGTCCGGATCTCCGCGCCCGGAGCGCTTCTCGCCGCGGTCCCCTCGGTGCTCGGCTTCATACCGGAACGTTCGATCATTCTCATCGCCTTCGATGAGCCGGGGGATGTCGTCGGCGCGACCATGCGCTACGACCTCCGGCTGAACGACGACGGCGCACCGAGTCCGGAGCTCATCGCGACGCTCGACCATCTGGGAGCGATCTGCCTGCGCGACGACATCGACAAGGTGATCGCGGTGATCGTCGACGATCGCTACGACATCGACGCACCGCAGTACCGACGGGTCTTCTCGATCGCCGACCGCGCGATGCGGGAGACCGGCGGTGTGGTCACCGGTTTCGTGGCGGGGACCATCGAATCCGGCGCGAAATGGTACGTCGCGTGGGCGACAGATCCGCTGCGCCGCGGGGCGCGCGGGGATATCGACGATCCGGTGACCAGCCCGGTGGCCGTCGCCCACGCGGTCGCCGGGGGCCGAATTCTGCAGCGCCGCAGCGACATGGCCCAGATGCTGTCCGATCGGCCGCACTGCGATGACCCGGAGTGCGCCGCAGACGGTTGCCCGCCGTGGCGGCCGCTCGACGGCGAGGTCGGCGAGGAATGCGACTGGCTGCTCGAAACAATCGAGGACTACGGTCTGCCGCTGGCCGACTGCGAGGCCGTCGACCGAGCCCAGAATGCGATCCGGCACAAGGGGGTCCGGGACATCATGTTCGCGGTCGCCGCGACGGCGATGCAATCCGCGGCCGAACACGTCTGGCAGCAGCTGGCCCGGCAGCTACGCGGTGAGGGCCGCGCGGCGGCCGCAACACTGCTGGCGCACCTGAACTATCTGCGCGGCGACGGCGCGATGGCCGGTACCTGCCTGGAGGTGGCGTTGGACGCCGACCCGGACTACTCGATGGCGCAGCTGCTCGATCAGGCGCTGCGCGCCGGAATCCGGCCGGACATGATGGACGACATCGCGGCCCAGGGTTCGGCGATGGCATGGGACTACGGTGTCGTGCTGCCGCCCGTGATGCGCCGACGCGCGGGATAGCGGATGGTCAGCGCTGTGCCGAGTGGGCGCGGTCGCCGAGCTTCGACGTGAAATCCCAGGCGTCGGAGACGATCACGGACAGGTCCGTCTTCGCCGGGCGCCAGCCGAGTTCGCTGATGGCCCGCTCGCTGGACGCGATGAGCACAGCGGGATCGCCGGCGCGGCGGGGCGCCTCCTCGGCCGGGATCTGGAGGCCAGTGACCTCGCGACAGGTCGTGATCACCTCGCGCACCGAGAATCCCGCCCCGCTGCCGAGGTTGTAGATGTCGTGCCGTCCCGGCGTCGAATGCTCCAGGGCCAACGCATGCGCCTCCGCGAGGTCGTGCACATGGATGTAGTCGCGGACCGCGGTGCCGTCGGCGGTGGGGTAGTCGGTGCCGAAGATCTTGATGTCGTCGCGATGGCCCAGGGCGACCTGCAGCACCAGCGGGATCAGATGCGTCTCGACGACCCGGTTCTCGCCGACGCTGCCGTAGGCGCCCGCGACATTGAAGTAACGCAGGCTGGTGGCGGCGAAATCGTATGCGGCGCAGTAGGAGGTGATGGCGTGGTCGATCGCCAGCTTGCTGGCGCCGTACGGATTCGTCGGAGCCGTGGGTGCGGACTCGACGATCGGCACCTGCTCCGGCTCGCCATAGGTCGCGGCCGTCGAGGAGAAGACCAGGCGCCTGGTATCGGTGGCGCGCATCGCGTCCAGCAGCGCCAGCGACTCCACGACGTTGCCCTGCCAGTACTGATGCGGATCGGTGACCGACTCGCCGACAAGGGATTTCGCGGCGAAATGCAGGACGCCGTCGAAATCGGCGCCGGCCAGCACGGCCGGCGCGACCGCGCTGACATCGCCCTCGATGAACTCGATGTCGGCGCCGACGGCCTCACGATTGCCGGTCGTCAGATTGTCGATGACGGTGATCTGGTGGCCGCGGTCGGCGAGCACCCGAGCGCACACCGAACCGACGTAGCCGGCGCCGCCGGTCACGAGAAGCCGCACGCGGTCAGACCTTTTCGACGTGAATCGAGTGCGCCATCTCTTCGGACAGCGTCAGTCCCGCGTGTCCCGGGGTGGAGATCATGACCGCGTCCATCGTCGCCTGCACGGTGACGCGGGCGTTCGGCACGACACCGGCCTCGCGCAGCGCCGTGATCAGCTCGGTGTCGGTCTGCGCGTGCTCGGACAGCCGCCGCACGATCACCGCGACCGGCTCGCCTTGCGGGATATCCGCGAGGCGGGTGGTGGGCTTCGCCGGGGCGTCCGCGGACACGCCGAGTAGCTCCAGGCCCGGGATCGGGTTTCCGTACGGCGAGGTCGTCGGGTGGTCGAGAATCTCGAGCAACCGGCGCTCGACGTTTTCGCTCATCACGTGCTCCCAGCGGCAGGCCTCGTCGTGCACCTGGTCCCACGGCAGGCCGATGACGTCGACCAGCAGCCGCTCCGCCAGCCGATGCTTGCGCATGACAGAGGTGGCCAGACCGCGTCCCTTGTCGGTGAGTTCGAGGTGCCGGTCGCCGGCGACGCGCACCAAACCGTCACGTTCCATTCGTGCGACCGTCTGCGACACCGTCGGGCCGCTCTGATCGAGGCGCTCGGCGATACGTGCGCGCAATGGCACGATGCCCTCTTCCTCGAGGTCATAGATGGTGCGCAAGTACATCTCGGTGGTATCAACCAGATCATTCACTGCAGCCAATCCATCCCTTCGGTCCAAACGCGCGTCTGCATGTCCAGGTTACCCGCACCGCATAGTCTCGAAGACATGAGCGACACGGCAGGGCGGATGAGTGACGGTTGCCATGGGTGATACGGCAGTGGCCTGGTCAGACCGCTTCATGCACTACCGCTGGGTGTCGACGCACCCGATGAACCCGATTCGCCTCGCGCTCACCATCAGTCTGGCCGAATCGCTGGACGTGCTCGGGGATGTTCGGCTGCACAATCCCGAACCGGCGGACGACGCGCTCCTGCGGTCGATTCACACCGAGGACTACCTGATGGCGGTGCGTGCGGCTTCGCGCGCCGAGGGCGTCACCGCGGGGTCGTCGAAGCTGCTCGAACGGGTCTACGGGCTGGGCAACGCGGACAATCCGATCTTCGCCGGGATGCATGATGCGGGCGCGCTGCTGGTCGGGGCGACCGTGCAGGCCGCCGAGCTCGTCGCGACGGGACAGGCGCGGCGCGCGGTCAACATCAGCGGCGGAATGCATCACGCGATGGCCGGGCATGCGGCCGGCTTCTGCATCTACAACGACTGCGCGATCGCCATCACCTGGCTGCTCGACCACGGCTACGACCGCATCGCTTACGTCGATATCGATGCGCACCACGGCGATGGGGTGCAGCAGGCCTTCATCGACGATCCGCGGGTGCTCACCGTGTCGGTGCATGAGGACCCGGCCAGCCTGTGGCCCGGGACCGGGTACGCGGACGAGGTCGGCAGTGGGGCCGCGGCCGGCACCGCCGTGAACATCCCGCTGCCGCCGGGCACGCCGGATGCGCTGTGGCTGCGGGCCTTCCATGCGGTGGTGCCCGGCGTGGTGGGGGCCTTCAAACCGCAGATCATCGTCGGGCAATGCGGCGTCGACTCGCATCGACGCGATCCGCTCACCGACCTGATGCTGACGGTGGACGGTCAGCGCGCGGCGATGATCGCGATGCGCGATCTGGCCGACAAGTACTGCGACGGCAAGTGGTTGGCGGTCGGCGGTGGCGGATACGGACTCATCGACGTCGTGCCGCGGGCATGGACGCATCTGCTGGCCGTCGCCTCCGGCCGGGATCTGCCGGTGGCGACCCCGGTCGGCGAGAAATGGTGTCAGGAGGCCGATCTGGCGGCCCAGTCGCTCGATCCGATGCTGCGCAGCTCGCCCGTGCGGTCGATGGGCGACGAGGACGGCACCGGCGACTACGAGCCCTGGGAGGGCGCCGGCGGGCATTCGCCGGTCGACGCCGCGATCGCGTCGGTGCGATCAGCCGTCTATCCACTGCATGGCCTGGACCCGGAGGATCCCCGTGACTGAACAGACCGGCACCCGCGCGTCGTCCCCGTTCCCGGCCGACTGGGCTGCGGATGTCCTGGCGTCGGACGGCCGCGTGGTGCATCTGCGGCCGATCGTCCCCGCGGACGCCGCCAAGCTCGCCGAATTCCACGGCAAGCTCTCCGAGCGCACGCGCTATCTGCGGTACTTCGGCCCGTATCCCACCCTGTCCGAACGCGATCTGCTGAGGATGACGACGATCGACTACCGCGAGCGGATGGCGTTCCTGGCGATCCTGGACGACCAGATCATCGCGATGGGCCTGTACGAGTCCCTCGACGGCGAGGGCAAGCCGGAGTCGGCCGAGGTTGCATTCGTCGTCGCCGACGAGCATCAGGGTCGCGGGCTGGGGCCGATCCTGCTCGAACACCTGGCGGCGGTCGCCGGCGAGAGCGGATTCAAGCGGTTCGAGGCCGAGGTGCTCAGCGAGAACCCGACGATGGTCGCGGTGTTCCGGGATGCCGGCTATCAGCTGGAGCGGAGCTTCGACGGCAGCACCATCCACGTCGAATTCACCATCGACCCCACCGATGCGCAGCGAGTGGTCCGCAACGCGCGTGAGCGGGCGTCGGAGGCCCGCAGCGTGGCGAATCTGCTGCGCCCCGAATCGGTGGCGGTGATCGGCGCATCGACCGATCCGCGCAAGGTGGGAAACGCGGTGCTGGCCAACGTGATCGCGGGCGGCTTCACCGGGCCGGTGTTCCCGGTCAATGCCGATCGCCGGTCCGTCATGGGTATCCGTGCGTACCCGACCGTGCGCGACATCCCCGATCCGGTGGATCTGGCGATCGTCGCGGTGCCGGCCGGTGTCGTCGACGAGGTCCTCGACGATTGCTTGGCCAAGGGCGTCAAGTCGATGGTGGTCGTCTCGGCCGGGTTCAGCGAGATCGGCTCGGACGGCAGCGAATCGGAGAACCGCCTCGTCGAGTCGGTGCGCTCGCACGGCATGCGGCTGGTCGGGCCCAACGCCCTCGGCGTCGCCAACAACGAGGTCGGCGTGCGGCTCAATGCCACGCTGGCGCCGCGGATTCCGGGTCGGGGAGCGGTCGGATTCTTCTGCCAGTCCGGTGCGCTCGGCATCGCGATCCTGGACGAGGCGGCGCGGCGGCGTCTGGGGCTGTCCAGCTTCGTCTCGGCCGGCAACCGTGCCGATCTGTCCGGCAATGACATGCTGCAGTACTGGGATTCGGACGCCGACACCGAAGTGGTGCTGCTGTATCTGGAGAGCTACGGCAACCCGCGCAAGTTCTCACGACTGGCCCGGCACGTGGCGCGCAGCAAGCCGGTGCTCGTCGTCAGCAACGACCTCGGCGAGGACGACGAGCTGCTGCGGCAGTTCGGCGTGATTCCGTGCTCCGGCATCAGCGAATTGTTCGACTGCGCGACAGTGCTTGCCTATCAACCGCTTCCGGCCGGCCCGCGGGTGCGGATCATCACCAACTCGTTGGTGCTGGGGGAGATGGCGGCGGCTGCCGGCGCGCGGGACGGCATCGAGGTGGACGGCATCGTCGATCTGGAGCCCGGCGCGGCACCGGCCGAGTTCGAGGCCGCGGTCGTCGCCGCCACGGCCGACGATTCGGTGCACGCGATCATGGCGGTCTTCGTGCCGCCGGTCGCGGTGAGCGTCCAGGACTACGCCGGAGCACTGCTGACCGGGTCGCGCGGGTCCGCCAAGCCGATCGTCTCCACCTTCCTTGCGGTGGACGGCATTCCGCGCGGCCTCAGCATCGTCGACGACGGCGGCGTACCCGTGCGCGGATCGATCCCGTCGTTCGCGACTCCCGAACGCGCGGTCTCCGCGCTCGCTCAGGTGTCGCGGTACGCCAAATGGCTCCGCGCGCCCCGCGCCGACGCCGAACTGCCCGCCGGCATCGACGCCGCCCGCGCGACCGGACTGATCGAATCGGCGATCGATGCGGGAGCCGGGGTGCTCGACGATGGCGCCGCGGCTGAACTCGCCGCCCGCTACGGGATTGCCGTGACCGAGTTCCGGACGGTGACCGACGCCGACGCGGCGATCGCGGCGGCCGACGAGATCGGCTATCCCGCCGCCGTGAAAGCGGTGTCACCGCAATGGCGGCGGCGTGCCGACCGCGAAGGGGTGCGGCTGGATCTGCCCGACAAGCATGCCGTGGCGGCCGCGTTCGCCGACCTGACCGCGCTCACCGGGGACACCGAGCTGCACGTGCAGGCCATGGCGTCCAAGGGCGTCGGCGTGGCGATCACCGCCGGCGATCATCCGGCCGCCGGCTCGCTGATCTCGTTCGGGCTGAGCGGCCCGCTCAGCGATCTGGTGGGCGACCGGGCGGTGCACGTCGTCCCGCTGTCGGCCGCGCAGGCCCGGGAACTGGTCGACGCGCCGCTGTCGGCCGCGCTGCTGTCCGGCTACGGCGGCTCCGCGCCGGTCGACAAAGACGCGATCGCGGATGTGCTGCAACGGGTCTCGCTGCTGGTCGATCAGCAGCCGGGAGTGCGCACCGTGCGTCTGGATCCAGTGCTCGCCGCGCCCGGCGGGGCGGCGGTGCTCAGCGTCGAGATCGAAGTCGGCCCAGTGCCCTCGCGTGCTGACAGTGGCCCTCGGCGGCTGCGCTGACGCCCGCCAGCGGCTGGATGGCGGCTGACGCCGGGGCTGAAACGAAGCGACCCGGCGTCCATGCGGACACCGGGTCTGGAGGGGAATGCTTCGTGGAGCCGATCAGCTCGCGTAGGCGCGCAGCCGCTCGGCACGGTCGCCGTTGCGCAGCTTGACCATCACCTCGCGCTCGATCTGCCGCACGCGCTCGCGCGACAGGCCGAACAGTCGGCCGATCTGGTCCAGGGTGCGCGGCTGGCCGTCGTCGAGGCCGTAGCGCAGCCGGATCACCTGCTGCTCGCGCTCGTCGAGGGTGGCCAGCACCTGACGCACGTCGGTGTGCAGGAGGCCGGCGATGACCGCGTTCTCGGCCGACGTGGCCTCGGCGTCCTCGATGAAGTCGCCCAGCGGTGCCTCTTCGTCGCTGCCGACCGGCATGTCCAGGCTCACCGGGTCGCGGCTGTGATCGAGGAGATCGGCGATCTTCTCGGCCGGGATGCCCGACTCGGCCGACAGCTCCTCGTCGGTCGCCTCGCGGCCGAGCTGCTGATGCAGTTCGCGCTTGATCCGGGCCAGCTTGTTGACCTGCTCGACCAGGTGGACGGGGAGGCGGATGGTGCGGCTCTGATCGGCCATGCCGCGGGTGATCGCCTGCCGGATCCACCAGGTGGCGTACGTCGAGAACTTGAAGCCCTTGGCGTAGTCGAACTTCTCCATAGCGCGGATCAGGCCGAGGTTGCCCTCCTGGATCAGGTCGAGCAGCGGCATCCCGCGGCCGGTGTAGCGCTTGGCCAGCGAGACCACCAGGCGGAGGTTGGCCTCCAGCAGGTGTGCGCGGGCGAACTCGCCGTCGCGGACGATCTGCGCCAGATCGCGCTTCTTGGCGGCCGAGAGCCGCTTCTTGGTGGCGAGTACGTGCTTGGCGTACAGGCCGGCTTCGATGGTCTTGGCCAGTTCGACTTCTTGCTCCGCGTTCAGCAGCGCAGTCTTGCCGATGCCGTTGAGGTAGACGCGAACCAGGTCGGCGGACGGGGACTGGGCGTCGAGGTCTGCGGATGTCAGCGCTGGACGGGTCGCCTTGGCAGGCGCGGCCTTGGTGGCGGTTGCCTTGGTGGCGGTGGTCGTGGTGGGCATCTCGAGCCTCCCTTGTCGGCGACAACTGTGCGTGTTCACCCGGTACAACGTCTGGCAGACGTCAGGTAGTTCCGGCGCGCTGCACTTACAAAAGCGTGCTGACCTGCGGTAGCTGTCGATAGGGGCTGAGAGTCTCCTGAGACTTCGATTAACTTCGCCAGCAGCGAACCGATTCGTCGGCATCAGGTCCGCCGCGACCGCCGACCGGGCGAGGATCGCGGACCGGCTAGCGCGTGTTGTCGGGCCGCAGCACGCCATGCCGGACGAGGCCGGTCAGCAGCTCATCCAGGGCCTGGTCGTCGAAGCCCTCGACGCCGGTCGCGACGGCAAGCAGCTCGGCGACGTCGGCGGCCGGGAGCCCCTCGTGCCTCAGTCCGGCAACCAGGGCGGCCGCGGAATCGTCCACCTCATGCACCCAGCGGGGGCCGTCGGCGCGATGCAGACGCCGGACGACGTCGACCCAGCCGGTGTCGGGGTCGATCGTGGCGACCCGCTCCAGCGCGGCGCCATCGGTCAGCTGCAGCCGGGCGTCGCGGACGTCGTTCTCGCGCAGCCAGGCGACGCGGTCGAAGTAGGCGGTGGCCTCGTCGCCGAGCGGATCGTCGAAGCTGTGTCGCAGATCCTCGGCCAGGATGTCGCTCGGTTCGTCGGTTCTGCGCAGGAACACGAAGCCGAATCCGACGCCTTCGACGCCGGCATCGGCGAAGCGGTCGAGCCACCGCGCACCGACCTGCTGGGCCTCGACGTCGCGCGGATCCAAGCCGCCGTCGCGCATCCAGGTACCGACGTACAGCGCCGGATCGGCGATGTCGCGCTGCACGATCCACGCGTCGACACCGTGGTCGGGCAGCCACGACGCCAGTCGGGATCGCCAGTCTGCCTCGGTGACGATCCACGACGCGAGCATCGCGGCGGTTCCGCCGGGTGCCAGCCGGTCGGCGGCGCCGCGGATCATGAGTTCGCTCGCGCCGTCGAGATCGAGACCCGAGTCGCGGTAGGAATGCTCGATCGTGCCGCTCCCGACCACGAAGGGCGGGTTCGCCATCAGCAGGTCCGTCTGCTCGTCGGCGACCGGCTCGTACCAGGAACCCTGCCGGATCTGTACGCGGGCGGGGTTGATTCCGTTGAGCGCCAAGCTCGCTCGGGTGAAGTCGAGACAGCGCGGGGTGATGTCGGTGGCGATCACCCGGTCGGCATGATCGAGCGCGGCCACCGTCTGCACGCCGCAGCCGGTGCCGATGTCGATCGCGTCCGCGACCGGATCACGCGGCGTCGCGCGTAGCAGCGACAGCGACGCCTCGCCGACGCCGAGCACATGGTCGGGCCGGGTGCCGACGATGCGCATCGACTCGTCCAGATCGGCGAACACCCAGCGGCTTCCGGATCCGATGTCGAACGGGCGGACGTCGATCGCCGACCGCACACCGTCCGCCGTCGCTTCGAGCAGGCCCGCCGCCAGCGCGGCGTCGAGTTCCAGCGGCGCCAGGACGGCCGCCGCCTCCTGATGCGCGATCACATCGCCGACCAGCAGCAGCCGCACCAGGGTGCCGAGCTCGCCGGTGCAGGCCCGGCGGACCGCGACCGGTTCGCCGCGCCCGAGGGCGGCGTGGGCGTCGGCGCCGAGCATCCGCAGCAGGCCGTCGGCGGTGTAGTCGAGCCGTTCGAACGCGGCGCGCAGGGCCGGCGCGATGGTCGTCAGCGTCGCCGACGATCGTGCGGTGTCAGTCATCTGGGATCCTTACCGATGGTCGCCGGCGGCGGTGGTGGGGTGAACAGGCTGCCGCCGACGCTGCCCTTCAGGGTGCGGATCGTCACCAGCGCCCAGGTGCTCAGCAGACAGATATAGGCCACCACGGCGGCGACCTTGAACAGCGGCAGCCCGGTATGCGCGGCGAGCTGCGAGGTGCCCGTGACGAAGGTGCCGACGGGGAAGGTCAGGCTCCACCAGGTCAGCGCGAACGGCATGCCGCGGCGCAGCGTCCGGACCGTCAGTGCCGTCGCCAGCCCGATCCACAGCACGGCGAAGCCCCACACCGGCACACCGAACAGGACCGCGAAAACCTTCATGCCGGAAGCCAATTGGGGCCGGACCGCGAGCTCGGCGACGGTGCCCAGCAGGCCGGCGGCGGTGATGCCCTGGCCGAGCGGGCCCAGCACGATCCACAGCGTCGGCACCCGCGCCGATCCGGACGTGCCGTAATGCGCCAGGCGACTCCAGATCATCGTGATGATGATCAGCGCGGCGAACAGCGACAGGCCGAACATCGCGAAACAGCCGTAGAACATCGTGGTCCGCCCGGTGCCCGGCGCCATGTGCGGAATCAGCAGTGCGCCTGACGCCGCGGCGACCATCGGCGGCACTACGGGCATGAGCCAGCCGCCGAATGCGGCGTCGGGGCCGACCTCCAGCTGGGTGAACATCAGGTAGGGGATGGAGAGTGCGGTGAACAGGCCGCCGAGGGTGCCGGCCGTCCACAGCACCCAGGCGAGGTCGACCGCGGCGCGGGTGCCGATCAGGTCCCGGCCGACGAGGAGTGCGCCGGCGGCGACGGTCAGCAGGGCCATCGGTGCCGCGCCGTAGAAATGCGTCATCTGCGGGTTGCGCGCCTGGCTGCGGGCAATTCGGGGGTCGCGCATCCATTGCACCGTGACGGCGCCGATGAGCAGCACGAGCAGGGCAGCGGTGAGTACCCACACGACTTCGGCGAAGGCGCGTAGTCCGGCCGGATGCACGGGCAGCGATGCGGCGGCGGTGGCGACGATCCCGGTGCCCATCACCGACGCGAACCAGTTCGGTCCGAAGTAGTTGAGCCGCGCGGCCTCGACGCTATCGACACTCATGCGCGTACTCGCTTCGCTCCGTGCGCGCACGAGGTACCCGCGCACTGCGTTGATGGATTCGTTCGCTGACGCTCAGTCATGCAGCGATAGTCACAGGTGAAAGCGGCCGGCGGCACAGGAATGCCGTCAGGTGCACCGGACCGCGCTAATCGCCGTCGCGGATGGTGCCGCTGACTTCGCCCTCGATGGCCGTGGGCTTACGCGACTCCAGGGACGGTGTGGCGGGCGGGCCGTACTTGTAGAAACGGACCTCGTGCTTGCCCCGCGGCGGACGGTCATTGGCGATGAGGACGGCGATCCAGGGGATCGGGATCGAGACGGCCAGGATGGCCAGCGCGATCAGGCCGTTGTGGGTGGCGCCGTAGACCACGCCGGCGATAACCAGGGCGGGAACGCGAAACGCCATCATGAACAGGTACTTATGGACCCGAGCTTTCTGCTGGGCCTGCTGCGAGGGCTGTGCCTCGGTGATGAGAATCGCGTTGCGGGACTCGGCGTCCATAACCTTTATTTTCCCACTGCCGTCAACCGGGCGCACAATGAGGTCCATGAGCGAGACACAGACTCTGGACCGTCCCGATATCGACACGGACGAATCGACCGACGACGACACTCCGAAGGTCTTCCACTACGTCAAGAAGAACAGGATCGCCGAGAGCGCGGTCATGGGAACCCATGTGGTGGCGCTGTGCGGCGAGGTCTTCCCGGTGACGCGGTCGCCGAAGCCGGGATCGCCGGTCTGCGAGAAGTGCAAGAAGATCTACGAGCGCATGAAGAAGGACGACTGACCGCGCCGGGTCAGCGGTCGTCCGGCCGCCGGCGCGGATCCTGCTCGCCGCGGCGCAGGATCGGTCCGGTCGGTAGGCGTTTGATCCGGTCGGCGAGTTCGCCGGAGTTCGAGCTGACCCATTCGCGCACCTGCTCGGTGTAGGTGGGCTTGGCCGGCCAGCGTTCCTGGACGACCGCGTTCAGCTCGGCGCCGCCGACGATCGCGAAGCCCAGGAAGAACGTGAACAGCAGGAAGGCGATCGGCGTCGACAGCGCGCCATACGAATAGCCGACCTTCGCGACGTACTGCAGGTACACGCGGAGGACCGCGCTCGCGCACCAGAAGATGACGCCCGCGAGGATGGCCCCGTAGGCCAGCCGCCGCCACGGCAGCGGGTGCGGCAGGGCGATCCGGTACAGCGTCGTCAGGGCGACCAGCAGCAGCAGCGCGACGACCGGGAAATAGGCGTAGTCGATGACGTTCGAGCTGAGCGGCTCCCACGACTTCGGCAGGATGTGGCGCACATACCTGGGCCCCAGCGCCACCATCGGCACGGCGAAGATCGCGACAACGAGGAACCCCAGATACACCCACAGCGCGAAGAGCCGCTGCTTGACCGGGTGCCGCACCTTGTGCTGGCCGTGCGCCAGATCGATCGAGTCGATGAAGCTCGACATCGCCGACGACCCGGCCCACAGCGACATGATGAACCCCAACGAGATCAGTTCGCCGTGCGTATGCGCCAGCACATTGTTGACCGACGGAAGGATGATCTCGTTCACGACTGACTCGCTGAAGATGCGGTGGCTGAAGCTGACGATGCCCCGGCGGACCGCGTCGATCGTGTCCGGGCCGAACCAGCTGGCGACGGAGCCCAGCGTTCCGAGGAGTGCGAGCAGCAGTGGCGGCAGCGATAGCGTCTGCCAGAACGCCGCCTGGGCTGACCGGGCGAAGATGCCGTCATCCCAGGCTTTGTTGGCGACCTGCCAGGCAACCTGGGGAATCGCCCGCAGTACAGACAGCACCGACGTCTTCTGCGGCGACGTCGACGAACCCGACGGCGCGGCAGGTGGCGGCGTCGGTCTCGGCGGGATCGGTTCGGTGTTGTCGATGACACCAGCATTGCCGATCGCGGTGCGGTGCGTCGCGCATGGGCGCGGCGTGTCCGTGGCCGTGTCGGCCCCCGGTAGAGTGGCTCCGGCGGTCAGCAGCCGTTTCGATCCGCGGTCTGCCGCCGGATCGGCCGGCAGCGATCGCCGATTTTCATCCCCCACCCCCAGGAGCAGCACCCCGGTGACTTCGGCCGCACAGGATGTCTCGGATGTCCCTGACGTTTCGGATGCATCCGCCGGCGCGCAGCGCGCGCCGCTGCGTGCGTGGCAGCGCCGCGCGCTGACGAAGTACCTCTCGACATCCCCGCGCGACTTCCTCGCGGTGGCGACCCCCGGTGCCGGTAAGACCACCTTCGGGCTGCGGCTCGCGGCCGAACTGCTGCAGGCGCGGATCGTCGAGAAGATCACCGTCGTCGCGCCGACCGAGCACCTCAAGTTCCAGTGGGCCGCATCGGCTGCGGCCCAGGGGATTTCGCTGGATCCGAAATTCTCCAACTCGACCGGCCAGACCAGCTCCGACTACGACGGCGTGGTCGTCACCTACGCGCAGGTGGCGTCGCACCCGAGCCGGCATCGGGTGCGCACCGAGAACCGCAAGACGCTGGTGATCCTGGACGAGATCCATCACGGCGGCGATGCCAAGAGCTGGGGCGGCGCCATCCGCGAGGCATTCGGCGACGCAACCCGGCGCCTCGCGCTCACCGGAACCCCCTTCCGGTCCGATGACAGCCCGATCCCGTTCGTCACCTACGAGCCCGAGCCGGGCGGCGGGCAGCGCTCCAAGGCCGACCACACCTACGGCTACTCGGACGCCCTCGCCGACGGCGTCGTCCGTCCCGTGGTGTTCTTGGCCTACTCGGGGCAGGCGAGCTGGCGGACCAGTGCGGGGGAGGAGTTCACCGCGCGGCTGGGCGAGCCGCTCTCGGCCGAACACACCGCGCGCGCCTGGCGGACCGCGCTCGACCCGCACGGCGACTGGATCCCGGCGGTGCTGACCGCCGCGCACAAGCGGTTGATGCAGAAGCGCAATTCGGGTGTGCCCGACGCGGGTGGTCTGGTGATCGCAACCGACCAGACGGTCGCCCGCGACTACGCGGATCTGCTGACTGCGATCTCCGGCAAGCCGGTCACCCTGGTGCTGTCCGACGACCCGAAGTCGTCGAGCCGTATCGCCGAGTTCGCGGCGTCCGACGACGAGTGGATGGTCGCGGTGCGCATGGTGTCCGAGGGCGTCGACGTCCCGCGCCTCGCGGTCGGCGTCTACGCGACGAGCGCGTCGACACCGCTGTACTTCGCGCAGGCGATCGGCCGGTTCGTGCGTGCCCGCCGCGCTGGCGAGACCGCCAGCGTCTTCCTGCCGTCCGTGCCGGTCCTGCTGCAGCTGGCGAGCCAGCTGGAGGAGCAGCGCGACCACGTGCTCGGCAAGCCGCATCGGGAATCCGACGGCTGGCAGGACGAGGCGCTCGCGGAGGCCAACAAGCAGGAGGACGAGCCCGGCGAAGACGAGGGCACGTTCCAGTCGTTGCATGCCGACGCCGAGCTCGACCAGGTCATCTATGAGGGATCGTCCTTCGGCACCGCCACCTTCGTCGGCAGCGACGAGGAGGCCGACTATCTCGGCCTGCCGGGACTACTCGATCGCGATCAGGTGCGCGATCTGTTGAACCGGAGGCAGGCCGAGCAGGTGACCGCGCGTACGGCCGGGATCAAGGCGGCGGAGAACTCCGGCGCCACTGAACGGGCCGAGACGCGCGATCAGCTGGGTGTGCTGCGGCGCGAACTCAACAGTCTGGTGGCGATGCACCACCAGCGCACCGGAAAGCCGCATGCCGCGGTGCACAACGAATTGCGGGCGGCACTCGGTGGACCGCCGACGGCGATGGCTACGGCCGAGCAGCTGCGCGAACGGATCGCACAGCTGCGCCAGTGGCGCTGAAGTTCGGACGACGAACGCCGACCAATGACGTCGGCGCGACGCTCAGATCAGCTGATCGCTGTCGTGCTCGATGGTCGCGCCCAGGTCGACCAGGCGGGCCTCGTGCTCGTTGAAGTGGTGCTGGCAGAACAGCAGCTCGCCACCGGCGGGCAGAAATGCGCGTACGCGGGCGGCGGCACTGCAACGATCGCAGCGGTCGGCAGCGGTGAGGGCGGGAGAGGTCGTCGTAGCAGTTGCGATGTCCATCATTCCTCCGTCCCTGGCCATCTGGATGGCCGGATCCGAGCGGGCGCCTCGGGTGAGGCGCTACTCCTACTCTGTCAGACGATCCGGCCCTGAGCTTTGTTCCCCGGGTGTCCCGGGTGTGTCGCTACTCACTGTTTCGGGGTACTCCACAGTGCGGAACCGGCGCCGACACAGGGCATACCGTGTCGACGCCGGGTTTCGTTAGCCGTTAGTCGAGATAGTCGCGCAGCACCTGCGAGCGGCTCGGGTGCCGCAGCTTGCTCATCGTCTTCGACTCGATCTGCCGGATGCGCTCGCGCGTGACGCCGTAGACCTGGCCGATCTCGTCCAGCGTGCGCGGCTGACCGTCGGTGAGTCCGAACCGCAGCCGCACGACGCCGGCCTCGCGCTCGGACAGCGTCTCGAGCACCGACTGCAGCTGATCCTGGAGCAGCGTGAAGCTGACCGCGTCGACCGCGACGACGGCTTCGGAGTCCTCGATGAAGTCGCCGAGCTGGCTGTCGCCTTCGTCGCCGATGGTCTGGTCGAGGGAGATCGGTTCACGGGCGTACTGCTGGATCTCCAGCACCTTCTCCGGCGTGATGTCCATCTCCTTGGCGAGCTCTTCCGGAGTGGGCTCGCGGCCCAGGTCCTGCAGCAGCTCGCGCTGGATACGGCCCAGCTTGTTGATGACCTCGACCATGTGCACCGGGATACGGATGGTGCGGGCCTGGTCGGCCATCGCGCGGGTGATCGCCTGTCGGATCCACCAGGTGGCGTACGTCGAGAACTTGTAACCCTTTGTGTAGTCGAACTTTTCGACCGCGCGGATGAGGCCCAGGTTGCCTTCCTGGATGAGGTCGAGGAACGCCATGCCGCGGCCGGTGTAGCGCTTGGCGAGCGAGACGACCAGTCGCAGGTTGGCCTCGAGGAGGTGGTTCTTGGCGCGGTTGCCGTCGCGCGAGATCCACAGGTAGTCGCGGCGCTGGGCGGTGGTCAGCTTCTCGCCGGCCTCGGCCTTACGGCGGATCCACTCGGTGGCATAGAGGCCGGCCTCAATGCGCTTGGCCAGCTCGACCTCTTCCTCGGCGTTGAGGAGCGCGACCTTGCCGATCTGCTTCAGGTACGCACGCACCGAGTCTGCCGACGCCGTCAGCTCGGCATCCTTGCGGGCCTGTCGCAGCGCCTCGGATTCCTCCTCGTCCCAGACGAAGTCGCCGGAGGCCTTGTCCGCCTCGGACGGCTCCTCGATCTCTTCCTCGTCGGACTTGCCGGCGGCCTTCTTCTTGGCGTCCTTGCCGCCCTTGGCCGGGGCCTCCTCGACCGCCACCTCCTCGACGTCGACATCCTCCACGTCGAGCTCGCCATCGGGAGCGTCGATGTCGTCGATCGAACCGGGGCCGTCGACCTCATCCTCATCGGACTCGGTCTCGGGGCCGGCCTTGGACGTGGCCTTCTTCGCGCGGGTCGCGGCCGAGCCGGTCGCCGCGGCCTTCTTGGCCGGTGCCTTCTTGGCGGCGGCCTTCTTCGCCGGAGCTGCCTTCTTGGCGGCGGCCTTCTTGGCCGGTGCTTTCTTCGCCGGGGCGGCCTTCTTCGCGGGAGCCTTCTTGGCCGGTGCTTTCTTCGCCGGAGCCGCCTTCTTGGCGGCGGCCTTCTTGGCCGGTGCCTTCTTCGCCGGGGCGGCTTCCTTCTCGGCCGAATCCTTGGCGTCGACTTCGGATTTCTTTGCCGACGAACGGAATATGCTGGCTACCACGTACGACCTTTCGGGACTGACCGCTGAGCTGTCATACGCAGGCGAAAATACGCCCGTGATGGCGGTCGGCGCTGGGATTGGCTTCCCCGGTGTGAACCGGACCGTTCCATTGTAACGACAAGGATGCGGGAGCGGCCTGCGACCTTAGGGTCGCAGGCCGGTGTCCACCGCCATCGCGGCGCCGACCAAGCCCGCGTTGTTGCGCAGTTCGGCCGGCACAACCGGAACCCGATTGGTCAGCATCGGGATCCATTTGTCTGCCTTACGACTGATTCCGCCGCCGACGATGAACAGATCGGGCCAGAAGAGCTTCTCGTAGGTCTCCAGCACGAGGGAGACCTCCTTGGCCCAGCGCTGGTACGACCAGTCCTTGTCCTCCTTGACTTTTGACGACGCGCGGTGCTCGGCCTCCTTGCCGTCGACCTCGAGATGGCCGAGTTCGGTATTGGGCAGCAGCACGCCGTTCTGGATGATCGCCGACCCGATTCCGGTGCCGAGCGTGAGCAGCATCGTGACGCCGTTGCGGCCGTGTCCGGCGCCGTGTGCGTCCTCGGCGATGCCGGCCGCGTCCGCGTCATTGAGGACGGCCAGATCGCGATCGCCCAACTCGGCGGCGAACAGCGGGTAGACCTCGGTGCCGATCCAGGCGGGGTCGATGTTGGCCGCGGTGCGGCAGACGCCGGCGGCGATGACCGCCGGCAGGGTGATGCCGACCGGACCCGTCCAGCCGAAGTGGTCGACGACCTCGCGGACCCCGCTGGCGACCGACTGCGGGGTGGCCGGATGCGGTGTCAGAACCTTGAATCGATCGCCGACGAGTTGCCCGGCGTCAAGGTCGACGATGCCGCCCTTGATGCCCGATCCGCCGACGTCGACCCCGAAGCCGTGCTTGACCCCGGATGCCTGGGTGACGGCCATGCGTCCTCCTTGATGAAGTGGCGGCGCACGATGCGCGTCATCGAGCCGCGGCGTGGTGACGGGTGCTAGACGAGACTAGCCGCTGCCACCGCGCCGGGTGTGTGTTGCGATGGAGTGGTGAGTGATTCATCGAGTGATGCGGTGTCGGCGACCGAGTTGCGGGAGATCGCACTGGAAGTCGCGCTGGCCGCAGCCGCGCATATTCGTCGGCGCCGGCCGGAGCTGTTCGGGCACGAGGCGCGCGACCGTGCGGCCGCCGTCGCCACCAAGAGCAGCCGTACCGACCCGGTCACGGTGGCCGACACCGAGGCCGAGGCATTGATCCGAGATCGGCTGGCGGCCCTGCGACCCGACGACGCGATCCTCGGCGAGGAGGAGGGCGGCAGCATCGAGGTGCCCGGCGGGGTGCGCTGGGTGGTCGACCCGATCGACGGGACCGTCAATTTCCTGTACGGCGTTCCGGCATACGCGGTTTCGATCGCGGCGCAGATCGACGGCGTGTCGGTTGCCGGCGCCGTCGTCGACGTGGCACGCGACGTCGCCTACCACGCCGCACGCGGGGACGGGGCCTGCTGTCGATCCGGTGCCGCGGCGCCCGGCGGGGAGATTCCGCTGAGCTGCAACGACATCGCCGATCTCGATGTGGCGTTGGTGGCCACCGGGTTCGGGTACGACGCCGAGCTGCGGCGCGCACAGGGTGCCGTGGTCGCCGACCTGTTGCCCAGGGTGCGCGATATCCGCCGAATCGGTTCGGCGGCACTGGATCTGTGCATGGTGGCATCCGGTCAGGCCGACGTGCACTACGAGCACGGGCTCAGTCCGTGGGACTGGGCGGCCGGATCGTTGATCGCGTCCGAGGCCGGCGCTCGGGTCATGACGCCCGCCGCGGACTCCCGGTCCGTCGACCGGGCACTGACGCTCGTCGCCGCACCGGGTGTCTTCGATCAGTTCGCCGACGCGTTGGCCGGGGTGAACGCGTTGGGCGCGCTCTAGACCCTGCGGCCGGCGCGCGGTCAACGCCGCGTCATCAACATTTCGTCTTGTGTACCGCGGCCAGCAGCGCCGGGTCGGCGCCGGTGTTCTTGTCTTGCGGGCCCGCCGACTTCAGCGTCGCGAGAAGCGCGCTGGCGTCCTGCGAGCGTTCGTTGGACTTGTACTGATTGCCCAGCACCAGATCGACCTGGGTGCCGGGGCGCGAATCCTGGATCAGCTCGTTGCAGGGGGCGGCGATCCAGACGGCCGCAGCCGCGGCGACGCCGGCCGCACCGAACCGGATCTGGCCGTAGCACTCCAGCGAGTGGTTGTAGTAGACCGGATCGTCCGCTGACGCCGGCTCGGGGACCGGCACGAATCCCTCGTCGGTGAGATCGCCCAGCACCTTCGACGCGGCGCCGCGCTGGCTGGTCGCATTGAGCACCCGGATCTGGAACGACGAGAGCGCGGCCGGGGCGACGGTCTTCATCTGCGCGCGCGAGATGGGGCTGCCGAAGGATGCCGGCTGGGTGGTGGCCGCAGCACCGCCGCCGTCGGCCGGATTGGCGGGGCTGGGCGGCGTCGACGACGGGGCCGGGGGCGCGGGGCAGGCCGCCGCGGTGCCCTTCGATCCGCCGGTGCTCAGCGCGGTGGCCCACACGATGACCGTCAGCAGCAGGAGGACCGCGACCGCCGACGCCCAGGGGATCCAACGGCGGCGCCGGAACGGGCGGCCGTGGTCGTCGGTCGGGTATGCGGCGGCAGTGATGGAGGAGACCACGCGGCAAAGCGTAGCCTGCGCGTCGTCGCAATCCGCGGAATGCCGCACTCCCTGCGCATACTGCGTGGCGCGCGGTTCGTGTGCCGTCACGGTCAGCGCGCCGGACAGCGACCGTTGACCTGCCAGTCTCTATGGGCTAGACTTCGGCCGCTTCACCGTGATCGCGCATTTTCCGTATCGTCAAGATATGTGGTGTAGATCACTCAATTGAGGTCCATTTCGGGCAACGATTCCAGGGTCGTGATCGTTGAGAGATGGGCGAGCCGGGCTGCACTTTGCGCCCGACGACGTGCAGGAAGGCGGGATACATGGCTACTGATTACGATGCCCCACGGCGGTCCGAGTCGGATGATCTGTCGGAGGACTCGCTGGAAGAATTGAAAGCTCGCCGTAGCGAGGCCCAGTCGGCCTCGGTGGATGTGGATGAGACGGATACCGCGGAATCGTTCGAGCTGCCCGGCGCCGATCTGTCCGGTGAAGAATTGTCGGTTCGTGTCGTGCCTAAGCAGGCCGACGAATTCACGTGTACGAGCTGTTTCCTCGTGTACCACCGCAGCCGATTGGCCTACGAGAAGGGCAATGAGAAGATCTGTGTCGACTGCGCCTAGCAGTTCGGCGCCCCGGCGCTAGTCGTCCGGGGTCGCAGCATCGCGCAGCCCGAGAGCGGTGATCAACCGTTCCGGGTGGCGGGTGCTGACAAGCCAGTAGGGGGTCGGGTCGTCAGGATCGTCGAGAACGATGAGCACCATCGTCTTGACCCAGGCCCGATGCACCAGAAAGGCGGCCGGATCGAGCTGCCGGCCGAGCGCCGCACTCTTGGCGGTGGCCGGGACCGCAGCCACGTGATCGATCACGGAGACCGGCAGATGCGCCTTGTGCGCGAAGAGTTCATGATCGGCCGACACCCGGATCCGGGTGCGCCCCATCGACCACAGCAGCCACGCCACCAACGGCGCGACGACGAGATAGGCGATCCAGCTCAGCGCGCTGTGCCGCAACGCGATCTGGATCTCGTAGCCCAGCAGGCCGACGATGACGGCGGCGACCAGCCACCACCACCACGGCACGTAGAGCCGCTCGTCGAACAGATCACCCGAGCCGGATGTTGGTGCGGTCGGGGAATGCTGATCGCCGGATGAAGTGGAAGCCACGAGGTCAGCGTAGTCTGCCCTGTTGTGACAACCGATTCAGACAGTGCGGCGCCCGTGATGAAGATCGCACTTCGCCGTCTCGATCCGGACATCCCGCTTCCCGTGCGTGCTCACCCCGGCGACGCCGGGGTGGATCTGTGCAGCACGGTCGACGTGCGGCTGGAACCCGGTGAACGACAGCTCATCCCGACCGGGATCGCGATAGCCCTCCCGGTCGGCACGGTGGGGCTGATTCATCCGCGGTCGGGTCTGGCGGCCCGTGCGGGGCTGTCCATCGTGAACACCCCGGGCACGGTCGACGCGGGTTACCGCGGGGAGATCAAGGTCTGTCTCATCAATCTGGACCGCACCGAGGCGATCGACATCGCGCGGGGCGACCGAATTGCACAGCTGCTTGTGCAGCGCGTGGAGCTGCCCGATTTCGTCGAGGTCGACGAGCTCGACGAGACCAGCCGTGGGGCCGGTGGATACGGATCCAGCGGCGGACACGGGATTCTCGACACGACGCCGGCGGAGGTGAACGGATAGATGCGTGAACGTTTCCGGGCTGGAAAGGCCAAGGGCCGCTACGGATCCGGTAAGCCGAAGGAGCCCGTGGAGACCACGGCCAAGGAGATCGGCAGCGGTCAGGGCCCGTATGACATCGGCGACCTGGTCGGCGACACCGACCTGAGCAACTCGCACCTGGACCTGGGTTCGGTGCTGGTCCCGGTCGTCGAGGGCGGACAGGTGACGGTCGAGATGTCGGCCGATCATCAGCCGCAGAACGTGTACCTGGTCGCGGGCGCGGGCCGGATCAGCGTGCAGGCCTTCGCCGCCCCGAAGTCGCCCGGCCAGTGGCGTGAGGTGATCGGCGAACTCAGCGAGGCGCTGCGCTCGGACGGCGCGGAAGTCTCACTGGCGAACGGGCATTGGGGCCGCGAGGTGATCGCCGAGGTCGGCGGTGGCCTGCACCGCTTCATCGGCGTGGACGGCCCGCGCTGGATGGTGCGTGCGGTGATCAGTGCCCCCGCCGACCAGGCCGAAACTCTCGAAGCGGTCGGCCGTGCGGTTCTCAGCGAATCCGTGGTGCGCCGCGGCGACGAGCCGCATCCGCCGAAGGCGCCGCTGCCGATCGTGCTGCCGCCGGTGCTCGCCGAGCAGGTGATCGCGGCCCAGCAGCAGCAACCCGGCCAGCCCGGGTCGATGACGGGTGGGGAGATGGCCCAGGGTGCGATGGCCCAGGAGGCCGCGGCGTCGGTGATCGCCGAAGGCGAGATCCCGAGCGCCCCCGAACCGGTGGAACCCGCCGAACCGGCACCCGGGCCGCCGCCGTCGCCCGGCTCGGCGATGCAGCAGCTCCGCCGGCAGGGGCACTGAGCCCGGTCGCCGTCAGCCGGCCGGGACCTGCTGGGCCGGTTCAGCGTCGGCGGCCGGCGCGGGTCCATGCGGCACGAAGTCCTTGGACCGAATCATCGCCAGCGCGCACACGCCGCCGACGACGGCGACCGTCGCGCTGACACCGAACAGCAGGTTGAGGCCGTCGGCATAGGCGGCATGCGTGCCACCGGCAGGGTCGTGGTGCATCGAGTCGGCCATCCGAGAGCTGAACAGCGATCCGTAGACGGCGATGCCCACCGCGATGCCGATCTGGCGGAAGGTGGTGTTGATGCCCGAGGCCATCCCGGACTGGTGTACCGGCACCACGCCGACCGCGGTCGCGGCGAGCGGCGGGTTGACCTGCCGCTGCCGATACCGGCGACGATGAGCCCGGGGATCAGATGGGTCCAGGATGAGCCGGCGTCGAGTCCGGCCATCAGGAACAGTCCACCGCCCACAAGCAGCAGTCCCGGACCGATCAACCAACGCAGCGGCAGGTGCTCGGAGAGACGGCCCGCAATCGTCGCGACGACCATCGTGCACCCGGACATCACGAGGAGGCGCAGGCCGGTGTCCATAGCGGAGTACCCGAGCGAGTTCTGCAGGTAGAGAACCACATAGAGCAGCATCGCGAACAGCGACCCGTTCATCGCAAAGGCTGCGATCAGACCGCCTCCGAAGGTCGGGGTGCGCAGCAGGCCCAAGTCGAACATCGGTTGGGCGACCCGCAGTTCGACGATGACGAACGCCACCAGCAGCACGGCGGCGGCGACGAAACATCCCAGCACGAGTCCATCGGTCCACGACCGCTGACCTGCCTCGGTGAGGCCGTACACGCCGGCGAGCAGTCCCGCGGTGAAGGTGAGCACTCCCGCCCAATCGATGCGGCGTGCGTGCGGCGAGCGCGACTCGTCGACCATGCGCAGTGTGAGGAACAGGGCGATGATGCCGATGGGCAGGTTGACCAGGAAGATCGACCGCCACGTGATGCCGGTGGTCAGGACGCCACCCAGGATCGGTCCGAGAGCCGTCGCGATGCCGGTGACGGCACCCCACGCACCGAATGCGATCCCGCGTTCGCGGCCGTGGAAGGTCGCGGCGAGCAGCGCCAGCGACGTGGCGAAGAGCGCTGCTCCGCCGATGCCCTGGAGCGCCCGGGAGACGATGAGCATCGTCGGGTCCTGCGCCACACCGCACAACAGCGAGCCGATGGTGAAGACGACCAGCCCGATCGAGAAGATGCGGCGTCGCCCGAACTTGTCCGAAATCGATCCCGACGTGAGCAGCAATGATGCCAGCGCCAGCGCGTAGGCGTCGGTGACCCACTGCAGTTGGGAGAAACTCGCACCGAGTGCATGCTCGATGTCGGGGAGCGCGACGACGACGATCGTGACGTCGAGCAGCAACATGAATGTTGCCGCGCAGACGACGACCAGCGTCCACCATTTACGTGCCATGGGGATTCGTACCTTTCAGAGGTTCGTCTCCGAGGAATTGGTTGCAAGGGATTCGTCGGAGTCGGGAGCGACGATCCATCGAGGACCCGATGACGTGGGTCCGGATCGACGCTGTGCTGATGTATGTCTCTAGTCTGGCGCTCGGAGTCGCCCTAGTCGCCTGCAATGTGGTCAGACGTAGAATTCCGGCTGTGAGTGCCAGAGTTGCGTTGGAATCCTCCACATTGGACAAGTTGGACGCGCAGATCGCTCGCGCACTGCAGATATCGCCTCGGGTGGCATTCGTCGAACTCGCCGAGATCCTCGACGTCGCCGAACAAACGGTCGCCCGACGCTACCGGCGGATGCGCCGCGACGGATTCCTGCGCGTCACGATGACCGCCGATCTCCACGGCACCGGCGGCGCCAACTGGCTGGTCCGTGTCCGGTGTCGACCGGAGGGGGCCGACGCGATCGCCCGCACGATCGCCGCGCGCGACGATGTGTCGTGGGTGTCGATCTACGGGGCCGGCTGGGAGGTCGATTTCAATCTCCGCGCACCTGCGGGCTTCGAGACTCACGAGTTGTTGCACGAGATACTGCCGAGGTCGGCGCCGGTGCTCGACGTCGCACCCGCCGAGATCATGCATACCTTCATCGGCGGCGCGGGCGAGCATCAGGACACGTGGAGTGATGTGCTCACCCCCGCTCAGACCGCGGCATTGAAGGCCACTGCGACCCATAGTGTTTCATCGGGGGCCGCACGGACCGAGCTCGACGACATCGATCGTCTCCTGCTCGACGAGCTCGGCCGGGACGGGCGGGTCCCGTACTCGACGCTGGCGCGGGCGGCGGGCAGTACCCCCGGAAAGGTGACGCGCCGTGTGGAGCGGCTCATCGCTTCCGGAGTGGCCTACTTTCATGTGGACCTGGCCACCGCCGCGATCGGCTTGCGCAGCACCACATTATGGCTCACCGTCGCGCCGCGGTCGTTGGCCTCGGTCGGGAAGGCCCTGGGCACCGACACCCGAATCCCGTTCGCCGCAGCGGTCACCGGACGGGCGAACCTCACCGCGAATGTGATCGGCGCGAGCGCCGCCGATCTGTATTCCTTTGTCACCGAGGATCTTGCACGTGTCGACGGGATCACCGGTTATGAGCTGGTTCCGTTGCTGCGCCGGGTCAAGCATGCGGGCGCGCTGGTGCACGGAGACAAGCTCGCGCCGCCGCAGATCTCGCCGAAACGGCGCACGGCCGCTGCGTCGTCGGCTTTGTGATCTCGACCTCGAGATTCACTTTCGAAGGCTAGATGCCGCTCCAGACCCGAGCGCAGGAATCGCCGATGGCGCCGCGAGTCATCCCGATCTCCTCGAGAGTGACTGTGCCGTAGTGGAATTGGCCGCCGGACGCGGCACGCCAGTGCTGGGCGACCGCCGCCGGATGCACCGGGTCATCCGTCGCAGCCACCACGACCACCGCCACGCCGGTCGCCGCGAGCGCCGCCAACTCGTCGTCGGTCGGGGCGGTGAACGACGCGACCTGCCGAAAAAGCGACGCGAGCGCTGATCCGTCGCTGCCGGTGCGGCGCGCGGCGATCGCCCGCCAGGAACGTTCGAGTTCGTCGGCCAGCCAGGCGGGGGATCCGTCGCGCATCTCGGCGATGGTGGCGTCCAGACCCATGTTTTCGACCGAGTCGGAGCTGATTCGGGCGCTCAGCGCGGCGGGCGCATCCCCGGCGGGACCGGTCCACGGGGGCAATGCAGCCCATACGCCGGCGCAGCGCTCCGGATTGTCGAGCGCCCAGTGAACAGCGGCGCAGGCACCGATCGAAATGCCCGCGGCCAGCACCGGACCACGTTGTGCGACGTCGTCCAGCACGCCGCGGTAGCCGAGGACCCAGTCGTCCGGATCCGGATCGGCCGGTCTGATCGCGATACCGAGGGTCGACGCCGCCGGCCCGAACGCCCGACCTGCGAAGTCGCCGTCGAATCCGGCGCCCGGCATGGCCACCATTGCTGCAGCTGACAGCTTCGTATCCCGTTGCACGGGATGATCCTGCCCGGGCAGTGGCCACGGTTTCGAGGGGGGTCTAATCTGGCGGGTATGACCGCAGCGGGATACCTCAAACGCCTCACGCGCAGGCTCACCGAGGACCTCGATCAGCTCGACGCCGAAGTGATCTCCGAGCAGTCGCGCGCAAGTGGCGCGCAGCCTGCCCGCGATTGCTGCCGAGGCGAGGAGGTCACCCTCCGCGGCGAGCTCCGATCGGTGCAGACGTGCTCGCGTTCGGCCCGTACCGGGGTCGTCGCCGAGTTCTTCGATGGCACCGACACCGTGCTGCTGAAGTGGATCGGCCGCAACCGGATTCCGGGTATCGAGCCAGGCCGGCAGGTACTCATCCGCGGCCGTCTCGGCAGCCAGGGCGGCGAAAAGCTGATCTACAACCCCTACTACGAACTGCTCTCAGTTGACGGCTGAGCACGGCAGCACCAACCCCCAGCACGACGAGTCCGAGCACAACGAGAACGAGACCCTGCTGGCCCAGATGGGCGGCGTATCGGGGCTCATCTATTCGACGGTGCCGATCGTCGTCTTCGTGCCCGTCAACAGCTTCTGGGGGCTCACGGCCGCGATCTGGGCGGCCATCGGCGCAGCCGCGGCGATCCTGGTGCTCCGGCTGGTGCGGCGCGACAACATCCAGCCCGCCATCTCCGGCTTCATCGGCGTCGCGATCTGTGCGTTCATCGCCCATCGCACCGGTAGCGCCAAGGGCTACTTCCTGTTCGGCATCTGGACCACCCTGCTGTACGCGGGGCTGTTCGTGCTGTCGATCATCGTGCGCTGGCCGCTGGTCGGCGTGGCCTGGGAGGCGTTGAACGGCAAGGGGACTGCGTGGCGCAAGAATCGCCGCGTCCTCTACGCCTACGACATCGCGACCGCCGGATGGGCGGTCGTCTTCGCCGCCCGGTACGTCGTTCAGCACTGGCTGTACAACCACAACGACACCGGCGCGCTCGCGGTGGCCCGGATCGGCATGGGCTGGCCGCTCACCGCCGTGGCGGCGCTGCTGACGATCGTTCTGGTGCGCCGGGCCGAACGGATCGAAAGCGCCGAGGAGGCCGACGTTGACGCGGACAGCGCCGACGCCGGGCCGGCGGAGAACGGCCCTGCGGCGTCTGTCGACGATCGTCCTGCATCGTCGGCCGACGATCGCCCTCCGGCGTCAGCCGACGATCGCTGAGCGCAGGTCCGACTCCACGTCGGCGTGCGCCACGAACACCAGCTCGTCGCCGCCCTCGAGTGGATCGTCGGGCTGCGGCACGATGACCCGGCCGCCGCGCAGGATCGCGACGAGCGCGGTGTCCCGCGGCAGCTGCAGCCGGCTCACAGTCCGGCCGGCGAGTGGAGTGTCCGACGGCAGTGTCATCTCGACCAGGTTGGCCTGCCCCTGGCGGAACGTCATCAGCCGCACCAGGTCGCCGACCGACACCGCCTCTTCGACGAGCGAGGCCAGCATCCGTGGCGTCGAGACCGCGACGTCGACGCCCCAGGACTCGTCGAACAGCCATTCGTTGCGCGGGTCGTTCACCCGGGCGACCACCCGGTCGACCGCGAACTCGGTCTTCGCCAGCAGGCTGACGACCAGGTTCGCCTTGTCGTCGCCGGTCGCGGCGATCACGACGTCGTAGGTCTGCAGTTGAGCGTTCTCCAGGCTGTCGAGTTCGCACGCGTCGGCGTAGACCCAGGTCGCGGTCGGGATCGCGCTGGTGTCGACCCGCGCGGGATCGCGTTCGAGGAGCAGCACGTGGTGGCCGCTGGAAAGCAGCTCGCGGGCGATCGAGCGCCCGACCGCGCTGGCCCCGGCGATGGCGACCTTCATCGGGCGTTCCCCTCTCCCTCGGCAGACGGCCCGGCGGCCATCGCCTTCACTTCGTCGACCCGGTCGGCCGGGACCGCGACGAATACCTGGTCCTCTTGCTGCAGAGCGGTATTCGGCTCCGGCATCACCGGCGACCCGAATCGGATGAGGAACGCGATCCGCGCGCCGGTCTGCGACTGGAAGCCGGCCGAGGTGGTGCCCACCCAGCTCTCGGACAGCGCGAGCTGGAACACCACGACGTTGCCGGACGGGTCGCGCCAGCCGGCTTTGCGCTCGGGACTGTCGCCGAGGGCCGTCATGAATCGTTCGGTGGTCCAGGGAACCGTCGCGACGGTCGGGATGCCCAGGCGCTCGAAGACCGCGGCACGCTTGGCGTCGTAGATGCGTGCGACGACGCGTTCGACGCCGAACATCTCGCGGGCGACGCGGGCGGAGATGATGTTGGAGTTGTCGCCGGACGAGACCGCGGCGAAGGCGTCGGCCCGTTCGATGCCGGCCTGGCGGAGCACGTCCTGGTCGAAGCCGACGCCGCGCACCTGGTCGCCGGGGAAGTCCTCGCCGAGGCGGCGGAACGCCGACTCGTCCCGGTCGACCACGGCGACCGAATGGCCGTTGCGGGCGAGCGCCAGCGCGAGTGAGGAGCCGACGCGCCCGCACCCCATGACGACTACGTGCACCCTGTCTCCTCTGCTCCGACCATGCTCGATGCGGGTTCGCGCCAAGCCGTTCCATCGGTTGCGCCGACGTCCCGGAAAACCTGACGGCAATAACATAGACCGGATAGGAGCGGGCGCGTGTGCGAGCCTGCTTAGCGGAGTTTTAATGTTGTCCGCGTGTCCATGGTTTCCAAGACTTCGGTAGCCGCCAAGCGGCTGCTGCTCGGCCGGCCGTTCCGCAGCGACCGGTTGGCGCACACGCTGCTGCCGAAACGGATCGCGTTGCCGGTCTTCGCCTCGGATGCCATGTCCTCCGTCGCCTATGCGCCGCAGGAAGTCTTCCTCGTGCTGTCGATCGCCGGAGTGTCCGCGTACGCCTATACGCCGTGGATCGGTCTCGCGGTCGCGGTGGTGATGCTCGTCGTGGTCGCCAGCTACCGGCAGAACGTGCACGCATATCCGTCCGGCGGCGGCGACTACGAGGTCGCGACGGTGAATCTCGGCCCGACGGCCGGTCTCACGGTCGGCAGTGCGCTGATGGTCGACTACGTCCTGACGGTCGCCGTGTCGATCTCGTCGGCCGCGGAGAACATCGGTTCGGCGGTACCGTTCGTCAACACCCACAAAGTACTGTTCTGCATCGGCGCGGTCGTCGTCATCACCGCCATCAACCTGCGCGGCATCCGGGAATCGGGTGCCGCTTTCGCGATTCCGACGTATGCCTTCATCGTCGGCGTGTTCCTGATGCTGGTGTGGGGCTTCATCGAGATCTTCGTGATGGGCGAGAATCTGCGGGCCGAGCCGGCCGATTACAAGCTCCACGCCGAACACACCGGCATCGCCGGGGTGGCGCTGGTCTTCCTGATAGCCAGAGCCTTCTCGTCGGGCTGTGCCGCCCTGACGGGTGTGGAGGCCATCAGCAACGGCGTGCCGGCCTTCCGCAAGCCCAAGTCGCGCAACGCGGCGACGACGCTGCTGATGCTGGGCACGATCGCGGTCGTGCTGCTGATGGGCATCATCCTGCTGGCGCGGCGCATCGGCGCGAAATACGTCGAGGATCCCGACAAGCAGCTGGGCGGAGCGCCGCACGGTTACGAGCAGAAGTCGCTGATCGCGCAGTTGGCGGACGCGGTGTTCCACAACTTCACTCCCGGCTTCTACTTCATCGCCGTGGTGACCGCGTTGATCCTGGTGCTGGCGGCCAACACCGCCTTCAACGGTTTCCCGGTGCTCGGTTCGGTGCTCGCCCAGGACCGCTATCTGCCGCGACAGCTGCATACGCGCGGCGACCGGCTGGCGTTCAGCAACGGCATCATCTTCCTGGCCGTGGCCGCGATCATCTTCATCGCCGCGTTCGGCGCGCAGGTCACGTCACTCATCCAGCTCTACATCGTGGGCGTGTTCGTCTCGTTCACGCTGAGCCAGATCGGCATGGTGCGGCACTGGACGCGACGGCTGCGGGTGGAGACCGATCCGGGCACCCGGCGCCACATGCAGCGGTCGCGGGTCATCAACGGCATCGGGTTCGGGATGACCGGAACGGTGCTGATCATCGTGCTGATCACGAAGTTCCTGGCCGGTGCCTGGATCGCGATCGTCGCGATGGGGGCGATCTTCGTGATGATGAAGCTGATCCATCGCCACTATTCGCGGATCCACGACGAGCTCGAAGAAATCGACTACGACGTGGCGCTGCCGAGCCGATCGCACTCGATCGTGCTGGTGTCCACGGTGCACATGCCGACGCTGCGGGCGCTGGCCTATGCCCGCGCGACCCGCCCGGACGTGCTGGAGGCCGTGACCGTGGCGGTCGACGACGCGGACACGAAGAAGCTGGTCGCCAAATGGGAGGAGAGCGACATCCCGGTGCCGCTCAAGGTGATCGCCTCGCCGTACCGCGAGATCACCAGGCCCATAATCGATTACGTTCGCCGGATCCGGCGCGAGTCGCCGCGCGATGTGGTCACCGTGTTCATCCCGGAGTACGTGGTCGGCCACTGGTGGGAGCAGATCCTGCACAACCAGTCGGCGCTGCGGCTCAAGGGGCGGCTGCTGTTCGAGCCGGGCGTGATGGTGACGTCGGTGCCGTGGCAGCTCAGTTCGTCGGTGCGGCGCAAGGACGACGAACGCATCTTTCATGCGCCCGGCGACGCCCGCCGCGGAGTCTAGCCAGTGACTGAACGCCGGGCGCCTGGCCGCGTAGGGTCTAGCGGGTGAACTGGCAGGGTGAGACGTTCGAGCTGACGGTCGACCGTCCCGGTCACGGCGGCGTCTGCGTCGGCCGCCGGGACGGACGCGTCGTCTTCGTCCGTGATGCCCTGCCGGGGGAGCGACTCGTCGTGCGGGTGACCGAGGACAAGGGAAAGTCGTTCTGCCACGCACAGATCGAGGAGATCGTCGACGCCGCAGCGGGCCGCATCGAGGTGGCCTGCCGCGCACACGCTGCCGGGGTCGGCTGCTGCGACGCCTCGCACATGACCGGCGCGACGGCCCGCGGCATCAAGGCGACCGTGCTCACCGAGCTGTTGCAGCGTGTCGGCGACGGGATCGAATGGGCGGGCGAAATCGAATCACTTGCCGCAGAACCGGTCCCGGCTGCGGTCGAAACCGGTTGGCGCGGCCGGATGCGGCTCGGCGTCGATCCGCAGGGCCGACCGGGCATGCACGCGCGCGGCGGGGCCGTGGTGCCCACGCTCGACTGCGCGGCCGCCGCCGACGGGCTCCTCGCGGATCTTCCCGAGGCCGAGGCCGGCTCGGAGTTGGTCGTGGTGCTCGACGACGCGGGCGACCGGCATGTGGTCGAGCTGGCGGCGGTGTCGCAGCGGCGCGGCGGCAAACGTGCTCGGGCGCAGCAGCATCGGGCGAGCGCCGCCAAGGCCCGCCGCGAATCCGTGCTCGCCGGATCCGGGGTGGCGACCTGGCGCGTCGGTGACCGGACGTGGTCGCTGCCGGCGACCGGGTTCTGGCAGTCGCACCGGAATGCGGCGGCGAGCTATTCGACGGTGGTCGGCGAGCTGCTCGCGGCCTCCGGAGTCGGCCGGGCGGCCGTCGGCTGGGATCTGTTCGGCGGTGGCGGGCCGCTGGCGGGGGCGATGCGCGACAGTACCGACGAGGTGCATGTCGTGGAGTCCGACCCGCGAGCGGTCGACGCCGGCGGCGCGGCATTCGCCGACGATGCCGGCGTGCGCTTCCATCTCGGCCGGGTCGACCGGGCGATCGCGGGCCTGCCGTCGCCGGATGTCGTCGTGCTCGATCCGCCGCGTGCCGGCGCCGGGGCCGCGGTCGTCGAAGCGGTGTCGGCGGCACAGCCGCGCGCGGTGGTGCATGTGGGATGCGACCAAGCGACCTTCGCGCGCGATCTGGCGGACTTCGGCCGGCGCGGCTACCGGCCGACCGTCATCCGGGGTTTCGATGCGTTCCCCATGACCCATCACTTCGAGGCGATCGCGCTGCTCGCGCGATGACTGCGGGGCCGATCACGTTGCTCACTCCGGGTGCTCCGGTGCAACAGTAGACTTCACGGGGTACTGCCTCGGCAGGGCCGATCGATGTACCGCGGCGCAGGCCGTTAGATGTTCACAGCTGGGAGAAGGGGTACCGCGCAATGGATGTGCTGGATTCAGTGAAATCACCCGGGGACCTGCGTGGCCTCACCCAGGCCGAGCTGACGGAGCTGGCCGGCGAGATCCGCGATTTCCTGATCGCGAAGGTATCGGCCACGGGCGGGCATCTGGGACCCAACCTGGGCGTCGTCGAGCTGACACTGGCGATCCATCGAGTCTTCAACTCGCCCCGCGACGCGGTGATCTTCGACACCGGACATCAGAGCTATGTGCACAAGATCGTCACCGGCCGTGCCGGACGATTCGACACGCTGCGCCAGCAGGGCGGCCTGACCGGCTACCAGGAGCGCGCCGAGAGCGAGCACGACTGGGTCGAGTCGTCGCATGCCTCCGCGGCGCTGTCGTACGCGGACGGGTTGGCCAAGTCGTTCGAGCTCACAGGCCAGACCGACCGCCATGTGGTCGCCGTCGTCGGCGACGGCGCGCTCACCGGCGGCATGTGCTGGGAGGCGCTGAACAACATCGCCGGCGCCCATCGTCCGGTCGTCATCGTCGTCAACGACAACGGACGCTCCTACGCGCCGACGATCGGCGGCTTCGCCCGCCACCTGTCGGGCCTGCGGCTGCAGCCCGGCTACGAGCGGATGCTCGACGAGACCCGGCGCATCGTCAGCAAGATCCCGGTGGTCGGGCCGAGCGCGTTCGCCGTCCTGCACGGCATGAAGAGCGGCATCAAGGACATGATCGCGCCGCAGCAGATGTTCTCCGACCTGGGCATCAAGTACGTCGGCCCGGTCGACGGCCACGACGAGCGCGCGCTGGAAAACGCCCTGCGGCACGCCAAGTCGTTCGGCGGTCCGGTGATCGTGCATGCGATGACCCAGAAGGGCATGGGCTACGCCCACGCCGAGAACGACGAGGCCGATCAGATGCATGGCATCGGCGTGATCGACCCGGCGACCGGCCAGGCCATCAGTGCCGCGCCGCTCGACTGGACGTCGATCTTCGCCGACGCGCTCATCGCCGAGGGGGAGCGCCGCGCCGACATCGTCGCGATCACCGCCGCCATGGCCGGCCCGACCGGCGTCGCGGCGTTCGGAGAGCGATTCCCGGACCGAATGTTCGATGTCGGCATCGCCGAACAGCATGCGGTCACGTCCGCGGCCGGGTTGGCCCTGGGCGGCCTGCATCCGGTCATCGCGCTGTACTCCACCTTCCTCAACCGCGCCTTCGATCAGCTCCTGATGGATGTCGCCCTGCTCAGGCTGCCGGTGACCCTGGTGCTCGACCGCTCGGGCGTCACGGGGCCGGACGGTCCGTCGCATCACGGCATGTGGGATCTGTCGCTGATGGCGATCGTTCCCGGCCTGCGGGTTGCGGCGCCGCGCGACGCGGTGCGGCTGCGCGAAGAATTCGCCGAGGCCCTCGCGACCGCCGACGGCCCGACCGCGCTGCGCTATTCGAAAGGCGCTGTGCCGGAGGATCTCCGGGCGACCCGGCGACTGGCCGACGGCGTGGACGTGCTCGCCGAGCCGGGCCGCGGTGACGGCAACGACGTGCTGATCATCGGCGTCGGGGCGTTCTGCCCGCTGGCCGTCGAGACCGCGAGCCGGCTGGCCCAGCAGGGGATCGGCGCCACGGTCGTCGATCCGCGCTGGGTGCTGCCGGTGCCGGATTCGATCGTCGAGCTGGCCGGATCGCATCGCCTGGTGGTGACGATCGAGGACGGCGGCGTGCACGGCGGCGTCGGGTCGTCGGTGTCGCAGAAGCTCCGGCAGCATGGCGTGTCGACGCCGTGCCGTGACATCGGCATCACTCAGGAGTTCCTCGAGCACGCGAGCCGCGGTCAGCTGCTCGCCAAGCTGGGCCTCACCGCACAGGATGTCGCGATGACGATCACCGAGTGCGTGTCGCGGATGTCAGACGGGGAGCTCGATCCCACGGCCGCCCCCGCCAAGAACTCGGCGCACACCAAGAAACCCTGATGCTGCCGCTGGAAGGCGTGACCGTCGTTGCTCTGGAGCAGGCGGTGGCCGCGCCGCTGGCGACGCGCAATCTCGCCGATCTGGGCGCGCGGGTCATCAAGGTCGAACGGGTCGACGGCGGCGACCTCGCGCGTGGCTACGACCACGTCGTGCACGGGTCGGCATCGCATTTCGTGTGGCTCAATCGGGGCAAGGAGTCGCTCGCGGTCGATCTCAAGAGCGAACAGGGCGCGGATGCGGTGCGCAGCCTGATCGCGAAATCCGATGTGGTGGTGCAGAATCCGGCGCCCGGGGCCGCGGCGCGGCTCGGGCTCGATGCCGAGAGCCTGCGGGCCGATCACGACGAGCTGATCGTCGTCACCATGTCCGGCTACGGCGCCGGCGGCCCGTTCGCGCATCACAAGGCGTACGACATGTTGATCCAGGCCGAGAGTGGGCTGATCTCCCTGACGGGGACGCCCGAGCATCCGGCCAAGACCGGAATCCCGACGTCCGATATCGCCGCGGGCATGTATGCGTCGCAGGCGGTTCTCGCCGCGCTGGTTCGGCGCGGGGTATCGGGGGTCGGTGCGGCCATTGATGTTTCGATGCTCGAGGCCACGGTCGAGTGGATGGGCCACGCCCTGTACACCCAGCTGTACGCGGGCGCGCCGCCGCCGCGGATGGGTGTCAGCCATGCGGCGATCGCGCCGTATGACGCCTATCCAACCAGCGACGGTCAGATGCTGATCGGGGTGCAGAGCGATCCCGGATGGCGTGATCTGGTGATCAAGGCGCTGGATGCGCCGGAACTCGCCGACGACGAACGGTTCACCACCAACGTGCTGCGGGTGCGGCATCGCACCGACTGCGACGCGGCGGTCGCCGAACGGACGCGGCGGTACACGACCGCGGAGCTGGCCGACCGGTTGCTCGATGCCGGCGTCCCGGCCGCGCAGCTGAAGGAGATCGGCGACGTGATCGATCATCCGCAGCTGCAGGCCCGTGATCGATGGCGCACCGTGACAACGGAATCCGCGACGATCGAGGCCTTGCTGCCGCCCGCGACCTTCGACGACTTCGAGGCGCCGATGGGGGAAGTGCCGGCCCTCGGCCAGCACACCCGGGCGCTTCTCGGCGAAGCCGGATTGACCGGCGCGCAGATCGATGCGATGGTCGCCGGCGGAGTTGCGGCGCAGCGCTGAGCGAGGCCCGGCCTACCGGGACTTGATCAGCGGGTCAGCGCGATGGCCGCCTCGGCCGTCCAGACCGCGAAGCTGAGCGATTCGGTGAAGTACAGGTTCACCGACGTCGCGTCGTGGCTGTCGTAGCCGATCGACAACTCTTGGCCGATGGTCAGCTGGAAGTCGCCGCCGCGGGTGGACAGCAGGTAGGCGCCGTCGATGGCCGGCGCCCACACGATGTCGCCGGACAGCACGCGCTGGACGTGCTCGATGATCGGGTAGCCATGGTTGGTGGTCTCGTTGATCAGCGAATACACCTCGGCGCTGACCGCCACCGAGTACGGGCCCTCGACCGAGGCGAGGCGCAGCGTCGATGCGGCGCGACTGAACACGTCGGGATACTCGCGCACGTCGTCGGGCAGCTGAAGCGCTTGCGCGGCAGCCGAATCCCGAATGCCGGCTATCTGCGCTTCGGCGAATCCGGTGAAGATGGCCTGGTCTTCGGCGAGCGCCATCTTCTGTGCGGCGGCGATCAGCGGATCCCAGTCGGGGTCTTTCGCGCCGCGGTCCACATCATCGATCGCGGTGCGCGACAACCTGAACGGCACCTTCAGCTCGACGATCGGCTGGGACTCGCGGACGGCGGCCGAGATGCCGTCGCGCGGGGAGGCGATCGGTGTGGTGTGGCCCGTCGAGACCGAGGACAGTCCGAGCCCGTGCGGTCCGTCGACGTCGACCAGGCGGCGTCCGGCGACGTTGCGCTTGAACGACCGAGCCGCTTCCTCCTCGATGTCGGCCCACGCGGCCTCCGAGATCGGTGCGAGTTCGCGATGCAGATTGCTCATGAGTGCTCCTTGAGTGAACCGATGGTGAGTGAGCCGGTGGGGATGGATGCCGCGGTGTCCGGCTCGTCTGACGTCGCTGCGGCCGCTTGCGGAAGCGGCGGCGGCTGATCCAGGAAGTCGATGGTGGGGACGAAGTACTGGCTGCCGGTGACGGCGTCCGAGAAGTCGAGCAGCCGGTCGTAGTTGCCGGGCGGATCGCCGATGAACATGTTCTGCAGCATCTCCTCGGTCACCGCCTGGTCGGAGCTGTAGCCGATGAAGAAGGTGCCGAACTCGCCGAATCCGGGACGCCCGAAGGGCATGTTGGCGCGGACGATCTGGCGCTGCGTGCCGTCCGGATCGACGATCACGTTCAGGGCGATATGCGAGTTAGACGGCTTGACGTCGTCGGCCATCTCGATGTTCTCCCACTTGGAGCGGCCGATGGCGGCTTCCTGGTCGGTTGTTCCGAGGCCATCCCAGGCCGACATATCGTGCAGGTACTTCTGCACCACGACATAGCTGCCGCCGCCGAAGCCGGGGTCGTCGGCCTCGGCGACGAACACCGAGGCGTTGGCGGCGGGGCCGGATGGATTCTCGGTGCCGTCGACGAAGCCGATCATCGCGCGTTGATCGAAGTTGCGGAATCCGTGGACCTCGTCGACGACCGTGGTGCACGACGCGAACCGCTCGGTCACCAGTTTGGCGATCTCGAAGCACAGATCCTGACGTTCGGCCCGGATGTGCAGCATCAGGTCACCGGGGGTGGCCGGTGCCCGGTGCACGTCGCCGGTCAGTTCGATGAACGGGTGCAGCCCTGCGGGTTTCGGCCCGTCGAAGAGCCGGTCCCAGGCATCGGAGCCGATTCCCAGCACGGCGCCCGCCGGCTCGACGGGCGGGCGGCGGGAGGTGACGGTGCGCACCAGTCCGCTGTATTCGGCGAGTGCGGCGTTCAGCTCTTCCTCGCCGCCGGGGTCGATCGTGAAGACCAGGAAGATCGCTGACGCCGTCAACGGGGCCAGCACCGGTTGCAACTGCGGGTTCATCGGCATCGTGAACCAGCCTAGGCGTCGGCGTCCGCTGTTGCCGCTCAAATCGCGGTTGCTGATGCGAGGTTTCGGTCACGATGCAGTTGATCGATCAACCGCATCGTGACCGATTCACTGCATCAGGGGCGCAAGGGCGCCAGCTTCTCGGCCAGATCCTTCACGAACAACCGTGACTCGTCGGCCGACGCGTCCGGGAAGGAGAAGACGGCCTCGTCGACGCCGACGGCGTCCCAGTGCCGAAGCTGTTCCAGGTCCGGCTGATCGGCCAGCACGATGACCCGCGGCTTGCCGGATCGTCCGGCCTCCGTCCACAGTTCGCCCAGCCGTTGCACGCTCTCGTCGATGGCCTGCTCGATCGGCGTGGTGATCCAGCCGTCGCCGGCGCGCACGATCCACTCGAAGTTCTTCTCGGTGCCGCCCGCGCCCAGTAGGATCGGCGGCCGCGGCTGCTGCACCGGCTTGGGCCAGGCCCAGCTGGGCCCGAACTTCACGAACGGGCCATCGTGCTCGGCCTCTTCGGCCGTCCACAGCGCCTGCATCGCGGCCAGGTAGTCACGCAATGCTGTCCGCTTCTTGTTCGGCGGGATCCCGTGATCGGCGAGTTCCTCCATGTTCCAACCGAATCCGACGCCGAGGGTCACCCGGCCGCCGGACAGATGGTCGACGGTGGCGATCGTCTTCGCGAGCGCGATCGGATCGTGTTCCAGCGGTAGCGCGACCGAGGTGCCGAGGCCGATCCGGCTGGTGGCCGACGCGGCCGAGCCGAGCGCGACCCACGGATCGAGGGTGCGAAAGTAGCGATCGTCCGGGATCTCATCGCCCGTGCCCGGGTGATTGGAGGCCCGCACGACCGGAATGTGGGTGTGCTCCGGCACGTAGAAGGTGTCGAATCCGTGCTCCTCGGCGGCGACCGCCGCGTCCGCCGGGGTGATTCCGCGATCGCAGGTGAACAGCGACATTCCGAATTTCATTGGTCGACGGTACGACCGCCGCAATCCGTTCCGACGCGGTCGATTCCGCTGACTGGAACAGTCCTTCTGCGCCATCTCCGACCGGCGCCGAAGGCTATTGCAGCGCGGCGACGATCACCGGGATCGCGAGCTCCTGCTGCCACGGCCGGGCATCGGTGGCGGCGAGGCGCTGCGCGACTGCCGACTCGGTGTTGGCATCGAACCCGTCCCAGCACAGCTGACGCACGATATCGGGGGACAGCAGGTTCTCCAGCGGCAGCGAATTGGCTTCCGCCAGCTCGAGGAGCGCGGGCCGAATCGCCTTGTAGCGCTTGGCGGCCTCCGGGTTGCGGTCGTCCCAGCGGTTCGTCGGCGGCAGTCCGGTCGATTTCGGGTTGCGGCGCGGCAGTTCGGATTCCGGCAGCCGCTGGGCGTGGTCGATCGCGGTGAACCAGCGTCCGGCCTGACGGCGCTGCCGGGGCCCCTTGTAGATCGGCATCGCGGTCAGTTCGGCGACCGACTTCGGCGGCGCGGTCGCCGCGGCGACGATCGCCGAGTCCGGCAGCACCCGACCCGGTGCGACGTCCCGCTTGCGAGCCAATTCATCACGGGCAGTCCATAGTTCACGCACGATGGCCAGCGCGCGGGCACCCTTGACGCCGTGGATCCCGGAGGTGCGGCGCCACCGATCGGGCTTCTCGGCCGGCTCGGGTCGGGTGCGTACCCATTCGAATTCCTGCCGCGCCCACTCGTCCTTGCCGGCTTCGACCAAGGCGGCATCGACGGCGTCGCGCAGCTCGATCAGCACCTCGACGTCGAGAGCGGCGTAGTTCAACCAATCGTCGGGCAGCGGTCGCTGCGACCAGTCCGCGGCGCCGTGACCTTTTGCGAGGCCCAGTCCGAGGAAATGCGCGACCATCTCGGCGAGATTCACCCGCGGCAGGCCGAGGAGGCGGCAGCCGAGTTCGGTGTCGTACAGCGCGGAGCAGTGGAATCCCAACTCGCGCAACGACGGCAGGTCCTGGTCGGCGGCGTGCAGCACCCATTCCGCATCGCCGAGAACGGCCGCGACGCCGGCCAGGCCGTCCGGCTCGTCGATCGGGTCGATGAGGAAGGAGCCGGACCCGCGACGGCGCAGTTGCACCAGATAGGCGCGCTGGGAGTAGCGGAAGCCGGATGCGCGCTCGGTGTCGAGGGCGATCGGTCCGGTTCCGGCGGTCAATGCGGCCGCGGCCGCATCGAACTCGGCACCGGAGACGAGCACGGGGGGAACGCCGTCGGCGGGCGTGGTGAGCGGGGTGACGGGAGGGGGCTCGTCGGCGTCAGGCGTCGGTGGGTCGTTGTCCGGGTGGTCGGTCACGGGAACTCGCGACTATGCGCTGCCGATCGAGCCCAGGCGGGTGACGCCGGCCGGCGGCAGGCCGGCAGCCGACGCGAGCACCGACGCGAACGCCTCGACATGCGGGGCGAGGTCGATGTCCTGGGCGGTCCACGACGCGCGCATCTCCAACTGATGCGCGCGCGGCGGGCCGGCGATGTCTCCGTATCGGACGGACGTGGTCGAGGTGACGGTGCCGCCCAGCGCGGTGACGGCGAGACCGGACTCCAATGCGTCGGTGAGCCAGCTCCATGCCACCTCGGGCAGCATCGGATCGGTGGCCAGCGCGGCCTCGAGTTCGGCCTGGATGTAGGCGACCAGCCGCATGGTGCCGTCCCAGGCCTCCTGGCCGCTGGGATCGTGCAGCAGGATCAGCCGGCCGAACGCGGTGCCCTCGGAGTCGGTGGGTATCTCGTCGGGCTCCGGTTGACGCACCTCGGCGCCGATCGCATGGCTGAACGGCGCCAGGCGCTGCGGTGGGCGGATCGTGCCGATCTCGATCTCCGGCCGGACCGTCGCCTGGTGCATCGATTCGACGGCTGCGCGGAAGGCCGCGGGCTCGGTCGATGCTCCGGATGTAGTCACTCGGCGACGGTAGAACGCGGCGCGGATGCGGCGGCGGAGGCGCGCCGTCACAGCGACTAACCTGTTCCTGATGAGCACAGAGAGCACGGTTCCGGCCCTGGTTGCAGCCGCGACGGGAGGGCGCCCGGACCGTCGACCGGTCTGGTTCATGCGGCAGGCGGGGCGCTCGCTGCCCGAGTATCGCGAGATCCGGGCCGACCGCGGAATGCTGGAGGCGTGCTTCGACGCGGAGCTGGTCTGCGAGATCACCATGCAGCCGGTACGCCGCCACGACGTGGACGCCGCGATCCTCTTCTCCGACATCGTGGTCCCGCTGAAGGCGGCCGGGATCGATCTGGACATCGTCGCCGGCACCGGCCCGGTGATCGCCGACCCGATCCGCACCAAAGAGCAGGTCGCGGCGCTGCCGCGGCTGCAGCCCGACGCCGTCGGGGCGATCGCGAACGCGATCGGGCAGATCCGCGAGCAGCTCGGCGACAAGGCACTGATCGGCTTCGCCGGGGCGCCGTTCACGCTGGCGTCGTATCTGGTCGAGGGTGGCCCGAGCCGCAACTACGAACGCACCAAGGCGCTGATGCATGCCGATCCGCAGACCTGGCATCAGCTGGTCGGCACGCTTGCCGATATCACCATCGCCTTCCTCAAGGTTCAGGTCGAGGCCGGTGTGCACGCGGTCCAGCTGTTCGACTCGTGGGCGGGAGCGTTGTCGCTCGCCGATTACCGCGAGTTCGTCGCACCCCACAGCGCCCGGGTGCTCACCGAGGTGCGCGAGGCGAAGGCGGTGCCACGCATCCATTTCGGTGTCGGAACCGGCGAGCTGCTCGGTGCCATGGGTGAGGTCGGGGCCGATGTCGTCGGCGTCGACTGGCGTATTCCGCTGGACGTGGCGCAGCGTCGGGTCGGCGCCGGGAAGGCGTTGCAGGGCAATCTCGATCCGTCGATCCTGTCCGCGCCCTGGCCGGTGATCGAGGAACAGGTGCGGCGCATCGTCGACGAGGCCGATCGCGCGGTCGCGGCGGGCGCGACCGGACACATCTTCAACCTCGGCCACGGCGTGCTGCCGGCCACCGACCCGGATGTGCTGACCCGCATCGTCGGCCTGGTCCACCAGTTGTGACTTCCGGGCCGCGCATCGCCGTCGTGGGCGGCGGTATCTCGGGGCTGGCCGCCGCGCATCGATTGCGGCGGCTGCTGGGTGACGGCGCGGCCATCGATCTCTACGAACCAGCAGAGCCCGGCGGTACGCTCCGCCAGGCGACCGTCGGGGGCGTCACGGTCGATGTCGGCGCCGAGGCCTTTCTGGTCCGCCGACCCGAGATCGTCGACCTGGCAACGGAATTGGGTATCGCCGGGCGCATCGTGCATCCGGCCCGGCGGCAGCCAGCTCTGCTGGCCGACGGCGATCTGCGAGCCTTGCCGCGGCCGACGCTGATGGGCATTCCGGCCTCGGTCGATGCGGTCCGGGAGGTCATCGCCGGCGCCGATGTCGAACGGATACGCGGCGAGGCAGACCGGCCGCTGGACTGGACGCCGGGGGAGGACCGGTCGATCGGCGCGTTGGTGCGGGATCGTCTGGGAGACAAGGTCGTCGACCGATCCGTCGACCCGATGCTGTCCGGGGTCTACTCGGCCGGTGCCGATCACACCAGCGTTCGGGCGGCGCTGCCGCAGCTGGCCGCTCGGCTCGACGCCGGTGCGCCGAGTCTGACCGCGGCCGTCAGCGGATTGCTGGCGGCGCCCACGCCCGGGCCGGTGTTCGGATCGCTTCGCGACGGCGGCTATCGGGTCCTCGTCGACGCGCTGCTCGCCGCGGCGCGGCCGGCACATCGGACTGACCGGGTGACCGCCATTCGGCCGGCCGCGCGCGGCTGGTCGGTGCATGCCGACGCCGTCCGCGACTACGACGCGGTGATCGCCGCCGTCTCGCCGCCGGTTGCCGCGGGGTTGCTGGACGGCGAACTGGGCCGATTGCATGCGCGAATTCCGGTCGCCCAGTCGGTGCTGGTCGTGCTGGCCATCGACCCGGCGGCCCCACTCCCGGACAATTCCGGCGTGCTGGTGGCGTCAGGGGAATCCCTGCGCGCCAAGGCATTCACCTTCACCACCAACAAGTGGCCGCATCTTGCGGGCGGTCCGCAGCTGGTGCGCTGCTCCTTCGGCCGGTACCCGCAGTCGTTGGTGGATGTGTCGGAGGCGGAACTGGTCGAGCAGGCGGGCGACGACCTGGCGCGCGTCTGCGGGCTGGTCGGCCTGGCGGCGCCCACGATCAGCGATGCGGCGGTGCAACGGTGGTCGTCGGGGATCCCGTTGTACGCACCCGGCCATGCCGACCTGATCGCCGCGATCGACGCGGCTGCGCCGCGCGGTCTGGGTCTGGCGGGCGCCGCGTATGCCGGGGTCGGGGTCCCCGCCTGTGTGGCCCGCGCCGACGCGGTTGTGCGGTCGCTCGTGGCGCAGTTGAATTGAGTGAATCGAATACGCCGCCGCCCACCCGGATGGCGATTGTCGGAACCGTAAGGAGCAGCACGGATGTCGATGGCTGATCGAACCGCATCAGCGGGCGCATGGATGTTGGAGAACGGACACCGCGCGCTGCTGGCGGTGACCGGCGGGCGTTTTCCGCGGCGGCTGCTGGGGATGCAGACGCTGGAGCTGTACACGACCGGCCGCAAGTCCGGCCAGCGGCGCGGCACCATGCTGACCGCGCCCGTATACGGCCCGGACCAGGTGGTGGTCGTGGCTTCCAAGGGCGGTCATTCCGACCATCCAGACTGGTACAAGAACCTGGTTGTGACGCCCGAGGTGGAGGTCACGGTCGACGACGTGACCACCCCGATGACCGCGCGGACCGCGACGGCCGCGGAGAAGGCTGCGCTGTGGCCGCAGATCACCAAGGTCAATCCCGGCTACGAGGGGTACCAGAAACGGACCGACCGGGACATTCCGGTGGTCATCTTGACACCGCGCTAATTCGCTGATCGGGCCGCCTGGCACGATGGGTTCATGACCCGTCTTGATTACGCCAAGCTCAACTCCACCCTCCGCTACCTGATGTTTTCGGTGTTCGCGGTACGGCCAGGCGAGCTGGGCGACGATCGATCGTCGGCGATCGCCGAGACCGAGGCGTTCTTCAAAAGCCTCGAGGATGACGGTGTCGTGGTCGTCCGAGGCATCTACGACGTGTCCGGTGTCCGCGCCGACGCGGACTTCATGATCTGGTGGCATGCCGAGCAGATCGAGCAGATCCAGGCGGCCTATAACGCGTTCCGTCGCGAGACCGCCCTCGGCCGGGTGTCGAACCCGGTGTGGAGCAATGCCGCGCTGCATCGGCCCGCCGAATTCAACAAGAGCCACATTCCGGCGTTCCTGGCCGGCGAGGATCCGGGCAACTACGTCTGCGTCTACCCGTTCATCCGGTCGTACGAGTGGTACCTGCTGCCCGACGAAGAGCGGCGCAAGATGCTCGCCGACCACGGCATGAAGGCGCGCGACTACAAGGATGTGCGGGCCAACACGGTGCCGGCCTTCGCGCTCGGCGACTACGAGTGGATCCTCGCGTTCGAGGCGCCGGAGCTGCATCGCATCGTCGACCTGATGCGGGAACTGCGGGCGACCGAGGCGAGGCTGCATGTGCGCGAAGAGGTTCCGTTCTTCACCGGCCCCCGCGTCGAGGTCGACGCGCTGCTGTCGCGGCTGCCGTGAGCGGCCCGCTCACCGATGACCGCGTCCCGGTCATCGTCGGTGTCGGACAGCTGCGTGACAACCGCGAACGCTCGCTCGACGCCGCTCGCTCGCCACTCGATCTGCTGACCGACGTCATCGGCCGCGCGGCCGCCGACAGCGGCGCGGCGACGCTGGCCGCCCAGGCCGACACGATCGGGATCGTCAATGTCCTCGGCTGGAGCTACGACGGACTGGCAGCCCTGGTCAAGACCGAGATCGGCGGCGGCGCAACCAGGTTGATCGACAGCCCGATCGGCGGCAACCAGCCGGCCAAGCTGCTGGACGATGCGGCCGCGGCGATCGTGGCCGGCGACAGCCGGATCGCAGTACTGGGTGGCGTCGAGGCGGTCGCATCGATGCGGGCCTTCCTCGCGGCGGGCAAGGTGCCGGACTGGACGCCCGGCGGCTTCCCGAATGTCAACGTTGCGGACATCGCGTCGGAGATCATGCTGCGCTATCAGCTCGCGCCGCCGGTGCGCGCATATCCGTTGTACGAGAACGGCTTGCGCGCTCACCTCGGGCAGACCTTCGAGGAGGCGTACCGGTCTGCGGCGCAGCTCTTCGCCGACTTCACCACCGTCGCGGCGACGCAGCCGGCGGCCTGGGATCCCGAGGTACGTACCGCCGACGACATCGGCACGGTCACCGACCGCAATCGCCTGGTGTGTCAGCCCTATCCGGTGCGGATGAACGCGCAGATCGCGGTCAATCAGGCCGCCGCCGTCATCGTCACCAGCGTCGCCGCGGCGCGCGAGGCCGGCATCGACGAAAGCCGTTGGGTCTATGTGCGATCCGGCGCCGGTGCCGCCGACTCCGACGATCTGCTCTCGCGGGTCGACTTCCATTCGGATCCGGCGATGGCTGCGGTGCTGGACGAATCGCTGCAGCGGGCCGGGCTCGCGGCCGCGGATGTCGATGTCCTCGACCTGTACAGCTGCTTCCCGATCGTGCCGAAGCTGGCGGCGGCCTATCTGGACCGCCCGTTGGGTGCGGACCTGACGGCGACCGGCGGTCTATCGGCCTTCGGCGGTCCCGGCAACAACTATTCGATGCACGCGCTGGCCGCGGTCACCGACCGGCTGCGCGTCGAACCTGGCGTCGGCCTCGTGTATGCCAACGGCGGCATGCTGACGAAACACCATGCGGTGGTGCTGGATTCGGCGCGCCCGGCACATCCCTTCCGCGGCGGCGACGTCGATGGCGCGTTCGCCACCGAGCATCCGCCGGTGGTCGAGCCGACCGCGGGCACCGGCACGATCGAGACCTACACCGTCGAGTTCAACCGGGACGGCACGCCGAAGCGGGGCTGGGTGATCGGGCGGACCGAAGCCGGCGAGCGATTCCCGGCGGTCGTCACGGACGCGGCGTCGATGGCGGAGCTGGCGCGCACGGATCTCGAACCGATCGGCCGCCGCGGAATCATCGATACCGTCGGCGAAGACGAGGACGAGAAGATCGTCGGCCTGACGGCCTTCATCGTCGCGCCGGACTGATCTAGGGCGTGTCTCCTAATGATTGGGTGATCGGTCGCTGATGATCGGTGGATGAGTTCTAGGTGTGAGTCGCTCAGTGATGCGCAGTGGGAGCGGATCGAGCCGTTGTTGCCGTCAAACGTTGGGCGGCAAGGGCGTCCGTTCTGCAACAACCGGCAGGTTGTCGAAGCGATCATCTATCGATACCGGACCGGGATTCCGTGGCGTGACCTGCCGTCGGAGGTGTTCGGGCCATGGCAGACGGTGTGGAAACGGC
>NZ_AQYG01000048.1 GCF_000380485.1 Jongsikchunia kroppenstedtii DSM 45133 | reverse complement strand
CCCCAACCGCACAAGGCTTTCCACCACCAGACATGCATCCAATGGTCCTATCCGGTATTAGACCCAGTTTCCCAGGCTTATCCCGAAGTTGAGGGCAGATCACCCACGTGTTACTCACCCGTTCGCCACTCGAGTACCTAGCAAGCTAGGCCTTTCCGTTCGACTTGCATGTGTTAAGCACGCCGCCAGCGTTCGTCCTGAGCCAGGATCAAACTCTCCAACAAAACCCAATCAAAACAACCAGGCCTCAAAAGATGCTTAATCCAGACACCAACAAACATGGCATCCAAAAAAACAAAAAACAAAACAAAAACAACCACCCACCCCAAACAACCCCCACCCACAAAAGAGCAGAAAATCATCCCAAGGCAGGCCAGCCATTCAAAAATGGCACTAAACAATCCACCAACACACTATCAAGTTCTCAAAGAACACACACCGACCGGCGCTCAGATTATCTCTTCGCTTTCCGATCAATTATGCCGCACCTTAGGGCGACCTCTACCAACGTACCTTGTTCTGGTCCGTTGTTTTGGCCCCGCTCTGCGGTGCGAAAAGAAAGTTACACGCGTACGAACACCGCGTCAAATCGCCTGGTCAGAGGCGGTTCTCAGCCGATGCGTGCACCACCGAACGACTTCTTGCCACGCCGGATAACCGCCCAACGACCATGCAACAAGTGGTCGGCGCCACATTTCCAATTCTCGTCGACGATCTTCTCGTTGTTCACGTACGCGCCGCCCTCCCCGACGGCCCGGCGCGCGGCCTTGTTGCTGTCGGACAGGCCGGCGTCGACCAGCAGCTCGACGATCGTCGGCTCAGCGCCGGCGTCGTAGCTCGCTACGGTGGTCTCGCTCAACGCCGCGGCCAGCGTGTTCTCGTCGAGCCCGGCGAGATCACCGCGCCCGAACAGCGCCTGACTGGCCAGTTCGACGGCGGCGGTCTGGTCAGCGCCGTGCACCAGCGTCGTCATCTCCGCAGCCAGGCGTTTCTGCGCCAACCGCAGATGCGGGGTCTCTTCGGTGGCCTTTTCCAGCTCGGCGATCTCCTCGCGACCAAGGAAGGTGAACCATTTCAGGTACCGGACGACATCGGCGTCGGCAGTGTTCACGAAGTACTGGTACCAGGCGTATGGGCTGGTCAACTCCGGATCGAGCCAGAGGCTGCCGCCCCCGGTGGACTTGCCGAACTTCTTGCCGTCGGACGAGGTCACCAGCGGTGTGGTCAACGCATGCAGCACGGTGCCGTCCACCCGCCGGGCCAGGTCGACGCCGCCGACGATGTTGCCCCATTGGTCGGAGCCGCCCACCTGCAGCAGGCATCCGTGCATGCGGTTGAGCTGCAGGAAGTCGTTCGACTGCAGCAACAGGTAGCTGAACTCGGTGTAGCTGATGCCGTCCCCATCGAGCCGCCGCTTGATGGTGTCGCGGGCGAGCATCACGTTGACCGAGAAATGCTTGCCGATATCGCGCAGGAAATCGACGACCGACAGGTTGCCGGCCCAATCCATGTTGTTCGCGACCACGGCGCCGGTCGGGCTTTCGTCGAAGTCGACGAACCGTTCCAGCTGTGACCTGATCCGGTCGGCCCACTGCGACACGGTGTCGGCCTCATGCATCGCGCGTTCGCCGACATCACGTGGGTCGCCGATGAGCCCGGTGGCGCCGCCGGCCAACACGATCGGCCGGTGCCCGAACTGCTGGAAGCGGCGCAGCGTCAGCAGCGGGACCAGATGCCCGGCGTGCAGGCTCGACGCCGTCGGATCGAACCCCGCATACAACGACACCACCTGGGACTCGAGCACTTTGCGCAGCTCGTCGAGGTCGGTGGACTGCGCGATCAGGCCACGCCAGGTCAGGTCATCGATGATGTCGGCACTCACACCACCGATCTTTCCGCATCACCGTCGACCAGGTCGACCGGGGCACGGGGGCTGCGGCGGTAGGCCGACACCGCCGGCGAACAGGCGACCCAGAGCCGCCACGGCCGGTCGGCGGCCATCGCCACTCCGACCCGGGGTCCTTCGGCGATCTCGGACGGACTCAGCGGCTGCGGCACCAGCCGTAGCGTCGAATCTGCACCGAATACGTCGATTCCGTTGTCCGACAGCTCGATTCCCATCGCGGTGCCGACATTGCCCGGCCCGCTCGCGAGCCGGTGATCCGCCAGCGGTCGTCCGCGACGGGCCTGCACCACGTCGAGCCCGCGCTCGATCTGCAAGGCGCGCAACAACACTCCGCCGCAGCGATCCGCCGGGCCGTAGGAGATGTTCATGCACAGATGGATGCCGTACGACCGATACACGTACAGGTGTCCGGCCTCGCCGAACATCACCTGATTCCGCGGCGTGCGGCCGCGATAGCCGTGCGACGCCGGATCCGGGAACGGCGTATCCGGTCCGGCTCCGTAGGCCTCGACCTCGACGATGCGGGCCACGATCACCCCGTCCGGGGTCGTGCGATGGAGCCGTCCGCCCAGGATCAACCGCGCCGCCGACGTCGGGTCGGCGGCGGTCAATCGGCTTCGGTACGAGGCTATTTCGCCTCACCCGCACGGGCCATCAGATCCTGATGCTCGGCCTCGTCGACCTCGATCGAATCGCCGATCAGCAGGTTGGGAATGCCCTCATCGTCGATCGCGTACTTGCGCCGCAACCTCGGGTTGTACAGCCAGCGATCGTCGACCAGGGTCAACGGACCGTGGTCGCTCGGGCAGGCCAGGAGCGCGAGCAGCTCGTCATCGAACAAGGTTCTATCCAGCGCCATTCTCGTCTCCCGGGGTCTCGATCCAGCCCTGCTCGAGCGCAGCCGAGCGGGTCAGTTTCCGAAGCTTGCCATCGGCATCGCGGTACCAGACGCGCGACCCACCCCACGGGATGCCCTGCTGGCGCAGCTTGGTCATGCTCGCGCGATACGCCGAGGTCAGCGGGATGTGGTCGACGATCTGGATGATGTGCGGACGCTCGATGGCCGGCATTCCGGCCAGTGCCAGCCGCAGCTGCGCGACCGTCGGCGCCGTCGAACCGGGCCGCGGCGACACCGAGGCCACCGCGATCTGCTCACCGGGCTCGCCGAAGCCCAGCACCACCGCCTGCTCCACCTGTTCCATCCGGGTGAGGACGTCCAGGATCGGCTTCGGGTAGATCGGGCCGTCGGCCGAGCGCACCACATTGTGGACGGTGCCCATCAGCCAGTAGTCGCCGTCGGAGTCACGTCGAAACAGACGGTCGGTGGTGACCCAGCGGTCGCCGCGGTTGAACACATCCCGCAGCACCGTCGCGCCGACTTCCTGGCGCTGCCGCGCCGACGACAGCAGCAGCCCGACCGATTCGGTCTCGGCTTCGGCGACGAACCCGCGGCGATCGGTGATGAACCGGTCCTCCATCGGGTCGTACGCCGCCAGCCGCACCTTGTTGGTCTCCGGCAGCGGGCGACCGGCACTGCCGACCTTGTTGCCCGACACGTTGGCCAGGATTGCCGAACCATCCGATGTCGCAAAGAAATCCAGCACGCGCGCCGACGGGAACCGGTCGACGACGTCGTCCCACAGCCCGACCGGCATGCCCGATCCCATGAACAGCCGGATCGGGTTGTGGTCGCCGATCGCAAGATCCTTGTCGCGCACCACTTCCTGCAGCATCGTCCAGGTGTACGAGACGACGGTGACGCCGTAGCGGTAGACCTCGTCGGCGAATCGCTTCGGCTCCACCTCCGACGACAACGCGATCCGCGCGCCGCCGACGACGGTCGCGCCGAGCGTGGTGAGCAGGCCCGACGCGTGGTGCAGCGGAGTCAGGCAGTAGACGGTGTCGTCGGCGGTCAGTGTCGCGGCCGACGCCGATCCGAAGGCCGAGAGCGCCCAGCGGTGGTTGGTGACCGGCCACTTCTCCAATGTGGTTCCGGCACGGGCGAACAGGATGAACGCGAGGTCGCCGGCCAGGCCCGGGTCCGGGCGATACCACCGCGGCAGCTCCACCTCGTCCGGGTCGATCTGCTCCATGTCGATGATGCGCTCGCCGTCGGCCTGCGCGATGGTGCGCACGTCGCCGCCACCCAGGACCAGTACCCGGTCGGCCGCCGCGGCCGCGCGGTCGAGGTTCACCGGGTCGGCGATGACCGTCGTGCAGTCGCCGAGCCGCAGCGCGTGCGGCAGATCGCTGTCGGGCGCGAGCAGAACGGCGACCGCGCCCAGCCGGGACAGCGCCGCGATCGCGACCAGGGCGCTCGGCCGAGTCTCCATGATGACCCCGATGTGGCTGCCCGGGCGGACGCCGCACGAGATGAGGCCACGCACCACGTTGTCGATGCGCTCGTTGACCTCGCGGTGGCTGAGCACTCGGTCCTCGAACAGGAAGAGCTCGTGCCGTCCGTGCCGCGCGGCATTCTCGTTCATCAACTTGCCCAACGAGATTCGCGTGCCCGACTGGATCTGTCCGAGACGGACCAGCCGCGGCAGCGTGCGCACCGACTCGCGCACGACGGCCTGCGACGTGCGACGGACGGAGTCGGCGGCGCCGAGGATGTCCCGGCTCGCACCGGCACCCACATCGACGACCGCACTCAGCCCATGCGTCAGGCGCGACGACACACTCACACCTGAATCATCCGCGTCGTCCATCGGATGGACAAGGTTCGGCATGTCGCCGCTGCCGTCACGCCAACGGATCCACTCGGCCGCGGTCGGCCAGGTCTGATTCGACGCGGTCGAGCCGACCACCATGCCGAAATGCCCGGTGGGCACCGTGGCCTCGTATACCTGCGCGCGCGGCGCGGCGCGAAGAATGCCGCGGACGGCGGCCGGCTGTCCGATGTCGTCAGCCGAACCGACGAAAGCCAGTACCGGGCAGGTGATTTCGGCCAGCGTCACCAGCTGGTCGTCGATCACGAAGCCGCCCGACATCATGCGGTTGTGCGCGACGAATTGCCGCAGCAGTTCGGCGATCGCCGGACCCGACCAGGCCACCCAGCCGTCGTTCTCCAGGAATCGCCGCTGATCCTCGCGCGGCAGCAGGGCGTCGCGGTCGTGCAACTGACGCACGAACTCGATGCGTGCCCGGGCGGTCTTCACCGGATCGAGCAGCTGAAAACCGGTGCGCGCCAACCATCCCGGGATCGCGATTCGGTTGAACACGTTGTCCGCGAGGAACTGCGCGCCCGGCGCGGCCAGATTCGCGGGCAGACCCATCGGCAGTGCGTTGAGCACATCGACCGGGCTGCCGAAGGTGATCAGGCTGGCGAGGCCGGCGGACCGGCGGAAGGCCGCGGTCTGGTAGCAGAACATGCCGCCCTGCGAGTAGCCCGCGAGATGGACGTCCCGATTCGTCACGGCCCGAACACGATCGACGACGTCACTGGTCGCGACGATGTGGTCGGCCAGCGTCCGATCCATGCCGCCCTCGACCTTGTCGGGCGAACCGAAGTCGACGACCCACGGATCGAGTCCCGCGGCCCGCAGGATGCTGACCGCGCCGTTCTGCGGCGTGACGTCGAACAGATTGGCCGACATCATCATCGGGTGCACCAGCACCACCGGCGGTCCGTCCGGAACATCGTCGGGGAAGTACCGCCGCAGCTGATACATCGGTTCTGTGTCGACGATTTGGTAGGGCGACGGCTGGGTGCCGGTCTCCAATCCGCCCATGCGGATCACTTCCAGCCCGTTCTGGGCCGTCGCCACTACCCGGTCGAGCGCGCGACCCATGTTCGGAATACCCGGCACGCGGAACCTCCAGTTGAATGTCATGAGCTATCCGACCCGCTTAGTGATGTACGTCACTCTACTGGGTGCCGCCAGCGGCCCAGTCACGTAGTTCCGCGGCGACCGCGATCACCCGTTCCTGCTGCTCGGCGACGCGCGCACCGGCGGTGCCACCGCGCGCGTCCCGGGAGGCGATCGAACCGTCGACCGTCAGCACCTCGCGCACCTGCGGGGTGAGGCGCGCATCGATCTCCGCGAGATCGGCGTCGGTCAGATCCTCCAACCCGATGTCCTTGGCCTCCGCCGCGCGGACTGCCGCACCGGCCACCTCATGCGCATCGCGGAACGGGGTGCCCTGCCGGACCAGCCACTCGGCGATGTCGGTGGCCAGGGTGAAGCCCGCCGGCGCCAGCTCGGCGAGCCGCTCGGGGTGGAACGTCAGCGTGCGGGTCAATCCCGCGAACGCCGGCAGCAGCAGCACCAGCTGCGCCACCGAGTCGAACACCGGTTCCTTGTCCTCCTGCAGGTCCCGGTTGTAGGCCAGCGGCTGCGCCTTGAGCGTCGCGAGCAGTCCGGTGAGATTGCCGATCAACCGCCCGGTCTTGCCGCGGGTCAGCTCGGCGACGTCCGGATTCTTCTTCTGCGGCATGATCGAGCTGCCGGTCGACCACTCATCGGCCAGCGTCACATAGCCGTATTCCGGTGTGCTCCATGAGATGATCTCTTCAGCGAACCGCGACAGATCCACCGCTGTCATTGCGAGCACCCAGGCCGCCTCCGCCGCGAAGTCGCGAGAACTGGTGGCATCGATGGAATTGTCCGCAGCGGCGTCGAATCCCAGCTCGGCCGCGATCTGGTCCGGATTGAGGCCGAGAGACGAACCCGCCAGCGCGCCCGAGCCATAGGGCGAGATCGCGGCGCGCTTGTCGAAGTCGCGCAGCCGCTGCACATCCCGTAGCAGCGGGTGCGCGTGCGCCAGCAGCTGATGCGACAGCAGCACCGGCTGCGCCGCCTGCGAGTGGGTCTTGCCCGGCATCGGCACATTCGGGTGTGATCTCGCCTGCGCGACAAGCGCATCCACTACGTCGAGCACCCCGGCCGCGACGACGCGGGCGGCGTCGCGCAGCCACATCCGGAACAGCGTCGCCACCTGGTCGTTGCGCGAACGGCCGGCACGCAACCGACCACCCACCTCGGGGCCGACCCGCTCTATCAGGCCGCGTTCGAGCGCGCCGTGGACGTCCTCGTCCGACTCCGCCGCGGCGAATGCGCCCGACGCGACATCATCGGCCAGCCGCGACAGACCGTCGAGCATCGTCGCCAGGTCGGCATCGGTGAGCAGCCCGGCCGCGTTGAGGACCCGGGCATGCGCCTGCGACGCGCGAATGTCGTACGGCGCCAACGCCCAATCGAAATGCGTCGACTTGCTGAGCGCCGCCATGGCGTCGGCCGGGCCGGACGCGAACCGACCGCCCCAGAGCGCGCCCTCGTTGGTCGACCCCGGTGTCGTCACAGGCCCAGGTCGCGCTTCGCCGCGATCTTCGAGGACAGCCCGTGCAGCTGTACGAAGCCCTTGGCGTTGGACTGGTCGAAGGTGTCGCCCTCGTCGTAGGTGGCGAGGTTGAAGTCGTACAGCGACTCGCCCGAACGCCGGCCGTTGATGATGATCGAACCGCCGTGCAGCACCAGCCGGATGTCGCCGGAGACGTGCTCCTGGGTGTGTGCGACGAAGGTGTCCAGCGCGCGCTTGAGCGGTGAGTACCAGAGGCCGTCGTAGACCTGCTCGGCCCACTTCTGGTCGACGTGGCGCTTGTAGCGGCCCAGCTCGCGCTCCAGCGTGACGTGCTCGAGCTCCTCGTGGGCGCGGATCAGCACCATGGCGCCCGGCGCCTCGTAGATCTCGCGGCTCTTGATGCCGACCAGCCGGTCCTCGACCACGTCGAGGCGGCCGACACCCTGCGCGCCGGCGCGGCGGTTGAGTTCGACGATCGCCTCCAGGATCGACACCGGCTTGCCGTCGATGGCGATCGGACGCCCCTTGTCGAACGTGATGATCAGCTCGTCGGGAGCATTGAAGTGGACCGTCGGATCCTCGGTGTAGTCGTAGACGTCCTTGGTCGGCGCGTTCCACAGATCCTCGAGGAAACCGGTCTCCACCGCACGGCCCCACACGTTCTGGTCGATCGAGAACGGCGAACGCTTGGTGACGTTGATCGGGATGTCGTTCTCCTCCGCGAAGGCGATGGCCTTCTCCCGCGTCCAGGCGTAATCACGCACCGGCGCAAGCACATCCAGCTCAGGCGCGAGGGTGTTGAAGCCGACCTCGAAGCGCACCTGGTCATTGCCCTTACCGGTGCAACCGTGCGCGACGACGGTGCCGCCGTGGTCGCGGGCCGCGGTCACGAGATGCTTGACGATCAGCGGCCGGCTGATGGCCGAGACCAGCGGGTAGCGGTCCATGTAGAGCGCGTTCGCGGTGATGGTCGGCAGGCAGTATTCGTCGGCGAACTCGTCGCGGGCGTCCACGACGATCGACTCGACGGCGCCGCAGTCGAGAGCGCGCTGCCGCACGACTTCCATGTCCTCGCCGCCCTGGCCCAGGTCGATGGCGACGGCGACGACCTCTTTGCCGGTCTCCTTGCCGATCCAGCTGATGGCGACCGAGGTGTCGAGGCCACCGGAATAGGCAAGTACAACGCGTTCAGCCATGGTGCTGGAACTCCTTTTTGCTGCGATTTCTGTCGGGTCTGATTATTGCTTGTCGGGGTGCGAGCGCTGCCGTCAGGCCAGCAGTTTGTTTACGCGCGAGACGTGTCAGGCCAGGCGCTCGATCAATTCGGCCAACTGGCCTCCGGTCAGCGGCTCGCGGGCCACGACCAGGATCGTGTCGTCCCCCGCGATCGTGCCGACCACTTCGGACAGATTGGCCCGGTCGAGGGCGCTCGCCAGATAGCCAGCCGCGCCGGGCGGGGTGCGCAGAACGGCCAGGTTGCCGCTGGAATCGGTGGACACCAGCAGCTCGGCGAGCAGCCGCGAGAGCCGGTCGGTGCCGCCGGCCACCCCGCGCACCGGCGAGCCGTCTTCGGGCACCACGTAAACGCCGGCGCCGCCGTCGGCTGCGCGCAGCTTCACCGCGCCCAGCTCGTCGAGATCGCGGGACAACGTCGCCTGGGTGGCCTCGATTCCCTCCTCGGCCAGCAACGACTGCAGCTCGGTCTGGCTGCGCACGGTCCCGCGCGACAGGATCTCGACGATCCGCGCATGCCGCCCGGCCCGATTGGTGGCGATGCCGCCGGTGGTCATGAGTGTTCCAACAACCACACCAGCAGCGCTTTCTGGGCGTGCAGGCGATTCTCGGCCTCGTCGAAGACGACGCTCTGCGGTCCGTCGATCACCTCGTCGGTGATCTCTTCGCCGCGATGCGCGGGAAGGCAATGCAGCACAATCGCTTTCGGATCGGCAAGCGCCAGTAGCTCCGCATTGATCTGGTACGGCCGGAACGGTCCGACGCGGTCGAGCCCGTCCTCCTCCTGCCCCATCGACGTCCACGTGTCGGTGACGACGACATCCGCACCGGCGACCGCCGTGCGCGGGTCGGACTCGATCGTGATCGTCGCACCGGTCTGAGACGCGCGTTCGCGTGCCGCGTCGACGAAGCGCGGATCGGGCTGGAAATCTGCCGCGGCACTGATGATCACGTGCATGCCGGCGGTGGCGCCACCGAGCATGTACGAGTGCGCCATGTTGTTGGCACCGTCCCCCAGGTACGTCATGGTCAGTCCGGCGACCGCGCCCTTGTGCTCGGCGATGGTCTGCAGGTCGGCCAGGATCTGGCACGGGTGGAAATCGTCGGACAGCGCGTTGACCACCGGCACCGACGCCGCACCGGCGATCGCCTCCAGCCGGTCCTGACCGTAGGTACGCCACACGATCGCCTCGACGAACCGCGACAGCACGCGTCCCGTGTCCTCGAAGGTCTCGTCCCGACCCATCTGGGTCTGACCGCTGTTCACCACCACCGCGTGGCCGCCCAGTTGGGCGACGCCGACCTCGAACGAGAACCGGGTCCGGGTGGAGTTCTTGTCGAACAGCACCGCAACGCCTTGGGGGCCCTCGAGCGGCCGTTTCGAGAACGGCGCCCGTTTCAGGTCGGCCGCGAGCGCCAGCACCTCGGCCTGCTCGGCAGGCGTCAGATCGTCGTCGCGCAGAAAATGTCGAGTCATCGTCAGTACCTAAGCTTTCTGTGCCGTGTGCGATTGGGCGGCATCGAGAATCGCGGGCAGCGCGGCGACGAACCCGTCCGCCTGCTCCTGCGTGAGGATCAGCGGCGGCGCCAGCCGCAGCACATCCGGCGCCGGCGCGTTGATCAGGAATCCGGCGTTCCGCGCCGCGAGGTCGACCTGCGCCGAGATCGGTTGTGTCAGCACCACACCGAGCAGCAGGCCCGCGCCTCGGACATGGTCGACCAGCGGGTGACCGAGTTCCTCGATCCCCGTGGCCAGCGACTTGCCCACGGCGGCAACGTGATCGACCAGCCCTCCGGAGTCGATCTGCGCCAGCACCGACAACGCGGCCGCCGCACACACGGGGTTGCCGCCGAAGGTGGTGCCGTGCTGACCGGGCTGCAGCAGCTCGGCCGCCGAGCCGGTGGCCACGGTCGCGCCGATCGGCAGACCGCCGCCGAGGCCCTTGGCCAGGGTCATCACGTCCGGGACGATCCCCGCCGCCTGATGCGCGAAGAACGTACCGGTCCGGGCGATCCCGGTCTGCACCTCGTCGAGGATCAGCAGCGCGCCGTGCTGCGAGGTGATCTCGCGCGCCGCCGCCAGGTAGTCGGCGGGCGGCACGATGACACCCGACTCCCCCAGGATCGGCTCGAGGATCACCGCGGCCGTCTGCGGGCCGACGGCCGCGCGCAGCGCCCCGGCGTCCCCGAACGGCACGAACCGCACACCCGGCGGCATCGGCTCGAACGGCTCCCGCTTGGCCGGCTGACCGGTCATCGCGAGCGCGCCCATCGTCCGGCCGTGAAAGGCCTTGTCCGCGGCCACGATCTCCGGCCGACCGGTGCGCCGCGCGATCTTGAAAGCCGCCTCGTTCGCCTCGGCTCCCGAGTTGCAGAAGAACACCCGCGCCGGGTGGCCGAATCGTCCGGTCAGCTGTTCGGCCAACGTGATCACCGGCTCGGACGCATACAGATTCGAGACGTGGCCGAGCGTCCGCAGCTGCGAACTCACCGCCTCGACGATGCCGGGATTGGCATGCCCCAACGCATTCACCGCGATGCCGCCCAGCAGATCCAGATACTGCTTGCCGTCGGCATCGGTGACCACGGCCCCCTGGCCCGACACCAGCGCGATCGGCGGGGTGCCGTAGTTGTGCATCAGCGCGGAATCCCACCGCTGCTGCAGGTCTCCTGTTCTTGTTTCGACAGCGCTCATACCCAGGTTCCTTCCGTGCGGGTCACCATGGTGCCGATGCCGTCGGAGGTGAATAGTTCCAGCAGCATCGAATGCGGCACCCGGCCGTCGATGATGTGCGCCTTGGGGACTCCGCCCTCGACCGCGCGCACGCAGGCCTCCATCTTGGGGACCATGCCCGAATCCAGCGACGGCAGCAGTGCTTTCACCCGATCGGCATCGATCGTGGACACCAGCGAATCAGTGTTCGGCCAGTCGGTGTACAGCCCCTCGACGTCCGTCAGCATCACGAGTTTCGCCGCGCCGACCGCCTCTGCCAGTGCCGCTGCCGCCGTGTCGGCGTTGATGTTGTGCACGACGCCGTCCGCGTCGGGCGCGATCGTCGACACGACCGGAATCCGTCCGGCGGCAAGCAGATCCGTCACCGCGTCGGGATTGACCGCGGTCACGTCGCCGACCAGCCCGATATCTGTCTGGGCGCCGTCGACCTGCACCGTCCGTCGCGTCGCGGTGAACAGATGCGCGTCCTCACCGGAGATGCCCACCGCGTAGGGCCCGTATGCGTTGATCAGCCCGACCAGCTCTCGGCCGACCTGACCGAACAGCACCATCCGCGCAACATCGAGCACCTCGGGCGTGGTCACCCGGAAGCCGCCGCGGAATTCGCCTTCCATGCCCAGCCGTTTCAGCATCGCCGAGATCTGCGGCCCCCCGCCGTGCACCACGATCGGGTGGATGCCGCAGGTGCGCAGGAACACCATGTCGCTCGCGAACGCGGCTTTGAGTTCGTCGTCGATCATCGCGTTGCCGCCGTATTTGACGACGATGATCTTGTCGTGGAACTCCTGCAGCCACGGCAGCGCCTCGGACAGCATCGCGGCCTTCTGCTTCGCCATGTCCAGGTCGGTCATGACGAGTACGCCGAGTTCTCTTCGACGTACGCGTGCGACAGGTCCGTCGTCCGGATCGTCACCTCGGCGTCCCCCATGGCCAGGTCGATCACCAGCGCGATGTCTTCACCGCTCAGGTCGACCTCGCGCGCGCCGGGCGCGCCCATGCCGTCGATGCAGACCGGCGAACCGTTGAATTCGACCCGAATCCTGTCCGGATCCAGTTCGATCGGTGCGATGCCGATCGCCGCGAGCACCCGGCCCCAGTTCGGATCGGACCCGAACAGCGCCGTCTTCACCAGGGAGTCGCGCGCCACCGTCCGCGCACCGATGAGCGCGTCCTGTTCGCTCGCCGCGCCCGTGACCGTCACCGTGATCCGCTTGGTGACCCCTTCGGCATCGGCCATCAGCTGCGCGGCGAGGTCGTCACAGACGGCCAGCACCGCGGCGTTGAGCTCATCCTGGCTCGGCGTGATCTCACTCGCCCCGGATGCCAGCAGCAGCACGGTGTCGTTCGTCGACGTCGCGCCGTCGACGTCCAGCCGATCGAAGGTCTGCCGGGTCGCGTTCCGCAGCGCGACATCCAGCTGATCGGCCGTCGCGCGGACATCGGTGGTGAGTACCACCAGCATCGTCGCGAGCGCAGGTGCCAGCATCCCGGCGCCCTTGGCCATGCCGCCGACATTCCAGCCGGTGGCATGCGCCGCAGCCTGTTTCGGAACGGTGTCGGTGGTCATGATGGCGTACGCGGCGTCGGTACCGCCGTTCATGCCACCGCCCATCTCATGCACGATCTCGGTGACTCCGGCGAGCACCTTGTCCATCGGCAACCGATCGCCGATCAGGCCGGTCGAGCAGACGGCGACCTCGCCCGCGCCGGTCTCGGTCCCCCAGTCGCTCAGCGCCGCGGCCACCGCCTCGGCCGTCGCATGGGTGTCCTGGAAGCCGCCGGGGCCCGTACACGCATTGGCCCCACCGGAATTGAGGATCACCGCCCGCAGCGCGCCGGACTTGAGCACCTGCTGCGACCACAGCACCGGTGCCGCCTTCACCTTGTTCTCAGTGAAGACGCCGGCCGCCGCGTAGTCCGGCCCCTCGTTGAAGACCAGTGCGAGGTCGTGTTTGCCGCTCGGCTTGATGCCGGCCGGAATACCGGCCGCCTTGAATCCCAGCGGCGCCGTAACACCTTGCGAACGGACGAGTTTCACGGTGCGACTCCCACGGTGTCGAGGCCATCGGTCTCTTCCCAGCCCATGGCGAGGTTCATCGATTGAATGGCGCCGCCGCCGGTGCCCTTGGTCAGGTTGTCGATCGCGCCGACGGCGACCAGCACGCCGGCCCGCTCGTCGACGGTGACGCCGAGCTGCACCGCGTTGGACCCGACCACCGATTTGGTCGCCGGCTGCCGCCCGTCCGGCAGCACATGGACGAAGGGCTCGTCGAGATAGAACTTCTCGTACACCGTCCGCGCCTCCTCGGCGGTGGCCGAGGTCCGTGCGGTGCAGGTCGCCAGGATGCCCCGTGGCATCGGCGCCAGCACCGGCGTGAACGACACCGAGACCTCTTGTCCGGCAACGCCGGACAGGTTCTGAATGATCTCCGGGGTGTGCCGGTGCGTTCCGCCGACGCCGTAGGCGCTGACCGAACCCATCACCTCGGAGCCGATCAGATGCGGCTTCGCCGACTTGCCGGCGCCCGACGTGCCGCTCACCGCGACGATCGTCACGTGCGGTTCGATGATCCCCGCGACCACCGCCGGCAACAACGCCAGCGTCGACACCGTTGGATAGCAGCCCGGGACGGCGATCCGCGAAGCGTCCGACAGGGTTTCGCGATTGCCCGGCAGCTCCGGCAGCCCGTACGGCCAGGTGCCGGCGTGGTGACCCCCGTAGTACCGCTCCCATTCGGCCGCATCCTGCAGCCGGAAATCGGCACCGCAGTCGATGATCAGCGTGCCCGGCGCAAGCTGCTCGGCGACCGCGCCGGACGCACCGTGCGGCAGCGCCAGAAAGACGATGTCGTGCCCCCGCAGCACCTCGGGGGTGGTCTCCTGCAGCACCCGACCGGCCAACGGCAGCAGGTGCGGTTGATGCTCACCGAGCGTGGTTCCCGCGTTGGAACCGGCGGTGAGTGCGCCGATCTCCAGTTCGCCCGAGCGCAGTCGCGGATGGCCGAGCAGTAACCGCAATACCTCGCCGCCGGCATACCCACTGGCACCGGCGATCGCCACTGAAGTCGTCATACCCATCATTATGCACCCGGATGCAAATTCATTCATCAACATTTCTCTTGATTCGCAAACTCGCTCGTCATAAATTCATCACATGATGAATTCAACGGTCGCTGACTTATCGGCGGTCAACATCTCCGCCCTGTCGGTGGTCCGCGGCGGCCGCCCCGTCATCGACGACGTATCCGTCCGGGTACCCCGCGGATCGATCACCGGACTGCTCGGGCCGTCCGGCTGCGGCAAGACGACGCTCATGCGCGCGATCATCGGGACACAACGCATCGCGGACGGTTCGGTCTGGGTCTTCGGCGACGACGCCGGGGCCAAGTCGCTGCGCGGCCGGATCGGCTACGTCACCCAGTCCCCCTCCGTCTACGGCGACCTGACGGTCACCGAGAACATCCGCTACTTCGCCGACCTCTCCGCGCCAGGCTCCAAGGCGGCTCGCAACGCGGCGGTATCGCATGCCATCGAGGTGGTCGGACTGACGGCCGAAGCCGGCCGACGAGCCGTGAGCCTGTCGGGCGGCCAGCGCGGGCGGGTATCGCTGGCCTGCGCGCTGGTCGGCGAGCCGGAACTACTCGTGCTGGACGAGCCCACCGTCGGACTCGACCCGGTACTGCGGGTCGAACTCTGGCGCACCTTCGCCGACCTCGCCGCGGCCGGGACGACATTGCTGGTCTCGAGTCATGTCATGGACGAGGCCGAGCACTGCGCCAACCTGATCCTGCTGCGCGAAGGCCGCCTGGTGGCCAATCTGTCGCCGCAGCAGCTGCTGGACCAGACCGGCGAAACCAACATGGAGGCAGCATTTCTCGCTCTCATCGAAGGAGGCGCGGCCCGATGATGATCGCGACCACCGCCCGCGTCCTGCTGCAGCTGCGTGCCGATCGCCGCACGGTCGCGCTGATCCTCATCGTCCCGATCGTGCTGCTGACGCTGCTCTACCTGGTCTATCACGATCAGCCGCACCCGCCGGGCCAGCCGGGCATCTTCAATCACGTCGGCGTGTCGATGCTCGGGATCCTGCCCTTCGCGCTGATGTTCCTGGTGACCTCGATCGCCATGCTGCGCGAACGCAGTTCGGGGACCCTGGAACGACTGTTCACCACCCGGATCCGCAAGTTCGATCTGCTCGCCGGCTACGGCGGCGCCTTCTCGGTGACCGCCGCGGCGCAGGCCGCGCTGCTCTGCGCGATCGCCTTCTGGCTGCTCGACCTCACCGTCGCCGGCAGCGTGGGTTGGATCGTCCTCATCGCCGTGCTGGACGCGGTGCTCGGCGTCGGGCTCGGGCTGCTCGCAAGCGCCTTCGCCCGCACCGAGTTCCAGGCGGTTCAGTTCATGCCCGTCATCGTGTTCCCCCAACTGTTCCTCTGCGGTCTGCTCGTCCCGCGCGGCCAGCTTCCCGGATGGCTCGAATGGATCAGCAACATCCTGCCGCTGAGCTATGCGGTCGACGCCGTCAACCAGGTCGCGCGACACTCCGACCCGACCGGGGAGATGTGGCGCGATATCGCGATCATCGCCGCGTTCGCCGTCGGCGCGCTGGGCCTGGCCGCCGCGTCACTGCGGCGGCAGACGCCATGACCGAGCCATCCGCGGCCGGTCGGCGCACCGGCCGCCGCCCCGGATCGCCTGACACCCGCGACCGCATTCTCACCTCGGCACGCGAGCTGTTCGCGCGCGACGGAATGGACAAGACATCGATGCGGGCGATCGCCGCCGCGGCGGGGGTCGATCCGGCGCTGATCCACCACTACTTCGGCAGCAAGCGCGAGCTCTTCCTCGCCGCGATCGAATTGCCGGTCGACCCCCAGGCGGTGATCAGCGCGCTGGCCGCGGCGCCGGTCGACGAACTCGGCGCAGTGTTGATTCGAAATCTGTTGCAACTCTGGGACTCCGAGGCGCGCGACGCGCTGCTCGCCATCTTCCGATCGAACGTCGCCGCCGGCGACACAGCAGTGATCCGCAGCTTCATCCTCGACGTGATGCTCAAAGATATTGCGCCGCGAGTCGATTCACCACAAGGTAGTGGGCAGACCCGAATCACCCTGGTCGCCAGTCAGGTCTCGGGTCTGCTGCTGACGCGGTATCTGATGAAGTTCGAACCGCTGGCCTCGATGGCCGCCGACGAGGTGGTCGTCGCGGTCGCCCCGACCGTGCAGCGCTACCTGACCGGACGCATCGACTAGGAGACGCCAGACATGGCTTGTCGAATCAGTGAGCTCGTACTCGGATGCCGCGACCCCGAACTGCTGACCCGATTCTGGTGCGACGTGCTCGATTTCGTCGTGCTCGACCGGATGGACGACGGCTCGACGGAAATCGGGCCGGCCGACGGATTCGGTGGTCCGCAGCCGACGATCATCCTCAGTCGCCGCGACGAGCCGGAGCCCGGGAAACTGCGGCTGCACATCGACGTCAACCCGACCGACCGCGACCAGGACGCCGAACTCGAACGGCTGCTGGCACTCGGCGCCCGGCCCGCCGATATCGGCCAAACCGGGCGGGAGCAGTGGCATGTCCTGGCCGACCCCGAGGGCAACGAGTTCTGCCTGCTCAAGGCGCGACTGAACCCGCTCTGACGTCGATCAGGCGCGCAGCTGGGCGCCGACGGCGGCGGCCGCCTCGACCGCCGCGTCGCGCGCTGCGCTGGCCTCGTCCTCGGTCAGCGTTCGATCTGCCGCCCGGAACCGCAGCGCGAAGGTGAGCGACTTGTGGCCCTCACCCACCTGCGGACCGGTGAACTGATCGAACAGCGTGATGTCCTCGAGCAACTCGCCGGCCCCGATGGTCAGGGCCGCCTGCACCGCGGACGCCGGGACCGTGGACGGCACCACGACCGCGAGATCCTGCAGCACCGCCGGGAACGGCGACAGCTGCGGGGCCGGATAGCGGTTCACCAACGGCAGGGCGTCGACATCGATCTCGACGGCGCAGGACCGCGGCGGCAGGCCGAGTCGATCGACCACGGCCGGCGTCAGCTCGCCCGCGTATCCGACGGTCTCCCCGTCCACGGTCACCGCGGCACACCGACCGGGATGCCACGGCTCCTGCTGAGCCGCAACCAGTTCGACGTCCACCCCGGCAGCCTCACCGATGAGGCGGGCCGCCTCGAAGGCATCGGTCGCGTCGGCGGGCCGGCCGGCGCCCCAGGGCCCGGACGGCTCGCGGTTGCCCGCGAGCACCGCGGCGACATGCAGCGGCTGCGTGGGCAATGCGCCGACGATCTCGGCGATCTCGGCGTCGGTCGGGCGCCGGTCGACCGGCGCCGGATCGACAGCGTGCACGTTGTCGCCACCGAAGTAGACCTGCCCGATCGCGTACAGCGACAGGTCACGCTGACCGCGGGACACGTTGCGGGACACCATCTCCAGGAGTCCCGGCAGCAGCGTCGTGTTCAGCTGCGCGCGGTCGGCCTCGAGCGGATTGAGCACCGTGACCGTCCGACGCCGCGAATCGTCGACGGCGATATCGAGCGAATCCAGCGCGCCCGCCGGCATGAACGGGAAGGGCAGCACCTCGATGTAGCCGGACAACGCCAGCGTGGCGCCCACTGCCCGCCGACGACGCTGCGCCGCGGTCAGACCCGTACCGGCCGGCGCCGACGGCAGCTCGACCGGGATGGTGTCGTAGCCCTGCAGGCGCAGCACCTCTTCGACGAGGTCGGCCCGCTCGGCCAGATCGGGACGCCAGCTCGGCGGGGTCACCGTCAGCACGTCGGTGCCCTCGACCCTGGCACCGATCTGTTCCAGCCAGCGCTTCGCGGTGCCCTCCGGGTACGACGTCCCGGCAACCTTGTCGGCGGTATCCGCGGGGAACTCGATACTCGGCGCCGCCGGCATGTCGAGGCGCACGTCGGTGTAGTCGGATTCGATGGTGCCGCCGGCGATCTCGGCGATCAGCCCGGCCGCGCGCTGCAGCGCCACCGCCGTCACCTCCGGATCGACGACCCGCTCGAACCGCTTGCTGGCCTCGCTGCTCAGCTTGTGCCGCTTGACCGTTCGGAACACGGCGACCGGATCGAAGGTCGCCGCCTCGAGCAGGATATCGACGGTGTCGGCGCCGACCTCGGTGTTCGCGCCGCCCATGACGCCGGCCATCGCGATCGGGCCGGACTCATCGGCGATCACCACATCCTCGACATCGAGGGTGCGGACGGCATCGTCGAGGGTCGTGAGCTTCTCCCCCACGGTCGCGCGGCGCACGGTGATGCCGCCGGACAGCTTCGCCGCATCGAACGCATGCAGCGGCTGGCCGAGTTCCATCATCACGTAGTTGGTGACGTCGACGGCCGGCGAGATCGGGCGCACGCCGGCGAGCAGCAGTCGACGCTGCATCCACCACGGCGTCAACGCATTCGGATCGATGCCGCGGATCACCTGGGCGCCGTACCGAGTGGCACCCGACGCGGCGTCGATCGCGACCGGCCATCCGGAGTCCGAGGGCGCCGGTACCGGCACGACCTCCGTGGAACCCGGATCGACGAAGGCGACGTCGAAACTGCCGGCGACCTCCCGCGAGAGGCCGCGCATCGAAAATGCATAGCCGCGGTCCGGGGTCACATTGACGTCGAAGACGGTGTCGGACATGCCGAGCACGTGTTTCGCATCGGCGCCGGGCTCGGCGGTCCCGGGCGGCAGCACGAGGATGCCGCTGTGATCGTGACCGATGCCCAGCTCGCTGACCGAGCAGATCATGCCGTCGGACACCTGGCCGTAGGTCTTGCGCGACGCGATCGCGAACCCGCCCGGCAGCACCGCTCCCGGCAAGGCCGCGACGATCAGGTCACCCTCGGCGAAGTTGCGTGCACCGCAGACGATTCCGCGCGGCTCGGCCTCTCCGACCTCGACCTGGCAGAAGCGGATCGGCTTCTTGAATTCGGTCAGCTCGGTGATCTGCGCGACCCGCCCGACGACCAGCGGCCCGGTGATCTCCGGCAGCGGGTGCACGTCTTCGATCTCGAAGCCGACCCGCACGAAGCCTGCGTCCAGCTCGTCCACGGACGCCGACCAACCGGGCGCGCCCGCCTGCAGCAGCTCAGTCAGCCACGACTGGGAAACTCGCACAACCTTCTCGCTTTCTACGCGCTGCGTATCTAGAGGGCGGGACCGAACGGCGCGGTGAACCGAATGTCACCTTCGACCATGTCGCGCATGTCGGGAATGCCGTTGCGGAACTGCAGCGTTCGCTCCAGCCCCATCCCGAAGGCGAAACCGGAGTACTCGTCGGGATCGATACCGCTGGCGCGCAGGACGTTCGGGTTGACCATGCCGCAGCCACCCCACTCGACCCAGCCGGCGCCGCCCTTCTTGGCCGGGAACCAGACGTCGACCTCGGCCGACGGCTCGGTGAACGGAAAGTAGTTGGGCCGCATACGGGTTCGGGTATCCGGGCCGAACAGGCCGCGCGCCAGCATGTCCAGGGTGCCGCGCAGATGCGCCATCGTCAGGCCCTTGTCGACGGCGAGCCCCTCGATCTGATGGAACACCGGGGTATGCGTCGAGTCGAGCTCGTCGGTGCGGAACGTGCGCCCCGGGCACGCGACGTAGATCGGCACGTCCCGGGTCAGCATCGACCGCACCTGCACGGGCGACGTGTGGGTGCGCAGCACCTGCCGCGAACCCTCCGGCGCGATGTAGAAGGTGTCCTGCATCGATCGGGCCGGGTGATCCGGCTTGAAGTTCAGGGCATCGAAGTTGAACTGCTCCGACTCGACCTCGGGCCCCTCCGCGATCTCCCAGCCCATACCGACGAAGATGTCGGCGATCTGGTCGGCGATGACCGTGATCGGATGCCGGGCGCCGACGGGCCGCCGCCGACTCGGCAGGGTCACGTCGATGGTCTCTGCAACCAGGATCTCGGCGTCGCGCCGGGCTTCCAGCACCGCATGCCGTTCGTCGTAGGCCTTAGCGACCTGACCGCGAACCACGTTGACGCGCTTACCCGCATCGGCCCGCTGGTCCTTGGGCAGCGTGCCCAGCTCGCGTCGGGCCAGTGCGATCGGCGCATGCTCGCCCATATGCGCGGTCTTGCACTCGGCAAGCGTCGCCAGATCCGGCGCCGCATCGAACGCGGCGATCGCCGCGTCGGCGGCGGCTGCGAGTGCGCTGTCGCTCAGCAGGTTGCTGTCGGTCACTGGTGGGTATCTCCTGGTTCCAGCCGTCGGGATGGGCGATTTCGAGATTAGTCGGCGTGCGCGCGGCTGCTCACGTAGAGGCATATCGAGGCCGCAGCCGCGAGGTTGAGGCTCTCGGCGCCGTCCTGGATCGGTATCGAGATGCGGTGGTCGGCGTCAGCAAGCACATCTCCCGGCAGCCCGTGCGCCTCGTTGCCGAACAGCCAGGCGACGGGCCCGGCGAGCACCGCATCGGCCTCGGGCAGCGTCAGTTCGCCGCCGCCGGCCGTGGCACAGGTCGCGATCCCGCTGGTGCGCAACCGTTTCAGCAGCTCCAGCGGATCGCCGGCGCGCACCACCGGAATGTGGAAGATGCTGCCGGCGCTGGCTCGCACGGACTTGCCGTTGTGCGGATCGACGCTCTCTCCGGCCAGCACGACGGCGTCGGCGCCCAGCGCGGCGGACGTCCGGATCAGCGTGCCGACATTGCCCGGCTCGCTGCCCGCCACGGCGATCGCGAGCAGCCGCGGCGAGGCGGCGAGAACATCGTCCAACGACGCGTCGAGCAACCCGCACACCGCGAAGAGTCCGGGCGGCGTCACCGATTCGGACAGCTTGTCGGCCGCGCGCGCGGTGATCGCCTGCACGTCGACGCCCGTGTCGACGGCGCGCCGCAGGATCTCGCGATGTCGCTCGGCGGCATCCTCGGTGACCAGCAGGACCGTGGCCCGGCCGGTTGCCAGGGCCGCATCGACGGAGTTGTAGCCCTCGGCCAGGAACAGCCCCGCTTTCCGGCGGGCGGCGCCGCGATGGAGCTTGGCATATGAAACGACCCGCGTGGAGCGCTCGGTCAAGGGGTCTGACCAGGATGCGTCCACGCGGGCCGTCTCAGTGGGTTTCGTCAAATTTCGTCAGGCCACTGCGTTTTCAGGCAGCAGGGGCGTTGACGTCGTTCGGCAGCGCCTTGCGGGCGACCTCGACCAGGCCGGTGAACGCGGCCGGGTCGGTGACGGCGATGTCGGCCAGCACCTTGCGGTCGACCTCGACACCAGCGGCCTTGAGGCCCTGGATGAGGCGGTTGTAGGTGATGTCGTTGGCCCGGGCCGCGGCGTTGATCCGCTGGATCCACAGCTTGCGGAACTCACCCTTGCGGGCGCGACGGTCCCGGTAGGCGTAGGTCAGCGAGTGGAGCTGCTGCTCCTTGGCCTTGCGGTAGAGCCGCGAACGCTGCCCGCGGTAGCCCTTGGACGCCTCCAGGGTCGAACGACGCTTCTTCTGGGCGTTGACTGCCCTTTTCACGCGTGCCATGTCATGTACCTCTTACGTATTCGGTGTGGTCGGGGGAATCAGATGTTGAGCAGTCGCTTCAACCGCGGAGCGTCGTTCTCGCTCACCACGGTCGTGCCGTCCAGGCGGCGGGTGCGACGCGACGGCTTGTGCTCCAGCAGGTGGCGACGATTCGCCTTCTGGCGCACGATCTTTCCCTTACCGGTCACCTTGAAGCGCTTCGCGGTGCCCTTGTGCGTCTTTGCTTTTGGCATGAGTGTTCCCTCGTTCTGTATGTAATGAAAATCTGTGGCCGAATTACTCGGCGGTCGGCTCGGCCTTCTCGGCGGCCGGCTGCTCGCTGGCCTGCTGAGCCTTGGCGCGCGTCTTGGCGCCCTTGTGCGGGGCCAGAACCATGGTCATGTTGCGACCGTCCTGCTTGGCGGACGTCTCGACATAGCCGTGCTCGGCGACATCGTTGCCGAGCCGCTGCAGCAGTCGGTAGCCCAGCTCTGGCCGGGACTGCTCGCGGCCGCGGAACATGATGGTCACCTTGACCTTCGATCCCGCCTCCAGGAACCGCACCACGTGACCCTTCTTGGTCTCGTAGTCGTGATCGTCGATCTTCGGTCGGAGCTTCTGCTCCTTGATGACGGTCATCTGCTGGTTGCGGCGCGATTCACGCTGCTTCTGCGCGGCTTCGTACTTGAACTTGCCGTAGTCCATGATCTTGCACACCGGCGGGCGGGCGTCAGGCGCCACCTCGACCAGGTCCAGATCGTTGTCGTACGCGAGTCGCAGGGCGTCCTCCACCCGAACGATGCCCACCTGCTCTCCGCCGGGTCCGACAAGACGAACCTCGGGGACGCGGATGCGCTCGTTGATGCGGGTCTCCGTGCTGATGGGGCCTCCTCGTTTCGTGGGCCCGATTGTGCGGACCCGGTGGTGCCTTGTATCCGGCTTCGCCGGATCGGCTGGTGTCCGACGGCGCCGGACGCGTGTTGTCTGACCAGTGGGTTCGGCGCGTTGCCCCCCGGGAAGCCCGGAAACAACAGAGCCCCGTCGAAAGACGAGGCTCAGCACCGACCGATTCATGTCAGACAGGGAACCTGCCAACACCCTCCAACGGAGGCCCACCGGGATATATTCCCTGGTGACGAACCGGAACCGAACAACTTCCGCAGGTGCGGCGTCGAGCGGTGGGAGCTGAACTCCACTTGCGCCCCCGGCGGGTGCCGAGGCGGTCGTGCATGGAAGTCTATCAGCCATGACGGCAAACTCCGATTCGAGCAATCCAGAGCCGCAGCCGGATGTGCGCGAGTTGGCCGAGATCCCCGCGATCGAGGTCATCACCAAGGCGATCGTGATGCTGATGAGCGCTGCCGCCGAGAAGCTCGGGCTCGCCGACGATCGGCCGGATGCGAGCGCGCATCTCGACCTCGATGAGGCGCGGCGGCTGATCACCTCGCTCGCCGGCCTGGTCAACGCGTCGTCGGAATACCTCGGCATTCACGCCGCCCCGATCAAGGACGGCCTCAAGGGTTTGCAGCTAGCGTTCCGGGAAGCGAGTTCGCATCCGGACGAGCCCGGCCAGGGGCCCGGCGAGAAGTTCACCGGACCGGTCCGCGGCTGACCCGTCAGACGTCTGCGATAGGTCAGACGTCGCTGCGATAGAACGCCAGCCAGCCGACGGACACGACGACCAGGCCCCCGACCGCGAACCCAACTAGCGCGCCGGCCAGACCCGCGGGCGACAGCTGAGCGGCCCCGAGGTCGTGATTGGCGATCAACCGTCCGATCACGATGTTCGGGCTCGAACCGACGACCCAGCGCTGCAGGGACCCCAGCAGCCCACCGGCAAGCGACGGTCCGAAGAGACCGACCGCGGCGACCGCCATCGCGAACAGCGGGCCGCGGGTCGCGATCCCGACCGCGGCAGCCGCGACACTCGTCGCCGACACCACCGCGCCGGCCGCGATCAGCCGCCAGAGGTCGCCCACGTGATGGTCCCCCGCGCCGGCCGCGCCGAGCACACCGACGGCGAGCCCTCCCGCCGCGATCGCGACGACGAATGTCACCGCGGCCACCGCCGAGAGCTTGCCCACATAGAAACGGCTACGGCGGCCCACCCCGACAAGAGTGGATGCGATTGCGCCGCTGTGGAATTCGGAAGCCCCGACCGCGGCCGCCCACAGGGCCAGCAGCGGAAGCACGATCTGGGTGCCGTTGCCGGCCATCCGTGCCAGCGTGAGCGTGTCATCCCCGCCCGAGCGGTTGAACGTCGCCAGCGCGACGAGGGGTGCGACGATCACCGCGAACGCCGGCGGCACCCACAGCCTCGGCACGCTGGAGAGCTTCACGAGCTCCGCCCGGGTCGCGCGGACGGTCGGCGCGACCACGCCCGCGGCGGTCACCGGTCGCCCACCAGTGCGAGATATCGATCTTCCAGCGCCGCAGCCGGATCGGCGGTCTCGTCGCCGATGAAGCCGTCAACGGTGGTGTCGGCCACGACGCGGCCGTCATCGATCACGACGATCCGGTCGGCCAGGCGGGCCACCTCGCCGAGCAGGTGGCTCGACAGCAGCACGGTCCGGCCCGCCGCGGCATAGGCGCGCAGGGTGTTTCGCAGCCACCGAATGGCCGAGGCATCCAGACCGTTGTGCGGCTCGTCCAGGATGAGCACCTGCGGCTCGCCGACGAACGCACCCGCCAACGACAACCGCTGCCGCGTGCCGAGCGACATCTGCGCCACCCGCCGATCAGCCAACTCCGCGATGCCGACCAGACTCAGCGCCCGCTCGACGGCGGGCTTCGGCAAACCGTTGGCGGCGGCCAAGATTCGCAGATGATCACGCGCGGATCGGCGCGGCTCGACGGCGTCCGGATCAAGCAGCACCCCCGCCGTCAGCAGCGGGCGCTCCCAGTCGGCAAGCGCCCGACCACCGATACGAACGGTGCCGGAGTCCAGCCGCGCCAGCCCGACGATCCCGCGGAGCACCGTGCTCTTGCCGGCCCCGTTGGGCCCGAGCAGTGCGGTGATCTGCCCCGGACGCGCCGAGAACGAGACGTCATGCAGCACCCGGATCCCATCGATCGTCTTCGCCGCCCCGGCGACGTCGATCGCCGGGCCCGTCCTGACCGAAACTCGCTCTGTGGTCTCGGGTTTCACCGCCGGTGCCGTCGCCGTGCTCATCGCGCCAGCGGCCGGCGGGTCACATGCGTACCGTCATAGTTGAGCGTCGCCCACGGCTGCGTCAGCGACACCGTCCGCAGCGGAGCACCCTTGGCGTTGCGAATCTGCTGCGCTTCCCAGGCGACGAAGCACACCGCGGCGTCACTGGAAGCCCAGTTCTGCAGGATCGGCGTCAGCTGCGCCGCCAGCGCACCCTCGGCGCTCAGGAATTGCTGCCGATACGGGCCGTAGAAAGGCAGGATTGCCTGCAGCACAACGGCGCCCACAGCCTGGGCCCGGTCGATCAACGGACTGATCCACGACATGTTGGCCGCGATCACCGGCTGCACTTCGGCGAGCAGCGGTCCCGCCAGGCTCATGATCGGCTGATAGACGCTGCCGAGCGCGAAGGCCTCGGACATGAACGGACCCGCCGCCGGTGCGACGCTGATCAACGACGACAGCCCGCCCTGCTGGTCCGGGCCCGGACTGGGCCAGCCGTACGAGCATTTCGTCGTGGCGCGCCAATCCGTCCCGCCCAGGGCGCCCGTGGCCGGCCCTTGGCCCGCCGGCCCGGTGCCGGGGACCGCCAGGGGCGCGCCGGGTGCAGCGGGTGCGGCCCCCGGAGAGGTGCCGCCGCCCAACGGAATCGATGCCGATGGCCCCGGACCGGCACCGGGGGCAGGTGCCGCGGGCGCCTTCGACGGCGCCGCGCCACCCGGCGCCACCGGATGGCTGACGACCGCGGCCGGCGCGGCCGGGTCCGTGTGCACCGCCTCGAATTTCGACTGCTCATGCGGCGCGATGATGATCGCCGCCGCCATTGCCGCGATGATCACGCCACCGGCCACGATGCGCGTAATCGTGGGCCCGAGCGGCCGGCCGCCGCGCTGCGCGATCGGGATCGGTTCCGTCACCGCGGCTCCGGCGTCGGCCGCGGGCTCCGGCTCGGTGATGTCTGTCGCCGACATGTGTTCGTCCTGTCCTGTGCTTTCTTGTTCGGGGCGGCTATCGCGCGCTGGTCACGGCCGAGCCGGACTGTCCCGGCCCGGCTTGCTGCCGCTCGAAAATGCCCGTGAGATGCCATATTCCGGTGAAGCCGTTGAAGGGGCCGCCGACGATCAGGCTCGTCCAGTCGAGGACGAATCTGCGGGTCTTCGCATCGAAGGTGCCTGCAGCACGCGCGCCCGTCGACACCGGCGCGGCCGGCGTATCCAGCCACTTCCCGGCCACGTAGTCCCACGCCTTGCCGGCGCTGTTCTGACCCGGCGCCTGGGCGCCCGTGCTGCTCACCGGTTTCGGTGCGCCCTGGTTGAAGTCCTGCCGGTTCCACGATGCTGCCCAGCTCGACAGATCGGCCGACAATTTGCCGCCCGACAGCGTCACCGTCGGCGGTGGCAGGAGCGTCTTCGTCTGCGGATCAACCCGATTCGTCGAGATACCGAAGTCGACGGCGAAGAACTTCGTCGGCGTGATGATCGCGTTGGACAGCGAGCCGCCGTTCCCGTCGAATGCCGGGACCGGCTGCGACTGATACGACCCGCTCCACAGGCCACCCGAACGCCCGGGTGTCAGGAGAGTCGCGAGGCCGCCGTCGGCGGGCGAATCGGCGTTGATCATGTACGGCCCACTGTCGGGTTTACCGCCGGGCTGCAGCATCCGGAACCAGGTGCCGGCCAGTTTGCCGTCGGAAAATGTCCCCGGATCAAGGCGAAACAAGCCGACCAGGCTGCCATCGGGCACCTTGCTGTCGTTGTTGCTCGACGAACAGGCAGCGATCACGGTGAGCAGCAGCGCGAAGGCGAGCACGGCCCCGCGGGCGTACCACTGGCGTCGGATCATCGATCATCTCCTGATTCGGGTGAAGCCGATCGGGTTCCACCGGTTGTGCTTTCCGATAGCGATCGCCGTCGCGCCGGCCACACGGACGCGGCCGCGAGCGCGATCAGCAGCGCACCCGCCACCGCGATGGCCGGTGTCGCGGCTCGGAACCCGGACCATTCGGATACCGGCGACAGCTCCGAAAATGCTTGTAGTTGGGCGAAATTCGCAAGATTGTCATTGATCGCCCCGGTGAGCGTGGCGAAGTCCGCAGACGCGGCCGGCCAACCATCACGCACCCGTGTCAGCTCGGCTCGCTCGGTCGGATCCAACGGCGTCGACAGCAGTTGCGCGTCCACCTCACCAACCGCACCCACCAGCACCACGAAATCCTGTTGCAGGGCCCGCACCTGCTGCTCGGTCATCACCGGCGTGAACCGGCTGACCAGCGCGTCGGCGTTGCGGCCCGTGTCGGCCAGACCACTGACGAACGGATACGCCAGCACCACGGCCCCGACCAGGACGGTCGCTGCCATCGCCCGCCGCACGGTGCGCCGTTCGCCGCTCCACGCCGCCCCCGCGGCCACGAGCGTGGCCAGTCCGGCGCCGACCAGCAGCAGGGGCAGTCGGTCGAGCCCAGTCACCCTGTGCAGTCGGTCGAAGTCCGCCATTCCGCCGCCGACCGTGTCGAGCAGTCGCCGGTTGCGATCGTCGATCCCGCCCGCGTCGGCGAGGAACGCGTCGATCCGTGGATAGTCCCCGACCGCCACATCGTGGTCCCGATATACCGTGCGCAACGTGTTGGCCTCGGCCGCAAACAGATCCAGATCGCCGCGGTACTTCGCGAGGTTGGCGTCGGTGAGCAACGGGGCGAAGTTCGTCATCAGCTGGTTCGCCGACGCCGCCTTGGCGAACATCGACGTGGCGAATGGCGTGATGATCAGCACGAGGCCGACCACCGCCAGGATGACGACCGTCACCGTCCGTCGTCCGGTCGAATCCGTCGGAGCGGCAATCGGTGTCGCGTCGACGAGGTCGAGCACGGGCCGATCCGCCGCCGCGGACGCCACGGTCACGAGCGTCGCCGCCGGAACAGCCGGTCCGCATTGGTGAGCACCGCCGAGGCCACCGCGACCAGCGCCACGACTCCCCCGGTGAGCCACGGCGACGACAGCGCCGAACTCTGTGCCACCGGTCGGACGGTGATGTTGTTGCTGACTTGCGGCTGCTGGGCCGCGACCGCCGGCGCACCCGCGGCCGGCTGACCCGGCGTCTTTCCCGGTGCCGCAGCCGGATTCGTGCCCGGCGCCCCACCCGCCGCCGGCGCCGTCGCACCCGGGGCCCCGGCGACCTTGCCGGTCAGATGCCAGAGTCCGGTGAAGTTGTTGAAGGGCCCGCCGACGATCTGGCTGGTCCATTCGAGCACGTAGTCACCGGTCTGCGAGTTGTAGGTGCCACGCACCGGGGACGTCTTGCCCGAATACGCCCCACCGGGTTTCGGCGCGCCCTGGTTGAAGACCTGTTTGTTCCAGAACGCTCCGAACGCGCTGAGATCGCCGCTGAGCGTGCCTCCGTCGTTGAAGATCCGCGGCGTCGCGGTCTGCTGACCGGTCTGCGGATCGATATGGCTGGTCGCCGTCGCGAAGCCGACACCGTAGAAGCGCAGCGGCGCGGTCACCGACCCCGTGGTCGCGTTGCCGCCGGCGTCCCAGCTGTTCTGCGGCTGCGGCTGATAGGAACCGCTACGCAGGCCGCCGCCGGTGCCCGGCGACAGCGGGGTGATGGTCTTGTCGGAGCAGGTCGAGTCGCCGTTGGCGAGGAACGGCCCATTGGTGTTGCCGGCGGGCAGAATCATCCGGAAGTAGGAACCGGTGGCGCTGCCTCCGCCACAAGAACCGGCCGTGACGCCGAACAGGCCGTCGATGGGTGTCGGCGCGGCATGCGCAACACCGCTGGTCAGCGCCGCGGGCACGGCAAGAACCGTCACCGCACCCACGAATGCCGCGCCGCGTTTGATCGAATCGAGCATTCCACGGACGCTATCCGCGGCAGGCTCGCTTGCCACTGTTTGCGATCTGCGTGCTCTAAACGGCGATTAAAATCTGCCGATTCACGCCGCGGCGGCCCGACGCGGCTCAGCCCGCTTTGGCGGCCACTTTCTTCCGCGGCGCCGCCTTCTTACGAACCGTCGTCTTGGTCGAGGCCCGCGGTGTGAGCAGTTCGGCGAGGAACTTGCCGGTGTAGCTGCCGGGCACCTGCGACACATCCTCGGGCGTGCCCTGGGCGACGACGGTGCCGCCGCCCGACCCGCCCTCGGGGCCCATGTCGATGATCCAGTCGGCAGTCTTGATGACGTCCAGGTTGTGCTCGATGACGATCACCGTGTTGCCCTTGTCGACCAGTCCGTCGATGACGCCGAGCAGCTTGCGGATGTCCTCGAAGTGCAGGCCGGTCGTCGGCTCGTCCAGCACGTACACGGTGCGGCCGGTCGACCGCTTCTGCAGCTCCGACGCCAGCTTCACGCGCTGCGCCTCGCCGCCCGACAGCGTCGTCGCCGGCTGACCCAGCCGCACGTAGCCGAGGCCGACCTCAACCAGCGTCTTGAGGTACCGGTGGATCGAGGTGACCGGCTCGAAGAACTCGGCGGCCTCCTCGATCGGCATGTCGAGCACCTCGGAGATGGTCTTGCCCTTGTAGTGCACCTCGAGCGTTTCGCGGTTGTACCGCGCGCCATGGCACACCTCGCACGGCACGTAGACGTCCGGCAGGAAGTTCATCTCGATCTTGATCGTTCCCTCGCCGGTGCATGCCTCACACCGACCGCCCTTGACGTTGAACGAGAACCGACCCGGTTGGTAGCCACGGACTTTCGCCTCCGTGGTCGCGGCGAACAGCGTCCGGATCTTGTCGAACACGCCGGTGTAGGTGGCCGGGTTCGATCGCGGGGTCCGCCCGATCGGCGACTGGTCGACCCGCACCAGCTTGTCGAGCTGATCGAGCCCGTTGATCCGGGTGTGCCGGCCGGCGACCTGCCGGGCGCCGTTGAGCTTGTTGGCCATCACCGTCGCGAGGATGTCGTTCACCAGCGTCGACTTGCCCGATCCGGACACACCGGTAACGGCTGTCAGCACGCCCAGCGGGAAGCTGACGTCGATCCCGCGCAGGTTGTGCTCCTTCGCGCCGACGACGGTGACCTGGCGCTTCTTGTCGACCGGCCGCCGGATCTGCGGCACCGGCAGTTCTTCCCGGCCGGAAAGATATGCGCCGGTGAGGGATTCCGGATTCGCGAGCAGCTCCTTGTAGCTGCCGGAGTGCACGACCTGTCCCCCGTGCTCACCCGCCCGTGGTCCGATGTCGACGATCCAGTCAGCGGAACGGATGGTGTCCTCGTCATGCTCGACGACGATCAGCGTGTTGCCGATGTCCCGGAGCCGGCTGAGCGTGTCGATGAGGCGACGATTGTCGCGCTGATGCAGGCCGATGGACGGCTCGTCGAGGACGTACAGCACACCCGCCAGACCCGACCCGATCTGCGTCGCGAGCCGAATACGTTGCGCCTCACCGCCGGACAGCGATCCCGCGGCGCGCGACAGCGTCAGATATTCGAGGCCGACATCGAGCAGGAACCGGATCCGCGCCTGCACCTCCTTCAGAACCCGGCCGGCGATGGCCGCCTGCCGCGAGCTCAGGCTCAGGCCGTCGAGGTACTCGGCGCATTCGGCCACCGACAGCGCACACACCTCGGAGATCGACTTCGGGCCGAGCGACGGATGATCCAGGGTCACCGCGAGAATCTCGGGGCGTAGCCGGGCGCCGTCACAGACCGGGCACGGCACATCCCGCAGGTAGCCCTCGATCTTCTCCTTGACCCAGTCCGACTCGGTCTGGTCCATCTTGCGCTGCAGGTACGGCATCACACCCTCGAACTCGGTGTAATACGATCTGGTACGTCCGTACCGGTTGCGGAACTTGACGTGCACCTGATGCTCGCTGCCGTTCAGCAGCGCCTTCTTGGCCTTGGCGGGCAGCCGCTTCCAGGGGGTGTCGACGTCGAACCCCATCTCGTCGCCGAGGCCGCTCATCAGCCGGACGAAGTAGTCGGAGTTCGGTCCGCCCGACCACGGCGCGAGCGCACCCTCCGACAGCGTCATCTCCGGGTCCGGCACGACCAGCTCTTCGTCGATCTCCTTGCGGATGCCGAGGCCGTCGCATTCGGGGCAGGCGCCGTACGGCGAGTTGAACGAAAACGACCGCGGCTCAAGGTCATCGATGGCGATCGGATGATTGTTGGGGCAGGCCATCTTCTCGGAGAAGCGGCGCTCGCGCACCGGGTCGTTCTCGTCGAGATCGACGAAGTCGAGCACGACGACGCCATCCGCGAGACCAAGGGCGGTCTCCACCGAATCGGTCAGGCGCTGCTTGGACGACGCCTTGACCGCCAAACGGTCGACCACGACCTCGATGTCGTGCTTCTCCTGCTTCTTCAGCTTCGGCGGATCGGCGAGCGAGTACACGATGCCGTCGATCCGGGCGCGCGAATAGCCCTGCGTCTGCAGTGACGCGAACAGATCCACGAACTCGCCCTTGCGCGTCCGCACCACCGGCGCCAGCACCTGGAATCGCAGCCCCTCGTCGAGCTCCAGGACTCGGTCGACGATCTGCTGCGGAGTCTGCTTCGCGATCCGCTCCCCACACGTCGGGCAGTGCGCGATGCCCGCCCGCGCGTACAGCAGGCGCAGGTAGTCGTAGACCTCCGTGATGGTGCCGACCGTCGACCGCGGGTTGCGGTTGGTCGACTTCTGGTCGATGGAGACGGCCGGCGACAGGCCCTCGATGAAGTCGACATCGGGCTTGTCCATCTGCCCGAGGAACTGCCGCGCGTAGGCCGACAGCGACTCGACGTAGCGCCGCTGCCCCTCGGCGAAGATGGTGTCGAACGCCAGGCTCGATTTGCCCGAGCCCGACAACCCGGTGAAGACGATCAGCGCGTCACGCGGAATGTCGATGTCGATGCCGCGCAGGTTGTGCTCCCGCGCACCGCGCACGATCAGGCGATCGGCCAAAACTCACCAGTCCTCGAGGTCGAGTGGAACGGAGATGGGCAGCATCCCGCGCCCAACCACAAACGTGATGAACCACGTGGATGTTCCTTCTGGCCAATGCTAGATCGCCCCACCGACAAGATCGCCGCACTACCCTGACCACCATGACTCAGGGCGCACTCGAGATAACAGACGACTACACCGGCCACATCGAAGACCAGTCGATCGCGCAACGCCGCACCACTCCGGTCGCCACCGTCATCAAGATGTCGGTCGGGCCGATGGACAACAACGCCTACCTGGTCACCTGCACCGCGACCGGTGCCACCCTGCTCATCGACGCGGCCAACGAGGCCGACCGCCTGCAGGAGCTGCTCACGGCCGCCGGCGCCAAGCCCGACTTGATCTTCACCACACACCGGCATCCCGACCACTGGTTCGCGCTCGCCGACGTCAAGGCCGCCACCGGCGCCCCGACCTGGGCCGGTCGCTACGACGACGAGGGCATCCCGGTCGATTCCGATCACCTGGTCGAGGACGGCGAGACCGTCAGCGTCGGGGACCTGCGGCTGACCGCGATCCACCTCAAAGGTCATACGCCGGGTTCGATCGCCCTCGCCCTGGACGACGGAACGCGCACGCACATCTTCAGCGGCGACTCGTTGTTCCCGGGCGGCGTCGGCAAGACGCAGAACGAGGACGATTTCGCGTCACTGATCGACGACGTCAGCACCAAGCTGTTCGACCGCTACGGCGATGACACGGCCATCTATCCGGGCCATGGCGACGACACCACGCTCGGCACCGAGCGGTCGAGCCTGCCGGAATGGCGCGAACGCGGCTGGTGATCGCCCATTCACGCCTGCGCCGCGTCGGTCGACTCGCGGGCGCGGTCTCGGTCGTCGCCGAACCCGACGCAGAGCCGGAAGAACATGTCGGCATGTAGCGCGGCTACCTGATCGACCGGAATCACCCGGGTCAGCGCCAGCATCACCGCTCCATGGCCCATCGTCCACACCTCACCCGCCCACATCGCCGGACGATGCTGCTCGTCGGGGTGGAATCGTTCGTGCTCGATGCAGCGGGCGATCAATTCGCCCAATCGCGCGAACACGCGCGCGCCGGGATCGTCGGCGTCGTCCGGTGGTTGATCGACGAACATCAGGCGATACATCGCCGGATTCGCACAGCCGTGCTCGACCTGGATCGCGGCCGCACGCGCGAGGTCGGCGACCGGATCGTCTGTTGCGGCCACGGAGTCGAGAGCGCTGAGCAGTCGGCTGATCGCCTCCCGGCGGACCCGGCGATGAACATCGTCCATGCTCCCGAAGTAGGTGTAGACGGCCGTCGTGGACGTGTCCGCCTCGCGAGCGAGACGCCGGGTGGTCAGCGCGGCCCGACCCTCGGTCCCCAGAATCCTGATCGCCGCGTCTGTCAACGCGTTGCGGATGCCGGGATCGAGCGCGCGCGGGCTCACGTGTGACCCTCGGCGCGACGGATCGACCAGGCCCAGACGCCGCCGACGATCGCCCACAGCGGATAGTTGACGACGACGCGCGCCAGTGCCATCGCGCCGGCCTCGTCGTGCCGATAGAACCAGAGCTGCGTCGCGGCGCGAAGAATGAATACAGCAACGGCGACCGCAGTCGCAATGCTGTAGCCGCTCAACGCTTTCCGGTCCCTACGCCAGCGCATCGACGTACCGTTCAGCGAGCTCCACACGACCCCGGCGAGCGGCCATCGCACGACGATCGATACCGCCAGCGCCACCGCGCAGATCGCGTATCCCCAGATGTCCGGCAGGAAGTAGTCTCGCGCCTCGCCGGTCCGATACGCGATAACCGACGAGACGAGCACACCCACGACGCCACCGATCGCGGGCCGGATCGTCAGTCGCCGCATCCGCCGCGCGATGAGGATCAGCAGGGCGACCGCAAACGCCGCCATCGCGGCGGCGGCGATCCCGAGAATCGACTGCACGGCCACGAACAACAACGACGGGATCGACGACTGGATAAGGCCACTGAGCCCGCCGATCTGCTCCCAGGCGGTCCGTGGCCGGTCATGCGTTCGTTCGGGAGCTGCGCGCCGGTCGGCGCCCGGTCGCCGAGCAGTCGAACACTGATCCATACACCCGTTGTATAACACTGTTACGTTACGGTCAAGACCGCATTTCGCGGTGTGCCCGAGGAGACAGTCCGCACGCCACCCGCGACCCCGCGAACGTCAGTAGACTGGATCGTCGTTTCACCCCTGCCGCATTTCCGTGCGGGGACGGATCCAGAAGGACCAATGACCGCAGACAACGATCTCCTCGCTCCCGAGCAGGAGCACCTCGATCGGCTCTACGCCCGTCTCGACCGGATGCGCGCCAACACCAACCGTCGGCTGTCGGATTCGCTGAAGGAGACCGACGGCACGCCGCAGGCGCTGTCCGAGCGCGAGTCGTACGAGCGCATGTACACCGAGGATCTGACGAAACTCGACGCCGCCGAGCACAACCTGTACTTCGGCCGGCTGGACATGGACGCGGACGAAGACGGCACCACCGAAGTCCGGCGGATCGGACGCATCGGCGTGCTGGACGACGACGAGCAGGATTCGACGCTGCTGCTGGACTGGCGCGCCCCGATGGCCCGCCCGTTCTATCTGGCGACGCCGGCATCGCGCGAGCACGTGCACATCCGGCGCCACATCCGCACCCGCAACCGCAAGGTCACCGCGGTCAACAGCGAGGTGCTCGCCAGCAGCTCGGCCACCGACACTGATTCGCCGACCGCCGCGCACGGCGATGTCGTCAACGAGTCGGCACTGATCGACGCGCTCAACACCGCGCGCACCGGCCAGATGTCGGACATCGTGGAAACCATTCAGCGCGAGCAGGATCTGATCATCCGGTCGCCGCACCGCGGGGTCATGGTGGTGCAGGGCGGGCCCGGCACCGGCAAGACCGCGGTCGCGCTGCATCGTGCCGCCTATCTGCTGTACACATATCGGGACACGTTGTCGCGCAGCGGCGTCCTGATCATCGGACCCAACTCGGTCTTCCTCAACTACATCGGCCAGGTGCTCCCCTCGCTCGGCGAAAGCGGCGTGCTCCTGTCGACCATCGGCAACCTCTACCCCGGCGTCACCGCGGCTCGGCGCGAGTCGCGCGCCACCGCGGCGGTGAAGGGCGACCTGCGGATGGTCGAGGTGATGAAGCAGGCTGTGCGCGAACGGCAGATCCTGCCCGGCCACCCGATCGAGGTCCGCTTCGACGGGCATCCCCTGCGCATCGACAACAAGCTGATCCGCAAGGCGCGCGGCCGTGCCCGGTCGTCGAGGCGCACCCACAACGTCGCGCGCCCGGTATTCCTGCGGGCCGCCTTCGACGAACTCGCGGCCCAGCACGCCGCGCGGATCGGCACATCGACCCTCGATGGCTCGCAGCTGCTGAGCGGCAGTGACATCGCGGAGATCCGCAACGAGATGCGCGAGGATCCGGCGATCGTCCGGGAACTCGATCGCTGCTGGCCGCTGCTCACCCCGGAGCGGGTGCTGGCCGACCTGCTCGCCTCACCCGACCGTATTGCCGCCGCTACCCCCGAATGGTCGGCACGGGATCGAGAGCTACTGCAGCGCAGCCGTTCCGAGGATACGGCGACCGAGTTCTCGGCGAGCGATGCGCCGTTGCTGGACGAACTGGCCGAGATCATCGGCATCGATGACGACGACGAGCGGCAGCAGCAGGAGTGGCGCCGCAAGATCGCCGAGGCACAGGAGGCGCTCGACATCCTGACCGGCTCGGCGCCACAGGATCTGGAGGACGAACTCGATCCCGAGATCCTGATGGCCTACGACCTGATCGACGCCGAGCAGCTCGCTCAGCGCCAGGTTCGACGCACGTCGATGACCACCGCCGAACGCGCCTACAACGATCGCACCTGGACGTTCGGGCACGTGGTCATCGATGAGGCCCAAGAACTCTCGCCGATGGCGTGGCGAATGATCATGCGCCGCATCCCCAATCGATGGATGACGGTGATCGGCGACACCGCACAGACCGGCGACCTGGCCGGAACCACGTCGTGGAATGCGGTGCTTGAACCCTATGTGGCGAAGCGCTGGCGGCAGTTCGATCTGACCGTCAACTACCGGACCCCGGCGGAGATCATGGCCGTAGCGGCGCCGGTGCTAGCCGCCATCGACCCCGATCTGCCTGCGCCGGAATCGATCCGGTCGACGGGACGCAAGCCGGTGTGGCGCGAGGTCTGGGACACCGACGAGATCGCCGCGACCGCGATCGCCGAGGCGACGGCCGATCTCGACGACGGCATCTGCGCGATCATCGTCCCGGATGCGATGGCGGGGACGCTGACGGTGGACGACGAGCGGGTATCCGTCTTGACCGTCGGCGAATGCAAGGGCCTGGAGTTCGATCGCACCGTCGTCGTGGAGCCCGCGGCGATCGTGGGCCAGACCGCCCGCGGCCTGAGCGACCTGTATGTGGCCCTCACCCGTGCGACCCAGGACCTGGTCGTGGTGCATGCCGAGCCGCTGCCGGACGTGCTGGTCCTCGACTAGCTCCGAATACAGCGCACCCGAATACAGCGAAAGGGCCGGACGGTACTCACCGTCCGGCCCTTTCGGCTGGTAAACGTCAGTTGTACGTGTGGACGATCAGCACGTCGCTCTTCGACTTGCGCGACACGTCGGCCGGAACCGAGCCGAGCACGCGTCCCGCGATCGAGTTGAGGCCGCGGTTACCGATGACCAGCAGATCGGCGCTGGATTCGACGGCCAGCTTCAGCAGCGCGTCGACCGGGGCGCCGATGACCGACTGGCGCTCGATGTTCTTGGCGCCGGCGGCAGTGGCCCGCTCGGCAGCGGTGCGCAGGATGCTGTCGGTGGGTGCCGAGCCGTGGACCTGGTAGGCCTCGTCCTTGAGGGCGTCGGACGCCGAGGCGACGTTGCGGTCCTCCTCCGGGAAGTACGCGCAGGCGATAATCAGCTTGGCCGAGTCGCCGGCGACGGCGGCGGCGCGATCAACGGCCTTCAGCGAGGGCTCCGATCCGTCCGTACCCACGACGATCGTCTGGTAGGCGCTCATGTTTAACCATTTCCTCCTGGTTGGGGGGCGTTCTGATCAGCGACATTAGTCGGTAACGAACGCTAATGCCCGTAATTCGTGCGGATAGCCACACGCGTCACATTTGCGGCTATTTGATACCTGCGGCATCCATACCGCGCAGTTCCTTCTTGAGATCTGCAATTTCGTCCCGCAATCGCCCTGCCAGCTCGAACTGCAGCTCGCGGGCCGCATTCATCATCTGATCGGTGAGGCTGGCAATGAGATCGGCCAATTCGGCGCGCGGCATGGCCGATATGTCGCGCTTCTCGATCACCCCGGCGCTCGGTGTCTTGCTCAGCTCGCCCTGTGACCGGCGCCCGCGGCTGGCATTGCGCCCGGATCCGCCGACCGGAATCGACTCGGTGTCGTCGGCCTCTTGGTAGACCTGATCCAGAATGTCGGCGATCTTCTTGCGCAACGGCTGCGGGTCGACGCCCATCTTCTTGTTGTAGGCGATCTGCTTTTCGCGTCGGCGTTCGGTTTCGTCGATCGCATAGCGCATCGAGTCGGTGATCTTGTCCGCATACATGTGCACCTGACCGGACACATTTCGTGCCGCGCGGCCGATCGTCTGAATAAGGCTGGTGGTGCTGCGTAGGAAGCCTTCCTTGTCGGCATCGAGGATCGCGACGAGCGACACCTCCGGCAGATCCAGCCCCTCACGCAGCAGGTTGATACCTATCAAGACGTCGTACTCGCCCAGCCGCAGCTGCCTGAGCAACTCGACGCGACGTAGAGTGTCGACCTCCGAATGCAGGTAACGCACCCGGATACCCAACTCGAGCAGATAGTCGGTGAGATCCTCAGCCATCTTCTTGGTGAGCGTGGTGACCAGCACTCGTTCGTCGCGGTCTGCCCGCTCGCGGATCTCGTGCACCAGATCGTCGATCTGGCCCTTGGTGGGCTTGATGATCACCTCGGGATCGACGAGCCCGGTCGGCCGGATGACCTGCTCGACGAATTCACCTCCGGTGCGGCCCAGTTCGTACGGACCCGGGGTCGCCGACAGGTACACGGTCTGACCGATCCGGTCGGCGAACTCGTCCCACGTCAGCGGCCGGTTGTCGACCGCGGACGGCAGCCGGAACCCGTAGTCGACCAGGTTGCGCTTGCGCGACATGTCGCCCTCGTACATCGCACCGATCTGCGGCACCGTCACGTGCGACTCGTCGATCACCAGGAGGAAGTCCTCCGGGAAATAGTCGATCAGGGTCGCGGGAGCCGTGCCGGGGCCACGGCCGTCAATATGCCGCGAGTAGTTCTCGATACCGCTGCAGAATCCGACCTGCTTCATCATCTCGATGTCATAGTCGGTGCGCATCCGAAGTCGCTGCGCCTCCAGCAGTTTCCCCTGCTTCTCGAACTCGGCCAGCCGATGCTCGAGCTCCTCCTCGATCCCGCTGATCGCCTTGGCCATGCGTTCCGGGCCCGCGACGTAGTGGGTGGCGGGGAAGATGCGCAGATTCTCGACCTGGCGCACCACATCGCCGGTGAGCGGGTGCAGGTAGTACAGCGCCTCGATCTCGTCGCCGAAGAACTCGATCCGCACGGCCAGCTCTTCGTACGACGGGATGATCTCGACCGTGTCGCCGCGCACCCGGAAGGTGCCGCGAGTGAACGCGTGGTCGTTGCGGTTGTACTGCACGTCGACGAGCAGCCGCAGCAGCGCGTCGCGATCGACCTCCTGCCCCACGTCCAGCTGCACCGACCGATCCAGGTACGACTGCGGCGTGCCCAGGCCATAGATGCAGGACACCGACGCGACCACCACGACGTCGCGGCGTGACAGCAGGTTGGACGTGGCCGAGTGCCGCAGCCGCTCGACGTCGTCGTTGATCGAGCTGTCCTTCTCGATATAGGTATCGGTCTGCGCGATATACGCCTCGGGCTGGTAGTAGTCGTAGTACGAGACGAAGTACTCAACGGCGTTGTTCGGCAACATGTCTCGCAGCTCATTGGCCAGCTGCGCGGCGAGCGTCTTGTTGGGTGCCATCACCAGTGTCGGCCGCTGCAGCTTCTCGATCAGCCAGGCCGTGGTCGCCGACTTGCCGGTACCGGTGGCGCCCAGCAGCACGACGTCCTTCTCGCCGCCGGTGATCCGGCGCTCCAGGTCGGCGATGGCCTCCGGCTGATCTCCGGCAGGCTTGTGTTCGGAGACCACCTCGAAGTGGCCGCCGGTCCGCTCGATCTCCACGATCGGACGGAACTCCGAATGCGCCAGCACCTCGGGGTGCGACCGGTCGGGGTGCGCCTCGTCTGAGATCTCCGCAGCAAAAGCCATGCCCCCAGGGTAGGCGGCCGGTACGACATTCATCCCCCGTGCGGCTGCATCCCGCCGGTAGGCTGCGGCAATGGCCGACCTGCACGCCCCGAAGCACGAGACCTTCGACGTCGCAGCGATGACCAACGTCGACCCCAAGGGGTTCGTGCGGCAGGTCGACGAATACCGCAGGACGGATTTCGGCCTCTATATGGCGCGGCCGTCCGACCATCCCGAGTTCTGGTATCTGCAGTCCTGGCTGCTGCCGACGTTCGGGCTGCGCGCCAGCATCTTTCACTTCACCGCCGGCCACGACAAGGGTTGGCGGTACTACCTGGACATCGCCGCGATCACCGAGGAGAACGGCGTCTGGCACACCGAGGACTGGTATCTCGACCTGCTGGATCGTCCCGATCAGCCGCTGGAGCTCGTCGACGTCGATGAGCTCTTTGAGGCTCATCGAGCCGGGTACCTCGACATGGACGCCTGCGTGCGTGCGGTGGAGATCGCGACCCAGACACTCGCGGGCGCGGCCACCCACGGCGACGTCATGAGTTGGCTTGCCGCCTGCGAGGCGCCGCTGACCTGGATCGATCCCTCGGATCGATCGGATCGGCGCTGAACGGTCGTCTCGTCAGCCCGCGGCGACGTCCATCGTGATCGCGGCCGGCCGGAACGGGTCGGCCGAACCGTACGAGCCCGCGGCCGCCTGGGGAAATCCGCCCTCCCGCAAGGGTTCTGCCAGTTTGTGCGCGCTATCGGCGTCGGGGACGACGACTCGCACCGAACTATCTGCCGCTGAGGTGCATTCGATCGTCGCCGCCAGGCCGCCGCAGACCGCCCACAACCGGGCGACCAACCGCTGTGCGTCCGGACCCCACGGTTCGTCGACAGCGACCGCCGGTGCGATCGTCCCGCTGCGGATATTCGCCTCGAACGGGACCAGCCGGTCGTCCCATAGCGCGCCGACCACCGGCTCCAGGTCGTCTGGGGCGCCGGTGTTGTCGATCCACACGTCAGCAACCGCTCGCCGCTGCTCCTCGGTCGCCTGGGCGGCGATCCGGGCCCGCGCATCCTCTTCGCCCATGCCGCGCTGACCGGTCAGGCGGCGGACCCGCTCTTCGACATCGGCGTGGACGATGATCACCAGATGGAACAGGGGCGCCAACCCGCCTTCCACTAGCAGCGGAATGTCCTGCAGCACAATCCCGTCCGCGGGCGCGGCCCCGATCATCTCGGTGGTACGGGCGCCGATCAGCGGATGGGTGATGCCGTTGAGTGTCAGTCGATTCTCTTCGTTGGCGAACGCGATCGCGGCCAGCGCCGGCCGGTCCAGCGACCCGTCGTCGGCGAGGACACCGGTACCGAACGCCTCGACGATCCGTTCCAGCCCCGGCGTTCCGGGCGCAACGACCTCGCGAGCGATCTTGTCCGAGTCGACGAGGTAGGCGCCGCGCTCGGTGAGCACCCGAGCGACCGTCGACTTGCCGGCACCGATACCGCCCGTCAGGCCAATCCGAATCACTCCGCGATCCTTGCACACCTGAGAACAGGCTGACACCTGTCCGATTTCCCGGACGATCGCCCAGTCAGGGTGGTACTACAGCGACATGCACCTCACGCAATCACTCCACCGCAACGTGCAGCAGCAGCCGGATGCGCCGGCCACCGTCTTCGGCGACCGGGTCCGCACTTTCACCGAATCCGCCGACCGGGTGGCCAGACTCGGCGGGGCCCTGCGCGCGCTGGGCGCCAAGGCCGGCGATCGGGTGGGCATGCTGGCCGCCAACTCCGATCGCTATCACGAGTACTTCTATGCTGTCCCGTGGATCGGCGCGGCGGTCACGCCGGTGAACATCCGCTGGAGTCCCAAGGAGATCGTCTATTCGCTGGACGAGTCCGATACCCAGATCCTGTTCGTCGACGACATGTTCGCGCCGATGATTCCCGCGATCCGCGACGGCTTTCCGGGCATCCGCGAGATCATCTTCTGCGGCGATGGCGAACTGCCCGACGGCTGCCTCGATTACGAAAAGCTGGTGGCCGACGCCGACCCGGTCCCGGACACCGAGACCGGCGATGACGCGCTCGCGGGTGTCTTCTACACGGGCGGCACGACCGGATTCCCCAAGGGCGTAATGCTCAGCCACCGCAACCTGTTGACCTCGGCCTTGGGCAGCTCGGCCACCGGGCACTTCCTCACGCCCGGCGGCCGCCTGCTGCATGCCGCGCCGATGTTCCATCTGGCCGACATGGCGTCCTGGGTCGGCGGAAATCTGATGGGCACGACCCACGTGATCATTCCGTTCTTCACGCCGGAAGGTGTCGCACAGGCCATCGCGCTGCATCAGACGACCGATGCACTGTTGGTGCCCACCATGATTCAGATGCTGGTCGATGATCCAGCCACGGCGAACTACGACCTGTCCTGTCAGCAGCACATCACCTACGGCGCGTCGCCGATCTCGTCGGCGGTGCTCGACCGCGCGCAGCGAACCTTCCCGAACGCGTCCTTCATCCAGGCGTACGGCATGACCGAGGTCGCACCGGTCGCCACACTGCTGCTGCCTGACGATCACAAAGATCCGGTGCTGCGCACCTCGGCCGGTCGGGCCGCCCCGCATTCCGAGGTCAAGATCGTGGGCCCGGACGACGCCGAGCTTCCCCGCGGCGAGGTCGGCGAGGTGGTGGTCCGCGGCGACCACGTGATGCTCGGCTACTGGAATCAGCCCGAGGCCACCGCGGAGGCGGTCCGCGACGGCTGGATGCACACCGGCGACGGCGGCCGGATGGACGAACACGGCTACGTGTTCATCGTCGACCGCATCAAGGACATGATCGTGACCGGCGGCGAGAACGTGTATTCGGTCGAGGTCGAGAACGCCCTGGCATCGCATCCCGCGGTGGCCGCGGTCGCCGTGATCGGCGTCCCGGACGACCGGTGGGGCGAGCGGGTGCACGCGGTGATCGTGCTGATGCCGAACGCAACGGTCACCGACGAGGACCTGCACGACCATGCCAAGGAGCTGATCGCCAACTACAAGGTGCCGCGCAGCTACTCGTATACCGACGAGCTGCCCAAGTCGGGCGCCGGCAAAGTGCTCAAACGCGAACTGCGCAAACAGTTCTGGGACGGCGAAAGGCAGGTCCACTAGGACCTGCCTCTCGCTGCGCTCGACTACTCGGCGTCGTCCGACACATCGTCGATCTGGTCGGCAGCGGCCTGCGCGTCGGCCGCGTCGTCGGCCTTGGCCTTCTGCGTGGCCTCGTGCATCTCCAGCCCATCGGTGACGGTGTCGCCGATCTCGCGGGTGACGCCGGCGACGCTGCCGGTGATGATCTTGGTGATCTCCCCGACTGTCTCGGCCGTCGTGGCGATCACCTCATGCCCCTTACCGGCCCGCACGTGATCGCGCGCCTCGCCGACGGTCCCGGCGATCTGCTTGCTCACGTCGACGACCGTGCCGCTGATGATCTTCGCGACCGAGCCGACGCTTTCGGCAGCCGTGCTGACGACCTCTTGCGCGAGGTCCTTGTTGCGTTCGAACTTGCTCACCACGGGCCTCAATCTACGCCGGTCAGGACGCCTTCGCTGCGGCACGCTCGATGTGCACCACCAACTCCGGCTCCTGGTTGGTCCATCTGTTCGGCAGCGACAGCTTGGCGATCTTTTTCCAGGTGGAGCCGAACTGATGCCAGAAGCCGCCGGTGTTGTACGGCAGGCCGTGCTTCTCGCACAGCGCCCGCACCTCGGCCGACATCTCCGGGTAGCGGCTGGCCGGCAGGTCCGGGAACAGGTGATGCTCGATCTGGTGCGACAGGTTGCCGCTCATGATGTGGAAGTACTTGCTGCCCTCGATGTTCGCGGAGCCCAGCAGCTGCCGCAGGTACCACTCGCCACGGGTCTCGTTGGCCGTCTCCTCCTTCGAGAAGGTCTGGGTGCCCGACGGGAAGTGGCCGCAGAAGATGATCGAGAACGTCCAGACGTTGCGGACCAGATTCGCGGTGGCGTTGCCGGCGAGGGTGGTCAGGAACAGCGGGCCGGTGAGCGCCGGGAACACCACGTAGTCCTTGAGGACCTGGCGACCGGCCTTGCGCCACATGCCCTTCACGAGCGGCTTGATGTCTTTCCACTTGCGCTTGCCGCTGACGATGTTCTCGGCCTCCAGGTCGTGCAGCATGACGCCCCACTCGAAGAGCACCATCAGCGCCGACGCCCAAGCGAGGTTGCCCAGGTAGTACGGATTCCATTTCTGCTCCGGCGCCATGCGCAGGATCCCGTAGCCCACATCACGATCCATGTCGACGATGTTGGTGTAGGTGTGGTGCATGTAGTTGTGCGAATGCTTCCACTGATCGGCCGGGCAGACGGTGTCCCACTCGAATTCGCGGGAGTTGATGCCCTTCTCGCGCATCCAGTCGTACTGGCCATGCATGACGTTATGGCCGATCTCCATGTTGTCGAGGATCTTCGAAACCGACAGCGCGGCAACGGCGGCGATCCACGCCGGCGGCAGGAAGCCGAGGTACATCAGGCCGCGGCCCGCGACCTCGAGGCCACGCTGCGCCTTGATGACCGAGTAGAGGTAGTCGCGGTCGCGCTCCCCCAGGTCATCGGCGATGCGAGCACGCAGTGCGTCGAGCTCCTTGCCGAGCTCCTCGACCTGCGCTGCGGTCACGGTGATCTCGGTGCTCTTGGAGGTGGTCTCGGTGCCGCCGACCAGGAGGGCGGGCAGTGCGGTTGCAATAGTCATGGCTGACTCCTTATGTGGCAGAAGGTGTGGGCTGGTTGGGTCAGGTTCAGATCTCGATGTCGACGTCGCCGACCGGCGCGCTGACGCAGAGCTGGATGTGCTGGTCCGGATCGTCGTTGAGATCACCGGTGAGCACGTTGCGGGTGCACCCCGACTTCTTGACGGCGGTGCAGGAGAAGCAGATTCCCATCCGGCAGCCGAATTCCGGGGTCAGTCCGGCGGACTCCGCCTGCTCGAGGATGGACCGGCCGTCGTTCTCGGCATCCTTGTTCGAGCCGGAGAAGGTCACCGTGCCCTCGGCGTCGCCGTCCGCGACCGACGGCATGGCGATGACGAATTCCTCGCTGTGCAGGCGATCGGTAAGACCGCGTTCGGTGAACAGCGCAGTCACCGAGTCCATCAGCGGCTGCGGGCCGCACATGAAGGTCTGTCCGTATTCGGCCCACGGCGCGACGGTGTCGAGATGGTCGGCAGCGAAGAAGCCGGGACGCAGGTTGATCGGGCCGTCGACCGACTCCGACTCCGGGTAGATGCAGTGCACGGACACCGACGGGATTTCGGCGAGCGCCTTCAGTTCGTCCGTGTATGGGTTGTCGGCCTCGCTGGGCACGTAGTACAGCAGCGCAATACTGCCGGGATAGCCGTTGCCGACCAGGCTGCGCGCCATTGAGAGCACGGGTGTAATGCCGCTGCCACCGGCGATCAGCAGGGTCTGCGCGGGTCGCGGCTCGGGCAGCTGGAACGTGCCGGAGGCCGGCGTCAGCGTGTAGACGTCGCCGACCTGCGCGTGCTCGTAGAGATAGTTGGACACCAGGCCGCCGGGGCGGCGGCCGATGGTCAGCTCGATGATGCCGCGGTCGGCATCGGAATTGGCCGGCGAGAAGCAGCGGACCTGACGAACGCCCTCGATCACGACCCCCAGCTGCACGAACTGTCCGGCTCGGAAGCCGTCGAACTGCCGCGTGGTGCGCAGGGTCAGCGTGACGCTGCGCTCGGTCCGGCGTTCGACGCGCTCGACCCTGGCGCGGGCCTCGTCCCAGGTGATCATCGGGTCGACCAGCTCCAGATAGCGGTCGATGGCGTGCGGGGTCATGGTGAGTTCGAGGACCTTGCTCAAAGCCGAGCCCGGTCCGGCCACCTTGCGGGCCGCGGTCTGCATGAAGCTCATGGAAGTCTCCGTTCGGTTAAACGTTTCTGGTGAACGTTTGTACACTGAAATTATGTACGCAGACACCCTGACCGAGTCAAGTGAGCGGCACCGTGTCGGTCATCACAGGCGCAAAACGCCTAGAGTGAACGACGTGAGCCGCCGCCGAGACGACCGTGAAGACGCCCCGCGCTCTTCGCGTTCCCGCGAGAGTGCGTCGTCGCGGACCCGCAGCAGTTCGAGTTCGTCGCGGGGAAGCTCGTCGCGCAGCGATACGCTGTCCCGCGCCGAACAGAAGGCCCGGACGCGCACCGCCCTCGTCGAGGCGGCCCTCGATCTCAGTCGGACACAAGGCTTTTCAGGGCTGAGCCTGCGCGACGTCGCCCGTGCGGCGGGCATCGTGCCGACCGCGTTCTACCGGCATTTCGACTCGCTGGACGACCTCGGCATCGCGCTCGTGGAGGACGGCATGCGGATCGCTCGCGGCATCTCCCGAGAGATCCGTCGCCAGGCACCGAAGAACCTCGCCGACGCGATGCAGATCCTGGCCGATCAGGTCGACGCCAACCCCGATGAACTCCGGTTCGTCGTCACCGAGCGCTACATCGCGCCGACGGAGGTCAGGCGTGCACTCAATACCGAGATGCGGCTCCTGGTTCACGAGATGGCGATCGACCTGGCGCGCCGCGAGGACATGCGGCGCTGGGATTCCGACGAGCTCACCTCGGCGGCGAATCTGATCCTGGCGATCGCGTCGAACGCCGTCGCCGAGCTGGTCCAGCCGGACGCCGACGAGAAGGAGACCATTCGCGCCGCCACCGACGCGATGCGCATGGCATTCGTCGGGCTGACGAACTGGCGCTCCGCCGACGCCGACTCATAGCCGCTGCCAGCGGATTTCCGCGGCCAACGGCATTCTTCACGCCTAGAATCGCGCAATGACATGGCTGCATGACTGGTGGCACGACGAGATCGTGCACGGCTACAAGGGCCCGTTGATGCTCAGCTTCGTCGCCTTTGTCATCACGTTCGTGATCGTCCGGGTCATCACTCGGATGATCCGGGCCGGGAAGGGCCCGTTCGGCAATATCAGCAGCGGCGGCGTGCACCTGCATCATTCGATTCCGGGCTTGCTGATCCTGATCGCCGGCGCGTTCGTCGGGATCGGCTCGCCTCCGATGTCGGTGTGGACCTATCTTGCGGCGGTGGCGATCGGGTTGGGCACGGCCCTGGTCCTCGATGAATTCGCGATGCTGTTCCGGCTGCAGGACGTGTACTGGACCCAGGAGGGGCAGCTTTCGGTGAACATCGCGACACTGGCCGCCGCGATCATCGGGCTGGCGGCGGTCGGGCTCTCGCCGGCGCAGATGACGCAGCTGTCCGGGGTGGCCATCGCCTGGCGCGGGATCGCGGTCGCGCTGCTGCTCGTGCACCTGGTGCTCGTGGTCGTCACCGGACTGAAGGGCAAGTACTCGACCGCGATCGTCGGCCTATTCGTGTCCCCCATCGCCTGGTTCGGCGCGATCCGACTGGCCCGGCCGACCTCGCCGTGGGCGCGCTGGTTCTACTCCGAGCATCGCAAGGCGCGGGCCAAGCACCGCGCCGACACGTTCGACAAGCGATGGGATTCGGTCCGCGTCCGATGGGACGACGTCATCGCCGGCACGCCGAGCATGCCGAACCCGCCGACGCCCGGGGCGAAATGACCGCGGCGCAACAGGTCTGCAGATAGCAATCGACCCCGTCCGGCCGGACGGGGTCGATTGCCTAGAACTTCAGAACGTCAGTTGCCCGACAGCTTCTCGCGCAGAGCGGCGAGCTGCTCGTCGCTGGCCAGCGAGCCGCCGGCCGGAGCGCTCGACGACGAGCCGGAGCCCGACGAGTACTCGCTCGGAGCGGCATCGCTGCCACCGCCGGCAGCAGCCTCGGCTGCGGCGTCAGCGGCGAACTTGTCCATCTGCACCTTGTGCATCTTGTGACGACGCTCAGCCTCGGCGTAGCGGCCTTCCCACTCTTCACGCTGCTTCTCGAAGCCCTCGAGCCAATCGTTGGTCTCGGCATCGAATCCCTCGGGGAAGATGTAGTTGCCCTGCTCGTCGTAGCTGTCGGCCATGCCGTACTTCGACGGGTCGAACTCCTCGGTGAAGTCCTCGTTCGCCTGCTTCAGCGACAGCGAGATGCGGCGACGCTCCAGGTCGATGTCGATGACCTTGACCATCGCGTCGTCGCCGACGGAGACGACCTGATCCGGCACCTCGACGTGGCGCTCGGCCAGCTCCGAGATGTGCACCAGGCCCTCGATGCCCTCCTCGACGCGGACGAACGCGCCGAACGGCACCAGCTTGGTGACCTTGCCCGGCACGATCTGGCCGATGGCGTGGGTGCGGGCGAAGTGGCGCCACGGATCTTCCTGGGTCGCCTTGAGCGACAGCGACACGCGCTCGCGGTCCAGGTCGACGTCGAGGACCTCGACGGTGACCTCGTCACCCACGGTGACGACCTCGTTCGGGTGATCGATGTGCTTCCATGACAGCTCGGAGACGTGCACCAGGCCGTCGACGCCGCCGAGATCGACGAACGCGCCGAAGTTGACGATCGAGGACACAACGCCCTTGCGGACCTGGCCCTTCTGCAGCTGGTGCAGGAACTCGCTGCGGACCTCCGACTGGGTCTGCTCCAGCCAGGCACGACGCGACAGGACCACGTTGTTGCGGTTCTTGTCGAGCTCGATGATCTTGGCCTCGATCTCCTTGCCGATGTACGGCTGCAGATCGCGGACACGACGCATCTCCACCAGCGACGCCGGGAGGAAGCCACGCAGGCCGATGTCCAGGATCAGGCCGCCCTTGACGACCTCGATGACGGTGCCCTTGACGGCCTCGTCCTTCTCCTTGAGCTCCTCGATGGTGCCCCAGGCGCGCTCATACTGAGCCCGCTTCTTCGACAGGATCAGGCGGCCTTCCTTGTCCTCCTTGGTGAGGACCAGGGCCTCGACCTCGTCACCGACGTTGACGACCTCGTTGGGGTCGACGTCGTGCTTGATCGAGAGCTCGCGGGACGGGATGACGCCTTCGGTCTTGTAACCGATGTCGAGCAGAACCTCGTCGCGATCGACCTTGACGATCGTGCCTTCCACGATGTCGCCATCGTTGAAGTACTTGATGGTCTTGTCGATGGCGGCGAGGAAGTCCTCCGCCGAGCCGATGTCGTTGACGGCTACTTGCGGGGAGGTAATGGTCGGGGTCGACATATGTTGAGTTGCTCCGGACAGGTAAGTAGTAGGTGTAAATTTCACTTGCTGCATCCGATTGTGAATGCACCGAGCCGCGCACATGGGCACGCGCGCGTAAGACACTACTCTGCGGCCCGTGTGCTGGGCAAATGCAGCCGGACGCGCGCGTCAGCCGAGCAGTACGCCCACCGCTCGCTCGGCACTTTGCGCGGCCCCGCCGATCGTCGACGGAAAATCGGTCTGCGTCCAGTCACCGGCCAGCGCCAGTCCCCGCACCGATGTCCGCTGCGCTGGACGAATGCCCGCCGATCCCGGCCGCTGGCTGTAGGTCGCCTTCTTCATCCGCACCACCTGGCCGTGCACCAGCTCGGCATCACGGGCGGCCGGGTAGTACTTGCGCAGGAAATCCATCGTCACCTCGAGAATCTCCTGGTTGGTGTGCAGCGAGTCGAGGTCGTACGCGGCGCTCACCATCGTCGAGTACGAGTAGAGGCCGCGTTCGCTGCCGTCATAGCCGACCATTCGCTGCCGATCGAAGACCTGCTCGATGACACCCTCGCCGCCGACCAGCGCGTCGATCGCCACCGGCATGTCGAGCGGCTTGTCCAGCCACAGATAGGTACTGACGAGCGGCGCCGGTACGAGTTCCCGCGCGACGTCGTACAACCGATCGCGCTCGGGCACGTCGTCCAGCAGTCCCCCGACATTCCACGGCGGCACCGCGCAGACGACGGCGTCGGCATCGATGAATTCGCCGCCGGTCAGCGTCACGCCGGCGACCGCGCCGTCGCGAATGACGATCTTGCGGACCGTCGCCTTGCTGCGGATCTCGCAACCATGGTTGGCGAGCACCTTCTCAGCACCGGTGACGAACAGCGACGTGAAATCGGTCGACGAATAGAGCAGCGAGCCGTTCTTCTGGGCATCGCGGCCACGAGTCACCATGATCGCCAACAGATCTCGGAACGCCCGCGCCGACGCCAGCTCCGGCTTCTCGTTGAGTGCGCCGATGATCAGGAAGTCGACCCAGGTGTCGCGGGTGATGCGCGGCAGGCCGACCCGGTCGAGCCACTGCTCGGTCGAGATGTCGTCGAGCGACTCCTTGCGCCAGATGGCATCTCGCGTCATGCGCAGGTAGGCGCGCCACATCTTGAGCCGCTCGACCATGCCGATCCCCGGGAACCACACGAAAAGCTTTCCGGGCGTGCGCTTGTCGACCACGCCGTCGGGCATCACACGGCGCGCGTACTTGTCCGGCTGGGTCAGCAGATCGCGGCTGCCGGTCATCTCGAGGTAGTCGAACAGTTCGGTGAAGGCGCCGGAGATCACGTGCACCCCGTTGTCGGCAACGTCGTCGACCTGCGGCACATCGATCGAATGCGTCCGGCCGCCGAACTGCCCGCGACGTTCCAGAAGCGTCACGCGCACACCGGCTTCGGCCAGCCGCACCGCCGCTCCCAATCCGGCGACCCCCGCGCCGATCACCACACAATGCTGCGGCTTAGCCATTCCCGATTCCTCCCATGATGTACGTGCCGAAGTAGTTGCGGACCGCGTCCGGATTCTTGAGGTCGACGCGCATCGGTGGCAGCAGTTCGATGCTTATGAGTGCTCGAATGATCCACTCGGCGGTTTCGTCGATATCGAGCGTCTCGCGAACCTCCTTGCGACGCTGCGCATCCTCGATCAGCGGTCGCCAGAACTCGATGGCGCGATGCATGAGGTCATCGCCGCGCTCGTCGAGGATCATGTCGAGCAGATCGGTGGTGTGCAGCGCCAAAGGATCGGCCCAGCTGCGGTGCTCACTCACCGCGGCCGCCGCCTGACCCACCTGTCCGGCCAACGTGTCCTCGGTCTGCACCGCGACGGCGAACAGCGAGATGAACTGCTCAGCGAGGTAGTCGAACGCGGCCTCGATGGCCGTCTGCTTGTCGCCGAACCAGTTGTAGAGCGTGCTGCGACTGACCGCGGCCTGCTCGGCGGCCGCGGACAGGCTGAATCTCTGCATACCCAGCCGGACCAGCGTCATCGCCACCGCAGCCCGGATCGGCTCCGGCGCCGCCCGACGCCTGCCACTCTCTCGCGCCAACTCCATATTGGACAACATATGCCGATTCTGTCCAATCCGTCCAGAGATTCGCCAGATTCCGCCAAGCGGACACTGAGGTACGCCGACCGGACCGTGACGTGCACCGAGTGGACCGTGAGGTATGCCGAGTGGAGATTCACGTTCTTCGAGTGGACCATCGGCCAGTCCGCGTGCGTGAGTGTCCGGTCGGCGTGCGTGAGTGTCCGGTCGGCGGAAGTCGCGGTCCGGTCGAGGTCGATCTACCTCGTGCGGCAGAGTTACACAAATGAACAGGCCCAACATGCGTGCGCGCGCCGATTCGGCGGTCAGCGAGCAGGCGAATCGCAGGTGGTGGGACTCCGACGCCGACGATTACCACCGGTCGCACGGCGAATTCCTCGGCGTCGATACACCGAGCGGCGAGTTCATCTGGTGCCCCGAAGGTCTGCATGAGGGCGATGTCCATCTGCTCGGCGACATCGTCGGCAAACGCATCCTGGAGATCGGCTGCGGCAGCGCTCCCTGCTCGCGATGGCTCGCCGCGAACGGCGCCTATCCGGTCGGGCTGGACCTGAGTCACGGCATGCTGCAGCGCGGACGCACTGCCATGGCCGACGGCCAGCGGGCACCGCTGATTCAGGCGACGGCCGAGCATCTCCCCTTCGCCGACGAATCCTTCGATCTGGCGTGCAGCGCCTTCGGCGCGGTGCCGTTCGTCGCCGACTCCGCCGCGGTGATGGCCGAGGTCGCCCGCGTCCTGAAACCCGGCGGCCGGTGGGCGTTCTCGGTGAACCATCCGATGCGCTGGGCGTTTCCGGACGATCCGGGCCCGACCGGCCTGACCGTCGCCATCCCCTACTTCGACCGGTCGCCATATATCGAGGCCGACGACGACGGCACCGTCACCTACGTCGAGCATCACCGGACGATGGGCGATCGGATCCGCGAAATCCGCGCGGCCGGTTTGATTCTCGACGAGCTGATCGAGCCGGAGTGGCCCGAGGGTTTCGAACGCGAATGGGGACAGTGGTCTCCGCTGCGCGGCCAGTACTTCCCGGGCACCGCCATCTTCGTCTGCACGAAACCGGAGTGATCATGACGCATTCCGCCGAATTGCTACTCGACGACGCCGCCGATGTCTGGGTTCGCCGGCAGTGGCAGGCCCTCCTCGACGCCGGTCTGCCGAGCCAGGGCCGGATCAGCGCCGAGACCAACCGGCCGCACATCACCCTGGTCGCCGCCGAGCATCTGCACCCCGCGATCGACAGCGGCCTCGCCGCGTTGAGCGGGCGCTTGCCGTTTCCGGTCGAGCTCGACGGACTGGTCACCTTCGGCGGTCGTCGAAAGACACTGGCACTCAGGGTGGTCCGCGACGAACTGCTGGACGAAACGCAGGACGAGGTGCTGGCCATCGCGAGGCCGTGGATCACCGACCTCGCCGATCACATCGAGCCAGAGGTCTGGACACCGCACATCACGCTGGCGCGGCGACTCACCGCCGACGAACTCGATCACGCTAGGGCAATCATCGACGAACCGCCGGCGGCGACCGCGATCCGGCTACGGCGCTGGGACGGCGACGCCAAGCAGGAGAAGCTGTTCGGCACCGACACCGGCCCGCAGATCAAGACGATCCGCGGCCTCTGACGCTATCGCGGAGAGCTATCGCCGAAAGAGCTTGTTGCCCAACCACACCACCGGGTCGTACTTCCGGTCGACAACGCGCTCCTTCATCGGGATGAGCGCATTGTCGGTGATCTTGATGTGCTCCGGGCACACCTCGGTGCAGCATTTGGTGATGTTGCAGTAGCCGAGGCCCAGTTCGTCCTGCGCAAGATCCTTGCGGTCGACGGCATCCAGCGGATGCATGTCGAGCTCAGCCACCCGCATCAGGAACCTCGGACCCGCAAACGCCTGCTTGTTGTCCTCGTGGTCGCGTACGACGTGGCAGGTGTTCTGGCACAGGAAGCACTCGATGCACTTGCGGAACTCCTGGGAGCGCGCCACGTCGCTCTGCATCATGCGGTAGTCGCCGGGCTTCAGACCCGCCGGCGGGGTGAATGACGGTATCTCCCTGGCCTTCTCATAGTTGAATGAGACATCGGTGACCAGATCCTTGATGACCGGAAACGTTCGCATCGGAGTGACGGTGATGACGTCCTCGGGCGTGAAGGTCGACATCCGGGTCATGCACATCAGCCGGGGCCGGCCGTTGATCTCGGCCGAGCACGACCCGCATTTGCCCGCCTTGCAGTTCCATCGCACCGCCAGATCCGGCGCCTGGGTGGCCTGCAGCCGGTGGATGATGTCGAGCACCACCTCGCCCTCGTTGACCTGCACGGTGTAGTCCTGCAGATCTCCATCGTCGGCGTCACCTCGCCATACCCGGAACTGTGCGTCGTAACTCATTGACCCGCTTGCCTTTCAGGATGATCGGCGATCTCGGCCTCGGTGTAGTACTTCTTCAACTCGCTCAGCTCGAACAGTTCGAGCAGGTCAGGGCGCATCGGTACCTGATCCTCGATGCGGACGTCGACGTCGGGCACCACCGGATCGTCGTTGCCGGGCGTCACATGACACACCAGCAGCTTGTTGCGCCATTCCGGATCCATCTGCGGATGATCGTCGCGCGTATGGCCGCCGCGACTCTCCGTGCGCAGCAGCGCCGCCTCGGCCACGCATTCGCTGACGACCAGCATGTTGCGCAGGTCGAGCGCCAGATGCCAACCGGGGTTGAACTGGCGATGCCCTTCCACCAGAACGTTTTTGAAGCGGTTCCGGAGTTCGCCCAGCCGCACCAGCGCCTGCTCGACCTCCTCCGGCTTGCGGATGATGCCGACGAGGTCGTTCATCGTCTGCTGCAGATCGGTGTGCAGCGTGTAAGGGTTCTCCGCCTTTGCCGGATCGGCGGGCGGATCGAACGGCGCCAGAGCGATTTTCGCGGCCGCGTCGATATCGGCATCGTCCACCACCGGCCGACCCGCGAGCGACTGCACGTACTCGGCCGCACCCACCCCGGCCCGGCAACCGAACACCAAGAGGTCCGACAACGAGTTGCCGCCCAGGCGGTTCGAGCCATGCATACCCCCGGAGCACTCGCCCGCGGCATAGAGGCCGGGCACCGCGGTGGCTGCCGTGTCGGCGTCCACCTCGATGCCGCCCATCACGTAGTGGCAGGTCGGGCCGACCTCCATCGGCTCCTTGGTGATATCGACATCGGCGAGTTCGAGGAACTGATGGTGCATCGACGGCAACCGTCGGAGAATCTCGGCGGCCGGCATCCGCGAGGCGATGTCGAGGTAGACACCGCCATGCTCGGTGCCGCGGCCCGCCTTCACCTCCTCATTGATGGCACGGGCGACCTCGTCGCGTGGCAGCAGATCAGGCGTCCGCCGGGCTGAGTCGTTGTCCTTGAGCCACTGGTCCGCTTCCTCTTCGGACTCGGCGTACTGCCCCTGGAACACCGGCGGAATGTAGTCGAACATGAACCGCTTGCCCTCGGTGTTCTTCAACACCCCACCGTCGCCACGGACGCCCTCGGTGACGAGGATGCCCTTCACACTCGGCGGCCACACCATGCCTGTCGGATGGAACTGGATGAACTCCATGTTGATCAGGTTGGCGCCGCTGCGCAGCGCCAGCGCGTGACCGTCGCCGGTGTACTCCCACGAATTGGATGTCACCTTGTAGGACTTGCCGATTCCGCCCGTGGCCAGCACGACGGCCGGGGCTCGGAACAGCACCAATTTGCCCGATTCGCGCCAATAGCCGAGCGCCCCGGAGATCGCCCCGGTCGCACGGTCTTTCAGCAGCTCGGTGATGGTGCATTCGGCGAAGACCTTGATCCGCGCCTCGTAGTCGCCGGTCTCGGCGTGGTCCTCCTGCTGCAGCGAGACGATCTTCTGCTGCATCGTGCGAATGATCTCGAGACCGGTGCGGTCACCGACATGCGCCAATCGCGGATAGGTGTGACCGCCGAAGTTGCGCTGGCTGATCCGGCCGTCCGCGGTCCGATCGAACAGTGCCCCATAGCTTTCCAGAGCCCATACCTGCTCCGGGGCCTCGCGGGCGTGCAGCTCCGCCATCCGCCAGTTGTTCAGGAACTTTCCGCCGCGCATGGTGTCTTTGAAATGCGTCTGCCAGTTGTCCTTCTCGTTGGCATTGCCCATCGACGCCGCACAGCCGCCCTCGGCCATCACCGTATGCGCCTTGCCGAACAACGACTTACAGACCACCGCCACCGATAGACCCCGCTGCCGGGCCTCGATCACCGCACGCAGGCCCGCTCCCCCGGCACCGATGACGACGACGTCATAGTCGTGCTGTTCGATGGCCCGCGACGATCGAGAACCGGCGGCTGTCGTTTCGGTCATGTAGTCAAACTCCTTGGTGCCATGGGTATCCGGATGCTTCCAATGGTGGCGAAATGCCTGCTCAACAGGACTCAGCCGACCAGGCGGGGGTCGCTGATCGTGCCGCTGGCCACCAGCATGATGTAGAAGTCGGTGATGATCAGCGTCCCGAGCGTGATCCAGGCCAGTTGCATATGCCGGGTATTCAGGCGCGTCACCTGCGTCCACAACCAGTAGCGCACTGGATGTTTCGAGAAATGCTTGAGCCGGCCACCCACGGCGTGCCGACACGAATGGCACGACACGGTGTATGCCCACAGCAGCAGCACGTTGATGACGAGAATGAAATTGCCCAGGCCGAGACCGAATCCGCCGCCCTTGCCGTGGAAGGCGACCACCGCGTCATAGGTGTTGAGTACCGACACCACGACGGCGACATAGAAGAAGTACCGGTGCAGGTTCTGCAGGATCAGCGGCAGTCTGGTCTCACCGCTGTAGCTGGCGTGCGGCTCTGCGACCGCGCAGGCCGGCGGCGACGCCCAGAACGACCGGTAGTAGGCCTTGCGGTAGTAGTAGCACGTCAGCCGGAAGCCCAGCAGAAACGGCAGTACCAGCAGACCGAGCGGCAACCACATTGGGAAATGGCCGAACCACACGCCGAGATGCGACGCATCCGGCTCGCATGACTGGCTGACACATGGCGAATAGAACGGCGACAGATAGTGATAGTCATCCACCCAGTACGACGACCGGATGAATGCCCGTACCGTCGCATAAACGACAAAGATCATCAGGCCGATGACCGTCAGAACCTGCGGTACCCACCATCGGTCAGTGCGTAACGTGCGCACCGATATTCGCGCACGTCCAGCAGAGAACACGCCAGTGGCCGAGGTGCGGTCACGAGTTTCGGTGGTCGACATGGGCTGCATCTCCCGAGTTGTGTGACGCTGCACACGTTACTTCGTGAGAGGCAGCGGCGGCGCGTTCTTGCAGAACCGCCTCCGGCGAGCCGCGGCTAGTGCGCGGCGTCGTCCCAGCTGCGGCCGAACCCGACGGATACCTCCAGCGGCACCGATAGCTCGATGGCCCCGCTCATCTGCGCCTTGACCAACGATTCGATGGCATCGCGCTCGCCGTCGGCGACCTCGACCACCAACTCGTCATGGACCTGCAGCAGCATCCTCGACTGCAGACCGGCATCGGCGATCGCCTTCTGCACGTTGATCATCGCCACCTTGATGATGTCGGCGGCGGTGCCCTGGATCGGCGCGTTGAGCGCCATCCGCTCCGCCGACTGCCGACGCTGGAAGTTGTCCGAATTCAGGTCGGGCAGGTACCGGCGGCGGCCGAACAGCGTCTGCGTGTACTCCTTCTTGCGCGCCTCCTCGACCACGTTCGCCAGATAGTCGCGCACCCCGCCGAACCGGGCGAAGTACGCCTCCATCTGCTCCTTCGCCTCGTCGCGGCTGATCTTCAGCTGCGCGGCGAGCCCAAAGGCGCTGAGACCGTACGCAAGTCCATACGACATCGCCTTGACGCGGCGGCGCATGTCGGCGGTCACCTCATCGATCGGCACCCCGAAGGCATGGGCGCCGACATAGTTGTGCAGATCCTCGCCCGTGTTGAACGCCTCTATGAGGCCCGCGTCGCCGGACAGATGCGCCATGATCCGCATCTCGATCTGCGAGTAGTCGGCAGTCATGACCTCCGAAAAGCCGGTGCCCACCACGAATCCGGCGCGGATCTCGCGGCCGGCCTCGGTGCGCACCGGGATGTTCTGCAGATTCGGTTCCGTCGATGACAGCCGACCGGTGGCCGCGATCGTCTGGTTGAACGTCGTGTGGATCCGCGAATCGTCGGCGACCGACTTCAGCAGCCCGTCGACGGTGACCTTGAGCCGGGTCGAATCCCGGTGCGCCAGCAGATGTTCCAGGAACGGGTGCGACGTTTTCTCATACAACGACTGCAACGCGTCAGCATCGGTGGTGTAGCCGGTCTTGGTCTTCTTCGTCTTCGGCATGTCGAGCTTGTCGAACAGCACGGCCTGCAGCTGCTTAGGCGAACCGAGGTTCACCTGCTCGCCGATCACCTCGTACGCCGCGTCCGCCGATCGCCGCACGGCGTCGCCGAAGTTCTTCGACAACTCCTCGAAATGCGCCGTGTCGACCGCGATTCCGGCGGCCTCCAGGTCGGACAGCACGAACGCCAGCGGCAGTTCGATCTCGGTCAGCAGCGACGTCGACTCGATCTGCGCCAGCTCGGTGTCGAGCACAGCGGCCAGGTCGGCGATCGCGGATGCCGACAGCATCGACTCCTCGGCCACGCGCTGTGCATCGGCGCCGTCGTCGAGCAGCGACAGCTGTCCGTCGTCCGACGGCCCCTCGACCTTCAGCTCCCGCTTCAGATAACGCAACGCCAGGTCGTCGAGGTTGAACGATCGCTGACCCGGCCGCACCAGATACGCGGCCAACGCCGTATCCGAGGTGACGCCGGCCAACGTCCAGCCGCGACCGCGCAGCCGGTGAATCGCCCACTTGACATCATGAATCGCCTTGGGCCGCTGCGGGTCCGCGAGCCAGGCGCCCAACGCGGCGTCATCCGACGCGTCCATCGACACCGCATCGATGTACGCGGACACGCCATCGGCCGCGGTGATCGCGATGCCGACGACGTCGGCTCCGTACACCTGCTGCGGACCGTCGACGACGACGCCGCTACGGGCCTCGCTCGACGCGTGCTCCGCGAGCCACGCCGCGACGGCTCCGGGTTCGAGCACCGCACCGTCGAGATCGAAGCCGCCCTCGGCCTCCGGCTCCACCGAACTCAGCGTCGAGAACAGCCGATCGCGCAGCACCCGGAATTCCAGGTCATCGAACAGCTTGTGGATCTGCTCCCGATCCCACGGCCGCAGCTCCAGATCGGTCGGCTGCGCGTCCACGGCGACATCCCGCACCAGCTCCGTGAGCTGACGATTCAGCAGCACGCCCGACAGGTTGTCACGCAGCGAATCGCCGACCTTGCCCTTGACCTTGTCGACGTTGTCGACCAGCCCGTTGAGATTGCCGTACTCGCGAATCCATTTGGCCGCAGTCTTCTCCCCGACGCCGGGGATGCCGGGCAGGTTGTCGGACGGGTCACCGCGCAAGGCCGCATAGTCGGGGTACTGCTGCGGCGTGAGACCGTACTTCTTCTCCACCTCTTCGGGGGTGAATCGCGTCAGTTCCGAGACGCCGCGCTTCGGATACAGCACCGTGATGTGGTCGTTGACCAGCTGCAGCGAGTCGCGATCGCCGGTCACGACGAGCACATTGAACCCCTCGGCGTCGGCGCGGGTAGCCAGGGTGGCGATGATGTCGTCGGCCTCGAAGCGATCGAGGCTGAACACCGGAATCCCCATGGCGCCCAACACGTCCTTGGTCAGGTCGACCTGGCCCCGAAACTCGTCGGGCGTCTTCGAGCGGTTCGCCTTGTACTCGGGGAACGCCTCGGCGCGGAACGTCTGTCGCGACACGTCGAACGCCGCCGCGATATGCGTCGGCTGCTCATCACGCAGCAGGTTGATGAGCATCGAGGTGAAGCCGTATACCGCGTTGGTCGTCTGCCCCGTGGCTGTCTGGAAATTCTCGGCCGGCAACGCGAAGAACGCGCGATATGCGAGTGAATGCCCATCGAGCAGCATCAACGTGGCAGGTTTGGTCGCAGTGTCGGTCTTCGCTGGGCTCACCCGACTATCCTAGGAGTCGGTTCGGACAGAGGCGCAGGGGCGGACAATTCCGCATCCAGTTCGTGGGCTGCTGATCGGCCCAGAAGCAGCGCGTAGCTCATGAACAGCGCCCAGGCGACGAATCCGATGCCGATCCGCACGGCGACCGGGAAACCGCTGGGCGTCACGAATCCCTCGATCAGACCGGACACGAACAGGGCGATGGCCAGCCCGACCGCCACCATGCCGGTAGCCCGACCCTGCCGCGCCAGCGCGTCCGCCCGCGTCTCACGACCCGGGTCGATCAGCGTCCAGCCGAGCTTCAGACCCACCCCGCCGGCGACGAAAATGCATGTCATCTCGAGCATTCCGTGCGGGAGGATGAACCCGAAGAACGAGTCGAGCCGATCGGCATGCGCCATCGCCCCGCCCGCGATGCCCAGGTTCTCGCTGTTCTGCCACAGCGAGTAGGCCGCCGGGACGATCAGGATCCCCGTGAACAGCGCGATGGCGGCCACGAGCGCGTTGTTGGTCCACACCTGGGCGGCGAACGAACTGTGGGTGTGGTCGGAGTAATACGACTCGAACAGCCCGCCGCGTTCGGTGTACGCCTGCGCGTTGTGCACGCCGAAATACCTGCGAGCGCCGGGCGAGTTGTCGACGGTGATGCCGATGCCGAGCGCGATCAGCAGACACACCGCCATCACCGACAGCCACCACACCCGGGTGCGATACAGCTCGGCCGGCAGCTGATGGGTGAAGAACCGGCCGATGTCCGACCAGATGCTCCCCTGCGCCCGCAGCACTCGCCCGCGGGCTCGCGTCAGGATCGACGACAGCCCGGCGATCATGTCGGGGTCTGCCTCGTGCGTCCGGATCCGGGCCAGCTGCTGGGAGCTGCGCCGATACAGCGTGATCAGTTCATCGACCTCGCTACCCGACAGTCGGCGTCGTTTGGACAGCTGATCGAGCCGCGTCCAGCCGGCGCGATGTGTCAGGGTGTAGGCGTCCACATCCATCAGGCGTTCATCTCCCTAAGGATCGGGAATTGGCTGAGATCACCACCGGCGAGGCCGTATCGCTCGACCTGTCCATCGCGCGCATCCCGTCGCGGGCCGCGGCGATGCTGATCGATCTGGTCCTGCAGGTGATCCTGGGGGCGCTGCTCCTCGGCATCGCGGCCACGATCTGGGCCTCGGGTGACAACGACGAGGCATGGATGGCGGCGATCGGCATCGCGGTCGCGGTGATCACCCTGGTCGGTTACCCCGCGTTCTGGGAGGCCACCATCGGTCGCACGCCCGGCAAGACTGCACTCGGCCTGCGCGTCGTTCGCGCCGACGGCGGACCTATCGACTTTCGCCACGCCATCACGCGCGCCTTGACCGGGCTGATCGTGGACTTCTGGATCCTGGGCGCGTTCGGTGCCGTCGCGATCCTGACGTCGTTCTGCTCGCGCGACGGTCGCCGCGTCGGCGATGTGCTGGCGGGCACGCTGGTGATCCGCGAGCGCAACCTGCCGGTCTCGCTGCGTCCGGTCGCGGCGCCGTTCTTCGCCGGATGGACGGCCCGCATCGCGGTCGACGACATTCCCGACGACCTCGCTTTGGCCGTGCGCCAGTATCTGATTCGAATCCCGAACCTGACGCCCGAGGCCCAGAACTGGCTCGGCGCCGAACTTCTCGAAGCCGTGTGCCGGCGTCTGCGCACCACGCCCCCGCCGGGGCACCCACCGGCACCGATCCTCGCGGCCATGATGGCCGAACGTCATGGCCGCGACCTCACCGCGGCCTCGGCGAATCTCGTTCGCGTCTGACGGCGTTACCACAGCCGGCCGGTCCAGATCTGCCCGCATGACATCTGCCCGCGTCACATCTGCCCGCGTCACATCTGCGCCGTCTGTTTGAGGTCCAGATATTCATCCGCCAGCGCCGATGCCAACAGTTCCGGTCGGGCGCTGACCACCTTCGCGCCCTTGCGCCGCAACGTCGTCTGCACCAGTGCCCGCTCGGCGAGCACCGACTCGGCGGCCGCCGCGGTGTAGATATCCGCGAGACTGCCGCGTTCGGCAGCCGCGTCGGCGATCGCCGGATCCGCGACCGATACGAACATGACCCGCTGCCGATTCAGCAACGGCGGCAACGCCGGAAGCAGGTTTTCTTCGGCCATCGCGCCGTCGAGGGCGGTGAACCACACGACGAGCCCGCGACGCGGGGTCCGGGTGATGGCGGCACGCACCATTGCCGCGCAGTCGGCGTCGACCTGCCGGGGCACCACCGACGACAGTCCGTGCATCAGCCGCGACTGCAGGCGTGACCCGCTGGTGCCCCGCACCTCCGCCCTGACCTCGCGGTCGAAGGCCAACAGCGACACGGTGTCCCCAGCCTCGGCCGCGATACCGCCGAGCAGCAGTGCCGCCTCGATGGACGCATCCAGCCGCGTGCCGTCCCCCACGAGCGCCGCCGAGGTTCGGCCGGTGTCGAGGAGCAGCAGCACGCTGCGATTACGTTCGGGGCGCCAGGTTTTCACGATGACGTCGTTCGATCGGGCGGTGGCGCGCCAATCGATGGCCCGCACATCGTCGCCGACGACGTACTCGCGATACGAGTCGAATTCGCTGCCCGCGCCGCGAATGTCGGTGAGGCTGCGGCCTTCCAGGTGCTGCAGCAGTTTCACCTTCGAGCGCAACTGCTTCTCGCTGCGGAAGGGCGGCAACGCGCGGACGGTGGCCGGCACGTCACGGGTGAACTGCCAGCCGACCAGGCCGAGCGGCCCGAAGCTGCGGATGGTGATCGGCCCCGCGTCGCGGTCACCGCGATGCGCCGGCGTCACGATGGTCCGCATCCGGACAACGGTGTGGGGCGCCAGGGTGAATCGGTGATGGTGGACGGACTGCCGCACCGAGTCGGGCCAGTCCTCCCAGAGCTCACCGGTGATGGTGGCGCCGCCGGCATTGGTGACCGACAGCGTGACTGTCGCCGAATTCCCCTGGCGCACCACCGTCATCGCGTCGCGGGCGAACTGCAGACCGTCGATCGGCGCGATACGCAGGGTGTCGATCGCGACGACCGCCACCAGCAGGACGAGGCCGAGGGCGATCGCCGCCCATGCCGGCAGGACGAATGCAATGCCGAAGCAGACCGCCGCGATCGCGGCGGCCACACCGGCCAGTCGTCCCGAGACAACCACGGCTACACCGGGACCGGCAGCGAGCCGAGCACCGTGGCCATCACGGCCTGGGTGGTGATGCCGTCGAGTTCTGCCTCGGGACGCAGCTGCAGACGATGCGCGAGCGCATTGGTGGCAACATATTTCACATCGTCCGGGGTGACGAATGTCCGGCCGCTCAGCCACGCGAGGGCGCGCGAGGCCGCGAGCAGCGCGGTGGCGCCACGGGTCGATGCACCATGTTGCACTGGTGGCGCCGAGCGCGTCGCTCGGCAGACGTCGACCATGTAGGCCAGCACCTCGGGCTTGACCGACACCCTGGCAACGGCCGCCCACGCATCCTGCAGTTGCTGCTGTCCGGCAATGGGTTTGAGCCCCGAGGCGCTCAGGTCACGCGGATTGAAGCCGGCCGCATGACGCTGCAGGATCTGGTATTCGTGGTCCCGTTCGGGCAGATCAACGGTGACTTTGAACAGGAAGCGGTCGAGCTGGGCCTCGGGCAACGGATAGGTGCCCTCCTGCTCGATGGGGTTCTGGGTGGCGATCACCATGAATGGATCCGGCAGCAGTTTGGGCTGTCCGTCGACCGACACCTGTCGCTCCTCCATCGATTCGAGCAGTGCCGACTGGGTTTTCGGCGAGGTGCGATTGATCTCGTCCGCGAGAAGCAGGTTGGTGAAGACGGGTCCGGGCCGGAAGGTGAACTCGGCGCTGTGCGGATCGTAGATCTGCGAGCCGGTGACATCGGCCGGCATCAGATCGGGCGTGAACTGGACGCGGGCGTGCTGCAGGTCCAGGACCGTCGCGAGAGAACGCACCAGCAGCGTCTTCGCCACGCCGGGGACGCCCTCGAGCAGCACGTGGCCCCGGCACAGCAGCGCGAGAAGCAGGAAGGTGACCGCGGTGTCGTTGCCCACCACAGCCTTTCCGACCTCGGCGCGCAGCGCGCCGAAGGCCTGCGGGTTCCCCGGCGGCGGTGCCGCACTGCCCTGGTTGACGGACACCGTCGGTTCGTTGGGGTTCATCGGTTCCCTCCTGTGGAAGCTTCCAGATAGTCGAGTTCGGCGACGACGCGGTCGAGTCCGGCGACGTCGGCGACGGGTGCGTACAGGGTCTGACCGACCTGCGCGGCCGGGATGCCGGTGCGCGCCGCGATCGCAGCGACGAGCTGTTCATGACTGGCGTCCGAGCGCACTCCGAGTCCGGGGCGGATGCGGCGCAGCGTTGCGGCCCTGAGCTTCTGGGCCACATGCCCCGGATCATTGGCGCGGCGATACAGCCCGGCCTGGCCCTCGAGCAGTTCGTCGGCACGCACCTCGACCGGCATCGGCTCGGCGACGAGAGTGCCGCGTCGGCGGGCACGCCACCAGACGACCAGGGCTGCGGTCACGACCAGCAGCGCGAAAGCGGTTGCGGCCGGCGCCGACATATCGCTGAAGATCGAGCGCTGACCTCCGTCGCCGCGGGGCTGCTCCCGGGGCGGCTCGCTGCGTCGGGGCGACGACGTCGGCGGCTGCGTCGTCGTGGGCGGGCTGGTCGTCGGGCGCTCGCTGGTCGTCGGCGGGTTCGGATGGTGCGGAGCGTTGGGTGCCGAGCACGACGAGAGCTGGCTCAGCAGGATCGCGGCGAGTGCGACGAGGAGCACCGTGGCGACACCGAGCCAGATCCGCTTGTCACGCAGCCAGTCCGGTGTCTCGCGGCGCGGTGCGGGTGCTTCTTCGTCGACCTCCACGGTCTCCGGCGCGGGGGGCGGGGCGCCGCGCGAGTATCGATCGAGCTGATCGAGCTGCAGGTAGTCGGCGTCGCTCGCGGCGCGGCCACCGTAGACGACCTCATCGAAGGCACGTGCGGCCGGCTCCATTCCGGAATGCGCCTCGGGCGGCAGAACCGCGGTGGTGTCGTCGACAGTCTCGTCGGCCGTTCGGGAGCGACGAGTGGCGAGCCTGCCTCCCTGCTCGAGGGCGCGGATCATCGCGCGAAAGCGTTCACGCAGAGCGCGATCGAGGTCACCATGATTCGCGGCCTGGTCGGCAAGGTCTCGATGTGCCTGGGCAGGGCCGAGATTCGCCGGCGGCGGAATCTTGTCGTCAGGTGTCATCTTGTCGTCAGGTTTCATCGCGGCACCCGGATATCGAATCCCTCACGGCGGCAGCGGGTATCGAAGTAGGCGAGCACACGGGTATTCGCCTCGACGATCTCGCCGATGGCGACGATCAGGATGACCGCGCCGACCGTCAGCGCGATCGATCCCCAGCGCTCGGTGCCGGTGAACATGCTGAACTTGTCACGAAACGCGAAGAGCGGAAAAGCGACCGGGATGAGCAGCAGCCGATGATCGATCCAGATCCAGGTCAGCCGGCCGACGTTCTTCGCGGTCAACAGCTTCGAGCGCCACACCGCGGTCTTGTAGTCGATGTTCTCGGCGAAGATGGCGGGGGTGGCGACGTATCGTCGGGCGCGAATTCGGCCGAGCCAGATCTGGATCGGCAGGGTCAGGATCAGCGCGGGCCACGGAATGGCTCCCACGATCAGCGCGAAGAACGGCAGGCCGACGAGCGTGAACATCACCTGGTGCCGCAGGAAGGCGTCCGCGTGCGCCCGAACCTCGGCCAGCGCGTCGCGCCACCGCAGTCGGCGTCCGCCCATCGCGGCCAGCCCGGTGGTCGTCGCTACCCCACGCAGGAGAGTGCGCAGCAGCCAGAGATAGATGGCGGCCGTGACGATGACCGTGCCGCGGACGAGAGTGTCTCCCCCGCCGCCGGCCAGGCTGACGACCGACGAGATGGCGAGGATCAGCGCCTCACCGACCACCAGCCCGATGGCGCCGACGCCGGCGAGTGTCTTGATGTTCGCCTGCAGCAGGCCGAACGGCATGTCGATGAGTTCGCCGAATGTGTACGGCCGAGTCGGAGCCGGAGGATCGATGGTCGCCGACGGTTCGGCGTTCCCTCCGGATAATCGGACATTCGGCTGCACGGCGCCTAGCTTATGGGCCCGCGGTCGTTCATCGCGCACCAAGCGACGTTCGCGTCGCGCAAATGCTCCGGCCGAATGACGGAGCTCTACCGTTGTGGGCCGTCGGGCTGAGCGTCGTCAACTCGGCGGGCGTGCTGCCCGCGGCCTACCTGCTCGTGGGACGTCAGCCGAAGGTCTCGGGCTGACCCGACCGGCTCAGCCGAGCGTCTCGATGACGACGTCGGCGACGGCCTTCATGGTGGTGCGCCGGTCCATGGCGGCGCGCTGGATCCACTTGAACGCCTCGGGCTCGCTGAGCCCCTGCGACTTCTGCAGGATGCCCTTGGCCCGTTCGATGACCTTGCGGGTCTCGAGGCGTTCGGTGAGATCGGCGACGTCGCGTTCGAGGACGGTCAGCTCCTGGTAGCGGCTGACCGCCAGCTCGATCGCTGGGACCAGGTCGGCCTTGGTGAACGGCTTGACCAGATAGGCCATCGCGCCCGCATCCCGGGCCTTCTCGACGAACTCGCGCTGACTGAACGCGGTCAGCATCACCACCGGAGCGAGCCGCTTGCTGGCGATCTCGGCGGCGGCGTCGATGCCGTCGCGGACGGGCATCTTGACGTCCATGATCACCAGGTTCGGCCGGCGCTCCTCGGTGAGTTCGACGGCGACCTGGCCGTTGGGTGCCTCCCCGACCACCTGATAGCCCTCTTCGGTCAGCATCTCGACGAGGTCCATCCGGATCAGGGAATCGTCCTCGGCGACAAGCACGGTCGGCCCGGTAGCGGTCGGTTCGGTCATGGCAGGTCACGATACCGGTTGGCTCGCCGACTTTGAGGTCTACTACAGTTGGCCAGCGCGCCCCCGTAGCCCAATTGGCAGAGGCAACGGATTCAAAACCCGTCCAGTGTGAGTTCGAGTCTCACCGGGGGCACAACAGCTACTCGACCCACCGATGATCGCCTCCTGGTGCTCCGCGCCGCCGTGCCATTCGAACAACAGACACCTGGCCGCCAGTATTCGAAAGTCGCGTTCCGCGGAACGGTGAGTGTCGCTAAAGTCTCAGCCAGCGACAAACTTCGCAATCCACGCGCAGCGGGAGGGCCCACCATGAAACTACTGAGAATGTCCGTACTGGCCGTCGCATCGACGACCATCGCGGCCTTGGTCATCGTGTTCGGCGCGTCTTACGCCGCGGCGTCGACCGGGCCGGCCACGCAATACACTGCCACCTCGCCCAACGGTTCCATCGTCTCGACGTTGAAGAACGCCGCTTTCGTAAGTCGCGGCAACGTCCTGACGGTCGTGGACTCGACCGGCCGCACCATCGATCATGTCTCCCAATCGGTTTCACTCAACGGGGTCTCGGTGCCGCTCCGGGTCAACGTCGACGCGAGCCGCACTCGTGCCACCTTCACGCCGACCATCACGCCGCAGAGCCGCGCCGCCATCGCGCTGGGCCTGCACCCGGCAGCCGCGAAGGACGACGCCTACAACAAGATGATCTGGCACATCAACAACGGCTGGAACCGTGGCGGCGGTGTCGCGGCCGCTGTGGGCGCACTGGTCGGCCTGATCGTGGGCTGCGCAGTGATCGTCGGCTGCATCTGGGGCGCCGGGGTCGGTGCCGGGATCGGCGCGGCCATCGGGATCAACCAGGGCGACCCGCTTGCCGGACAAGCGGTCCTCAATTGGATCAACACGCCGTAGCGCCGGAGCGCTGCGGTCCCGAAGACTGGAACACGTTCTAGATCGGCCAACCCCGTCGGGTTAATGTGAGCGGGTGTCAGCCACAACCAATACCCAGCCTGCTGTCGACGGCTGGTGGGAAACCGACGATGCCGGTAACCCCCACCTGATCGGCGCGAAATGCCCGGCCTGCGGGACGTACGTCTTCCCGCCGCGAGCCAACAACTGCCCGAACCCCGCCTGCACCAGCGATGTGCTGGAGCCGGTCGCGCTGTCGCGTCGCGGCAAGGTGTGGAGCTACACCGAGAACCGTTATCCGCCACCCCCGCCCTACCCCGCGCAGGACCCGTTCGAGCCGTTTGCACTCGCGGCCGTCGAGCTCGCCGACGAGGGTCTGATCGTGCTGGCCAAGGTCGTCGAGGGCACGCTGGCCGCCGATCTGAAGGTCGGCATGGAGATGGAACTGACCACGATGCCGCTCTACACCGACGATGACGGTGTGGTGCGCGAGGTATACGCCTGGAGGATCGCGAAGTGAGCGCACCAGAACCCCTGTACATCCTTGGCGCGGGTATGCACCCGTGGGGCAAATGGGGCAAGGACTTCACCGAGTATGGCGTGATCGCCGCTCGTGCCGCACTGGCCGAGGCCGGCCTCGACTGGCAGCAGATTCAGCTGGTCGCCGGCGCCGACACCATCCGCAACGGCTACCCCGGCTTCATCGCCGGCTCGACGTTCGCCCAGAAGCTGGGCTGGAACGGCGTGCCCGTGTCGTCGAGCTACGCCGCGTGCGCGAGTGGGTCGCAGGCGCTGCAGAGCGCCCGCGCCCAGATCCTCGCCGGATTCTGCGACGTCGCACTGGTCATCGGCGCCGACACCACCCCGAAGGGCGCCTTCGCTCCCGTCGGCGGTGAGCGCAAGAACGATCCCGACTGGCAGCGCTTCCACCTGATCGGTGCGATGAACCCGGTGTACTTCGCACTGCTGGCGCGTCGTCGCATGGATCTGTACGGCGCCACGTCCGAGGATTTCGCCCAGGTGAAGGTGAAGAACTCGCGGCACGGTCTGAACAACCCGTACGCGCGCTACCACAAGGAGGCCACGCCGGAAGACGTGTTCGCCAGCCCGGTGGTCGCAGATCCGTTGCGGCAGTTGGATATCTGCGCGACCTCGGACGGTGCCGCGGCACTGATCGTGGCGTCGAAGTCGTTCGCCGAGAAGCATCTCGGATCGCTCGAGGGTGTGCCGTCGGTGCGTGCGATCAGCACGGTCACGCCGCAGTACCCGCAGCATCTTCCGGAATTGCCGGACATCGCAACGGATTCCACCGCTGCGGTCGCCGCGCCGGAACGCGTCTTCAAGGACCAGATCCTCGACGCCGCGTACGCCGAGGCCGGCATCGGGCCGGAAGATGTCAGCCTCGCAGAGGTTTACGACCTCTCGACCGCGCTAGAGCTCGACTGGTACGAGCACCTCGGCCTGTGCGCCAAGGGCGAGGGCGAGCAGCTGCTGCGTTCGGGCGCCACCACCATCGGCGGCAAGGTGCCCGTCAACGCATCCGGCGGCCTGGCGTGCTTCGGTGAGGCCATCCCGGCCCAGGCCATCGCCCAGGTCTGCGAGCTGAACTGGCAGCTCAAGGGTCAGGCGACCGGCCGGCAGGTCGAGGGCGCCAAAGTCGGCGTCACCGCGAACCAGGGCCTCTTCGGTCACGGATCATCGGTGGTTGTCGCGCGCTAGACGGTGCCACACAGGTACGTCCGCGGATCTATGTGATACGCGGGCGTACCTGTACCCGTGCAAGCTGCCGGGACCGGCTACGCAAACCTCGTTCCGGCACGATTGCGACATCGACCACATCCAAGATGCCAAATTGCAAACAGCTACAGGCCTCAGCTGATCAGACTATGCAGCAGCCGCTGGGTCTCCGAATCAGTTGAGTACAAAGCCATTCCGCGCATTGCTCGCGTCAACAGAACCTTGTACGTGTTGCGGACAGCGCGGTCGAACGATTGCAGGTCGGCCTTCTTCACCTGAGAGTCTTGGCTGAACTCTGGGCGAGCCTCCCAGTGATCGGTGCGCCAAACGAGGTCTGGTCCCATGATCACACCGCCATAGTCGTACTCGAAACCCTGTGCCGTATAGACACATCCAACCTGACCAAACCCGGCCGGATCGGTGGCCCAGAACGACCGCGCCGGCGCGCCTGCAGCTGAGCTGTCCTTAGGGTTATTCCAGGGACGCTGCCAATCACCGACAACAACATCGCCACGGAGAGTGCCATCCGGCGCAGGTTCCTTGCTCCACTTCCAGCAGTAGCCCGCTGCGATGCGTGCCGAATAGCCCTCGTTGAGCCTGATGCGCAGCGTCTCCTCCATCGGCGACGGCCCATCGGCAACGTCTAGTACGAAGTTTTCATCCCCCTCCCAGGGCACCGGACCACCTACGCTCAACCCTAGTAACCGCAAGACCCAGTCCTCGAATACCCGGCTGCCGCCACACCGAAACTGATCGTTCAGGTTGACAGGTACGACCTCGCAATCGAGTCGAGCGGCCGCCGACTCGATCTCACTCACCGTCCCGACCTCGTTGGGGCGAACGACTTGGTGCTCGTCGAGCAAGAACACCGGTACACGAGCAGCCTCAATGAGTTCCTCAACCTGAGGACGGCCAGTGCGCAACGACGCCTTTGTATACCGATTGTTGGACGTTTCGCGGATTCGATGGGCCTCATCAACGATTAGGGTATCGATCGCGTTGGGCTCTGCGTCTATGAACGAATTGCAGAACACGAACATCTTCCTGACGCGCGGCGATCGCCAGGCGGCAATCTTCCGAAGGGAATTCGTGAATGCCGATGATCCGGTGGCATGCAACGCCGTTCGCCCCTGCCTGGCAAGCTCGCCCAGCAGGCTCAGCGCAATCACCGACTTGCCGGAACCTGGCCCTCCAGAGATGACGATGACTTGCTTGCGGGATCCGCGCATGGACTTCTCCACGGCCCGCATCACCATCTGATACGCGACTTGTTGCTCGTCCAGAAGAATAAACTGTTCGCGCCGCTGCACCTCCTCGGCAGCAAGCTCCATCAACTGCTTCGACGGCCGCACAGCTGAATTCAGAAGCTCATCCGCCGCGGCCACGCCCGCGCCGACTCGCAGTTTCGACTTCAAGAAGTCAACGAATTCACCGCGGCGCTGCCCGGTGAACAGACGCCCATGATCGGTCTCACCTCGGAGTCGCAATTCTTCGACATCCCGGTCTGTGGCGTTGTGAAGGTACGCGACACCGTGCAGCTGCTTGGCCGACCCCTGGAGCGATGCAAGAAAGTCTGCAAGGTACTCGCAGTATCGTTCCACCTGAGCAATCGGGTGAAGCCGATCTCCCCGAGCGTTGGCGACCCTGACCACATCGGGCGCCCCGTCGACCAGGGTCGCGTCAGTCCACTGCTTCAGCTCGACAACGACATAGGACGGGTCGCCGGTTCTCGGATGGAGCCCGCACACAATCGCGTCTACGCGCCTACTGCTAAGTGGAAGTTGATACTCGAGAAGAATCTCGGATTCCGAAAGCCCCGCCGACACAAGGTCATCCACCAGAACACGAATGCTTCGGTCCCACGATCGAACTTCGCTCGGTGACGGATTGGCAGCCACATGATAGCGATACTGCTCAATCAGCAGCTCCGTCAACTGATCGGCTTCGATCGCTGACTTCGCTGCAGCGACAGAGCTGCGGTACAACGGCAAGACTGCTCCAGGAAGGCATGACTGACTTCCCGCCTGGATTGGAGCCTTGTCGAATGACGCATGCTGTCGGGCCGAAGCGGATTACAGGTTCGATACTAGGCGGACGCATGGCGTCCCAATCACAGGATGATTGTCGTGTCGCAGCGCCACGACAGTCGAAACACAAACGCGCCCCGGCCACCGATTTCTCGATGACGCCGGGGCGCGCTTTCTTGAAGAGACCTGATCAGCTGAGGTCGGGGTGTCCAACCCACTCGACGATGGTCCAGCCCTTCTGCGGGCTGCCCTTCAGCGTGACGTGTCCACCGTTGCGCATCGGGTCAGTGCCCAGCTTGCTCGGATCGGCGTTGCTGGCGTTCATCATCGACCAGAACATGATGGTGCCGCCATGCGAGAAGATGACCGGGTTCCGGCTGCCCCGGCTCTGCGCGACGAGGAGCGCGTCGTCGAATCGCTTATCGAACTCGTTGCCGTCGATCGATCCGGGAATCCGCGCGTTGCGATCACCCTGGAGCCACTTGATCGGCGCCTGCAGGTAGCCGGTCATGGCCGCAGCCTCGGGAGTCCCCTCGTACTGGCCGGCCTCGATCTCGCGGAAGCCCGGCTGAATGTTCAGCTTCAGGTGCTGGTCGGCAACCGTCGGCGCCGCGGTCTGCTGGGTGCGCACCATGTTGGAGGCGTAGGCGCCGTCGAACTTGGTGGCGTGCAACAGCGTGGCGAGTTTGGTCGCCTGCGTCTGGCCGAGAGCGGAGAGGTTCGGTCCCGGCACCTTGGTGTCGATCAAACCGGAGACGTTGCCGAGCGACTCGGCGTGGCGGACCAGCGTGATGGTCATGTCGTTGGGGCCTGCGCTACTTCCGAAGCCACCCCCGGAGCTTCCGAAGTTGACGTCGGCAGATGCCACACCACCGGTGACGACCACGGCGGCCGCGGTTGCGGTCGACGCGAGTAGGGCAACGGATAATCGAAGGGATCGAATTCTCATGAGTGAACTGGCCTCTCTTTGGGTAGTGGACGGGCCACCCCGGTGCGTGTTGGAACCCCCGAACCCGGGTGGCGCACCTCACAAAATCAGTCGTCCGTCCAGATCCACTAGATAGCCTCCCATCCAATGGGACATACCCCTCGAAATGCCCAGACCGCGCTAGCCGGGCATCGGGGCGACCAGCTACGTCGGCCAACCAGAAGCGATCACTGAACCCTTTTGAAGGTTGCCGCATGTCCGATTAGAACATATAATCGAAAGTATGTTCGAAGGCATCAACTGGGTGGGGCGCGGCCTAGCGGCAATTGAGCTACCGGCCTCTGCCACCGTCAACGATGCCGAACTTCCAGCCAGACTGACCTGCCTATTACGTGCGGATGGTGCAGTGTTCGCCGAGTTGCTGACGACGGTCGCCGAAATGCATACGCGCCACGTGCAGCCATCCGAGGACACCGACACCCGTGTGATTGATGCCTGGGCCGAACTCGAGGCTCAGATCGGAGCCACGCTACAGATACCGGCCGGCGCCGCGCACAACACGATCACCGAGGCACTCGCCCTGCGTGACAGATTGCCCTGCCTCGATGGGCTGTTGCGCGATGGGTCGGTCACCAAACGGCATGCCCAGCAAGTGATCAAGCGGACGAGCCTCATCGAGGACCGGTCCGACGAGGCCCGACGGCTCGATCACGCGGTCGCCGAGATCTTCGCCCGTCGCGGCTCCTGGTCCGATCGCCGCGTCCGCGACTTGGTCGACAAGGCCGTGATGATCATCGACGCCTCCGCTGTCCGGCGGCGTCGGCAACACGCGAAAGATGATCGGCGAGTGGCGTTCTCGAACATCGAGGACGGGATGACCGAGATGTTCGCGATCATGTCCGCCGCCGATGCGGCCTCGATCCGGGCGCGAATCGAGCAGTTCGCCAAAGACGTCTGCGCAGACGACCCACGCACCGCCGCCCAGCGGAAGGCGGACGCGGTCGTCGCCGCCATGCTCGGGCATCCCGCACTGGCCTGCCGCTGTGAACGCGACGACTGCTTGGCCAAGTCACGGGAGATTCTCGCGGCCGCCGCGAAACTCCCTGGCGACCATATTGATTCATGCACCCGGCAGATCGTCGTGCACATGGTGGTCGACCAGCAGACCTTGCACGGCGAGAAGGACGACCCTGCCATCATCGAGGGTCACGGCGTGATCGATGCCGACCATGCCCGCGAGATCGCTGACGATCCGGACGCGATCATCCGACCGGTCACCGTTCCGGCCGCGACCGCAAACGACGTTCTGCCCGCATCCGCGTTCCGCTACTCGCCTACCCGCGCACTAGACGACTATGTGCGCATCCGTGACGGCTACTGCACCTGGCCCGGCTGCAATCGCGAGGCACGGTATACCGATCTCGACCACACCAATCCGTTCAATCGCAACGATCCGACTGCCGGCGGATTGACCGTGCACACCAATCTGAAAGCGCTATGCCGCTTTCACCACCTGGTGAAGACATTCACCCGATGGACCGACTGGCAGACAGGCAATACCGTTCTGCAATTCACTGCACCCGACGGCACCGTCTACCCCGGTCCGGCTACCAGCACCGTCGACCTGCTCCCCCGGCTGGCAACGCCCGACGACCTCGCCGGCCAGGCCGGGCAACCGCCGCCCGGTCCCGATCCGAGTGGCCGGTCCGATCAATCGCCACCGGAGCGCCGGCGACCACGAGTCGACGAACGTTCGTACCGGAAACGGTACGAACGCAGCAAGAACGCGCACGAGCGGACAATGGAAGAGTCCGCCACACGCCTCGCCGCGGAACAGCAATGGCGCGCCGCCGTTGGCGATTCGCCGCCATCTTTCTGAGGCCACGTGTGGCCGGGTCAGCGGTGTGCAGACATCGATCTAGGCTAACTAGCGCCTGCCCCAGTCGTGATCGCAATGGTGCCGTCGGAATTGCATTCGTGATTCTCGGAAGAACCGTCGACATCGAACAACATGACCAGGGTCCTGCCCGAGACCTGCTCCACCCGCGCCGTTGCTTCAGTGCCTTGAATCGACACCGTGATCCGCTCCGGCTTGGCGTCGTCGATCATCGGCACCACGCGGTTGATGAAGTCACGACGAAACACGGATCGCGTGATCTTCGTCTTGCACTCTGGGGTCATGGCGTCGTAGTACTGCCCGACGTCATAGACATCACCGTCCGGAGTGTTCTGCCATCCCTGCTCTCTGGCGTTGTTTACGGTCGTCACTACGTTGCCGGCGACGATCGGCAAATTTTCGGTCAGATACTGGGTGTCGACGGACACTGTCTCCTGCTGACTCTGCGGCGCGAACGACGAATTGCGATCGTCGCTGTCCGAGCAGCCTGCCGTCAAAGCCACCGCGGCAACTGCACCGAGTGCGAGTAGTCCGCGGCTCATGCCGATAGCCATCACAAAACCTCCGTATTCGCCGAACTGCCAGATTCGGATCGTAGAAGGTGAAATCCGACGAAACGCCGATTTCCCCATTCCGCGCAGCGGACTCCCTGCTGTTCGCCACGAACCCAGGCGGCGTAAGGTCCGATTCGGACTACTGATAGCGACCGAACGGCAGGCATTTTGACCAGCACCACAGACGAGCACACCGTCATTCCAGCGACCCCGAAGCTGGATTCGGTCAATAACTTCCGCGACATCGCCGGACCAGGCCTGCCCGGGTACATGACGACCGGCGGCGGCCCGCTGGCCCGCGGCGTCTTCTACCGTGCCAATCGGATCACGCCGGAACCGGCCGACGCCGAGATCCTCGCGGGCCTGAACATCGCCAAGGTCTTCGATCTCCGCACCACCTCCGAGATCACCGACCGCCCAGACCAGGTTCCGCCCGGCGCGGACTATGTCCACATCAATATCCATGGCGACGAGCACGGCACCATCGCCGACCTCGACTTCTCCGCTCTGACAGGCGTATTGGGCAAGGAGTACCTGGTCGGCGTCTACCGCGCTTTCGTGACGGACGAGGGTCAGCGACGAGAGTTCGCAAACCTGTTGCAGCAGTTGGCCGACGCCGACGGGCCGGCAATCTTCCACTGCGCGTCCGGCAAAGACCGCACGGGCTGGACCGCGGCACTGCTGCAGTCGATCGCGGGTGTCTCGGAAGACGACATCATGGCCGACTACCTGCTCAGCAACGAGTACCACCAGCCGACGATCATCGAGTACACCGAGAACATCTCCGCCGCACACGGATCCGCCGCCGGCGACGGCATCAACGCGCTGATGAGCGTCTTCCCCGACACCCTGCAGGCATCATTCGACGAGGTGGCCACGAATTTCGGCAGCATCGACGGCTACCTCCGGAACGGCCTCCAGCTCCCGGCATCGACGATCGACGCGCTGCTTCGCAAACTCGTGGCTTGAAATCCATTGCTTCCCAGCAAACCTAATGCTGGGTCGACGGTTGTTCTAAAATCATGGAGCACGGCTAACAGGAACGGATCGCATCCGACCGGCCGGCTTCGGACAAGATCCGCGCCACACTCGAAAGGCGCTCATGTCCAAGATCAAGAACAGCCTCGCGGAATCCGAATATCGCCTCATTCTGGAGACCGAGGAAGACCGCATCGCCGACCTTTCCGAAGGCAAACTCCTCAAGCTGCACAAGCGCACTCGACGCGCGCGCAACAAGTACGTCAAGGACTATCGACGCCAGGGCGCGCAGAAGGTCGGCAAGAAGGGCGGCCGCGGACTCGCGAAGAAGGTCAACGTCCGACGGGCCGAACGCGCGGAACTCTTCGAGGAGGCACTGAGCCGCGTCAGTCGCCGGCTCGCGGTCGCCGCCCACGAATCAGCCGAACGCATCAAGGCAGAACGTCTTGCCGCCGCCCAAACGAACGGCTCCGGACCGGCGACGTCCACGGCGGCCGGCGGCAAGGTGAAGTCCAAAGGCAAAGCGCGGGTGGATCAAACCCGCGAATCGTCCGGTCGCATCAAGTACGAGGCATCGTCGCAGGCTCAAGGCGCACGCCGACAGGCCAAGCGCGACAACCGATAACGGCGGTCAGTTAGTCGTCGTCCCGGTCGACGTCAATGTCCCGGTTCGCGCCGTAGAGGCGACGCTTCGCCGCCAGCGTCCGCGTGAGCTCGAGTTCGTACAGGTCGTAGAGCGGAGTGTCGCGGTGCACCCACGCGGCGAGATATGCGTCGGACATGGCGCGCTCAGCCTCGATGACATCGCCCCATTCGCGGAATGCGCAGGCGCGCACCACCATCGCCAGTCCGTCCAGCGCGACGCAGGATTTCCCCGACAACCCGCGCGTCCGGTAGACGACATCGTGGTAGAGCCCCTGCTCGAAGGCGCTCACGGCAGCCATCGCGGTCTTCGCCCGCTCATCGTCGATCGACGGCAGGACCATGTCGAACCGGAACCAATCCCGTTGGTCCAGATAGATTCCGGCGAGCAGCAACGCGCCGCCCTCCCGGTCGACGTCCACCTGGACCGGCAGGCCCATGACGTCGATCTCGACGGATAGCGGATGGTCACGACAGAACGTCGCCGCCGCGCTCGACGCCTTCATCCCGAGCACGATCTCGAGCTGCCGCTGCGCAAGCGCGGTCAGGCCGCGCTCCAGCCAGCGCGCGGCGTAGTAGAGGCGCGCGGCCTCCGCCAACTCGGGGTGGTCGATCCACTCCAGCAGAGCATCGGGGTTGCATTCCGAGACGGCGACCGCCTGCTCGAACTTGGTTTCGTTTCGTGTCAACAGCATTCGAATCCTTTCCGAACTGTCTAGGACGATGTCACCGCGTAGGCCCCCGAAGCCCGCGCGATCAGTCGCCATCCACCGCTCACTCGGGTGAGCTGAAGGTCTTGCACGTTGGTCGTGCCCAATTGCGGTCGCGTCGAGCCGGGGTACCAGGCCTCGGCACGGCCGCTGCCGACACCGCTGAATCCGTGTGCGTCCACCTTCGTCACCCGACCCGGTATCGCTCGCGGATAGGCGCGGGACAGCGGACCAGCGAAGCCCGCCTGCAGCCCGATCGGAGTTCCCGCCGGGCAGGCGATCAGATTCAGGTTGCCGTCGATCTTGTTGGTCAATCCGTCGCGGACGGAATGCGGATCACCGCAGGCCTGCGTCCACGACCACCAGGCGCCACCCGTCTGATAGTGATCGAGTTGATCGATGAACCTATTCACCAGGGCCGCATCGGAACTCGGGTTGCCGAACCAACCCCACTCACCGGTCCACATCGGCACTCCATAACGATCTGCAGCGTTGCGGGCGATCTGAAAGCCTTGCTCGATCGACGGGAGCGCCTTGATGACATTGATCGATTCGTTGTACAGGCGCGGCGAGAACACGGCGAGCGGATCTCCCACGTAGCGGGCGGGCGGCGTCGCATCGATGCCGAACGCCGACCAGAGCGCACCCGGCTCGAAGACCACCAGGTGTGGGAATCCGCCGCGTTCGGCCGCGCGAATCGAGGCGATCGCGCGTTGATAGAACCGGCCCAGTTGATCGGCCGCCGAAATCGGATCGCGCAGACCGGGATTCGGCTCGTTCAGAATGTCGTAACCCATCACGGCGGGCTCACTCTTGAATTCCGCCGCGAGTTTGCCCCATGTGGCGACCAGGTGGTCCTGAACACCTCGGGTGTTGTCATAGAAATTCTGGAACGCCCGTGCCACTGCTGGCGAGATCTCCCGGACGCCGCCGACGGCGCAGGTGCTCCAACCGTCGGTGATCGTGGCCCAGCCCGGGGCACCGTCCCAGCCGAGCCCAGGCTTGGTGAGGACCGGCGGGCAATGGTCGCCCTTCGGCGTACCGATTTCCGGGCCCCAGGCATCCTGATGCATGTCGAGCAGGGTGTAGATGCCGTTGCTCTTGGCGGCGTTGACCGCCTCATGGATCTTGGCGACGTAGCTGCGGTCAAACGCGCCGGGTGTCGGCTCCAGTCGCGACCAGGAGAGGTCGAGCCGCACGACGTTGAAACCGAGGGCAGCCATCTTCGGGAACTCGGCGACGTCGAACGGTGCCACGGTCGGCAGGGCCGGATTGTTCTGCTTGTACTCGGCCAGCTGGTTGAGATTCACACCGCGCAGCAGCACCGCTCGCCCAGTGACATCGGAGATCGTCCGGTTGACGACCGTCAATCGCGGTAGCGTCCAGCCACCGGCCGGATCGGCTTGCGCAGCGCTGCAATTGATCACGCCCGCGACGGCAAAGCCACATGACACGGCGATCGCAACAATTCGCGCACGGATCCTCGACACGCGGACAGGTTAGCGTTCGACTAGGTCAGTTGACCCAGTATTCGCCGGATTTGTTTAATATGACCGTCGTCGCAATATAGTTAACTCTGGATACTTTAATACTTAAGCTAACTTATTGTCTCGCTCGTCGGTGCGAATTGCGCACATTCTCTGCGAGTTTCGGCGCCGGATCCGCGACGATCAATCCTCGATATACAGGCAGACGCCGACTATCTCATTCTTCTTGAACTGCAGGACGATGACCGCGTGATTCGTGCCGTTCGACAGGCTCGCGGTGACGAAATCGCCTGCGGCAAGGGTCTTTCCGACCCGGAATCCGGTCACTCGATTGCTGATCGCGGTCAGCGACGTCCCCTGATGCTGACCGATCTGCACGATCGGCCGATCACCCAGCATCGCCTCCGCCACACCGAGATTCGTTCCGGATGTGATCGTATCGAGGAAAACGGCGGCCAGCTCCTTGCCGGCGACGCCTACCCGGCTGAACCCCTTGGCGAATCCGATCGAGCCGTCCAGCCGCTGATTCTTCACCAGCTTCGCTGTCAGCTTCGCCGATACCGGCAGCGCCAGCGGACCGCGCTTGAGCAGCTGCCCGACCATTCCCGGCAGTTCCCAATATGCGTACAACCCGGTGATCTTGCGATTCTCGTCGAGGTCATACCGGAGATGCATGGGAACGTGCAGCGACACCTTGCCGCTCATTCGAGTCTCAAGACTCAGGTCACGCATCACTGAATCGCCGCAGACAATGTCGTGTTCGACATGAAAGACAATCGTGTTCGGCGCGATGAACGTGTCGTAGAAACGTCCGATTACCTCGCACCCGACATTCGGTTTCGATCCGACCGGGTCGTTGACCTGCGCGTTGTCGGCGAATAGCGCCAGCCACGCCGCCTTGTCATGTCGCCCCACCGCAGCCGGAGACTGCTCCACCACCGCAATCAACTCATCGCGACGAGCCATGACCCCTCCGATCTGGACGATCCCCCTGGAACTAGAACGTGTTCTACATTACCCATAGATTCATTGAGGAGGCTTCATGAAGGTCGCAGTTACCGGCGCCGCCGGATTCGTCGGGACCAACCTGGTCAATCTGCTCGTCGAGCAGGGCAACGAGGTGGTCGCGATCGACCGTGCGCAACCGGAAAACGAGACCCGCCCGCAGGTTACCTGGCTCAACGCGAACATTCTCGAGGAACAGCAGCTCGAGGAGGCATTCCAGGGTGTCGAGGTCGTCTACCACCTGGTCGCGATGATCACCCTCGCCCACCACGATGAGCTGGCCTGGCGGATCAACACCGAGGGTGTGCGCAACGTCGCCGAGGCCGCACTAGCCGCCGGCGTCCGCCGGATGGTGCACTGCAGCTCGATTCACTCGTTTGACCAGTACGCCTGCGGCGGAAACATCAACGAGGAGTCCCCCCGTTCCACCGGCGACGACCTGCCCGTCTACGACCGATCGAAGTTCGCAGGCGAGCAGGAGCTGCGCGCGGTCATCGAGAAAGGTCTCGACGCCGTCGTCTGCAATCCGACCGCCGTCTACGGCCCGGTCGACAAGGCGCCACTGTCCCGCGTCAACGGCATCCTGCGCGACGCCGCCCGCGGCCGCGTCCCGGCATTCGTCGACGGCGGCTTCGACTTCGTCGACGTGCGCGATGTCGCCGCGGGGCTGGTGCTCGCCGGCGAGAAGGGCCGCACCGGCGAGAACTACCTGCTCACCGGACAGTTCCTGCCGATGGTGCAGATCTGCCGGATGGCTGCCCGACTCAACGGCCGTCGCGGCCCGCTGTTCGCCGTTCCGCTGAGCGTTCTGTCGGCGATCGTCCCGATCGCCGAACCGATCTGCAAAATCTTCAACTCCGACGTCATCACCAAGGCATCAGTCGGTGCTCTTGAATCGTCGCCGCACGTCGACGGCAACAAGGCGCAGTCGGAGCTGGGCTACACCCCGCGCGACACCGACACCACCGTGCGTGACCTCGTTTCGCACTTCGTCACCAGCGGCCAGCTGCAGCGCTGACAACCGGCGGAACCTGATACCGGACATATCCGTCATACTTGGACGGGTATGTCCGGCGGGCTGAGCGGTCTCCCGGCAAGTAGACGACAGGAGACGCGATGAGCTGGGGCCATGGCATCGACATCCCGATGCCATTCGAGACGCGACTGATAGCGCACGAATACGCACTCGGCGCCGCTATGCCCGTCGTCAGATCGTCCGACGAAGCTTGGGAAGCGTTCGCGCGGGCGGATGAAGAGTTTCGTACGGCTCTGAACCACGCGCGACAAGAGGTGTCCAGGGTACTAACCACAAACTGCTTCGGCGATTGCGTCGAGGGTAAGGCGATGTATAGCCGCGTGACGCAAGTACTCGGCAGCGGCAGCCAGTCCATTAGTAGTCGACTAACGAATCAAGCAGACTATCTTGAGGCGCATTCGGCTATGTGTCGTAGAAGCCACTCTCGGATCGATACGACCGATGAGCTCTCCTCGAGGTCCGGACATTAATGCGACACAGATCTGCACAAGCAATCGTCCTGTTGGCCTTGGTGATCGCCACGCCCGTCATATCCGCATGCAGCGGATCCGATAACGACAGATCCGAACTCATCCGGTTCTCCTCAACTGCCACGACAAAACCAACGATGGATAGAACGAACCGCCACAACGACGGGACTTCATACGAACCCTGCGACTCGCTCGCGCCGCACATCGCCGAAATCGGTCTAGATCCAGTGACCAAACGCGACGCTGCAACTACCCAAACCGACCCAGTCCGAGGATGCGGCTGGATGGACACCGCGCGCTCGGAGCATTGGGGTCTCAGCCAGACAGTGACCAATTGGGATTCGGTTGATACGTACAAAGACCGCCATCAATCGATCGCCAGTTGGCTTCCCGACCAAATCATCGCCAATCGAGTCGTAGCCATATTCCGCGAGCCGAACTCAACTTGCAGTACCTATGTGCAGTCCGGCAAGGCCGGCGTCATCACGACCGTCATCCGATTCAGCCAGTCGTCGCCAATCGACGAGTGCGCCAAGGCTGTTGAGGCGACTACTGCGGTGATCGATCAGATCCCGCGCTGAGTTCTCAGCCCACCCAGCGCACCCGGAGCAGCTGGTCGGTCGAGTTGCCGTTGCTGGTGGTCACCAGCAGTGAACCGTCAGGCGCAACGGCCAGGCCGCGCAGGCGGCCATGTCCGGCAAGGGCTTCGACGGTCGAGACCACGCTCTGCCCGTCGTCCGACAGCCGCATGAATACCAGGCGTTCGCCCTTCAACGTCGAGACCGCCAGTCCCCCGCCGAACTCGCCCCACCCCGTCGCCGGCAGGAACTGCAGCGCCGTCGTCGCCAGTGTCGGACTGCCCGAGCTCCACACCGCGCCGATCGCGCCGGGCACCCGCACCGGGTCAGTCATCGGCACGGATTCGTCGTAGATCAGCGGCGCACGGTCGGGACGGTAGCCGTAATTGCCGCCTGCGCGAAGGAGATTCAGCTCATCGTCGCGGTCCGTGCCCTGCTCGATCGCATACACGCGACCGCTGCCCGGCTGCACTGCGACGCCCTGAACGTTGCGGTGCCCGAGGGTATAAATCGAAGCCGGACCACCGTCGAGTGAGGCCCGTAACACTTTGCCGCCCAATGACTGCCGACTCTGCGGCACAGATGGCGTCGCGGTGTCGCCGGTGCCGATCCACAGCGTGCTTCCCGACACCGCCAGTCCACAACCGACATGCCGCCCGGACGCCGTCACCGGAATCCCAGTCACCACCGTCCGTTCGCGGGTCGCGGCAGACCAGTCATCGCTCATCCGCCAGGCGACCACATTGACCACCTGACCTGTGCTGGGAAACGGCAACGGCAGATCCGCAGAACCACCGGCGATGCTGGACGATGCACCGCCGCGTGACTCGGCCTGACACGTGTAGACGCGGTGGTTCGCGGTGAAGCCGGGGTCGAAGGCGAGCCCCATCAGGCCGGCCTCCTTCACCACGAACAACCTCGAGAAGTCCGCACGCGGCCGCACGACCGCGCCGCCGGGCCGCACCGCCACGAATCCGCCCGCCCGCTGCGTCATCAATGCGGTGCCGTCGGGCGCCACCTCGACATCCCACGGAATCGACAGGCCCGACGCGACGGTCGTTACCGAAAGCTGCGGCGCCGCCTCCGCGGCGGGCGCCGCCACGATCGTCGCCGCTCCCACCGTGAGCACCGCCGAGGTCCATGCGCTCCATCGCAGTCGGCGGGCGCGGCGTCGAACGGGGCGGACCGTGACGGGGCTGCTGGCGATAGCGGTCATAGCGGTCACATTAGCGCCGCAAAGCACCCTGTATGCGTAGTTCGACCGCGTCCATCCGATTCGACCGCATCCATCTGCGGCCCGCGGCCTACTCTCCCGTGTACGTCGGCTTCTGCTTGGTCATGGCCGCCGTGATCGCGGCGAGCAGATCCTTCGATGCGAGGAAGGCCGCGTTCCACACTGCGACGAACTTCAGGCTCTCGTCCTCGGCCGATCGCCGCGAGAAGTTGAGGACCTCCTTGACGCCGGCCATCGCGAGCGGCGACTGGTCAGCGATATCCCGCGCCGTCGAGCGCGCGGCGGCCAGCAGCGCATCCTGATCGTCGAATACGTCGTTGACCAAGCCGATCTTCTCGGCGCGGGCAGCGTCAATGTCCTTGCCCGTCAACGCCAATTCGCGCGCATGCCCGTCGCCGACCACCTGCGGCAGCCGCGCCAGCGTGCCCATGTCGGCGACGATCGCCACCTTCACCTCGCGCACCGAGAACTTGGCGTCGGCGCTCGCATACCGAATATCGGCAGCCGTGATCAGGTCGACGCCGCCGCCGATGCACCAGCCGGCGATCGCCGCGACCACCGGCTTGCGGCAGTCGGCCACCGCGGTGATGGCCGTCTGCATCGCACGGATCTCGTCCTGCAGAGCCAGGCGATCGCGTGCCGTCATCTCACCGGAGAACACCGGCGCGAGCGCGCCACCGCCCATCGCGGTCAGGTCCAGCCCATACGAGAAGTTCTTGCCCGAGCCGGTCAACACCACCGCGCGGACCTCTGGATTCGCATCCAACTCCGCGAACACCCGCGGCATCTCCGACCAGAAGTCCGGCCCCATCGCGTTGCCCTTCCCGGGGCCGATCAGCGTCACCTCGGCGATGTAGTCAGCGATCTCAATGGTTACGGACTTATACGACATTGACGCTCTCCCTCATCGTTTACGTTGCGCCCACATTACCTTCGCAAATTCCTCGTTAATGACCGGCCGCTGCGCTGGCCGTTCCACGCCCACCTGCATAACGATGTCTTTGCGGAGAGGAGCCGAACATGTTGACCCGAAAAGGAATTGGGCTCGAGGCCTTCAACACTCTGTCGATGCGCAAGGCCGAATACCTGCTCTACCAATGCTGCAGCTCGGTCACCTGGTGCCACAGCGTCGCACTGCAACGGCCGTATACCGACCGTGACGACCTGCTCGACTACGCCGAGAACGAGCTGTCCGCCATGTCCGACCAGGACGTCGACCGGGTGTTCACCGAGAACACCCGCTCCCGTGGCGCCACCGTGCAGCCGCATGTGCTGGCCCGCCGCGCCGAAATCGCGCTGATGAACCGCAGGCGCATCGAAGCCCTCCTCGGCCCCGTCGACGGCTACCCGATCTGGTAGCTCCCCTACGCTGGGCCCATGTCGGAAATCGAATACGAAGTCATCGATCACGTCGCCCACGTCCGGCTCAATCGGCCCGACAAGCACAACGGACTCACGCTCCCGATGCTCGACGGCCTCACAGCGGCGGCCGAGCGGGCCGCCAAAGACAAGTCGCTGCGCGCCGTGCTCATCTACGGCAACGGGTCGTCGTTCTGCTCCGGCCTCGACTTCGGCACCGTCGGCAAGGATCGGGTCGGCGTTGCGAAAACCTTTGTGCCGAACCCCCTTACCGGCGCCAACTCCTTCCAGACGCCGGGCTGGGCCTGGCGATCGGTGCCGGTTCCGGTGATCGCCGTCATCACCGGCCACTGCTATGGCGGCGGCCTGCAGATCGCGCTCGGCGCCGACTTCCGTTATGCGGCAACCGATGCCGACCTGTCGATTCTCGAGGCGAAGTGGGGGCTGATCCCCGACATGTCGTTGTCGATGAGCATCGCCCAGCTGACCGGCATCGATATCGCCAAGCGGCTCACCATGACCGGCGAGATGCTGACCGCCGACTACGCCAAGCAGATCGGCCTGGTGTCGGAGGTCTCCGACGATCCGATGGCCGAGGCGATGGAGTTCATCGAGGTCATCAAGCAGCAGTCGCCCGATGCGGTCGCCGCGGCGAAGGAACTGTTCGAGCGGACCTGGAACCAGGGTCCGCGCTCATCGTTCGGCACCGAACAGCGGCTGCAGCTCCGGATGCTGCGCGGCTACAACTCGGGGATCGCTCGTAAGGCCGGCCTGAAGCGCGAGAGTCCGGAGTTCCGCGAGCGTCAGTTCTGACGACCGCGCGGATTTTCTGTCAGGAATTCGGGGTCAGACGACAATAATTGTCGCTGCTCGCCCCACAGCAACAGAAAACTCAGGCACCCGGGCGATGACTCCCTAACCGCGCGGCGGGAAGTACTTGATCAGCGCTTCCTGCACGACCGTCGTCGCGAGGGCGCCGTCCCGAGTGAAGAACCGACCCGTGCCCAGGCCGCGCGAACCCGCGGCGACCGGCGACTCGGTCGCGTAGAGCATCCAGTCGTCGAAACGGAAGGCGTGGTGGAACCACATCGAGTGGTTCACGGTCGCCGCGAACAGCCGATCGATACCCCAAGACAGGCCGTGCATGCTGATGATCGAGTCGAGCACGGTCGTGTCCGACGCGTAACACATGGCGGCAATATGCAGCAGCTTCTCGTCGGGCAACTGGCCGTCGGTGCGCATCCACACCCGGTTGTTCTCCAGCTTGTCGCCCGCCTCGCGCAGCTTCCAGGTCGGGTCATTCGCGAACCGGATGTCGATCGGGTGCATCGCATTGACGAACGCAGCGATGCGATCCTCGAAACCCTTGAAGTGCTCACCGAGCGGCGGCAGGTCCTCCGGATACGGAACCTCCGGGATCTCCACAGCGTGTTCGAGACCCTTGCCCGCGTCCTGGAAAGCCACGAGCATCGTGAAGATCTCATCGCCTTCCTGGATCGCCGTCACCTGCCGATTGGCGAACGACCGCGCATCCCGCGTGCGATGCACGTGGTACTCGATCGGCATCGACACATCGCCGGCGCGAATGAAATGCGCATGCAGCGCGTGGACCGGGGTCTCCCGCTCGACGCTGCGACCCGCCGCGACGATGCCCTGGCTGAGTAGCTGACCGCCGAACGTCCGCGGTCCCACCGCCGACGGGTGCTCACCGATGTAGACGTCGTCCTCGCGCTGCTCCAGATCGAAGAGCGCCAGGAGCTGGTCCAGGTCGGACCGATGTGCGGGGTCAGGCTGCTCGCTCAATGGTCCTCTTCGCCGATTCGGTGCACATGGATCAGGTTGGTCGATCCGACCGTGCCCGGGGGCGCACCGGCCACGATCACCACCTGATCGCCCGGCTTCAGGCGTCCGGTGTTCATCAGCGCCGAGTCGACCTGCCGGATCATCGCATCGGTGTTGTCCACGCGTGGCACGATGAACGTCTCGGTGCCCCAGCTCATCGACAGCTGATTACGGATCTCGGGAAGCGGCGTGAACGCCAGCAACGGCAGCCGGGTGTGCAGCCGAGCCAGCCTCCGGACGGTGTCGCCGGACTGGCTGAAGGCCACCAGCGCCTTGGCCTCCAGGCGCTCGCCGATATCGCGGGCCGCGTACGAGATGATGCCGCGCTTGGTCCGCGGCACGTGGCTCAGCGGCGGCACACTGCGACTGCCCTGCTCGACCGCCTGGACGATCTTCGCCATCGTCGAAACGGTCTCCATGACGTACTTGCCGACCGACGTCTCGCCGGACAGCATCACCGCGTCGGCGCCGTCGAGCACGGCGTTCGCGACATCGGACGCCTCGGCGCGGGTCGGCCGGGAGTTCTCGATCATCGACTCCAGCATCTGGGTCGCGACGATCACCGGCTTGGCATTCTCGCGCGCCATCTGGATCGCCCGCTTCTGCACCAGCGGCACTTCCTCGAGCGGCAGCTCGACACCGAGATCACCGCGGGCGACCATGATCGCGTCGAAGGCCAGCACGATGGCCTCGAGATTGTCGATGGCCTCGGGCTTCTCGAGCTTGGCGATCACCGGCACACGACGCCCGACGCGGTCCATGATCTCGTGCACCAGGTCGATGTCGCCGGGAGCGCGGACGAAGCTCAGCGCGATCAGGTCGACGCCCAGGTTGAGGGCGAACTCCAGATCAGCGATGTCCTTCTCGGACAGCGCCGGCACCGACACATTCATGCCGGGCAGCGAGACACCCTTGTTGTTGCTGACCGGGCCGCCTTCGGTGACGGTGCAGACGACGTCATTGCCATCAACGCGCAGGACGGTCAGTCCGACCTTGCCGTCGTCGACGAGCAGCCGGTCGCCCGGCTGTGCATCCTCGGCGAGTTCCTTGTAGGTGGTCGACACGCGGTCATGCGTGCCTTCGCAGTCCTCGACCGTAATCCGAACTTCTTCTCCGGCAAGCCATTCCGTGCGCCCCTCCTTGAACCGACCGAGGCGGATCTTGGGGCCCTGCAGATCGGCGAGGACGCCTACCGCGCGACCGGTCTGGTCGGCGGCTTTGCGGACACGGGCATACATCTTCGCGTGATCGGCATGGCTGCCGTGGCTGAAATTCAGGCGGGCGACGTCCATTCCGGTCTGGACCAGCTGACGTACCCGATCATCGCTGTCGGTCGCCGGGCCCAGGGTGCACACGATTTTCGTTCGACGGCTCACGGCACGAGCCTAGTCGCCGCCGCAATGACGCTGCCGACCACCGGTGGGCAAACCGGAGTAGTTCGCGAAATGTTCAGTCGGACGCTTTCTTCGACTCGCGCTTGGCCTCGCCCGTCGCATCGCCGACCGCGGCCTTTTCCGGCTCCTCGGCTGCCGGTGCGTCGGCCTCGTGGTCGGAATCGTCGGCGTCGGCGTCTATGTCTTCGTCCTCGTCGGAATCCTCGGCGTCATCTGCGTCGGCATCGTCGGAGTCAGCATCGGCCGGCTCGGCAGCCGTGTCTTCGGCCGGTTCGTCCGCGCGGTCCTCGGTCTTGGCCGGTTCGGCGGTATCGGCCGATTCTGCGGTCTCGTCCTTCGCCGGTTCGGCCGTCTCGTCCTTCGTCGGTTCGGCAGCGTCGTCGCCGTCCGGCTCGTCGGCTTCCGGGCCGTCGGCGTCGTTGTCTCTCGCCGAATCGGGTTCGGGCTCAGTGGGCTTGGCCTCGTCCGTCTCGTCGGCCGGCGGTTTCTCTGACTCGTCGAGTTCGTCAGCGTAGTCGTCCGCGATCGCCTCGAAGTCGGTGTCGTCCGCCGTGTCGCCGTCGGCTGTCTCCCCGTCGACCGTGTCCCCGTCGACCGTGTCCCCGTCGACCGTGTCCCCGTCGGCCGTCGCTCCGTCGGCCTCGTCTTCATCATCGGCGTCGTCGTAGTACTCCTCCGGCGCCCGACCCGGGCGGTACACCTCGACCGGCGTTTCCCGACCGCGTGGCGCCAGCAGGATGTAGATCGACGCCGCCAGGAACACCAGGGCCGCGGTGAACAGGTTGATCCGCAGGCCGAAGATGTGCGTCGCGTAGTCGTGCCGCAGGGCCTCGATCACGAATCGGCCCGCGCAGTAGCCCGCGACATACATCGCGAACAAGCGGCCGTGACCGATCCGGAAGCGGCGGTCGATGATCACCAGCGCGATCACCACGAGCAGATTCCACACCAGCTCATAGAGGAAGGTCGGCTGCACGACCCGGACGACCTCGCCGGTCGAGTGGCCGTTGATGTTGGTCCACGGACTGTCCGGGTCGAGGACCGGAGTGCGCTCGTAGATCTTGAGGCCCCACGGCATCGTCGTGTCGGCTCCGAACAGCTCCTGGTTGAAGTAGTTGCCGAGCCGACCGATGGCCTGCGCCAACAGGATCGGCGGCCCGATGGCATCGCCGAAGGCCGGGAGGCTGATGCCGCGGTGCCGGGTTCCCAACCAGGCGCCGAAGGCGCCGAGCAGCACGGCGCCCCAGATGCCGAGACCGCCGTCCCACACCTTCAGTGCATCGATCGGCTGCTTGCCGCCGTCGCCGAAGTAGGTGTTCCAGTCGGTGGCCAGGTGATACAGCCGGCCGCCGATCAGGCCGAACGGCACCGCCCAGATGGCGATGTCCAGCACTTCCCCATCGCGACCGCCGCGGGCGATCCAGCGCCGATTGCCCCAGAACACCGCGACGATGATGCCGACGATGATGAACAGCGCATACGCGCGAATCGGGACTCCGGCCAGGTGCCACACGCCCTGCGGCGGGCTCGGAATGTACGCGAGCACGTCAGATTGCGTCACGCCAGTCTGCATTCCGCCGACCTTACTGCAGGGAGTCGCTAAACCCGGGCTGCGCGCACGCCGTCGGCCAGTTCGGTGACCAGGCCGCGCACGGCGTCCTCACCCTCGGCCACCGCCGAGACCAGCGCCGATCCGACGATCACGCCGTCCGCATAGCCCGCGATCTCGGCCGCCTGCGCGCCGCTGCGGACGCCGAGTCCGACGCCGATCGGGATGTCGCTGTGCTCGCGAATGCGACGGCACAGCTCGGGGGCCGCATTCGAGACCACGTCGCGGGCGCCGGTGACGCCCATCGTCGATGCGGCATAGACGAATCCGCTGCAGGCGTCGAGAGTCATCGCGAGGCGTTCCTCGGTCGATGACGGCGCCACCAGGAAGATCCGATCCAGGCCGTGCTTGTCGGATGCTTCCATCCACTCGTCGGCCTCTTCGGGAATCAGATTCGGCGTGATGATGCCGAGGCCCCCGGCCGCGGCGAGATCCCGCGCGAACGCGTCGACGCCGTAGCGCAGCACCAGATTCCAGTAGGTCATCACCACGGCAGCACCGCCGGCGGCCGTGACCGCCTCGGCGGCCGGGAACACGTCGCGCACCCGGACACCGTTGGCCAAGGCCTGCCCGGCGGCGGCCTCGATGGTCGGGCCGTCCATCACCGGGTCGGAATACGGGATGCCGACTTCGATGATGTCGCAACCGGATTCGACCATCCCCGTCATCGCATCGATGGAACCGGGCACCGTCGGGTAGCCGACCGGCAGGTAGCCGATGAGCGCCGCGCGCTGCTCGGCTCGCGTCTTCGCGAAGACATCGGCGAGCGTCATGCCGGACCGCCTTCGGTCGAAGCCTGATCGGCCGCGGCGGGATCGGGAGCGTCCTCGTCGAACAGATGGAACCAGCGGGCGGCGGTATCGACATCCTTGTCGCCGCGCCCGGAGATGTTCACCAGAATCGCGGCGCCCGAGCCCAGTTCGCGGCCCAGCTGCAGGGCGCCGGCCACGGCGTGCGCGGACTCGATGGCCGGGATGATGCCCTCGCGGCGGCTGAGCAGCGCGAGTGCGTCCATCGCCTCGGTATCGGTGACGGGACGGTATTCGGCGCGGCCGATGTCCTTCAGGTACGCATGCTCCGGCCCGACGCCCGGGTAGTCGAGCCCGGCCGAGATCGAATGCGACTCGATGGTCTGTCCGTCCTCGTCCTGCAGCAGATACGAATAGGCACCCTGGAACGCACCCGGCGTACCACCGGTGAATGTCGCTGCGTGTCTGCCGGTTTCGACGCCATCGCCGGCCGCCTCGTAGCCGACCAGGCGGACGCCGGCGTCATCGACGAAGGGATGGAAGATCCCGATCGCGTTCGATCCGCCGCCGACGCAGGCCACGACCGCGTCCGGCAGCCGACCGAGCGCCGACTGGATCTGCGCCCGCGCCTCCATGCCGATGATGCGCTGCAGGTCGCGCACCATCGCCGGGAACGGATGCGGTCCCGCCGCGGTGCCGAAGCAGTAATAGGTGTTGTGCGCGTTGGTCACCCAGTCACGCATCGCCTCGTTGATCGCGTCCTTCAGGGTGGCCGAACCGCTTTCGACGGCGATGACCGTGGCACCGAGCAGCCGCATGCGGGCGACGTTGAGCGCCTGGCGGACGGTGTCGACCTTGCCCATGTAGACGACGCATTCGGCGTCCAGGAGCGCGCACGCCGTCGCAGTGGCGACGCCGTGCTGACCGGCGCCGGTCTCAGCGATGATCCGGTTCTTGCCCATTCGCTTGGCCAGCAGGATCTGCCCCAGGACGTTGTTGATCTTATGAGAACCCGTGTGGTTCAGGTCTTCTCGCTTGAGGAACAGCCGCGCTCCGCCGGCGTCGGCCGACAGCTTGGTGGCCTCGAACAGCGGCGACGGCCGACCGACGTAGTCCCGCTGCAGCCGATCCAGCTCACGCAGGAAATCGTCGTCGACACGGGCCTTCTCGTAGCCGGAGGTGACCTCGTCGATGACGGCCATCAGGGCCTCGGGGACATGCCGTCCGCCGTAGACGCCCCAGTGACCCTTCGCGTCGGGCTCATGGGTCGTGCGTGTCGCCAGACCCGCACTGGCGGGAGGCAGTTCGAGATCACTCACCGGGCAGGCTCGCTCACCGGGCGGGTTTGGGGCAGGACGGGTGCGTACCGGCGGTCACGAGTTCGGACACGGCCGCCCGCGGGTCGCCGCTGGTCACCAGGCCCTCGCCGACGAGGACGGCGTCCGCGCCGGCGCCGGCGTAGGCCAGCAGGTCGGCGGTGCCGCGCACGCCCGACTCGGCGATCTTCAGGGTCTCGGTGGGCAGTCCCGGAGCGATCCGAGCAAACGAATCCCGGTCGACCTCAAGCGTTTTCAGGTTGCGTGCGTTGACGCCGACGACCTTGGCGCCGGCCTGCAGGGCGCGGTCGGCCTCTTCTTCGGTGTGCACCTCGACGAGCGCGGTCATGCCGAGCGACTCGGTGCGATCGAGCAGCGACTCGAGGACCGACTGCTCCAGGGCGGCGACGATCAACAGGATGACGTCGGCGCCATGCGCGCGGGCCTCGTGGATCTGGTACGGCCCGACGATGAAGTCCTTGCGCAGGATCGGGATGTCGACGGCGGCCCGCACGGCGTCCAGATCGGCGAGCGATCCGCGGAACCGACGCTCCTCGGTGAGGACGCTGATGACGCGGGCGCCACCCTCCTCGTATGCCTTGGCGAGCTGAGCGGGATCGCCGATGTCGGCGAGTTCGCCCTTCGACGGGCTGGCGCGCTTCACTTCGGCGATCACGCCGATGCCGGGCTCCCGCAGTGCGGCGGCCGCGTCGCGCGGATCCGGCGCCTTGGCGGCCAGGGCCTTCACCGTCGCCAGATCGACGACGGATTCCCGTGCTGCCACATCGGCTTTCACTCCCTCGATAATCGAGTCGAGCACGGTCTCGCTGGCCACGGCGCCTATCCCCTTTTCGCTACCCATCACGTTTATCTATCCGAGCGTAGACGCGGACCCTGGACGGGAATCCGCCGGGTACCTGTCCAGATCTACTACCCAGCGTCGGAGATTTGGGCCGCTCGGCGGCACCTCCGAATGCCCGGCCTCCGGCCTGGCTATTTCGAATCGGTCGGATCCTCGCCGGAGTCGAGCGCGTCCCACAACAGCCGGTCACTCGGGTCGGCGGGAGCGGCCTTATCCGTCGAGGATCCGCCCGACGATGAGTCGCCCGCCGAGGAGCCGCCCGACGCCGATCCCGACGTCTTCTTGTCAAAGATCTCGCGTTCCAGCTCGGCCCGGCGCGCAGCGGGCGTCTGGTACTTCGACGACAACCCGGTCGCCCCGACGGCCAGCCGCATCATCTGCACGGCACCGAAAACTCCGAAGATCGCCCCCACCACGACCAGCACCGCCGGCCACTTGGGGGTCGAGATCGACTCGACGATGAACAGCCCCGGGACGTCGGCGGCCTTGGTCGCGTAGTTGACGTTGTTTCCGCCGGTCAGCGTCGAAATCGTCGGGATCACCGCGAGCACGCACAGCACGGCGACCACCACGGCGGCGACCCGCAGCGCCCAACCCTTGAGCGCCACCATCGCCGCCAGCGCGGCCACCAGCACGATCGGCACCGCGATCAGCCACGGCGACCAATCGCTGCCGGTCGCCTTGAACGTCTTCACCTGGAGGTGGTCGTAGGCGGTCAGCTTCGCCCAGGTCATCCGCGATGCGGCCCACAGACACACGGCGCCGAGCACCAGCGCCAGTCCCGCAATCCCCATCCGCCGTTTGCGGATCTTCGCCGCGTCCTGGGTCGCCGTATCCGGTTGAGCCGTATCCGGCTGATCAGCCGTCGCGTCGGTCGGCTCGTCGCTCATCGTCCCGCCTCACTGTGCTGTCGCGCCTCATGGGGGTCGACGCGGCTCATCGTGCCTGCGGTCGCGATCGCGGCAAGCACTGCCCGCGCCTTGTTGTTGGCCTCGGCGTACTCGTAGTCGGGCTGGCTGTCGGCGACGATCCCGCCGCCGGCCTGCACGTACGCCTTGTCGCCGGTCATCACCGCGGTGCGGATCGCGATCGCGGTGTCGGCGTTGCCGGCGAAGTCGAGATAGCCGACGACGCCACCGTACAGCCCGCGGCGGGTGAGCTCGTGTTCGTCGATCAGCTCCATGGCCCGCACCTTCGGCGCACCGGTGAGCGTGCCGGCCGGGAAGCAGGCCTTCACGGCGTCCAGCGCCGACTTGTCGGCCCGCAGATGCCCGGTCACGGTCGACACCAGGTGCATCACGTGGCTGTAGCGCTCGACATGCCGGTAGTCGTGCACCTTGACGGTGCCCGGCTCGGCGACGCGGCCGATGTCATTGCGACCCAGATCCACCAGCATCAGATGCTCGGAGTTCTCCTTCTCGTCGGCGACGAGGCCCTTCTCCAGCAGCAGATCTTCCTCGTCGTCGGCGCCGCGCGGCCGCGTACCGGCGATCGGGTGCGTGGTGGCGATCGAATCCTGCACCGTCACAAGCGCTTCCGGGCTGGAGCCGACGATCGTGAAGTCGGGCCGACCGATCCCGGGCACCCGCACCAGATACATGTAGGGACTCGGATTGGACGCGCGCAGAATGCGATACACGTCCACCGGATCGGCCTCGGTATCCATCTCGAAGCGGATCGACGGCACCACCTGGAATGCCTCGCCCGCCTCGATCTGCTCGACCAGGTCGGTGACGATCGGCGCGTACTCCTCGAAGCTGCGCTGCACCCGGAAGTCCGGATCGCGGCGCTCGTAGGTGGACACCGTCGACTCGGCCGGCGCGGCGAGAGCCGCCGTCATCGCATCGAGCCGCGCGACGCAGTCCTGGTAGGCCTCCTCGGCCCGCGCATCCGTGCCGTCCCAGTTGATCGCGTTGGCGATCAGCGTGATCGTGCCCTCGTGGTGGTCGACGGCGGCCAGGTCGGCGGCCAGCAGCATCACCAGGTCGGGCAGCTGCAGATCGTTCTCGCAGGTGTCCGGGAGCTTCTCGATCCGGCGGACGATGTCGTAGGCCAGGTAGCCGACGAATCCGCCGGTCAGTGGCGGCAGGCCCGGAAGATGGTCGGTGGCAAGCAGTTTCAGCGACGCGTCGAGCACGTCCAGCGGGTCGCCGCCGGTCGGCGCGCCTGCCGGTACCTGGCCCCACCAGGCGGCCTCGCCATCGGCGACGGTGATCGCCGACGGCGCACCCACCCCGATGAACGACCACCGCGACCACGAGCGCCCGTTCTCGGCCGACTCGAGCAGGAAGGTACCGGGCCGATCGCCGGCCAGCTTCCGGTAGGCCGACAGCGGGGTCTCCGAGTCGGCCAGCACCTTGCGGGTCACCGGCACGACGCGATGGTCGCGTGCCAGGTCCAGGAATTCGGCCAGCGACGTGGTCCCGGCGCTCGTTGCGGCCGTCACCCGAGCGGCTCCCCACCGACGCCCCAGTGCGACCGCGGCACCTCGGTGATGGTGACCCACACCGAATCCGGGCTTTTGCCGGTCGCGCGGGCATAGGCCTCGGTGACGGCGGCGATGGTCTCGGCCTTCACCCGATCGGACAGCCCGGGCGTCTGCGAAATCTGAATCAGCGGCATCTCAGCCCTCTCTGGTTGTGTCGGGATCGGGCAGCAGCATGACGTCGACTTCCGGTCGATCGTGCTCGTCGTCGACGCCGAAACAGCTGTGCGCGTTGGTGTGGCAGGCCGGACCGGTCTGCTCGACGATGACCAGCACGGCGTCGGCGTCGCAGTCGAGGCGCACCTCGCGGACATACTGGGTGTTGCCGCTGGTCTCGCCCTTCACCCAGAGCTGCTGACGCGAGCGCGACCAGTAAGTCCCTTTGCGGGTGCGCAGCGTCAGGTCGAGGGCCTCGTCGTTCATCCACGCGACCGTCAGCACCTCGTTGGTGCCGTACTCCTGGATGACGGCGCAGATCAGTCCGTCGGCGTTGCGCTTCAGGCGGTCCGCGATCTCGGGTGCCAATGTCATCACCGCACCACGATTCCGTCGGCCCGCATGGCATCCTTCACCGCACCGATCGTCAGATCGCCGAAGTGGAACACCGACGCCGCGAGCACCGCGTCCGCCCCCTGCTGCACCGCCGGCGCGAAATCCGCGGCCTTGCCCGCGCCGCCGCTGGCGATCACCGGCACCGACACGGCCGCCCGCGCCGCGGCGATCATCTTCAAGTCGAACCCGTCCTTGGTGCCGTCGGCGTCCATCGAGTTCAGCAGGATCTCGCCCACGCCGAGTTCCTCGCCGCGCCGCGCCCATTCGATGGCGTCGATGCCGGTGCCCTTGCGGCCGCCGTGCGTGGTGACCTCCCAACCCGACGGCGTCGGTTTCTCGCCCTCCGGCACGGTGCGGGCGTCCACCGACAGCACGATGCACTGCGACCCGAACCGATTACTCATCTCCCGCAAGACGTCCGGTCGCGCGATGGCCGCCGTGTTGACGCCCACCTTGTCGGCGCCGGCGCGCAGCAGGATGTCCACGTCGTCGACCGTCCGCACGCCGCCGCCGACGGTCAACGGGATGAAGACCTGGTCGGCCGTGTGCTTGACCACCTCGAGCATGGTCGCGCGGCCCCCGCTGGACGCGGTCACGTCCAGGAAGGTCAGCTCGTCCGCGCCCTGCTCGTCGTAGGCGGCGGCCAGCTGTACCGGGTCGCCCGCGTCACGCAGGTTCATGAAGTTGACGCCCTTGACCACCCGGCCGTCGTCGACGTCCAGGCAGGGAATCACCCGTACTGCCACTGTCATTGGGTTCTCTCCTGACTGGCCAGAATCGCGATCAGTTCCTCGTGCACACCCGGGGCGGCGGCCACCAGCGACGGCGAATTCACCGTCCACGGGTTGCCGTCGACGTCGGAGATCACGCCGCCGGCCGCGCGCACCAGGGCGGCGCCCGGCGCGTTGTCCCACGGATGACCGCCGAAAGTGATTGCTCCGCTGATGGTTCCCGCCGCGGTGTAGGCCATGTCGACACCTGTGGAGCCGAACATGCGGATCCGGGAGACTCTCCTGGACAGCTCACCGAGAACGTCCACTCGCCACTGCCCCGGGTAGCGCCCGCCGGCCGCCGCGTTGAAGGCACCGTAGCCGATCATCGAGTCCCGCAATGCCATCGGCGACAGCGTCGGCAGCGCCTCGCCGTTGCAGTAGACCGGGCCGTCGATATGCGCCTGGTAACGCAGGTTGTTGAGCGGCAACCAGGTCAGCCCGAGCACCGGCTGCCCGTCCGACACCAGCGCCAGCAGCATCCCGGTGATCTGCAGGCCGGCCGAATAGTTGAACGTGCCGTCGATCGGGTCGACGATCCAGACCGTGTCTTCGTCGACCGCCGGACCGCCGAATTCCTCGCCGTGCACTCCGATTCCGGTGCGCTCGCCCAGCTCGGCCGAGATGATGCGTTCGAGTTCGAGATCCAGCTCGGTGGCGAAGTCGCCCCCGCCGCCCTTGGTCACCGCGCTCGGCGCGCCCAGGCCGTCGATGAAGCGCTCGGTGACCGAATCCAGCACCGCGGCAGCGTCGTCCAGCAGCCGCGCGGTATCGAGATCCGGACGAACACTCACGCGCGTACCGCCGCCAGGGCCTCGGGAAGGGTGAAACGTCCGGCGTACAACGCCTTTCCGACGATCGCGCCTTCGACGCCGTACCGGGTGAGCCCGGAGATCGCGACGAGATCGTCGATCGTCGAGACGCCGCCGGAGGCCACGACCGGCGCCGATGCCTTCTCGGCGACCTCGCGCAGCAGCTCCAGGTTCGGGCCGGTCAGCGTGCCGTCCTTGGACACGTCGGTGACGACGTAGCGTGCGCAGCCGTCACGCTCGAGCCGGTCGAGCACCTCCCACAGGTCACCCCCGTCGGACACCCAGCCGCGACCGCGCAGGCGCCAGTTGCCATCGACATTCTGTACATCGAGGCCGATGGCGACCTTGTCGCCGTTCTCGGCGATGACCTTCGAGCACCATTCCGGGTTCTCCAGGGCGGCGGTGCCCAGGTTGACCCGGGTGGGACCCGCGGCCAGCGCGGCGGCCAGCGAATCGTCGTCGCGGATGCCGCCGGACAGTTCCACCTTCACATCGAGTTCGCCGATCACCTCGGCCAGCAGCTCACGGTTGCTGCCCCGGCCGAACGCGGCATCGAGGTCGACCAGGTGCACCCACTCCGCGCCGTCACGCTGCCAGGCCAGCGCGGCCTCGCGCGGCGAGCCGTAGCTGGTCTCGGTGCCGGCGGCGCCCTGAACCAGGCGGACCGCCTGGCCATCGGCGACGTCGACGGCGGGCAGGAGTTCGAGTGCGGCACCCATCGGTGTCATTCCCCTTCTGTTTTCCGAATATCGGTTTTATTTGCGCGGCGGGCCATCTCGCGGTCCACCATCTTGTTGACGATGCGGTTCGCGACGATTCCCATCACCGCGACACAGAGGACGATCGCCAGCAGCGCGACGATCAGGGCCGCCAGCGGCGACACGGTGGCGAGTCCGAGGATGATCGGGACCGAGATCAGCAGAGTCACGATCCCGGCCGAGATCGAGAGCAGCGCGATGCGGCCGATCGACGGCGGCAGATCGGCGCGATTACCGCGGCCCGTCACAGCGTCGCCACCCAGTTCTTGAGGAGCGCGGCACCGGCGTCCCCGGACTTCTCCGGGTGGAACTGCGTCGCTGATAGCGGACCGTTCTCGACGGCCGCCAGGAACCGGCCGCCGTGCTCGGCCCAGGTGAGCTTGGCCGGCGAGATCAGCTCGTCGTCCGCCAGTTCCCATGTCTGCGCGGCGTACGAGTGCACGAAATAGAACCGCGTCTCGGGGTCCATTCCGGCGAACAGCACCGAATCCTCCGGCGCCGCAACGGTATTCCAGCCCATGTGCGGCAGCACCGGTGCGTGGAGACGGTTGACCTCGCCCGGCCACTCGCCGCAGCCCTCGGTCTGCACCCCGAACTCGACGCCCCGCTCGAACAGGATCTGCATGCCGACGCAGATGCCCAGCACCGGTCGACCGCCCGCGAGCCGCTTGCCGATGATCCGGTCGCCCTGCACCGCGCGCAAGCCCGTCATGCACGCGTCGAAAGCGCCCACCCCCGGAACCACCAGGCCGTCCGCCGCCATCGCGACGTCGGCATCGGAGGTCAGCGTCACCTCGGCGCCCGTGCGCATCAGCGCGCGTTGTGCCGACCGCAGGTTCCCCGACCCATAATCGAGGATCGCCACGCTCGGAGTCATCGATCGCTCGTTTCGCTCGTCCCGCCCGTCACAGGCTGCCCTTGGTGGACGGAATGGCGCCTTCCCGGCGCGGATCCAGGCTGACCGCGGCGCGCAGCGCCCGGGCGACCGCCTTGTACTGCGCCTCCGTGATGTGGTGCGGGTCGCGACCGTAGATCGTGCGCACGTGCAGCGCGATCCGCGCGTTGATGGCCAGCGACTCGAACACGTGCCTATTGATCACGGTGTTGTACGGAACACCTGCGTCGCCGCCGCCGATCGCCGTGGTCAGCAGGTGATCGGGCTCGCCGGTGAACACGCAGTACGGCCGGCCGGACACGTCGGCGATCGCCTGCACCAGCGTCTCGTCCATCGGGATCCAGGCATCGCCGAAGCGGGTGATCCCGGCCTTGTCGCCGAGCGCATCGGCGATCGCCTGGCCGAGCACGATGGCCGTGTCCTCGACCGTGTGATGCGCCTCGATCTCGACGTCTCCCTTGGCCGCGACCTTGAGGTCGAAGCTGCCGTGCGCGCCGAACGCGGTCAGCATGTGGTCGAAAAAGCCGATGCCGGTGGAGATCTCGGTGTCGCCCCGGCCGTCGAGGTTGATCTCGACGGTGATCGACGACTCTTTCGTCGTCCGCTCGCGACGGGCGATGCGGTCGCTCATGACGTGCCTCCTGCGGTGGCGGTTGTTGGCGAGACGGCCAGGTCGGTTGCGGCAAGCTCGCCGCTCGCCTTCAGTAGTTCATCATTTTCGGCGGCCAGGCCGATGGTGGCGCGCAGGTGACCCGGGATTCCGACATCGCGGATCAGCACGCCACGGTCGAGGAACCGCTGCCAGCTCGCCGGCGCATCGGCGAAGTCACCGAACAGCAGGAAGTTCGCGTCGCTGTCGACCACCTTGTAGCCCTGCTCGGTCAGCGTCGTCGCCACCCGCTCGCGCTCGGCGATGATCGCGTCGACGCCGGCGAGGGTGTCGTCGGCGTGCCGCAGCGCCGCGCGTGCGGCGGCCTGCGTGACCACAGACAGGTGATACGGCAACCGCACCAGCAGCAACGCCTCGATCACCGCGGGCGCGGCGGCGAGGTACCCGAGCCGGCCGCCGGCGAACGCGAACGCCTTGCTCATCGTCCGCGACACGATCACCTTCGCCGGGAACTCGTCGATCAGCGTGACCGCGCTCGGCGCGGCCGAGAACTCGGCGTACGCCTCGTCCACGATCACGATCCCCGGTGCCGCCTCCACGATCCGACGCAGGTCGTCGAGCGAAATCGACTGTCCGGTCGGATTGTTCGGCGAGGTGACGAACACGACGTGCGGCCGCAGCGACGAGACCTCGGTGACCGCGTACTCGACGTCGATGGAGAAGTCGCTCGCGCGCTTCGCATCCAGCCAGAGCGTGTCCGTGCCGTCGGCGATGATCGGGTGCATCGAGTAGGACGGCACGAAGCCCAGCGCGGTCCGCCCCGGTCCGCCGAACGCCTGCAACAGCTGCTGCAGCACCTCATTGGAACCATTTGCCGCCCAGAGGTTCTCGACCGTCAGCGGCACCCCGGTGCGCGCACTCAGATACGCCGCGAGGTCGGTACGCAGCGCGACCGCGTCCCGATCCGGGTACCGATGCAGCTGCGTCGCGGCCTCGCGCACGGATTCGGCGACGTCGGCGATCAACGCCTCCGACGGCGGATGCGGGTTCTCATTGGTATTCAGCCGGACCGGCACGTCCAGCTGCGGCGCGCCATACGGCGACTTACCGACAAGTGTCTTGCGAACCGGCAACTCATCCAACGTGATTCGCGAGCCCGCTCCCTCTCGATCCGCGACGCTCACCGCGTATCACCGAACCGCACCCGAACCGCATCGCCGTGCGCGGGCAGATCCTCGGCCTTGGACAGGGTCAGCACCTCGTCCGCAACCGTCTTCAGAGCCGCCTCGTCGTAGTCGACGATGTGCACGCCCTTGAGGAACGTCTGTACCGACAGGCCCGACGCATGGCGGGCGCTGCCCGACGTCGGCAGCACGTGGTTGGACCCGGCGCAGTAGTCGCCGAGGCTCACCGGCGCGTACGGGCCGACGAAGATCGCGCCCGCGTTGCGCACCCGTGCCGCCACCACCTGGGCATCGCGCGTCTGGATCTCCAGATGCTCTGCGGCATAGGCATCCACGACCTGCAGCCCCTGCTCCAGGTCGTCCACGAGCACGATTCCCGACTGCTTGCCGTTCAGTGCTGTTGCCACGCGCTCGGCGTGTTTGGTCGCCGCGGCCTGGCGTGCCACCGCGCCGTCGACCGCATCGGCGAGCTCGACCGAATCGGTGACCAGCACCGAGGCGGCGATGTCGTCGTGTTCGGCCTGACTGATCAGGTCGGCGGCGACGTGCTCGGCGTCGGCCGACGCGTCGGCCAGGATCGCGATCTCGGTCGGGCCGGCCTCGGAATCGATTCCGACGACGCCACGGCACAACCGCTTGGCCGCGGTCACGTAGATGTTGCCGGGGCCGGTGATCATGTCGACCGGCTCCAGCCCCTGGTCGTCATCGCCATACGACAGCAGCGCCACCGCCTGGGCTCCGCCGACCGCCCACACCTCGTCGACGCCGAGCAGCGCGCACGCGGCGAGGATCGTCGGGTGCGGCCAGCCGCCGTGATCAGCCTGCGGCGGCGACGCCACCACGAGCGATTCGACGCCGGCGGTCTGCGCCGGCACGACATTCATCACGACGCTCGACGGGTAGACCGCTTTGCCGCCGGGCACATACAGGCCGACCCGCTGCACCGGGATCCACTTCTCGGTGACCGTGCCGCCGTCGTCCAGGCGGGTCACGGTGTCGGTGCGGCGCTGGTCGGCGTGCACCAGCCGGGTGCGCCGAATCGCTTCTTCCAGCGCGGCGCGCACATCGGCGTCGAGCTCATCGAGGGCTGCAGCGATCACCTCGGCCGGCACCCGCAGCTCTGGGGCCCGCACACCGTCGAACTTCTCGCTGAACTCCTGCGCCGCCGCGACACCGCGCTGCGCGACGGCGTCGACCACCGGCTTGACCGTCGGCAGCACCGAATCGATGTCGGTTCCGCCGCGTGGCAACGACCGCCGCAGGGCGGCCGAGCTGACCGCCACCCCACGCAGATCGGTGCGGGCCAGCGAGATGGTTGACGACACGACTCTCCCAGTGCTCATCGGTGCTTGCGTAACAAGGCATTGACAGCTGAACACACCCAGGATATGCGGTCCGGCCAGCGATTATCGCCACGCCCTGCCAAGCCCCGGGAAACGCAGCCGAATCCGTATGACATGGCTCACAATTGCCTTCATGACTCCCTCTGAACCGTCAGCTGTCAGCGACGCCACCGTCAGCGGCACCTGTGATCCGCGGTTCACCGCGGTCCGCGATGCCCTGGCCGCCAACATCCAGGCCGACGAGGAGGTCGGCGCCGCGATCGCGGTCGATATCGACGGTGAACTCGTCGTCGATATCTGGGGTGGTCATCGTGACATCGGCCGCACCCAGCCGTGGGAGCGCGACACCATCGTCAACGTCTGGTCGACCACCAAGGAGGTCACCGCGCTCGCCGTGCTGATGTGCGTCGACCGCGGCTTGATCGACGTTGACGCACCGGTGGCGCAGTACTGGCCGGAGTTCGCGGCCGGCGGCAAGGAGGGCATCCTGGTGCGGCATCTGATGTCGCACAGCTCGGGCGTGTCAGCCTGGGAACAGCCGTTCACGATCGACGACATGTACGACTGGACGCTCTCGACCGAGCGACTGGCGAGCCAGACGCCGTGGTGGGAGCCCGGCACCGCGTCGGGTTATCACGCGCTCAATTTCGGGCACCTGAACGGCGAGCTGGTGCGCCGGGTCACCGGCAAGTCGCTCAAGGAGTTCGTGGCAGCCGAGATCGCCGGGCCTCTCGGCGTCGACCTGCAGATCGGGGCCGCCGAGAGCGACATCGACCGGATCGCCCCTGTCATCCCGCCGCCGTCGCTCGAAGAAATGCTGGCGCACATTCCGCCGGACTCGCTGATGATCCGGACGCTCACCAGCCCGCCGATGGACGCTGAAGCGGCAAACACCCCGGCGTGGCGCGCGGCGGACATCGGCGGCGCCAATGGGCACACCAACGCCCGTGCGCTGGTGCGAACGCTGTCGCTGATCTCCCGCGGCAGTGTGGGACCGCTGTCGATGTCGGCGGGCACCATCGACCGGATCTTCGACGAGCAGACCCGTGGCCCGGATCTGGTGCTCGCAGTGCCACTGCGGTTCGGTATCGGGTTCGGGCTGCCCGAACCGGCGACGCTTCCCTACCTGCCCGACGAGCGGATCTGTTTCTGGGGCGGCTGGGGCGGGTCGCTGACGATCATGGTGCCGGACAAGAAGACCACCATCTCGTATGTGATGAACAAGATGGCGCCCGGGATCATCGGGTCCGACCGCGCCGAGACCTACACGTCGGCGATCTTCGCCGCTCTCGAGTAGATCACCTAGCTGGCGATCAGCTGGACGATCCGGCGAGGTTGAGGGTGGTCCGCGAAACCGCCTTTGTATGCGGCAGCCGTCATAACGCGGCCGGTCGTTCAGCTGGCGCCGGCTAGCGTTGCCGTGTCGATGACGAAGCGGTACCGCACGTCTGACGCGACGACCCGGTCGTAGGCCTCGTTGATCTTGTCGGCCGGGATCAGCTCGATGTCGGCGCCGAGCCCGTGCTGCGCGCAGAAGTCGAGCATCTCCTGAGTCTGCGCGATGCCGCCGATGATCGACCCGGCGAAGCTGCGCCGATTGGTCAGCAGTGCGAACGCCGGCACCTCGATCGGATGCTCCGGTGCGCCGAGCTCGACCAGCGTGCCGTCGATCGCCAGCAGCGACAGGTACCGGCCCATGTCCAGGTTGGCGGAGACCGTGTTGATGATCAGGTCGAATCCGTTGCGCAGCCGCTTGAAGACCGCCGGGTCCTCCGTCGCGTAGTAGTGCGAGGCGCCCAGCCGCAGCCCGTCCTCCATCTTCTTGAGCGACTGCGACAGCACCGTCACCTCGGCGCCCATGGCCGCAGCGATCTTCACCGCCATGTGCCCGAGGCCGCCGAGGCCGATGATGGCGACGCGCCGCCCCGGTCCCGCGTTCCAGTGCCGCAGCGGCGAGTACACGGTGATGCCGGCACAGAGCAGCGGCGCGGCCTCGTCAAGGCCGACACCCTCCGGAATCGACAGCACGAAACGCTGGTCGACGACGATGGAGGTGCTGTAGCCGCCCTGAGTCTTCTCGCCGTCCCGGCCGATCGCGTTGTACGTCCCCGTATTGCCCTGGACGCAGAACTGCTCCTCGCCCATGCGGCAGGGTTCGCACCCGCCGCACGAATCCACCATGCAGCCGACGCCGACCCGATCGCCGACCGCGAACTTCGTGACCGCCGAACCGACCTCGGTCACCGTTCCGGCGATCTCATGCCCGGGCACCACCGGGTAGTTGGTCCGGCCCCATTCGCCGCGGGCGGTGTGGATATCCGAGTGACAGATGCCGGCGTAGGCGATCGCGATCTGCACGTCGTTCGGGCCGACCGGCCGTCGCTCGATGGTGGCCGGAACCAGCGGATCGGTGGCGGACGTGGCCCAGTACGCAGATGCAGTCGTCATGCTTTCCATTATGTGCACTAACTTCCGGCAGCCGCAGAGTTCTTTTCACCGCAGCTGACGCGGTAGAGCCCCACGCTCGTCGGCGCGACGGTGACGGGTGTATCGAGTGGTTGCGGCCGTCCGGCGAGGAGGTCGGTCGCGCGGCAACCTGGCCGGACCTGTGTCGCGGGCGCATCGAGCCGCGTTGTCGCCGAGACAGATTCGGGGTTGTAGAGGGCGATCGCACGGTCGCCGTCAGCGAGGTGTCGCTGCCACACCTCGAGGTCGCCGACGCGGCCGGTTCGGCCGCCCGGTGCGGACCGATCCTGGTCGATGGCGATCACCCCCGGATCGGTGAGCAATGTCCGGGTCTGGTCGGACATCCGGCCGAGGTCGTTGCCGGCCATCAGCGGCGCACCGAGCATCGCCCACATCACCAGCTGGACTCGCCCCTGCGTATCGGGCAATTCGGCCGGAACCGGCACTGTCGCGGGGAATCCCAGCGTCGACAGCGATGTGTCGATCACCAGCATGTCGGGATCGTTGTAGTAGTCGGTATGCGCCGGTACCGATGCCGATCGTTCGACGGTGTCGCGGATCCCGGCGATCGTGTACGAGCCGTGCACATAGACCTGATCGGCGATTGCGTTGTCCCACAGCGGATAGACGTCGGCGCCGGTGCGCACGAGATCCGCGGCGCCCGACCAGTCATTCGCCGCGCCGACGGTCTCCGGCACCGCCGGATCGGCCTCCAGGCTGTTGGGGTTGATGCTGAGCACGATCGGTCGGCCGGTGTCGCGCAACGCGGTGCGCATCGTGGTGAATGCGCGCTTCATCCGATCCGCCGATGTCGGCGCGGCGCACCAGTCGTACTTGAGATAGTCGACACCCCACGACGCGAACGTCCGGGCATCCTGGGCAACATGATCGGCGCTGCCGGTCGAGCCCGGATACGCGCCGTTCACCTGCGCACACGTGCGGCCCGACGGCGACTCGTAGATCCCGAACTTCAGCCCGCGGTCGTGCAGGTACGTCCCCAGTGCGGCCATCCCGTCGGGAAAGGTGGTCGGATTTGCGCGCAGGCCGCCGTCGGCGGCGCGCGACGAATCGAACCAGCAGTCGTCGACCACGACATACCGATACCCGGCGTCCCGCATGCCGCTCGACACCAGCGCATCGGCAGCCGCGTGCACCTCGTCTTGAGTGACGCCGCAGCCGAAGGCGTTCCACGAGTTCCAGCCCATCGGCGGCGCGGTGAGCCGCACGATCCCCGAATCGGACGGGCCGCATCCCGCGAGCACGCCGACCAGCAGTGCCAGCACCGCGACCACCGTGCACATCCGACTCGTCATTGCGCCGGATGGTAGCGGCGCTGGCTGGGAACCCTGCTCAAACCGTGCGCTCTGGGGGCAACCGTGGACATATCGTGGATGGCACCTCTCACAGAGCACGGTTTGAGCGAGGAACCTATGACAGCGACATCAGTGGACTTCCATTTCGACGTGATGTGCCCGTTCGCCTATCAGACGTCCCGCTGGATCCGCGACGTTCGCGAACAGACCGGCCTCACGGTCAATTGGCGCTTCTTCAGCCTGGAGGAGATCAACCGGGTCGAGGGCAAGAAACACCCGTGGGAGCGGGACTGGTCGTACGGCTGGACGATGATGCGGATCGGTGCGCTACTGCGTCGAGAATCGATGGGCGATCTCGATGCGTGGTACGCCCGAGCCGGCCACGCCCTGCATGTCGAGGGGCTGAAGCCGCATGAGCCGGCGGTCGCCCGGCAGCTACTCCGCGAACTCGGGTTCGATCCGGCGCTGGTCGACCGAGCGGTAGCCGATCCTACGACCAACGACGAGGTGCTCGCCGACCACCGGCGAGTGGTCGACGCCGGCGGCTACGGCGTCCCGACCCTGTTCTTCCCGGCGACGAATGATTCTTCGGGCGGCCAATGCCTGTTCGGACCCGTCCTCATCGATCCGCCCACCGGCGATGCCGCGCTCCGGCTGTGGAATGCCGTCGTGGCGTGGACCGAATTCCCACACCTGTACGAGCTGCAACGGCCCAAGACCGCCGCCGACCAGCAGGCCATCACCGACGCGTTCCGGCCCTATCTGCAGGCGCGCGACTGGGTCTCGATCAACCGCGGCGAGGTGATCGAGTTCCCCGCCGGCCCAGAGGCTTGACGCGTGATCCGAGCGTCAGTGTGCGGTGCGAGAATTCGCGATCAGGGTGAGCGCTCCGTCGAGCGCCGCGCGCAACGCCCTCGGATCCCTGCGTGCCTGAGCGAGTACGAGTCCCCCTTGCAGGCTGGCCAGAGTCGACACCGCAAGCTGGTCGAGATCAGCATCGGCGCGAAGCTCACCCGAGTCGACCATGTGCCGCAGTCCGGCATGGATTGCCGACTCCCAGCGGTCGAATCCCGTTGCGAGCACGCGGCGGATGTCGTCGTCACGTTCACCGATCTGGCCGAGAAGGTTGGCGATCGGGCAGCCGCCGACTCCTCCGCGCGCCTCCTGCAGCGCGACGAGCGCGTCGGCCCAGCGCACCCATCCTTCCCAGCGGTCGAGGCCGGCAAATAACTCTTCCTGCGCATCCATCACCGCGTCATTGGTGGCCTCCGCCACTGCCCGCAACAGATCCGACTTGTCATCGAAGTAGTGATAGAGCTGGCTGCGTGATGCTGGCGCCCGCTCACCCACCGCGTCGAGGCTCGCGCTGACCGCGCCGCATTCGGCGACCACCTCGACCGCGGCCGTAACGATCCGCTGTCGCGTTTCGCGTCCCCGCGCTGTCGTCGGCGTTGTTCCCATTGACCGAGTATCCCTCGACTGGACTTGACAGTCCAGTCGAGGCATGGTGCAGTCTATCTACTGGACTATCTAGTCCACTTCCATCCGCACCAGACAGGGATCCCGATGACCACCATTCGCGAACAGTCCTCCAAGGTAAAAGAAACTGCAGCACAACAGCTTCCGTCGGATGTCCTGGAGGTCTTCGACCGGAGTATCCAGGACCTCGTCAACGAGGGCGTCTCCGGTGATGCGATCGCGGTAGGCGACGAACTGCCCGCGTTCACTCTCGATGACGCCACCGGTGGGCGCGTCAGCCTCGACCAGATCCTCGAAACCGGGCCGGCCGTGATCGTGTTCTATCGCGGTGGCTGGTGCCCGTACTGCAATCTTGCGTTGCGCACGTACCAGACGGACCTGCTGCCGCGCCTGGGGAACTTCAACGCACGATTGATCGCGATCAGCCCGCAGAGTCCCGACGAATCCCTCTCGACGGCGGAGAAGGCCGACCTCGACTTCACCGTGCTGTCCGACCCCGGCGCCCGCCTGGCATACGAGGTCGGGATCGCGTTCCGGCAACCCGATGACGTCGTGGCCGCACAGGCCGCACTCGGACTCCACCTGGCCTCCGTCAACGCCGACGGTGCACTATCGCTTCCGCGGCCGGCCGTGCTGATTGTCGACCCGGATCGGATCGTCCGCTTCGTCGATATTCAGCCCGACTACACGGCACGGACCGAGGTCCCCGACATCGTTGCGGCACTGGAGAGCCTCGGGTGAACGAAAGACACCAGGCCGAGGCGGGTCGCCGCCGGTCGACAGTCAGACATCGAGCCCCAGGTCCAGCGCCGTGACCGAGTGCGTCAGCGCGCCGACCGCGAGATAGTCGACCCCGGTGCGCGCGTAGTCGCCGGCCATCTCCAGCGACAGCCCGCCGGAGCTCTCCAGCTTGGTCTGCGGCGACCGAGTATCCCGGCGCTGCACGGCGATCTGCGTCTGCCACAGCGGAAAGTTGTCCAGCAGAACCAGTTCCGCACCCGCGGCGAGTGCTTCATCGAGCTGTTCGAGGGTGTCGACCTCCACCTCGCACTCGATATCCGGCGCCATCGCGCGCACTGCCTCCAGCGCCTTGGTCACCGAGCCGGCGGCCGCGACATGGTTGTCCTTGATGAGCGCGGCGTCGCCGAGGGCCATCCGATGGTTCTCGCCGCCACCCGCACGCACCGCATACTTCTGCAGTGCTCGTAGGCCCGGCAACGTCTTTCGGCTGTCGCGGACCTTGGCCTTCGTCTCCCCGATCGCGTCGGCCCACGCCGCGGTGGCCGTGGCGATGCCCGAGAGGTGGCAGAGCAGGTTCAGCGCGGTGCGCTCGGCGGTCAACATCCCGGTCGTCGGGCCGGTGATCGCCAGCACCACCGTGCCCGGCTCTACCCGCGTGCCATCGGCGAGCTGCTGGTCGATGGTCAGGTCCTCGCCGATCACCTCGCGGAACACCTCGACGGCGACGTCCACACCGGCAACGACGCCGGGCTGCCGGCTGACGATCCGCCCGGTGGTGCGCGCATCGGCGGGAACCGTTGCAGCCGTGGTGATATCGGGACCGAACTTGAGATCCTCGTCCAGTGCCGTGCGGATGACGCGCAACACGTCGTCGCGATCCAGGCCCGGGGCCACAGCCCCTCCGTCCAACGCCATCGTGATTTCTCCTTGGGTCAGGAAGCCCGCGACGTCGCGGTCTCCCAGGGGGTCGGGGCCAGGGCATCCGGGCCGAGCAATTGCGGTTCGCCGTCGACGGCGAGGCCGATCGGCAGGCTGCGCCGCAGCTCCTCCCGGCTGCCGCGATGATCCGACCGGGTGTGACAGCCGCGACTCTCGGTGCGGGTGATCGCGGCGAGCAGCAGCGCCCGGGCGGTGAGCGTGAGCGCCGCGTCTTCCACGGCATCGACTGTCGCGCTGCCGGATTCGGTGCTGTCGCGGGCGACGGTTCGGGACGCGTCGCGCAGGCCGATCTCGTCCCGCACCACCCCCGCATGGGTGGTCATCAGCTCCTGCAGGGCGGTCCGCGGTAGCCGAGCCCGCGTGGTGTCCGGAACCTCGGCAACGGGCCGTGCAGCCTCCTGCCGTTCGATGGCCGCCTCGCCGACCCGGGCGCCGATCACCAGACCCTCCAGCAAGCTGTTGGACGCCAACCGATTCGCGCCGTGCAGCCCGGTCCGGGCCACTTCGCCCGCGGCATAGAGGCCGCGAACCCGGGTGCGCCCCGCGGTATCCGTCACGACGCCCCCGCACTGATAATGCGCGGCCGGCGCCACCGGGATCAGGTCGACGGTCGGATCGATGTTCGCGGCGCGGCAGGACTCGGTGATCGTCGGGAAGCGCTGTGCGAAGCCCGCGATTCCGGTCGCGTCCAGATACAGGTGATCGGCGCCGAGGTGCGACATCCGATCCGCCATGGCGCGCGCCACCACATCCCGCGGCGCCAGGTCGCCGCGGGGATGCACGCCGTCGGTGACCGAGTCACCGTTGTGGTCAACGATCGTCGCGCCCTCTCCGCGCACCGCCTCGCTGATCAACGGACGTCGTCCGCGGCCGCCCTCGACGTACATCACCGTCGGATGGAACTGCAGGAATTCGAGATCGGCGACCACGGCACCGGCCCGGAGAGCAAGCGCTATGCCGTCGGCCGTCGCACCCGCGGGATTGGTGCTGCAGGCGTACAGCTGCCCCAGACCGCCCGTCGCCAGCACCACCGCCGGCGCATGGATGACGCCGAACCCGTTGCCGGACAGGGCGATGACGCCCTGCACACCGTCGCGGCCGACCACGACATCCAGTACCGGCGACCCGAACATCACCGACATCCCCGCCGAATTCAGCGCACGCTGCACCTCGGCTCCGGTGGCGTCGCCGCCCGCGTGAATGATGCGGCGGGTGCTGTGGCCACCCTCGCGGGTACGCGCCAGGTCGCCGTCGCGCCCGGTGTCGAAGACGGCGCCGAGCCCGGTCAGCGCCGATACCGCCTCCGGCCCGGCCGACACGATCGACCGGGTGGCGGCGATATCGCAGAGACCGGCCCCCGCCTCGACGGTGTCGCGGACATGCGACTCGATCGAATCGCCCTCGGGCGCAACGACGGCCACGCCGCCCTGCGCATACTGCGTCGCGGTGTCGGTCGGCCCGCCCTTGCTGAGGATGAGCACCCGGAGCCCGCGAGCCGATGCCGTGCGCGCGGCCGTGAGTCCCGCGACGCCGCCGCCGACGACCACCAGGTCCGCGTCGGCCTCCCACACGAGGACTACTCCCCGCTGCCCGGGTTGCCGATCTCGATCATTCGCTGCACGCTGCGACGACCCGCGTCGGCCATGTCGCGATCGAGCGTGACCTCGTCCTTGCCCTCCTGCAGGCAGCGCAGCAGCGCGGCCGGGGTGATCATCTTCATGTACGGGCAGGACGCGCGGTCGTTGACCGCCTGGAAGTCGATACCCGGTGCGGCCTTGCGCAACTGGTGCAGCATGCCGACCTCGGTCGCGACCAGCACCTGATTCGACGTCGCGGCCTTGGCGGCGTCGATCATTCCTCCGGTGGACAGGATGTGCACGCGGTCGGCCGGGAAGGATCCCTCGCCGGCAAGGTACAGCGCCGATGTGGCACAACCGCATTCGGGGTGGACGAACAGCTCGGCATCCGGGTGGGTGCGCGCCTGCTCGGTGAGTTCCTCGCCGTTGATGCCGGCGTGGACGTGGCATTCGCCGGCCCAGATCTGCATGTTCTCGCGACCGGTCACGCGCTTGACGTGGGCGCCGAGGAACTGGTCCGGCAGGAAGAGCACGGTCTTGTCCGGGTCGATCGACGCGACGACATCCACCGCGTTCGACGAGGTGCAGCAGATGTCGGTGAGGGCCTTCACCTCGGCGGTGGTGTTGACATACGAGACGACGACCGCGTCGGGGAAATCGGCACGCCACTCGCGCAGCTCGTCGGCGGTGATCGAGTCGGCCAGCGAGCAGCCCGCCCGGGCATCCGGGATGAGCACGCGCTTGTCCGGGCTGAGGATCTTGGCGGTCTCGGCCATGAAATGCACGCCGCAGAAGATGATCTCGTCTTCGGGCGCCGCGGCGGCGATCCGCGAGAGCGCGAGCGAGTCGCCGACGTGGTCGGCGACGTCCTGGATCTCCGGCAGCTGGTAGTTGTGCGCGAGCAGCGTCGCCCCGCGCTGCTCGGCCAGCCGCCGCACCTCGGCGGCCCACTCGGCGTCGCCGACTACGCCGCCGTACGGCGTCAGGTCTGTGTTGTCCGCGGTCACTGTCATCGTGCCGCTCCTCTCAAACTTCGGCCGTATTGGCGGCCGTCGGGTTTTCGCCTTACAATCGAAAACGTGATCCATGGTAGCACCGGGCATGAAGTCCTCGCCGCAGTGTTCCGCTACCAGCCGCTCTGCAGCTCCGATACCGCCGGGCTGTCCGTGCTGCTGTGGCAGCGCGCCCACGAGCCCGACGCCGGTCGATGGTCGCTCCCCGGCGGCATGATCGGCCCCGACGAGGCCCTCGATGCCTCGATGCGACGGCAGCTGGCCGAGAAGGTCGACCTGCGCGAGGTCGCGCACCTGGAGCAGCTGTCGGTGTTCGGCGATCCCGGTCGCGTGCCGGGGCCGCGGGTCATCGCCACCACGTATCTGGGGCTGGTTCCCGAACATGCCGACGCGAAACTGCCCGACGACACCGCCTGGCATCCGGTCAACGATCTGCCCGCGATGAGCTTCGACCACGCGACGATCGTGGCGAATGCGCGCCGCCGACTGGCCGCGAAGCTGTCGTACACCAACATCGCGTTCGGGCTCGCGCCCCCGGAGTTCCCGATGTCGGAGCTGCGCGATATCTACAGCGCCGCACTGGATTATCCGGTGGACGCGACGAATCTGCTACGGATCCTGAGTCGACGCGGCGTCGTCACCGCCACCGGCACTCTCGGCCGGCCCGGGCCCAGCGGCGGTCGGCCGCCCGCCCTCTACCGGTTCACCGAGTCGCGCATGCGCGTCACCGACGAGTTCGCCACCCTGCGACCGCCACCCTGATCCGGCCAACGTCGGATCGCGTTGCGCCACTGCGACGATGACCAATGTCAGCAATGCAACCAGCGGTGCGATCAGCAGAATCGCCAGGCCCATGGAGATCGTGACGCCCAGGTGCGCCTTGGCGCCGTCGATATACGGCGACGGTGCGGACATGTAGTAATGCCCGGGCTCCGTGCTCCCCCGCCCCGGAAACCGTGCCTGCGCAATGCCTTCACCGACCACGGCACCGACGGCCGAACCCGCGAGCGCCAGCACCGCTGTGGCGATCACGCCGGTTCCGCCGCGGATCGACCGGGCCTGCCAGATCCCGAGGGCAACGACGACGCCGAAGACGATCGACAACGCCGCGAACATGCCGAGTGCGTCGAATCGCAGTGGCGCCTCCGAGACGAGATCGCCGGCGGCGTCGGGCTTGATGACGAAGCCGCGCACACCCGGGACGAGCAGCCCCCAGATCACGCCGAGTACGGCGCCGCCGACCAGGGTGCCGACCAAGCAGATCGCAGTTGCGCGGCGACGCGCATCGATCGACGGCGGCGCCTGCGGCACCGCAGGGCCGTTGGCCGCGAACGACGGATCCGTGACGGTCATCGGTAGTCCGGCAGCTCCGTCGAATCGACGTCACCGTGCCGCGAGCAGCGCGCCCGCCAACCGTCGGGACGCACCTGAACCACCATCCGGCGGCCGCACTGGCCGCAGTACCGCGGCGGCTCCAGACCGAGCTGCGCGGTCCACGGCACCGCGGCCGCGTCCTGCACCTCCAGCTCGATGCCGGTGTACACGCCGAACTTCATCGGCTCGGCCAGCGGGCCGGGAACGATGAAGTCGGTCATGACAGAAACACCAGCCATCAGTCCGCTTGTCATTCAGAGGGTTTCGTTGAGCGCCTTGATCGGCATCTGCAGGTCGACCAGCAGATCCAGATCGGCCTCGGCCGGACGGCCGAGCGTGGTCAGGTAGTTGCCGACGATGACGGCGTTGATACCGCCGAGGATGCCCTGCTTGGCACCGAGGTCGCCGAGGGTGATCTCTCGGCCACCGGCGAAGCGCAGGATGGTGCGCGGCAACGCCAACCGGAACGCGGCGACGGCCTTGAGGGCCTCGCTCGGCTCCAGCACCTCGAGATCGCCGAACGGCGTGCCCGGGCGCGGGTTGAGGAAGTTCAGCGGCACCTCGTCCGGCTCCAGCTCGGCCAGGTTCGCAGCGAATTCCGCACGCTGCTCCAGGCTTTCGCCCATGCCGAGGATGCCGCCGCAGCAGACCTCCATGCCGGCCTCGCGGACCATCTTCAGCGTGTCCCAGCGCTCTTCATAGCTGTGCGTGGTGACGACATTCGGGAAATGCGACTTCGCGGTCTCGAGGTTGTGGTTGTAGCGGTGCACGCCCATCGCCTTGAGCTCGTCCACCTGCTCCTGCGTGAGCATGCCGAGACTGCAGGCGATCTGGATGTCGACCTCGTTGCGGATCGCCTCGATGCCGGCGGCGACCTGGCTCATCAGCCGCTTGTCCGGGCCGCGCACGGCGGCGACGATGCAGAACTCGGTCGCGCCGGTCTTGGCCGTCTGCTTGGCGGCTTCGACGAGCGACGGGATGTCGATCCAGGCACTGCGCACCGGCGACTCGAACAGGCCGGACTGCGAACAGAAGTGGCAGTCCTCCGGGCAGCCGCCGGTCTTCAGCGAGATGATGCCCTCGACCTCGACCTCGGGGCCGCACCACCGCATCCGGACATCGTGTGCCAGCTGCAACGCCTCCTCGAGACGATCGTCGGACAGCTGCAGCACCGCGAGGGTCTGCTCCTGCGTCAGCCCGACGCCGCGCTCGAGCACCTGCTCGCGGGCGACGGCCAGGATGTCGGTCTCGTCGATGGTGGCGGTGCCACCGGTGGTGTGGGCCTCGGTCATGGTTCTCCTCGTTCTTTCGGATTCAGTGTGCCTGATGGGCTGTGGGCGCCTGATGGGCTGTCGGTACCTGGTGGGCTGTGGATGCGGTCGTGTGCTCGGCGAGCCAGGCCGCGTCGAACCAGCCGGTCGCGGCGGCGCGGAAGGTCTCCGGGTCCAGACGGCCGGCGCCGGCGGGGACGGCGCCCACCAGCGGCACCCCGGACAGCCGCGGCAGATCGGTGCGATTGTGCCGGGTCGCGAGATCCGGGTCGGCCGGGCAGGAACCGATCACCAGACCGGTCGGCCGAATACCCCGGGCACGCAGCGCATCCACCGTGAGTTCGCAGTGGTTGAGCGCACCGAGCCCGGCCGTGGTGACGATCAGCGCCTGCGCATCGGTCGCCGCGGCGACGTCCAGCAGGGTCAGATCGGGAGCCAGGCGCACCAGGATGCCGCCGGCGCCCTCGATGAGCGTCACGTCATGGGTCGCCTGCAACGGCGTGATCGCGTCGACGATGGTCGACAGCGGCAGGGGCTCGGCGCCTTCACTGCGTGCGGCGGTTTCGGGCGCGAGCGGATCGCGATAGCGCACGCATTCGGCGGTGGTGATCGGGCCGGCGAGGGCCTCCACGACGGCGAGATCGCCCGGCTCGCCGGGCAGCACGCCGGTCTGCGCGGGCTTGCAGACTGCCACGCGGGTCCCGGCCGACCGCAGCGCCGCCGCGAGTGCGGCGGTCACGATCGTCTTGCCGACATCTGTGGAGGTGCCGGTGATGACCACTGTGCTCATCGAGCCCCGACCTCGCGCAGTGCCGCGTCGATGTGGTTTGCCGCCGTGGCGATCTCGTCGTCGGTGAGATCCGCACGCACTGTCAGACGGAGCCGGGAGGTGCCGACCGGAACCGACGGCGGCCGGAAACAGCCGACAAGCACGCCGCGCTCGCGGCAGAGCTGCGCGGCGCGCACGGCACGGTCCGGATCGCCGACGATGAGCGACACGACGGCGGCCTCGGGTTCGGGCGCTCCGAGCAGCTGCGCGATGGTGCGGGCCGCGGCGCGCGTGCGGTCGACCCGCTCGGGCTCGGCACGCAGAATCCGCAGCGCGGCGCGCGCCGCGCCGACCGCCGCGGGCGCCAGTCCGGTATCGAAGATGAAAGTCCGCGCGCGGTCGATCAGGTGGTCGCGCAGCAGCGCCGAACCGAGGACCGCTCCCCCCTGTGCGCCGAGCGATTTCGACAGCACCGTCGTCACGACGAGATCCGGCGCGCCGGCGAGATCCTGTTCGGCGACGATCCCCCGACCGCCCGGACCGCGGACACCCAGCGCATGCGCCTCGTCGACGATCAACGTCGCACCGAAATCCTGTGCCGCCCCATACAACTCGGCGATCGGGGCGACTGCGCCGTCGACGCTGTAGATCGAATCGGTCACGACGAGCGCACGGCGGGCCGGATGCGACGCAAGCGCATCGCGAACCGCCTGGACGTCGCCGCGGTCGACGACCACGACCTCCGCCCGCGACAGCCGACAGCCGTCGATCAGCGAGGCATGCGAACCGGCATCGCTGACGATGAGGTCGCCACGACCGGCGAGGGCCCCGATGACGCCGACATTCCCCAGATAGCCCGACGAGAACACCAGGGCGGCCTCGGTGCCGAAGAAGTCGGCGAGCTCGGCCTCCAGCGCGGCATGCAGCCCGGTCGTGCCCGACACCAGCCGGGAGGCCCCGGCGCCGCCGCCGAAATCGGCGGCCGCGACACCGGCGGCGGCCACCACGTCCGGATGCGTGGAAAGGCCCAGATAATCATTGGAGGCGAGGTTGAGCAGCCGGTCACCCGCGGCGCGGGCCCGCAGCTCCCGGTGCAGGCCGGCCGCGCGGCGGTCGGCCGCATCGCCCGCGAGCCAGCTCAAACCGCGCTGCTGCACACCCGTGACTGTCGTCGACGTCACCATGATCACCTCCTGAACGCCGTTCAGGTTACCCGGTAGGGTGTGGTCCATGGCAAATACGCAGCGCGATGTGCTCGAGGCCGCCCTCGCGATCCTCGACGAGTTCGGCCTGGCCGACCTGTCGATGCGCCGCCTCGCCACCGCCCTCGACATCCGGCCGAGCGCGCTCTACTGGCACTACCCCAACAAGCAGACGCTGCTGGCTGCCGTAGCCGACGAGGTCCTGGCCGCCGTCCCCGAGCCCACGGCCGGTCCGTCATGGACGGATCAGCTGCGCGATACGACCGTCGCCATGCGCGCCGCCATGCTGCGCTACAAGGACTCCGCCGAGGTCATCTCGTCCGCCTACGCGTCCGGACTGATCACGTCGCCGGTCGGCGACCATCTCGTGACCGCTGCCCGCGCCGGGGGCATGGCCGACGATGCCGCGCAGGCCGCCCGAACAGCCCTGAGCCAGTTCGTCATCGGCTTCACCATCGAGCAGCAGACCCGCGAACAGATGGAGCGCCTCAACGTCACCGAGCCGTCGGATCGCGACTTCGACGCGGAATTCGACGCCGGGCTGGACCTCATCGTCACCGGCATCCGGTCGCTCTCCGGCCAGCTGGTCTGACAGCGCCTACGCCACCTTCGCCGCGGCGACCACGGCGGCGGTGATCGCCGCGATGTCCTCGCTCTCGCAGATGAACGGCGGCATCGTGTAGATCAGATCGCGGAACGGCCGGAGCCACACGCCGGCGGCCAGCGCCGCATCGGTGGCGGCCGCGACATCGACCGGATGATCGAGCTGCACCACGCCGATCGCACCGCGCACCCGCACATCCGCTACGCCGGGCACACCGGTGGCGGCCGCGAGCCCCGCCTGAAGCTCGCCCTCGATCCGCAAGACCCGCTCCTGCCACGGCGATTCCAGCAACAGCTCGGTCGATGCGACCGCGATCGCACAGGCCAGCGGATTGGCCATGAACGTCGGGCCGTGAGCCAGCACGCCGATCGGGCCGTCGGCGATCGTCTGCGCGACGTCGGTCGTGCACAGTGTCGCCGCCATGCTCAGGTAGCCGCCCGTGAGCGCCTTGCCCACGCACATGATGTCCGGCGCGATGCCGGCGGCGTCGGCGGCGAACAGCGTGCCGGTGCGGCCGAACCCGGTCGCGATCTCGTCGAAGATCACCAGTACGCCATGCCGGTCGCAGATTCCGCGCAGCTCCCCGACGGTCCTCGGGTCGTGGAATCGCATGCCGCCCGCGCCCTGCACGATCGGCTCCACGATCACCGCGGCCACCTCGTCGGCATGCTCGGCGACGAGCGCCTCGAATCGTTCGATGAAGCCCGCGTCATAGCCGGTCGGCGGCTCTTCCGCGAAGATCTGCCGCGTCAGTACATCCGTCCACTCCGAGTGCATGCCGCCGTCGGGATCGCAGACGCTCATGGGTGTGAAGGTGTCTCCGTGATAGCCACCGCGCCACGTCAGCAGCCGATGCTTGGCCGGCTTGCCGCGACTGCGCCAGTACTGCAGCGCCATCTTGACCGCGACCTCGACCGACACCGACCCCGAATCGCTGAAGAACACCGTCTGCAGCGGCTCGGGCGTGATCTGTACCAGCAATTCGGCCAGTCGGGCGGCCGGTTCATGGGTCAGGCCGCCGAACATCACATGCGACATCCGGCCCGCCTGGTCGGCGAGGGCGCGGTCGAGCACCGGATTGCGGTAGCCGTGGATCGCCGCCCACCAGGAGCTCATCCCGTCGATGACCTCGGTCGATGCGACGGAATCGGCGCCGGCGAGCTCGATCTGGAGACGGACCCCCGCGGCCGACCGGACGACCGGCATCGATGTCGACGATCCGGAAATGTCGGAGTACGGATGCCAGATGTGCCGGGAATCGATGTCCCGCACGCGCTTTGCGTCGAGCTGGAACGACATGCGTCAACCGTACTTCCTGGACACGTGACGAAAGTAATCCCGCGCCGCTGACCGGTTGCTGTGGGACGCCTAGTAAATTGTGCAGCCGGGATGGGTGAATCAACAGCAGGTGATCAGGGCGTCGTCGCCCGTCTTCGTGCTGCGCTGCGGGGGGCAATGGTGAAGTTCGCGAGTCTGGACAGTCGGCGGCAGGGTCTGATCCTCGGTCTCTGCGCGACCGTCATCGGCGCATTGGTCGCGGCCGTCGTCGTCCTGTTCCCCCATGGCGACGACGGAGCGGAGACCGCCGTGCGCCCGGCCGCCCAGGCCGCGGCCCAGTCGGCACGCACCTACGTCGCGCTCGGCAGTTCCTACGCGTCCGGCCCCGGCGGGCAGTATGCGATGAACAGCGGTCGTTGCGGCCGCAGCAGCAACAACTACCCCCATCAGGTGGCCGCGGCGCGCGGCTATCGCCTCGTGGACGTCAGCTGCGGCGGCTCCGTCACCGGCGACATCCTCCGCTCCGGCAAGCGGCCCGCGCAGATCGACGCGGTCACGCCGGACACCGCGCTCGTCACGATCACGACCGGCGGCAACGACATCGACTACATCGGCCGGATCATCAGCATGGGCTGCCTGCACGCCACCCCCGAGCAGGCGCGCATCAGCGGACGTAACTGCGGCCCGAACCGCCACCAGGCCCCCGAACCGGGCATCGATCAGTACACCCGGGTCGGATCGGACCTGGTCGCCGTGATCCAGGCCGTGCGCGCCCGCGCGCCGCAGGCCCGGATCCTCCTCGTCGAATACCCTCCGGCCATCGATCCGACGGCCCCGACCTGCGCCCTGCTGCCCCTGAGCCCGGACCAGATCGCCGAGACCGGTCGCATCTGGAACGGGCTGGCCCAGGCGACCGTCGCCGCCGCACAGCTGACCGGCGTCACCCTCGTCGCCGCACCGGACGCGATGGCACATACCGTGTGCTCGCCGCAGCCCTGGATCAACGGTTTCGAACCGCCGGTGCCGTTCCATCCGAATGCACAGGGCAAGCGTGCGATGGCGAACATGGTCCTCGCTGCGATCGGCTGAGTACGTTCGTAGGCATGGACACCGACGGGCCTAGCCAGACAGCGCTCGCCACCGCGTATGCCCGCGCGTACCACCAGGTCGCCGATCGGGCGCACATCCTCGAGGACCCCGTTGCCGCGCGGCTGCTCGGCCTCACCGCCGACGAACTGTCGGAGCTGCGCGAGCCCACCGAGGACCGTCCCGGCAGCGGCGTCACCTATCGCCCGCGCCGACTCTTCTTCGCCGCCCGATCCCGCTTTGCCGAGGACCGGATCGCGGCGGCCGGGGTTCGGCAGGTCGTGATCCTCGGCGCCGGCCTGGACACGTTCGCCTATCGCAACCCGAACCCCGACATGCGCGTCTTCGAGGTGGACCACCCCGCCACCCAGGCGTGGAAGCGGCAACGCCTCACCGACGCCGGTATCGAGCCTCCCGAAACGTTGACATTCGTGCCCGTCGACTTCGAGACCGACCGGCTGGCAGGCGAATTGGCGGCCGCGGGGTTCGACCGGGCCGCACCCGCGGTGTTCGTGTGGCTCGGCGTCGTGTTCTACCTGACGCCGGATGCACTGCGCGCAACCCTCGACTACATCGCCGCCCAAGCCCGGCCGACCGAGGTGATCTTCGACTATCTCCAGCCCGCCGACACGGACGCGGAACGCGCGCAGCTACAGGCGCGCGCGGAACGAGTCGCGGCGGCCGGTGAACCCTTTCACAGTTGTTTCACGCCCGACGGCATCGCCGAGCTGTTGCGCTCGATCGGATTCACCGAGATCGACGATCGCTCCGCGGGTGAACTCATCGACGGATACCTCGAGGGGCCGGCGGAGTTCCAGAACGACCCGCCGAATGCCCTGCGCGCGAGCCGCATTCTGCGGGCGAGCCGCTGAGACTCGCCTGCGACCCCGCAGGGCAGATCAGGCCGAGATCTCCGCCGCGGGCTTGTCCGCAAGACTGCGCTGCTGCCACAGCACCACCAGCGCCGAGACGATCAGCAGCAGCCCGACAGCCGCGATCACATTGCCGACGAAGAGCTCGAAGCCGCCGCGCAGCACGACGCCGAGCGCGACGCCCACGCAGCCGACGATCAGCGAACGCATGCCGTTCTGCTCGGACAGGTCGATCCGCTTGCGACCGGTCGTCCACAGACTGATCGGGCTGCGCCGCAGCACCTCGACCAGGTAGATCGTCAGGGCGACCGTGATGACGTAGGTGATGATCACCAGCAGCACCGGATTCATCCCTGGGACGCGGATCTTCGGGTACAGCGCGTCGAGCATCAGGGCGTGGCCCAGGTAGATGCCGAAGGAACGGTCCGAGGCGGTCCGCAGGACCCGCGCCGGGATCGAGCCGGGCGTGCGCCGCTGCAGCCAGTAGGTGCCGACGCAGTACAGCATCACGATGATCGCGATCATGGCCCAGACGTTGTGCAGCATAAAGACATTCGCCGCGCGCGAGATCGCCCAGATCTGATCGGCGATGCTGCCCTTGTCGCCGTTGCCGTCGACATCGGTCGTGCGGGTCTGGTCGATGTCGTAGACGTAGTAGACGAGCGTCGCCGCGATCACGGCCGCGCCGACCCCCAGCAGGATCACCCGCCACCGCAGGATGAACGCCTGGAACGCCTCGTAGTGATAGGCCGCGACACAGCCCGCGAGGACGAAGAACTGGTACGGCAGCAGGGTGATCTCCAGATGCCGCCAGAGGGTCAGCGGCGCGCCGGAACTGAAGAACTCCAGCGGCGGCCGCACCATCGCGTACATGATCCAGGCCTGGAAAGCCCCGCTCACCAGCAGCAGATACCGGTGATATCCGTTGCTGCGCTTGAGGAGCCACAGGACGGCCGGGAACACGAAGTAGATCTGCATGCTGACGGACAGGAAGTAGAGGTGGTACTCGGCCCCGCCGGTGATCAGGTCGTACGCGATGCTCTTGATCGCCGTCTTGATGCTCTCGGTGCTGTTGAAGACGTCCTTGAGCGCGTCCAGGCCGCCGACCCGATATCGCAGGTACACCCAGTAGATGAGGCTCCACACGATGAACGGGATGCCGATCAGCTTGTAGCGGCGGCGCCAGAAGTCGAGGACGTCGAGCTTGCGGTTGCGGTACTGGTAGGTCAGCACGAAGCCGGTCAGGGCGAAGAAGCCGTAGCGCGTGTACCGCAGTAGCAGTCCAACGCCGTTCGCGGCGACATTCAGTGGCGAGGTGACACCGAGAATGACGTGATCGAGGATGACGCCACCGAAGGTGACCAGACGGAACAGGTCGATCTGATGAAGATGCTTGTCCCGCTTGGCTTTTGGCTGGACCGCAGCGGCCTGTTCCTCGACCGGGCTCCCGACCGAATCGCTGGGAGCCTCCTGGCTACTCACCGTCGATCCTCCATCAACTGACTCAAGTGCGCACGCCGCGACTTTCGTGAGCGCGGCAAATCTTCCGGCACGCTACCGCACCAACCTGTGAACCTCACAGCCGGCTGAGCTCGCGACCGAATACATCACATTCGGTCGCGAGACGCCAGGCGTGCGTCAGTTCGTCGGTGCGGGCGCGGGAGTCTGCGGGGCGTTGGGATCGGCCGGTGCGCCCGGCTGAGTGCCGGCGCCCGAGGTATCACCCGGGGCCGGCGTACCACCGGTGCTGTCATCTCCACGGATCGTCTGTCCGACCGGGTCGATCGCCGACACCAGCCACTTGTCGCCGTGCTTGTCCATGGTCAGCTGGAAGATCATGCGCTCGGTGGTGCGCTGGGCGGCCGTCGCGCTGGTGCCGGTGGTGTCGCTGACCACCAGGACCACCGACTGCTTCTCTCCGGCGGAGACCACGCCGGCGGTGTACACGCTCGTCGAGGCGTTCACACCCATCTGGCCGAGCTGCTTCGCGGTGTCCTGCGAGTTCTTCGGCGAGAACACGTCCTTCAGATGCTGACCGGTGACCAACGGGCTCATCCGGGAGCTGTAGTCGTTGATGTCGCTGAAATTCGTCAGCTGCACAACGAAGGACTTCGCCGAATCCACCGCGTGGTTGCCGGCGTCGCGCTTGGCGCGCTCATCGAACCACCCATACGTGCCGATGGCGAGCAGCACCACGACCGCGATGGCCAGCAGGGCCGCGATGCACCTCAGCAGCAGGCTCGGCGTCAGGGTGAACGAGACCTGCTTGCCCTGCGACGCCTTCTCCGTGAGCGCGGAGACCTTGCGCGACGACTTGGCCTTGCCGGCATCGGTGACCTTGCCGGGGATCCGCGACTCGTCGGTCTCCGGCTCGAAGTCGTCGGGTACCGAGTCGAATCCGTCGCCGCCCGACTTCTTGCGCTTGCCGGTCGGCCGAGCCCTGTCGGCCTTGTCCGCGCCGGGCTTATCGGTGTTGGTCTTATCCGCGCCGGCCTTGTCGGCCGCGTCCTTCACATCTTCAGCAGGCTTCGAGCTGTCACGCTCGTCGGCAGTGGTGTTCTCGTCATCGTTGGGCATCAGCCGGGTTTCCTCATTGATTGTCAGTCAGCGTGACTGTGGGTCAGCGGCCCGCAGGCACGCCCGTACATGAATGCACGACGCGAACCCCGACGCCAGGACCGGGGTTCGCGAGCAGGTCAGTTGACCGGCGTCCAGCGTGCGTTCGGGTCATAATTCGGCGGCGGACCGGCGGTGTCATCACCGGCCGGGCGCGGCGCCTTGTCTGCACCACGGATCTGCTGCGTCGGATCCTGCGTCACACAGTACAGATTCGTCGGCAACGACAGCTTGAGGATTTCCGTCGGCGGCGCCGGGGTCACCGGGTACTCGCAGTAGGGCCGCGGATAGATGGACGCCATCGCCCACCATGCGTTGTCGTGGAACATCTCCGACGCAGCGTTGAGGCCGTCGGCGGCGCTCGGGAACAGGTTCGCCAGCGCCGGCGCCCGGATGGCTCCCTGGTGGGCGATATCCAGGAACTGCTTGAGCACGTCGGTCAGCGGGTCGCGCATCTGGTTGATCGAACCGGTCAGCGACGTCAGCTGGCCCGGGCCCTGACCGAGCAGCGTGCGCAACTCGGAATCGGACGCGTTCAGCGAGGCCATCAGCTTGCTGACCCCGTTGACGGTGCGCGAGAGGTCGGGCTGAATCCCGCTGGTCGTCTTCAAGATGGTGCCGGCGTTCTCAATCAGCTGTTGAGTCTGCGGCAGCGCCGAGTTCAGATTCGCAAACAGGAACCCGGAACTGATCAGAAGAGTGCGCAGGCCGTTGCCTCCGACTTGATGTGATCCCGGCGGGCCGTTGACCGCGGTGTCCAAACTGACGATGGTCTCCCGCAGTTTCGCCAGATCCAACGACTTCACGACATCGATCGAGTTACGCAGTAGACCCGAGAACGGCACCGACGAATGGATGTTCACCGTCGACGACTGCTGGATGACGTCGCCACCCTTCCAGTACGGACCACCCGACTTCGGCGGCTCGAACTCGACGTACTGCTCACCCGCGCCCGATAGCGACAGGATCTTGATGTTCGAGTCGCGGTTGATCTTGTACTTGTCCTGGATCTTCAGAACGGCCTTTACCGAACGCGGTTGCACCTGTAGTGAGTCGACCTTGCCGATCCGCACGCCGCGCAACGCCACATCCGACGTTGTCTGCAGTCCGCCCGAGCCGCCGCCTTTGGATATGTCACCGGGGATCTCGACGGTCAGCTTGTACGAACCCTGGAACGGGTTCATCCGCAACATGCCGAACATCAGATAACTGCCACCGAGCAGCAGGATCAGAATGAGCGACAGGTTGGCTATCGCCGTCTTGTGCTTGCCGAACCAGCTCTTGAAGGACTTCATCCGCAGCACCCCTGGGTTCCGGTCAGACGCGCCAGCAAGCGGACGAGCGTCTGATGCAGGCTGTTGACGCCCTGACCGATGTCATCGAGCTCCGGCAGGCGGCTGCCCGAGTCGAAGCCGTAGCCCGGCGTGATCCAGTAGAGCTTCGACGACACCGCCGCCGAGCTGCCGCGCACCGACTTCGCGAACTGCGGCAGTGTCGCCGCGACCTTGTCAGACACCGGTCCGAACAGTCCAGCCGCCGACCGGAGATCGCCGGACAGCGACTGCAAGCTGTCGACCATGCTCACGGCATTGCCCGTCTCCGACCCGAGGAAGTCATTCATCGCGGCGGTGACCGGGCTGGACTTGTTGACCAGACTCAGGATGTTGTTGATCTGACCGTTCACCAAGGCGAGCACCGGGCCGAGCGTGGCGACCGAGCCGGACAGCTGATCGCGTCCCCGCGCCAGGTCGCCAGTCAGGTCGTCGATGGTGGCAAGCGAGTTGTTGATCTCGCCCGTGTTCTGATTCAGCTTGCTGATCGCGGTGGTGAAGCCGCGGATCACGGTGGTGACATCCTGCGGGTGGTCGCCGACCGCCGTGCTGAGCTCGTGGACCAGGTTGGTCGCGCCGTTGAGAATGCCGCCGTCAACGAACGCCGATGCGGAGACCAGCAGGTCCTCCACCGAGGCGCCGGCCGACGTCTTGTCGATCGGGATCGTGTCGCCCGATTTCATGTCGCCGCGGCTGGTGTCATCGGTGGGAATAATCGCAAGGAAGACATCGCCGAGCGGGGTCGCCTGCCGCAGCTGGGCGGTACTGCCCACCGGAACCTCGGTGCCCTTCTTCAACGACATCTTGACGTGGGCCTCGTAGTTCGATGTCTTGATGGTGTCGACCTGACCGACATCGTTGCCGCCGATCTTGACCTTGGCCTTCGTCGGCAGGTTCAACGCATTCGTGAACACCGCATTGATCGTCGGCCCGCCGGTCAGGCCGCCCGGTGCGGGCAGCGGGAGCTGCTCGATCGTCAGGGTCGGTGCCGAGCTGCAGCCCGCCACGACCGCAACGGTGCCGACCGCCAGGCCGGCGATCACCACGGCCTTGCGGCGGGAGGTCGTCGGTGCCGCGGTCGTCCCGTCGGCGGCGGCTGCGTGCCTATGGAGAGCAAAACGTCGAAGGTTCATTTCGTCAGTCCGATCAGACCGGAGAAGACTCCCAGGTCGGGTCCGAAACCGGTGAGCTTGCCGGTGCGGCAACCGTCGGCCTGCAGGTCCAGTACCTCACACAGCTTCGACAGCGCTTCACCGTCGAGCAATGTCTTGTCGGTCAATAGGTGTGCGCGCCAGGCCCGCTGTTGCGGCGACACCGAGTTGGCCAGGTTCTGGAACATCAGCGGTGCGATGTCGATCGTCTCGACCAGCTCGCGCGAGTAGTCGCGCAGGTTGGCGGTGAGTCCGGCGAGCTGGCTGCTCATACCGACCACGTTGTTGCTGTTACCGGCGAGGAAGTCGGTGGTGTTCTTCAACGTGTCGTTGAGGTTGTTCATCGTCGCCACCAGGCCCACCGACTGGTTGCCCAGCATGTTGGAGATATCTGCGATGTTCGCCGAGAACTGTTGCATCTTCGGGTAATTCGCGACCAACTTGCCGGTCAGGTCCGACAGCTTCTTGATGACGTCGACGATCGCGCCGCTGTTCTGCGAGCCGTTCTGCGCGGCCTGCGCCAGCTCGTTGATCGTGGCGTTGATCTGCTCGCCGTTGCCGGTGACGATGGCGTACGGGAAGTCGCCGTTGGGGCCCTTGTTGAGCTGCTGGACCAGGTTGTTGACCGAATCGAAGACCTGGCCGATCTCGACCGGGACACGGGTGTTGCGGATGACGCCGCCATCCTTGAGCTCGATCGGGCTCGCGTTGTTGCGATCCCAGGTCAGCTCGATGTGCCGGTCGGTGATGATCGACGCGTTGACGATCACGGCCTCTGCGTTGGACGGGATCTTGGTGTCGTTGTCGATGCTGAACTTGACCTTGGTCTTGTCCCCCGCCGGCGTCAACGAGAGGACCCGACCGACCTTCATCCCCAGGACGTCGACGTCGTTGTCCGGGAACAGACCCGCGGAGTTGTCGAAGTAGCCGGTGACTTCCTTCGTCTGACCGAGAGCGTTCGACCAACTCGCGGGCAGGTAGCTGCAGCCCGCGACGCCGAGCCCGGCGGTCACCAGAATGGCCGTGAGCGCGGCGAGCCGACTGCCTCGCTGACGCGATTTGGGCCTTGCTCCGGACACCAGGGCTCCTCCCCGTGCGCGTTGTGCACTCATCGGCACACCGCCGAATGTGCGGTGCCACCGATTTTGTTGATCAGCCCCGGCGGGAACAGCACGTTGCCGATCGAGATGTCGAGATCACAGGTGTACAGACTGAGCCAGGCACCGTCGCCCATCGTGCGTGCCAGGTATCCCAACAGTGATGGCGTGTCCTTGCCCAGCGTCGCGATCTTCGGCGCCGAGCCGATCAGTGTGCTGGTACCGACTCGCAGGTTGTTGACAGCGCTGACCAGGTTGGGCCGCGTCTGACTGAGCAGGTTGGCGAAACCGGAGGCAGTGTTGCCGATGTCGACGACGGCCTTGCCGAAGGTGGCCGAGTTGGTGTTGAGGACGTTGACCACGCCGGCCGCCCCGGTCAACACCGACTTGAGCTGATCGTTCTGCTTGACGAGCGATCCCGTCACCTGCGAGAGGTTGTTGATGATCGACCCGATCAACTGATCGTGATTGCCGAGGTTCGACGCGACCTCACCTGCCGACTTCAGCAAGTACGAAAGGTCGACGCCGTCGCCGTCGAGCGTCTGCACGATGCTGCCGGTCAATTTGTTGACCTCATCCGGCGTCAGAGTGTCGAACACCGGCTGGAACTGCACCAGGAGACCAGAGATGTCGAATGAGTTCTCGACGAGTTTGGAGTCGAGCTTGCCGCCGGACTTGATCTTCTCGCCTGGAGCGCATTGCTGGTGCTGGCCCTGTGATGTGTTGTCAGGGTTGTAACCCTCGCACGCGAGGGTGAGCCGCAGGTACCGCTGGCCGATCAGGTTCTGATACTTGATGGCGGCCTGGGTGTTTGCGTAGACCGGCTGGCTCTTCTCGACTTCGAAGGTCACCTTCGCGTCATTGCCGTCGAGCGACACCGACTTGACCCGACCGACACGCACGCCCGCGATGCGAACGTCGTCAGCACTCATCAGGCCGGACGCATCCTGGAACACCACGCTGTAGGTGCGCGTGTCACCGTTCACCGGACGCTCCAGCGTCGACCAGATGATCCAGGTCAACAACAGGGTGAGCACCGCGAACAGTGAGAAGCCGATCGTGGTTTTGGTGTTGTTCACTTGGCGCCACCTCCGGAGGCGTCAGAACGGGCGGCCGAGACGACCGGGCCGAGGCCCAGCGTGTCAGTGGCCGACGGCTGGCGGCCCATGACCGACTGCAGCGCAGCGTTGTCGGTTCCGGTCGTGACGGCACCCGGGGCGGGGACCGTCGCCGAAACCGGCGAGACGTTGATCGGACCAGAGCTGGTCGGCCCGGTGCCGGTACCCGGGCCGGTGCAGCCCGGACCCCGCATGACACCGTATGGCCCGCCGTTGTAGACGGGGCAATTGACTCGGCTGTACTGGTTCAGCGGGCTGAATGACACACCGAGGTTCAGCTGGATGTGACCGTTGGCGCCGGAGAAGATCGTCAGGATCTTCGCCAGCGTCCGGTTGGTCGCGGTCAACATGTCGGTGAGGCCGTTCGGCTGCAGCGTCAGCGCGCCCAGCATCCGCGAGCCGTCCCCGACGAGACGCTTACCGGCGTCGCCGTTCTGTGCGAAGAACGCTTGCGTCTGATCCGTGAGGGACTGGCCTGCCTTGATGAACGCGACGAGGTTGCGCTGATTCTCCAGAACCGTCAGCGATGGCTTGATGCTAGCTCCGAGCGCGTTCAGCAATCGCGGGGTCGACTGCGCGATCCCCTTCAATGCGTTGTTGAAGTTGTCGAATCCAGGAGGCGCACCGGCCGGGAACATCTCGTTGATCGTCGACATGTACTTCGCCAACGCGGGCACGAACGAACTGAACGCGGAACCCCCACCCGACACCGCATCGCCGAGCGCAGTGAACACCTTGCCGGCGTCCGAGGGCGGAACTTCCTCGAACAACTGACGCAGATCGTTCATCGCGTCCTGCAGGGTGAGTGTCGCCTCGGAAGTGTCCTCCGGAATTGTCGCCGAGTGGCTCGACAGATGACCGGTCGGCGTTGCGCCTTCGGCCGGCGGCACCAGTTCGACGGAGTTCACGCCGAACAGGTTGGTGGGCACGGTGCGCGCCGTGATGTTCTCCGGAATGCCCTTGGCCTGAGTCGGGTCCAGGTACAGGGTCACTGTCTTGGCCTCGTGACCGGTCGAATTGGGGTTATTCGCCACCTTTTTGACCGCACCGACGATCATGCCGTTGTAGCGGACATCTGCGGCGGACAGCAACCCGTCGCCGACGTCCGACATGTTCGCCTTGACCTTGACGTATGTATTGAACGTACCCGTGGCCCGCATGAACAGCACCGCGATCAGAATCACGACAATCACGAGGAACACCAGCCCGCGAACGACGTACTGCGTGGCTGAGGGGTCACGCCCTCCAGTATCAATTCTCGTCATTGCTCAGCCTGTAATCCTGATTCCTGCGGTGGTACCCCAGAACGCAAACGTAAGTATGAAGTTTGCGAAGACGATCACCACGATCGCCGCGCGGATCGCGTGACCGGCAGCCACACCCACGCCCTCCGGACCGCCCGAGGCGAAGAATCCGTAGTAGCACTGGATGAAGGTCGCCAACAGCGTGTACACGATCACCTTGATGAACGAGAAGATGACGTCTCGCCCGAGGATGAATGTGTAGAAGTAATGCATGTATGTGCCACTGCCCTGGTGGCTCGAGAACATGTACACGAACTCGGTACTCAGATAGTTGGCGGCAAGCGCGACGGAGTACAGCGGCACGATCGCGATGACCGCCGCGATCATGCGCGTGGTGACCAGGTAGGGCATCGGCCGGATGCCGAGTGCCTCGAGAGCGTCGATCTCCTCGTTGATGCGCATCGCACCGAGCTGCGCGGTGAACCGGCAACCCGATTGCGATGCGAACGCAACCGCCGCGAGCAGTGGCCCGAACTCACGAGTGGTGCCGAACGCCGACAGGCCGCCAGTGAACGGGCCCAGGCCAAGGATGTTCAAGGCGGAATAGGCTTCGATGCCGACAGTGGCGCCGATCATGACGCCCATCAGGATGATGACGCCGATGGTGCCGCCGCCGACCAGGATCGCACCGTTGCCCCAGGTCACGTCCGACAGCAGACGCCAGACTTCCTTGGAGTAGTGCTTGAACGCCATCGGGATCGCGCCGAGCGCCTTCACCAGGAACGTGGCCTGGTGGCCCATGTTGACGAGGACGCCCTTGGGCGCCTCGTAGACGACTTTCGCTGCCTTCAGCGGCCGCAGGACCGGTGGCGTATATCTGGATGCGACCATGTCACGCCACCTTGCTGGGGAACAGCAACGAGTAGATCTGCGTGATCAACACGTTGACGGCGAACAGCAGCACAACCGAATTCACCACGGCCGCGTTCACCGCATTGGCGACACCGGCCGAGCCGCCGCGAGTGTTGAGTCCGCGGTCGGAGGCCACCACGGCCACGATCGCGGCCATGATGACACCCTTGATGAGCGCGACCACCAGGTCGGCCGGTTGCGCAAAGGACGCGAATGTACTGGTGAAGGTACCGGGGGTACCACCCTGGAAGTAGACGTTGAAGACATAGCCGGTGATGAAGCCGACGAAGCACACGAAGCCGGTGAGCAAGAAGCCCACCACGATCGTGGCCAGGAAGCGCGGCGAGATCAGGCGCTGAATCGGGTTGACGCCCATCACCTTCATCGCGTCGATCTCATCGCGAATGGTGCGTGAGCCGAGGTCGGCGGCGATGGCCGAACCGACGGCGCCGGCCAGCAGCAGCGAGGCGACCAGCGGCGCGCCCTGACGGACGATGCCGAGACCGGTCGCGGCGCCGGAGAACGAGTTGGCACCGACCTGCCCGGCGATGTTCGCCACCTGGATCGACACCAGGGCACCGATCGGGATCGCGACCAGCAGGGTCGGAATGACGGCAGTGTTCGCCATGAACGCGCACTGCCTGATGAACTCGCCGAATGGGAATTGACGCTTCCAGATGTCAGTGAACATCGACTTGACCACTTCGATGAACATCAGGAGCTGACGTCCGAGCGTGTCGAACGATGCCACGACGTGTTCATCGAACCACTTCGCGGCACCTGATTTGCGCTTCTTCGGCTGGACGTCTTCTGCGTCCGCGTCCGGCGCGGCTGTCGCTGCTGTCACACCATGCCTTCGTTCCGAGCGGGGGCTGGCAGCCCGATGCCGCATGCCCGGCGATCGGGGCATCTGGCAAACGAGCTAGCACATCTTGTCATACGCACAGGGGCCTTCTGAGCCTGATATGAAGAAATGCAACATACGAAGGATCACTCGTAACGTCACAACGTTGACTGTGATGGTCGCGATCATCCTTGCACAGAAGTAGGACATGTCACAAAGCGGGTCGGCACCGCGTGTGACCTGCAACGATACGGCCCCGACAAACAACCGAACGCTTGCTCAGCGACGATTTGTAAACCGGAAATGCCCGATTCGCGACCTTGACGCTTCCTGAGATCAGCCTGAGCAGCCGCTAAGTCAGGTAACGATATGCCGCCGAGCCGGGCTCGAGCCGATCGCAACTGAGTCTCGACGCATCCATCCGGGCCAGCAGCGGGCTCAACCCGGCCGGCGTGCCGAGCTCGATGCCCACCAGCGCGGCCCCGGTCTCCCGGTTGTTCCGCTTGACGTACTCGAACAGCGTGATGTCGTCATCGGGGCCCAGCACATCATCGAGGAATCGGCGCAGCGCGCCCGGCTCCTGCGGGAAGTTCACCAGGAAGTAGTGCTTGAGCCCGCGGTGCACCAGCGATCGCTCGATGATCTCGCCGTAGCGCGAGACATCATTGTTGCCGCCCGACACCAGGCACACCACGGTCCACTCGGGATCGATGTGGATGTGCTCGAGCGCCGTGATGGCCAGCGTGCCCGCCGGCTCGGCGACGATGCCATCGTCCTGATAGAGATCGAGCATCTCCGAGCAGATCGCGCCCTCGTCGACGTGCAGCACCTGCGTCTGCCCCGCCTCCAGCGATGCACCAGGCCGCACCGTGGACCCGGCGGGCAGGTCCGGATGGGCGGCGACGCCGGCCCGCCGCCCGGCCAGGACCCGATAGCCGAGCTCCCCGATCCGGCGCACCGCGGCACCGTCGACGAACGAATCGATCTCCCCGAGCGTGACCGGGCCGCCCTCGACGAGCGCGGCCGACATCGACACCGCGCCGGTCGGCTCCACACCGACCAGCCGGGTCGACGGGCTGTGTTCCGACAGATAGGTGGCGATGCCGGCGATGCAGCCGCCGCCACCGATCGGCACCACGACCAGGTCGGGCGGACTCGGCAGCTGCGACAGGATCTCGCGGGCGATCGTGCCCTGGCCGGCCGCGGTGCGCGGGTCGTCGAACGGATGGATCCAGCTGGCACCGGTGCGGGCGACGTCGTCGAGCGCCGCGGCCGCAGCCGCGTCGTAGGTCTCGCCGATCGCGATCAGCTCGACGAATTCGCCTCCGTGCCAACGGATCCGATCGCATTTCTGTTTCGGGGTGTTGGTCGGGACATAGATGCGCGCCGACACCCCCATCTGACGCGCGGCATAGGCGACGCCCTGGGCGTGGTTGCCCGCGCTGGCGGCGACCACTCCCCTGGCCAGTTCGTCGGCCGACAGCTGCGACATCACGTTGTAGGCGCCGCGAATCTTGTACGACCGGACGGCCTGCTGGTCCTCGCGCTTGAGGTACACGTGGCCACCGAAGCGGTCCGACAGACGCTGCGAAATCTGCAGCGGCGACACCTGCACAGCCGGCGCAATACGTGCGGCGGCATCGTCGATGGCGGCAGGGCTCAGAGTCGCGGCGTCAGTCACCACGTCATGTTCTCACCCGGTCACCGCCGACCCGGCGGCGACCTGTTACCTCGCCGGCTCCAGAACGAACACCGGGATCTGCCGATCCGTCTTGGCCTGATAGTCGGCGTAGTCCGGGTATGCGGCCACTGCACGCTCCCACCAGATCGCCTTCTCGTCACCCGAGACCTCGCGTGCCCGCAGATCGAAGGTCTCGGTGCCGTCCTGCAGTTCCACGTCGGGATTGGCGACGACGTTGTAGTACCAGACCGGGTTCTTCGGGGCGCCTCCCAGTGACGCGACGACGGCGTAGGTGCCGTCATGCTCGACCCGCATCAACGGCGTCCGGCGCAGCTTCCCGGACTTGGCCCCGACCGTGGTCAGCAGGACGACCGGCATGCCGCGCATCGAGGTGCCCTCTTTGCCGCCGCTCTCCACGATCTTGTCGGCCTGTTCGCGGGCCCAATCGCTGGTGCTCGGTGCGTACTCACCCTGCAATGGCATGCCATCTCCTCTGTAGTTTCAACCCGGGACTCGACACCCCGGGTTACCGATTCTTGATATTCGTCTGAACGGTTACTAGAATTTCGGTTACCCGAACTTCTGACCAGTCAGACCCTCTTGCCGCAGGTGCAACGGTACGGCGACACCAGATGTTCCGCCCGAATATCCGATCACCGATACGAGCCGAGGAGCGCGATGACCACGCTGCAACCACGTCACAGTCCCGCGACGGGCGTCGGATCGGGCCCGATGGTCACCGTGGCCGGAGCCGCGTGGCCGGTCTACAAGCTGGTCGCGGTCATCGCCAGCATCCTGACGGCCGTCATGGTCGGCGCGGCGACGATGGACGCCCAACTGACCAGCTGGCTCGTGGTCATCGTCGCGGTGAGCTCCTGGTGGGCCGCCCGCACAATCCTCATCCGCAGCTGACGGAACCCGTCGGTGGCTCTGTCGGCGATCAGATGGACGATCTGGCAAGGCTGAGATCGGCCCGCGATAGCGCTTTCCTATGCGGGCCGATCGAAAACGCAGCCAGGCGTTCATCTGGCGCTGACTAGCTCGCTAGGCAGGACGGGCCCAGTAGCTCCTTCAGATCGCCCATCAACGCCGACGTCGGGTTCACCCGCAGGCCGTCATCCAGCTTCAAGGTCGTCGACTTGTCGCCACTGGTCAGCCGCACATGCACATCGGAAGTGCCCGGGTGGCGGCTTAGCACCTGTTTGAGCGCCGCCACCCGATCGACCGTGCACAGCCGGGTCGGCATCGTCAGCGCCAGCGGGCGCGCCACCCCGACCTGCGAAAGATCCGGCACCGCAAGATCATTGGCGCTGATCATCATCGAGTCCTCGCGGTAAGACACCCGCGCCTTCACCAGCACGACCGCGTCGGCCGCGATGTCCATGCCATACACCTGGAAGGACCGTGGGAAGAAGTACACCTCGACGCCGCCGACCATGTCCTCCAGCTGCACGACCGCGTACGGCTCGCCCTTCTTGTTCACCCGCCGGGTAACCGAGGAGATGATGCCGCCGATCGTGATCTGCGCGCCGTCGGGCACACCGCGTTCCAGGAGCGTCGAGATGGATGTATCGGTCTGGGCCGCGAGGACCTGCTCGACGCCGTTGAGCGGATGCCCGGACACATAGAGCCCCAACATCTCTCGCTCCAGAGCGAGCTTGTGCTTGGAATCCCACTCCTCGTCCGGCACCGGCACCGCGAACACCTCGTCGACCGCCGAGTCGCTGTCGTCTCCACCGCCGAACAGGTCGAACTGCCCCATCGCCTCGGCCTTCTTGGTGCCGAGCACCGAGTCGACCGCATCGGCGTGGACGAGGAACAGCCCCTTGCGCGGATGGTCCAGCGAGTCGAAAGCGCCTGATTTGACCAGCGATTCGGTGACTTTCTTGTTGCAGGCCGTCACGTCAATCTTGGAGAGATAGTCCGAGAACGACTTGAACTGCCCCTTCTCCTCGCGGGCCGCGATGATCGAGCTGACGACGTTGGTGCCGACGTTGCGCACCGCGGCGAGGCCGAAACGGATGTCCTTGTCGACCGCCGCGAAGTTATGCCGCGACTCGTTGACATCCGGTGGGAGAACGGTGATTCCGAGCTTGCGACAATCCGCCAGATAGATGGCGGCCTTGTCTTTGTCGTCGCCGACGGAGGTCAGCAGGCCCGCCATGTACTCGGCCGGATAGTTCGCCTTGAGGTATGCGGTCCAGTACGACACGAGCCCGTAGGCGGCGGCGTGCGACTTGTTGAACGCATAACCCGCGAACGGCAGGACGGTGTCCCATAGCGCCTTGATCGCCGCCTTGGAAAATCCGTTGTTGGCCATTCCCTCCGCGAAGCCGTCGTAGGCCTCGTCCAGGATCTCCTTCTTCTTCTTGCCCATCGCGCGGCGCAGCAGGTCGGCCTGACCGAGCGAATAGCCGGCGACCTTCTGGGCGATCTGCATGATCTGCTCTTGGTAGACGATCAGGCCGAAGGTCTCGTCCAGAATCTCCTTGAGTGGCTCGGCCAGCTCGGGATGGATCGGCTTGACGTCCTGCCGGCCATTCTTGCGGTCGGCATAGTCGTTGTGCGCGTTCATCCCCATCGGGCCCGGGCGATACAGCGCGCCCACGGCGATGATGTCCTCAAAGGCGTTGGGCTGCATGCGTTTGAGCAACTCGCGCATCGGACCACCATCGAGCTGGAAGACGCCCAGGGTCTGGCCGCGGGCCAGCAGATCGAACGTCGTCTGGTCGTCGAGCGGCAGCGCGTCCATGTCGAGCTCGATGCCGCGGTTGGCCTTGATGTTCTCCAACGCGTCGTTGATGACCGTCAGGTTGCGCAGGCCCAGGAAGTCCATCTTCAGCAGGCCGATGGCCTCGCACGACGGGTAGTCCCAACCGGTGATGATGGCGCCGTCCTGCGCGCGCTTCCACACCGGAATCGCGTCCGTCAACGGCTCGGACGACATGATCACCGCACAGGCGTGCACGCCCGCGTTACGGATCAGGCCCTCCAGACCCAGCGCCGTCTCGTAGATCTTCTTGACTTCGGGATCGGTCTCGATGAGCGTCCGGACCTCGGCGGCCTCGCCGTAGCGCTCATGCTCGGGGTCGGTGATGCCGGACACCGAGATGTCCTTGGCCATGATCGGCGGCGGCAGCGCCTTGGTGATCCGGTCGGCGATCGCGTAACCCGGCTGACCGAACTGCACGCGCGCCGAGTCCTTGATCGCGGCCTTGGTCTTAATGGTGCCGAAGGTGATGACCTGCGCCACCTTGTCATGGCCCCATCGCTCACTCGAGTAGCGGATCATGTCGCCACGGCGCCGGTCGTCGAAGTCGATATCGATATCGGGCATCGACACGCGCTCGATATTCAGGAATCGTTCGAACAGCAGGCCATACGGGATCGGATCGATGTTGGTGATGCCGAGCGACCATGCCACGAGCGACCCGGCCGCCGAGCCGCGCCCCGGACCGACGCGGATACCTACCTCGTGCGCGTGTCGGATCAGGTCTCCGACCACCAAAAAGTATGCCGGGAAGCCCATTTGGATGATCACGTCGAGTTCGTGATTCACCCGCTCGGAATACTCGGTCGGGATCTCGGTGCCTTCGAACCGGCCCGCCAGCCCCTTGAGGACCTCCTTACGCAACCAGGTCTGCTGCGTCTCGCCCTCGGGCACCGGGAAGATCGGCATCCTGTCGCGCGGAGTGAACACTTCGTCATACGACTCGACCCGCTCCCCGATCTCCAGGGTGTTGTCGCAGGCGCCGGGGACGACGTCATCCCACAGGTCGCGCATCTCCTGCGCGGACTTCAGGTAGTAGCCGTCGCCGTCGAACTTGAAACGCGTTGGGTCGGAAAGGGTCTTGCCGGTCTGCACACACAGCAGCGCCTCGTGGCTGGCGGCATGCTCGCGGGTGACGTAGTGGCAGTCGTTGGTGACCAGCGGCTTGATGCCGAGCTTGCGACCGATATCGAGCAGCCCCGCGCGGACCCGGTTCTCGATCTCGAGCCCGTGTTCCATCAGCTCGAGGTAGAAGTTCTCCTTGCCGAAGATGTCCTGCCACTTCGCGGCGGCCTCCAGGGCCTCCTTCTCGTGGCCGAGGCGCAGCCGGGTCTGCACTTCGCCGGACGGACAGCCGGTGGTGGCGATGATCCCCTCGGCGTACTCGGCGATCAGCTCGGCGTCCATTCGCGCCCACTTGCCGAGCTGACCCTCGATCGAGGCCAGCGACGACAGCTTGAACAGATTCCGCAGACCCTTTGCGTTCGCGGCGACCATCGTCATGTGCGTGTACGCGCCCGAACCAGAGACGTCATCGCTCTTCTGATCGCGGTCGCCCCACAGCACGCGCTTGGTGTTGAACCGCGAATCGGGCGCGATGTACGCCTCGATACCGATGATCGGCTTGATGTCGTTCTTCTTGGCGACGTTGTAGAACTCGCTGGCGCCGAACATGTTTCCGTGGTCGGTCATGCCGATCGCGGTCATCCCCAGACGCTTGGCCTCCGAGAACAGCGGGCCGACCTTGGCGGCACCGTCGAGCATCGAGTACTCGGTGTGGTTGTGCAGGTGGACGAACGAACCCGAATCACTTGCCACGCTCAAGCCTCTTCCGCAGACATACCCACACAGTGCTCGGACCAGTTTAGGGCGCGGCTAGGACAGTGTCTCCGAGGCACGCGGGTGCATTCGGCTGACAGCGAACCCCCTACGCCACAGTCGGCGCCCGGAGCCACAATCAACGCTTCCGTCCCGGCCGTCCCACCACGTCGATCAGGCCGCCAGCGCGATGGCGATGATGATCGCGATCCCGATCACGGCGAGCCCGATCATCGCGGCGATCATCACCGGGCTCGGGCCGTTGGACTGCTGGGCGCTCGGATGGTGCGCCGTGAAATGCGCCGGCTGCACCGGCACGGGCTGCGACATTCCGGGCTGGGACACCCCCGGTTGGGACACCCCCGGTTGGGACAGCAGCGGCTGCGACGCGGGCGCCGGAGCGTACTGCTGCGGGGCGGGCGACGCGGCCGGGCGGTAGACGCCGGCCTGCGGGGTCGGGCCGGCCGCCGGTCGAGCCGCGCCGGCCGGCGTCGCCTGCGGACGCGGTTGCTGACGCATCGCCGATACCAGCGCGTCGCTGAACTGCCGGCAGGTGGCGAAGCGATCCTCGGGCTCCTTCGCCATGGCCTTGGCGATCACCGAGTCGACCGCGAGCGGCACCGACCGATTGACCTGCGAAAGCCGCGGCACCGGCGCGCTCAGATGAGCGGAGATGACGTCCGCGGTGCTCTCGCCGCGGAACGGCACCCGGCCGGCCATCAGGTGAAAGACGGTGGCGGCCAACGAATACTGGTCGGTGCGGCCGTCCACCTCTTGTCCCTTGAGCTGCTCGGGCGACGCATATGACAGCGTGGCCAGCACGGTGCCGGCGGTCGTCAGTGTGTCGACGTCGTCCGCGAGCTTGGCGACACCGAAGTCGGTGAGCATGATCCGCTGCTCGTCGCGCTCCCCGGCGCCGGACAGCAGGATGTTGGCGGGCTTGATGTCGCGGTGCAGCAACCCTTTTCGGTGCGCGTGATCGAGTCCTGCGGCGATCGCCCCGGCGATCTCCACCGCACGCGCGACCGGCAGCCCGGCGGGCGTCTTGGCGAGTTCCTGGGCGCAGTCGCTGCCCGAGACATACTGCATCGCGATCCACAGCTGGCCGTCGGCCCGGCCCCGGTTGTAGATCGTGACGATGTTCGGATGATCGAGCGTGGCCGCCACCTCGGCCTCCCGCAGGAATCGCTTGCGGAACTGTTCGTCGGCGCCGACCTGCTCCTTGAGCACCTTGAGGGCATCACTGCGCGGCAGCTCCGGGTGGCGCGCCAGATAGACGGCGCCCATGCCGCCGGAGCCGAGCAGGCGCTCGATCCGATACCCGGCGATCCAGGATCCAGCCTGCAGCATCCCCATCCCTCCGTCGGCGCGCGCTATGAACGTCCATAGCGTACATAGGCGCCACCACGCGCTATATCCAGTGAACGACCCACACCGACGCAGCTGCTGCTGGTGCCCGGCCTCAGTCGATGGACCGGGGCGCCGCCGCCGACTCGACCACCTCGGCGACCTCGACCGGATCCAGCGTCTCCGCCGAGGCCGTCATCCAGTCCCGATGCCACGCCTGCGGCGGATGCGTCAGCAGCTGCCGATGCTCGAGCCACTCGAAGAGGTCGTAGTAGGTCATCGTCACCTGCGGGTCGACGCGGCGGAACAGCTTGCGAGGCGTGAGCTGCTCGAACGAATCGAGACCCATGGACGCGACGATCTGCATCGCCGAATTCACCGTCTTCTGCTGGTACTGGTAGACGCGCTGGATCTTGTCGGAGACCACCAGTGCGCGGGCGCGCTTGGGATCCTGCGTCGCCACCCCGACCGGACACGCGTTGGTGTGGCACTTCTGCGCCTGGATGCAGCCGACGGCGAACATCATCGCGCGGGCCGAGAGCGTGAAATCAGCGCCCTGACAGATCCTTTTGACGATGTCGATGCCCGTGGCCACCTTGCCGCTGGCGCCGATCCGAATCTGCTCCCTCAGGCCGACGCCGACGAGCGAGTTGTGCACGAACATCAGGCCCTCGGTCAGCGGCATGCCGACATGGTCCTCGAACTCGACCGGTCCCGCGCCGGTGCCGCCCTCGGAGCCGTCGACGATGATGAAGTCGGGCGAGATGCCCGTGGCCAGCATGCCTTTGCAGAGGGCCAGAAACTCGCGCTTGGACCCGATGCACAGCTTGAATCCGACCGGCTTCCCGCCGGACAGCTCGCGCAGCCGGGCGATGAACTCCATGAGTTCGATCGGGGTGCTGAAGGCGTTGTGCACGGGCGGCGAGACCACCGTCGTCCCGACGGCCACCCCGCGGGCGGCCGCGACCTCGGCGTTCACCTTGGCCCCGGGGAGCAGGCCGCCGAGACCGGGCTTGGCGCCCTGGGAGAGCTTGATGTTGATGGCCTTCACCTGATCGATCCGGGCACGTTCGGCGAACTTGTCCGGGTCGAAGCGGCCGTCATCGGTCCGGCAGCCGAAGTAGCCCGACGCGATCTCCATGATCAGATCCCCGCCGTGCTTGCGATGGTGGACGCTGATCGACCCCTCGCCGGTGTCGTGGGCGAATCCGCCGAGCGCCGCGCCGCCGTTGAGCGACTCGATCGCATTGCCCGACAACGATCCGAAGCTCATGGCCGACACGTTCATCAGCGCGATGTCATACGGCTGGGTGCAGTCCGGGCCGCCGAGTCGCACGCGCGGCTGCGGGCCGTCCGGCTTGGGCTTGGCGCGCAGGGAATGCGCGACGAACTCGTAGCCGACGGCATTGACATCACGCTGGGTGCCGAACGGCTCCTCGCCGTGGTTGCCCTTGGCCCGGTCGTACACCAGATCGCGCAGCTCCCGATCGAACGGGCGGCCCTCCGTATTGGCTTCGATGAAGTACTGCCGGATCTCCGGGCGGATCTCCTCGAGCAGGAACCGCATGTGTCCGACAATCGGATAGTTGCGGGTCACCGAGTGGTGTTTCTGGATCAGGTCGTACACGCCGACCAGTCCGGCCGCCAACCCGGCGCCGGCGATGAGCCACCATCCCCAGGCGCCGGTGGCCCAGGCCAGGGCACCGAACGCGAGTCCCACAACAAACACTGAGATCACCGCGAGTACGCGCATGGCGCTTATCGTGACACCGATCACTAATCAGTTCTTGCCGAACGCAAAGACTGCCCGCTATCGCCTGGTCAAGCGGGCGGCACCGGCCCGGTGTCGGCGAGCGGCTGGACTACGGTCGTCTGTTCGGGCAGCAGCGGCACGACGGCGAACCGACCGCCGCGGGCATCGGCGGGCAGGGCCTCGACCGCCCGCACGCCCGGCTCGGCCGCATAACGCCGCAATATCGACGCGTCCGCCCGCACCACCAGCCCGATGACGCAGTCGCCGCCGTGGCTCAGCCGGGCCGCCACGACGGCGGCCACCTGGTCGTCGCGAGTCGGCGGATCCGACGGGGCGCCGGCGTCCGCCGCGATCTTCCACGACGCCGCCGCGGGTGCCGCGTTCAGCGCCGCCGCGGAGGACACCGGCACCATCGTGGTCGGGGTCTGGACGTTGGGGATGGACACGTGCAGCGCCGCCTGCGACAGGAGCACGTCCCGGTCGGCCGCGGGACCGGCGACGAACGTCCAGGCCTGTTCGGCGGTGACCGGCCGGGTCAACGACACCAGCGCCCAGCGCGACCCGGTCGCCCGATCCAACGATGCGCGCGCCCGGGCCAGATAGTGGTCGACCGGCTCACCCGACGTCGGCCCCACCGCATCGTCCGAGACGGGCGCGCGGCGCTGCGGGTTGGCATTCCCGATCAACCAGAGCGCCCCGACCAACGCCACGATCACGACTATCACGATCGCGGGGGTCCGCCACGACGGAATCGGTTGGCGCTCTTGCTCGTCGGGCTCACTCGCCACGCAGGACGTCCAATGCGTGCTGCAGATCGTCCGGGTACGGACTGGTGAACTCGACCTGACGGCCGTCGGCGGGATGCGCGAACGACAACGCGCGGGCATGCAGCCACTGCCGTTCCAGACCGAGCTTGCGGGCCAGCACCGGGTCGCCGCCGTACGTCGGGTCGCCGCAGCACGGGTGATGCAGCGCCGAGAAATGCACGCGGATCTGGTGGGTCCGGCCGGTCTCCAGGTGCACGTCCAACAGGCTTGCGGCCGCGAACATCTCGATCGTGTCGTAGTGGGTGATGCTCGGCTTGCCGCCGGCGACGACCGCGAATTTCCAGTCATTGCCGCGATGACGGCCGATCGGCGCATCGATGGTGCCCACCGGCGGATCCGGATGTCCTTGCACCAGAGCGTGATAGCGCTTGTCCACGGTGCGCTGCTTGAAGGCCCGCTTGAGCAGGGTGTAGGCGCGTTCGGAGGTCGCGACCACCATGACGCCCGAGGTACCGACGTCCAGGCGGTGGACGATCCCCTGGCGCTCATGCGCGCCCGAGGTGGAGATCCGGAAACCGGCGGCCGCGAGACCGCCGATCACCGTGGGCCCGCTCCAGCCGACCGACGGGTGCGCCGCGACGCCGACCGGCTTGTCGACGACGACGATGTCCTCGTCGGAGTACAGCACCGCCATCCCCGGGACCGGTTCCGGGTCGATCTCCAGCGGCCGTTCCGGTTCCGGCAGCAGCACTTCCAGCCAGCTGCCCGCGGTCAGGCGCTGCGATTTCGTGACGGCCGAGCCGTCCAGGCTGACCTCGCCGGCATCGGCGAGGCCCGCCGCCACCGTCCGCGACAGTCCGAGGAGGCGCGCGACACCCGCGTCGACGCGCATGCTGTCCAGGCCGTCCGGCACCGGCATCGATCGCGACTCACGCATCGGAATCCTCCGGGCGGGAGTCGGCGTCGCCGTCCGGCTCGTCCCGCAGCCGGGTGCCGTCCATCTCGAAACCGAAGAGCGTCAACACGACCAGGCCGACGGCACCGCACACCACGGCCGAGTCGGCGAGGTTGAACACCGGCCACCAGCCGACCGAGATGAAGTCGACGACATGCCCGCGCAGCGGCCCCGGGGCCCGGACCATACGGTCCGTCAGATTGCCCAGCGCGCCGCCGAGCACCAGCCCGAGCCCGATTGCCCACCAGATCGACCGCAGCCGCCGGCTGAACTTGATGATGCCGATCACCACCGCCAGCGCGACCAGCGTCAGGACCCAGGTGTAGCCGGTCCCCATCGAGAAGGCGGCGCCGCTGTTGCGGACCAGCTTCAGGGTGACGGTGTCACCGATGATCTGCACCGGGTCGCCCTCGGTGAGATTCGCGACCACGATCACCTTGCTGACGATGTCGGCCACCCACGCGAACAGCGCGACGCCGATCAGGATCAGCAGGATCTTGCGGTTCCGCGGGATAGCCGCGCGGTCGGCGGGCCGAGGATCGTCGTCGGGCCCCGGACCCTCATCAGGTACAGGCAGGTCCGTCGGGCTCGTCACGCGTCTATTGTCCACGGTCGCGAAATGGTCGCCATCTAGGGTGGGCCCGTGCCTGCCTCCCGCGATCCACGTCCCCAGCATCCGCGTCGCGCTCGCCGCCGCGCCCGCACCACGATCGCGAGCGAGGGTGTTCCGGTCGTGCTCGTCCCGGTCGTTCTGGTCGCCGTCCTGCTTGTCACCGCGGCCTGCGGCTCGGATCACAAGTCGGCGGCTCCGGTGTCCGGTTGCACGACCGACTCGACCAGCGGCGTACAGGGCTCGGCGCTGCTGCCCGTGCCGCCGGCGCAGGTGACGGTGCTCAATCCGGGTGCCGACCCGAAGTCCTCGATCGCGTACCGACCCGATCGGGCCGCACCGCAGCAGGTGACGCTCACCGCGACGTCGGCGCTGAACAGCTCGGCGGGACCGGCCGGGCCGCAGTCGAATACGACCTCGGTGACCATGCCCCTGACCGCCCGCGCCCACTGCGTCGACGCGACCGACGTCGAGATGACGATCGGCGCAGCGACCTCCCCGGACGCCGACTTGAATTCGGCCCTGAAGGCGACGAAGGATTCGCAGGCCGGGATGGCGATGGGTCCCGGCCTCGCCCCGATCTCCCTGCGGATCCTGCCGGCGAAATCGGCGAACGACGCGGCGCGCCAAGCGATCGAGTCGTCGCTGGTCGGCAGCCTGCAGCGGTCGGTCACCGTGCCGACCGATGTGCCGCTGGGGATCGGCGCGCAGTGGCGTACCGAGCGGACTGTCGATTCCGGAACCCAGGTCAAACAGACGATCACCGCCACGCTGCGTGCTCGTGACGGTGATCGGCTGACTATTGATTTTTCGATCGACGAATCGCCGCTCAATTCGGTGTTCGCCATCCCGGGCAGCACCCAGACGCTGACGATCGACACCTACACGATGGCCGGCACCGGTTCGGTGGTGCTCGACCTCGGTCGGGGCCTGCCGGTGACCGGAAATCTGACCATCTCGGGCGGCCGCACGTTGTCCGGGGACGACCCCACCAACCCGCTGATCCAGCAGATGAGTTTCACCGACAGCTGGCAGTGAAACTCATCCGCCGAAGCGATATCAGCTGGTTGCCGGGCACATCTTGGTCTTGACGCCCAGTCCGTCGGACAGGGTGCAGACCGTGTTCGACGACAGCTTCCAGCGGCCCTGGTCGAAGACGATCTGCGCGGGAACGGTCTGCGGCGGGTTGTTCGGCAGCGTGACCTGGACGTTGACCTTGGCAGTGTCCGGGTTCGAGGCGTCACGCAGCGGGATGCCGGTGAACTTCCAGGTGATGCCCGGGTTCTTCTGGAACCCCTGGACCAGCTTGTCGAAGATGGTCGGATCGGCCTGCGAGCCCTGAACCAGCTTGGTCTTCTGCGTCGACGGGATGCTCGGGTCGAGCGCCTGCTTGAGCATCGCATCCAGAGCGGAGGCCGGCGGTGGCGTGTTGGGATTGGTCATCGGATCGGCCGAGGCGCTGCTGCTCGCGCTGGTGGTCGTCGACGTCTGCGACGGTCCGCTGTTATCGCTGCAGGCCCCAATCGAGGCGGCGGCGATCAGGGCTAGTCCGGCGGTCAGTACTCGCTTCAAGGTGATTCCTCATCGTCGTGAATCCCGGCCCGGAATGTCCAGGCGGGCGTTTTGGGCTCGCCCCACTATGCCAAACGCAGCCGAGCAAGGCCCACTTCGTCACCACTTGCTGCGGTTTTGGGCTTAGGTCTTTGACGCGCACCGGCCGGCGGGTCACAGTGGGCCGGTGACCACGCCCGACCGTACCGGCATCCACGATCCCGGCGTCCCAACCATCGTCCTGCTCGCGACGGGCGGCACGATCGCGGCGCGGTCGGGTGCGGCCGGCGCCCAGCCCGTGGTGTCGGGCGGAGATCTCGCCGGGCAGGCCGCCGGGGCTCCCGATGTGCCGATCCGCGTCCGGGATCTGGCGGCCGCCGACAGCGCCGCGCTCACCCCGGCCGACCAGGACGCGGTGCGCCGCGCCGTCGCCGACGCCCTCGTCGACCCCGCGGTCGGCGGCGTGGTGATCCTCCACGGCACCGACACCCTCGAAGAGACCGCGATGCTCATCGACCTGAGCCACACCGATCCGCGGCCTGTCGTCATCACCGGCGCTCAGCGCAGCAACGACCACCCGGATGCTGATGGGCCGGCGAATCTGGGATTGGCGATCGCCACCGCGGCCGATCCGGCGGCCCGCGGCCGTGGTGTCCTGCTGGCTTTCGCCGGGTCGGTGATGCCGGTGCGCGGAATCATCAAGGCCGACACCACCGCGGCCGCGGCATTCACCGGTCCGCTCCGGCCGCTCGCCAGGATTCCGGTCGCACCGGCGGATATCGCCGCGCACCGCGTGGACATCATCGCGCTGCATCCGGGTGCCGACTCCGCGATGCTCGACTGGCATGCGACGCAGGGGGCGCGAGCGATCGTGTTGCAGGCGAACGGTTCCGGCAACACGCATCCCTACATCGTCGGCGCGGTCGGCCGATTGACCGCCGACGGAGTGGTGGTCGTCGTGTCCACGCGGGTGCCGTTCGGGCCCGTCGAGGCGGTCTACGGCGGAGGCGGCGGGGCGGTCGACCTGGTCGCCGCCGGCGCGATCATCTCGACCTGGCTGCGGCCCCCACAAGCCCGGATCGCCCTCATGGCGCTGCTCGCGGCGGGCGCCGACACGGCCGCGATCGCCGACTTCTTCCGCCGCACCGTCCCGGAGCCGTGAATCCGGCCCGGCTCAGTCCAGGCTGCGCAGCGGGTCGGCGGCGGTCAGATCCGGGTCCGCAGCATCCAGGTTCTTGCTGAAACCCGGCCCGCTGCTGCGGGTTTCGAAACGGACCGTCACGACACCGTGACCGCTGCCCTGCACCCACCCGTGGCCGTGCACCGGATGCACGACGTCGGCGCCCGTCCGCCAGCCGACGGTGTCGCCCGGGATCTGCACCCGCTCGGGCACCGCCGGGCCGTCGTCGGGCGGTGCGGCATCGCCGGAGGCAACCGGGTCAAGATTGTCGGCGTCGGGGCCGTCCAGCTCCGGGAACATCGAAAACTGTTGCACCGCGGATAAACCCGAATAGCTGACGCCGACCAATCGCACCGGGCCGATCTCCAGTGGATCGAGTACCAGCCGCCCTGCGGCGGCCAACAGTGTCGGCAACTCGGTCGTCGCGGCCGACAGGGTCGCCGACCGGGTCAGGATCGACATGTCAGCCTTCTTCATCTTCACCACAACGGTTTTCGCGCCACGCCCATCTTCCAGCAACCGCCGGTGCGCATGCGTACCGGCCGACTCCACCGCACGCCGCAACTGCCCCAGCTCGACCAGGTCGGTGGCGAAGGTCGACTCCGCACTGATCTGCTTCGCCTCGGCGCGTTCGGCGACCGGCCGATCGTCGTACCCTTGCGCGAGCAGATGCAGCGCCGGGCCGATGGTGGTGCCGAGCACCGATTCCACTTCGGCCCGCGACATCCGTGCGAGGTCGCCGATCGTGTCGATTCCCAAGCGCTGCAACCGATCTCCCGCGACCGGGCCGATTCCCCACAGCTTGCGCACCGGCAGCGGGTGCAGGAACGCCAGCTCGCTCCCCTGCTCGATCGCCACTACCCCGTCCGGCTTGGCGAGGCCGGAGGCGATCTTCGCGATCTGCTTTCCGCTGCCCACGCCGACCGAGGCCGCCAGCCCGGTCGCCTCGCGCACAGCGGCTCGGAGTCGCTCCGCGAATTCGACCGCGGTCGTCCGATCGGCCCCGGTCAGCTCGTCGGGTTCCGCGAAGGCCTCGTCGAACGACAGCGTTTCGATGACCGGCACCAGCTCGCGGACGGCGGCGAACACCTTGCCGCTGACCTCCCGGTAGACCGCGCCGCGCGGCGGCAGCACCACGGCGGTGGCGCCGACCAGCCGGCGAGCCTGATGCATCGGCATCGCCGACCGGGCGCCGAAAACCCGCGCCTCGTAGCTGGCCCCCGCCACCACGCCGCGACCTCCGGCACCACCGACGAGCACCGGCCGTCCGCGCAGCGTCGGACGGGTGAGCTGTTCCACCGAGGCGAAGAACGCATCCATGTCGATGTGCAGCACCCACCGGGCACGCGACGACGATGGGCTGCTCACACGCCGATCCTAGGTCGACTGCAGCCGGCCACCCCGCGCAGTCGTCGTCTAGTCGAGGTCGACCCGGACGGTCAGGAGTTCGGTGCCCACGAGACGGACAAGCAGGCTGTTCAGCCACGGCAATTGCTTGAGGCGGGCCCTGGCGTCATCGTCGTCGAGAATCGACGCCGTCCCAGACCGCCAGGCGCCGGCCACCTGCAGACGCACCCGACCGTCTGCCTCGATATTGCGTACGTACTGCGCTCGCCGGCCGAACTCGGTGACGAGCCAGAACGTCGAACCGTCGAGCCGACCCCCGATCGGCGTTGCTCTGGGTAGGCCGGACTTGCGGCCGATGGTTTCCAAGACCGCCTCGCCAGGTAAGTGTCGCGCGATGCGGCGCGCGATCGGATTGGCCACGTGACGCTGGACAGCCAGGACCACACGTTCCCAGCGCGTCATGCCGACGCACCCGCCTCGACGGGCACCCCCGAGCGTCCGGCCCGCCAAATCCCCACCCGGACAACGAGACCGCCAACGGTCCGCCACATCCACCGCGACGGAGGCATGCGATAGCTGAGCCTGGTATGCGGCGCATAGAGGAGGTCACCACTGCTTTCGCGGCTGAGCCAACCGGTCATGACGATTTGCCGTTGTCCGATAGTGCCTTCGGCGAACCAGTGTCCGGTGAGCCCAGCACGCCGTTGTCCTGTGGGCGCCAGCTGTTCGGGTACAGACAAGGCGAGGCGGCCATCTTTGCCGGTGCCGGTCACGGTGGCCGGTGCCACCACCGGATAGCCGTCCGTGCCCACCCAACCGAGAAGTCTGTGCGGCTGCGCGTTGAACATTCTGGCGGCACGTGCGCCGCTGACGCGCGGGCCGGTCCCCTTGGCGGGAGGCTTCTGGGATTCGGCAGGCTGGGCGTCCCACTCACGACCGATGACGGTCGGCGCGCCGCGACAATCGAGGTCCGGGAACGCGATGATGCGCTGAGCCCGGACACGCACGATCACCCGGTCCCAGAAGAACGGCGCCAACCACCAGTCCCAGAAGAAGCCGCCCAGATCCTCGGGCGTCAACGTCGCGCTTCGCCGACCATCGCCGTTGGAGCGCTCCCACCAGCCGGTGAACAACGCCGCCAGCGCGTCGCGGTCCGTCTCCCAGGAGAACTCGGCGTCGCCCTGAACCACGACGTACTGGTTGCCGCTGCCGGTGCCATGCTCCCGGGCATGAAAGACCAGCGACAGCTTGGGATTTCGCTGGAGTCGCTGAAGCTTCTTGAATGCCGCCAGATCGCTCGTGAACGTCGCGGTGCGGGTGGCAGGGTCCCATCCGAAGTTGTTGACCGGCGTCAGCACCACTCCCTTGAGTGGTGTGACCTGGGCGAGAATCACGCCGAGATCACCGGCGAGCACGCTCTCGAGTTCCGACAGCTCCGCGGTTGCCGCGTCCATATGACAATCCTCCAATGCTCGCCGAATAGGCTTTGAAATGCAGATTAATAAAGGACAGTACGTCTAGAAACATTATCATACGGATCGTCTTGTAATATTGTCTGCATGTCGCCGCGGCCTCCCGGACGGCCCCGCAGCAGCACTGCGCGCCGGTCCATCATCAAGGCGACCCTGTCTCTCGTGAACGAGCGCGGATATGGCGCCGCCACCATGGAGGAGATCGCCCGCCGCGCCGGGGTTTCGAAGCAGACCGTGTACCGCTGGTGGCCGTCGCCGGCCGCCATCGTCCTCGAAGCAATCAATGAGGGCGCAAGCCGCGCCGCGCCACTACCGGACAGTGGCGACTTCGACGCCGACCTGCGTGAATTCATTCGACGCAGCGTCGATGGCGCGCAACGCAGCGGCAGGTTGCTGACCGCGCTGATGTCGGAGGCCCAGCGCAACCCCGACTTCGCCATGTCGTTTCGCACCGAGTTCCTCGCGCATCGGCGCAACATCCTCTACGAATTGCTGGACCGCGCCCGCCGCCGCGGCGCGATCCGGCAAGACGCCGATCTGGCGCTCGCTGTCGAGATCTTCTTCGGCACGCTGTGGTACCGACTACTCGCCGACGCGGGGCCTGTCGACAGCAGGTTCGCCGACAGCCTCACCGGCGCCCTCCTCGCCTTGATCACGCCGCGCCAGTCGCCATAGTCGAGCTCACCCTGCAACGATGCGAAACATCGGGAGCTGCGCGGCCACGCGGGCCATCGTCGCGTCATCCGATTCGGCATCGATCGGCTCCGGCAGCATCGCCTTGACCTCCCAGCCCCACCGCCGGACGTATTCGCGCAGCACCTCGATCGTGGCCGGATCGTCGGCGGCGAGTTCCTGCGCGGTGAAAGCTTCGGTCCGGCGCCCGACGCGCAGCTCGGCGGCACCGCCGGCGGCGCGCAGATTGCGGACCCACTGCGTCGTGCCGCGCGGCGCGATCAGGAAGCGTTCGCCCTCGATATTCAGCGGGTTCACCGCAATACGCTGGGGCGTCCCGCTCTTGCGGCCGGTCACGATCAGCTCCGAGCTGCCGTACAGCGAGATGCCATGGCGGGCCAGCCAGGTGATCGAGGCGTTCATTCCGCGTTCGAACCGCCCCGTCGGGGCCTTGTAGTAGGTCGATGCAGATCCGGCGTTCATAGTGTTCCCTTCGATGGAGTTTTCGAGAGCACCGCTCTCGCTTGTTGTTGAGTCTGCACCGCCCGCGCGACAAATGCAAGAGCAGTGCTCTCATTTATGAAATAGTGGCGGCATGCCCGAGAAGAAATCCCGCGCCCAGAGCCGCGCCGAGATCGAAAGACGCATCGTCGAGCTCGGTCGCGAACACCTCGCCCGCGACGGCGCCGCCGGTCTGTCCCTGCGGGCCATCGCGCGCGATATGAACATGGTGTCGTCGGCCGTCTATCGCTATGTCGCCACCCGCGACGATCTCCTCACCCTGCTGCTCATCGACAGCTACCAAGAACTCGCCGACACCGTCCACGCGGCCCTAGACGACATCGACCCGGATTCCCATCGACAGCGATTGATGCTCGCGTGCAAGGCCTTTCGTTCCTGGGCCGTCGCCGAGCCGGCTCGGTACGCGCTGCTATACGGCAGCCCGGTGCCCGGCTATCGCGCCCCGGCCGAGCAGACCGTCGCCCCCGGCACCGCCGTCGTCGCCCTGCTCCTCGGCGAGCTGGCGGCCGCGCACGCCGCGGGCGTCACCGCGGACCCGCCTCCCGAATGGTCGGCCCCGGAACTCGCGCCGGCATTCGCGGCCATCCGCGACGAGTTCGCCGTCGCGCTTCCGGACTGGCTGTTCGCCCGCGCGGTGGGACTGTGGAGCGGTCTCGTCGGCGCAGTGAACCTGGAGGTCTTCGGCCAGTACGGCACCGACACCTTCGACCGGCCCGATCTGCTGTTCGAACTGCTCATGGAACAACTGCTCGGCCCTGTGCTGCCATGACGATCTGTGTCCGCTAACTGCGGCGATGTCGCGAGAACCCGCGCCTGTCAGACCCGGCGGGTAGCGTCGCTCTCAAGCGGCACGACAACCGACACCGACGGGATCTCCGGCATGGGCGACGCACACCTGGTCACGGCCAACACGCCCCTGCCCGACCCCGATCAGCCGGTCTCCAGCCGCCCGGCCGCCGAGGCATTCCTCGCGAAGATCTGCTTCAAGGTCGGTCCGCCCGCGCTGGTGGGCGTCGAGGTCGAATGGATCACCACGACCCCCGACGGATCCCGCCCCAGCGTGCCGACGCTGGCCCGATTGCTCGGGCCGCACGCTCCTGTCAGCGTCTCCCCCGACTCGCCGCATCTCCCCCTTCCCGATGGGAGCCTGGTCTCCGTCGAGCCCGGCGGGCAACTCGAATTATCTTCGCAGCCAGTCGAATCCGTTTCTGAACTGCGCAACCGCATCGATCGCGACACGGTCGCCCTGCGGGAACTGTTGCGCGGCCGGCTCCATCTCCATTCGCGCGCGGACGACAAGCGCCGCGCCGACCAGGTGCTCACCGTTCCCCGCTACCGGGCGATGCGTGCGCGGTACAACGCCATCGGTCCGCTCGGCCGCTGGATGATGTGCAATACGGCCGCGATACAGGTCTGCCTGGATGCCGGGCGCGACGACGCGGAGATCGCCGACCGGTGGCAGATGCTGCACGATGTCGGCCCCGCGCTCTGCGCCGCGTTCGCCAACTCGCGCGGCCGCGCGGGCGACGAGGACCGGTCCGGCCCGGTGAGCGCGTCGGCTCGGATGCGCGCGTGGCACGGCCTCGACCCGGTCCGCGATGTTCCCACGTTCGGAGCTCCCGGCCTCGGCACTGATGCCCGGTCACCCCGAACCGACTACCCCCGACGAGTTCTCGCAACGCCGCTGCTGTGCGTGCGGCGCGGCGACGATGACTGGTCCGCCCCGGACATCACCTTCGGCGACTGGATCGACGGGAACTGCGGCGATCTCGATCGAGCGCCCACCTATGCCGACCTCCGCTACCACGCCACCACGGTCTTCGGGGCCGTCCGGCCGCAGGGACACCTGGAGGTCCGCTACCTCGATGCGCAGCCCCCCGGCGGGTGGCTCGTCCCGACCGCCGTCCTGGCCGCCCTGGCCGCTACGCCCCAGGCCGTTGCCGAGGCGTCCGAGATCGCCCGCGCGACGTCAGGAGGCTGGGTCGAGGCCGCTGTCGACGGACTCGACGATCCGCAATTACGTTCGGCCGCAGCATCCTTGACCGAGCTCGCGACCGGCCTGACCGACGACTGCACGCTGCGCGCGATCCTGGGCCGTGATGCCGGCCGTATCGCCCGCGGCGAACGCCCACACGCGCAAGACACCGTCCGCGAAGGAGCCGCCGCCCGATGACCGTCACCGATACCGCCGAACTCTCCAACGAGAACCTCCGCGCCCGGCTCGCTCAGGAGCTGACCGCCGCCCGCGCCCGCACCGCGCTGCTGACGGAGTCGGTCGACGACGCCGACCTGGCGGCACAGCACTCGCCGCTGATGAGTCCGCTCGTCTGGGATCTGGCGCATATCGGCAACCAGGAGGAGCTCTGGCTGGTCCGGGACGTCGGCGGGCGCGAGCCGGTGCGCAGCGACATCGACAGCCTGTACGACGCGTTCCAGCACCCGCGCCGGAGCCGCCCGACGCTGCCGCTGCTGGATCCCGCCCAATCCCGCCAGTACGTCCAGCAGGTTCGCACCAAGGCGCTCGACGTGCTGGATCAGGCGGTGCTGCAGGGTGATCCGCTGATCGAGCGCGGCTTCGTCTTCGCGATGATCGCCCAGCACGAGCAGCAGCACTGCGAAACCATGCTCGCCACCCACCAATTGCGCAGCGGCCCGCCGGTGCTGTCGTCAGCGCCGCCACCCGCGGCCGCGCCGGTGGTAGCGGACGAGGTGATCGTGCCCGCCGGCGAATTCGAGATGGGCACCAGCACCCATCCGTGGGCGCTCGACAACGAGCGGCAGGCCCACCGCGCCTCCACCGGCACCTACGCGATCGACCGCTACCCCACCACCAACGGCGAGTACCTCGAGTTCATCGCCGATGACGGCTACGGCCGCGAAGAGCTGTGGTCGGCCGAGGGCTGGCGGCACCACACGAAGGCCGGGCTGACCGCGCCGCAGTTCTGGGAGCAGGACGCATCCGGTTGGTACCGAACCGAATTCGGCCGCGTCGTGCCGATCGATCCCGCCCAGCCGGTCGTACACGTCTGCTACTACGAGGCGCAGGCGTACGCGCGCTGGCGCGGCAAGCGGCTGCCCACCGAGATCGAGTGGGAGAAGGCCGCCCGCTTCGACCCCGGCAGCAACACCAGCCGCGCATACCCGTGGGGCCACGACGAACCGGACGCGACGCGCGCCAATCTCGGCCAGCGACACCTCGCCCCGGCACCGATCGGAGCCTATCCGGGCGGCGCCTCACCACTGGGCGTGCATCAGCTGATTGGTGATGTCTGGGAGTGGACCTCGTCAGATTTCGTGCCCTACAGCGGGTTCCGCGCCTATCCGTACGACGAATACTCACTGGTGTTCTTCGGCTCCGACTACAAAGTGCTTCGCGGCGGTTCCTTCGCGACCGATCCGGTGGTCGCCCGCAGCACCTTCCGCAACTGGGACTACCCGATCCGCCGGCAGATCTTCTCCGGATTCCGGTTGGCCCGGGACCTCTGACCGCTATGTGTCGTCATCTCGCCTACGTCGGGCCGCCGCGCCCGGTGGCCGACATCCTCACCGACGGAACGCATTCGCTGTCCCGGCAGTCGTGGGCACCCCAGGACATGCGCGACGGCGGCACCATCAACGTCGACGGGTTCGGAGTCAGCTGGTGGGCCGACGGGGCTCGGCATACCTATCGCAACGCGGTGCCGATCTGGAGCGACCCGGCGATCGATGACGTCCTCGCGGGCATCGAATCAATGGCCGCCATCGGGGCCGTCCGCTCAGCCACCGACCCCGATTCGGTGCATCGAGCGGCCTGCGCGCCATTCGGCGACGATCGCTGGGGCTTCAGCTTCAACGGCCGAATCATCGGCTGGCGCAACGCGTTCGCCCCACTGCTGCAGTCAGTCCCGATGATCGAGGTGCTGACGATGCCGGCCGTCATCGACGCCGGGGCGCTCTGGATCCTCCTCCGGCATCGGCTGGCCGCCGGACCGCAGTCGGCGCTGGCATCGGTTGTCAATGATCTGCTGACCACCGACGACCCGCGGCTGAACCTGCTGCTCTGCGACGGCCACGAGATCTGGGCGACCGCGGTGCATCACAGTCTCTGGACCCGGGCGACCGAGGACGCCGTGTGGGTTGCCTCCGAACCGACCGACGTGGACGAATCGTGGGCCCCCGTTCCGGACCGCAGCCTGATCCACGCCCGACCTGGCCACGTCGACACCTGGCCGCTCAGCGAACTGAACATGCAACCGAAGGACACTCGATGACAACCACCCCCGTCGATCTCGATATCCGGATCCCGACCGACAACCGGGCGCAGGCGCTGCGCGCCGACGTCCGGGCCGGACTCACCGGGTCGCCGAAGTCGCTGCCGCCCAAGTGGTTCTACGACGCCCACGGCAGCGATCTGTTCGATGCGATCACCGAGCTCGACGAGTACTACCCCACGCGGACCGAGCGACAGCTGATCGTCGAACACGCCGACGACATCGCGGCGCTCACCGGCACCGCGACGCTGATCGAACTCGGCTCCGGATCGTCGGACAAGACGCGACGGCTGATCGACGCGATGTCGACGCACCGCGACGACGGCAGCGGTCTGCAGCACTACGCGCCGCTCGATGTGTCCCCGTCCGCACTGCGCGGCGCGGTCGGGCGGCTACGCGCCGAATACCCCGGCCTGCGGGTCGACGGCATCGTCGCCGACTTCACCGGCACGCTCGCGCCGCTACCCGGTCCGGGCCCGCGGACGGTCGCGTTCCTCGGGGGCACCATCGGCAATCTCGAGCCGACGGCCCGAAAGCGCTTCCTGACCAACGTGTCCGCGGCATTGGAACCCGGCGAGCATTTCCTACTCGGCGCCGGGCTGGTCGCCGACGAGACCGCCATGCAACGCGCCTACGACGACGCCTCCGGTGTCACCGCCGCGTTCAACCGCAACGTGCTGACGGTCGTGAACCGTGAACTCGGCGCCGATTTCGACGTGGACAGCTATCGGCACGTGGCGGTCTGGAACGCCGACGACGAATGGATCGAGATGCGCCTGCGGGCCACCCACGATGCGCGAGTACACATCCCCGGCGCCGACCTGGCGGTGGACGTCGCGGCCGACGAGGAGATCCTCACCGAGATATCCGCCAAGTTCCGGCCGGACACGCTGTCGGCCGAACTGGCCGCGGTGGGCCTGCCGGTGCAGCAGCTGTGGACCGATCCGGCCGACCGGTTCGCGATCTTCCTCAGCTCAAAGCGGCTGTGAGGATGGCCCACACCACGAATGCGGACGGAAGCAGCGAATCGAGGCGATCCATGATGCCGCCGTGGCCGGGCAGCAGACTGCCCATGTCCTTGATTCCCATGTCGCGCTTGACCTGCGACTCGACGAGATCGCCCAGCGTCGCGCAGACGACAAGCACCGGGCCGAGCACCGCGCCGATCCACGGGTGGGTATCAAGCAGGAAGGTGACGCACAGGATGGCGCCGACGGTGCCGAAGAGCAGGGAGCCGACCATGCCTTCCCAGGACTTCTTGGGGCTGATCGCCGGCGCCATCGGATGGCGGCCGAACAGCACGCCGGCGACATACCCGCCGACATCCGAGCACACGACCACGATGATCAAGGTGAATACCCGATCGGCGCCCTGATCTTGATTGACCATCAGCACACCGAACGAGATCAGCAGCGGCAGCCAGGCCAGCACGAGCACGGTGATCGCGAGGTCGCGCAGATAGTTGACCGGCGCGGCATTCAGCCCCTGCGCCAACAACTTCCAGATCATGCAGACCAGAACGGTGGCGACGAACGAGACCAGTAGCCCGGTGACATGCCAGGGCCAGGCCGACCAGACCATCGCCTGGCCACCGACCAGCACCGGCACGATCGCGACCTCGATGCCCGCCTGCCGGAGCCGCTTGGTCACCTCCCACGAGGCGATCGCGATCGCCACGGCGATCACGCCGACCATCACCTTCGGCGCGAAGATCAGGATGACGATGAGGGCGCCGCCCAGGCTGCAGCCGACGGCGAGCGCGGCAGGCAGATTCCGCCCGGCTCGGGACTTCTTCTCGGCCGGTGCGGCGTCAGTGTCCGGCGACCCGGCGGCGGCTCCGTCGTCGGCGCTCATACCTCGAGCAGTTCGCTCTCTTTGTGCTTCACCAGATCGTCGACCTGGGCGACATAGCCGGATGTGGTCTTGTCGAGCTCCTTCTCGGCGCGCGTCACCTCGTCCTCGCCCGCCTCGCCGTCCTTCTGGATGCGCTTGAGCTCGTCGACGGCCTTGCGGCGCACGTTGCGGATCGCGACCTTGGCGTCCTCGCCCTTCGACTTCACCTGCTTGACCAGTTCCTTCCGGCGGTCCTCGGTGAGCTGCGGGATGGTCACACGGATGACGTTGCCGTCATCGGTCGGGTTGACGCCGAGGTCGGAGTTGCGGATCGCGGTGATGATCGGATCCAACGACGACGGCTCGTACGGCTTGATGATGAGCATGCGCGCCTCGGGCGCGGTGATCGACGAGACCTGGGTGATCGGGGTCATCGAGCCGTAGTAATCGATCGCGATCCTGTTGAACATCGCCGGATTGGCCCGACCGGTGCGGACCGAACCCATATCGTCGCGGGCGACGCTTACCGCCTTCTCCATCTTCTCTTCGGCATCGAGCAGCGCCTCATCGATCACGGGATGTCCCTTTCTGTGTGCGCAGGTCCGGGTTCAGGACGCAACAAGCGTTCCGATCTTCTCACCCGCCACGGCGCGAGCGATATTGCCCTCCTGCAAGAGGTTGAAAACCAGCATCGGCATGTTGTTGTCCATGCACAGGCTGAATGCGGTGGCATCGGCGACCTTCAGGCCCCGCTCGAGCACCTCTTGGTGGGTGATCGAGGTGAACAGCTCGGCCTCCGGGTTGGTGCGCGGATCGTCGCTGTAGACCCCGTCGACCGCCTTCGCCATCAGCACGACCTCGGCCTTGATCTCCAGCGCCCGCTGCGCGGCGGTCGTGTCGGTGGAGAAATACGGCATACCCATGCCGGCGCCGAAGATGACCACGCGCCCCTTCTCCAGATGCCGCTGGGCCCGCAGCGGCAGATACGGCTCGGCGACCTGACCCATCGTAATCGCGGTCTGCACGCGGGTCGGAATCTCCCGCTTCTCCAGAAAGTCCTGCAGAGCAAGGCAATTCATCACCGTGCCGAGCATGCCCATGTAATCCGAGCGGGCCCGCTCCAGGCCGCGCTGCTGCAGTTCGGCGCCGCGGAAGAAATTGCCGCCGCCGATGACCACCGCCACCTGCACCCCCGACCGCGCGACCTCGGCGATCTGATCGGCGACCGTGGACAGCACGTCCGGATCGAGCCCGACCTTGCCTCCGCCGAACATCTCACCGCCCAGCTTGAGCATCACCCGCGAATACGCGCCGCGCGCGACGGCCTCGACGCGGTTCGGTTCGTTGGGGCGTACGGCGTTCGTCATCCTGGGCTTGCATCCTCACTGTTCGGGGCTTGGCGCTTTCTGGCATCTTTTATGCAAGTAAGAAATTATCGGGTTCATCCTATGTGGCGGCCCCGGTACCGGCCCAACATTCGGCACGCAGCGCGGCCGGTACTGTTCGCAACTGTGTCGGCCACAACATCCAGCGCGCCCGCCCAGCCCGTCGATCTGCGGATAGCGGTGCCCGCAGACCTCGACGCAGTCACGACGATCGGCGACGAGGCGCCCAGCGACATCAACGTCGAATGGATCTGGCAGGCGGTCCGCGACTGGTACCGGGTCGGCGTGAATCCGGCGATGCAGCTGTGCCTGCGCGTCGACGGCGAGATCATCCTCAATCGCTCCATCGGCCACAGCATCGGCAATGCGCCGAAGCCCGCTCCCTTCCAGGACGCGATCGGCGGCGATCCTGACGTCGAGAAGGTCGTCGTCACCCCGGACACCCCGTACTGCGTCTACTCGGCGGCCAAGGGGTTCGCCAGCGTCGTCATGCACCGGCTGATCGAACGCGGTGACCTCGCCCTCGACGCCCACGTCTGCGACTACCTGCCGGGTTACACCAGCCACGGCAAGGACCGCACCACGATCGCGCACGTGCTGGGTCACCGGGCCGGCGTGCCGCTGATGATGGGCGGCACCGACGCGGATGGTCGATACACCGGCAGCGCAACGGATCTGGACCATGTCAGCGACTCCGACTTCGCGGTAGCGCAACTATGCGCACAGAAGCCGCAGTATCGCCCCGGGCTCATCTCGGTCTATCACGCGCTGACGTTCGGCTTCCTGGTGCGCGAGATCGTGCAGGCCGCGACCGGCCGCAGCATCCGCGACATCCTGGCCGACGAGGTGCTCACCCCGCTGGGGTTCCGCTGGAACAACTTCGGCGTGCTGCCGGACGAAGTGCCGCTGGTGGCCCTCAGCCATCACACCGCCCGCGAGGTCCCCGAGCCGTTCCTGACGATGTTCCGCAAGGCGATCGGCGGCGGGCTCGGCAAGGTGATCGCGATGACGAACGACCCGCGCTTCCTGACCGCGGTGGTGCCGTCCAGCAGCGGCGTGTCGACTGCACAGGAGCTCTCGAAGTTCTACGAGATACTCCGGCGTGGCGGCGAGATGGACGGCGTGCAGGTCCTGCAGCCGCAGACGCTGGAACGCGCACTGATACCCACCACGCTGACCCGCCCGGACATCTCGGTCGGCCTGCGTCCCATGCGCTGGGGCTCGGGATTCATGCTGGGCGGCAAGCGATCCGGCCCGTTCGGCCGGGACACCGCAGGATCGTTCGGGCACATGGGCCTGATCGACGTCGCCGGCTGGGCCGATCCGCGGCGCGGACTCGCCGGCGGCCTGATCACCAGCGGCAAACCCGGACCGCATGCGAACGCGAACGGCTACAACGTCCTGATGAATCGCATCGCCGCGGTGGTCCCCCTGCGGTGATCACGCTGTTCAGGCTCTAATACCGCGCAAGACCGCTTCCGTCATCGCCATCGCAGTGCCGCGGTCGAAGATTTCCTTGGGTACCAGCCAGCGGTAGAGCAGCGGCCCGAGGAGCAAGTCGCGCACCATATCCGGGGTGACGCGCCGATCCAGGAGGCCGGCGGCGGCCGCGCGGGCGAGCACCGCGTCGACTGTCTCGCCGCGCGGCACCAAGTAGCGTCGCACCAGCTCAGCGAGCTCCGGATCCCCATACGCGCGGGCATGCAATTCCATCACCACTGCCGCGTGCCCGCTGCCGACGAACGCCTCGACGAAGTCGACCACCAGATCCGACAAGTCCCGTAGTGGATCATCGGAGACGGGGTCACGGAGGGGCGGCACCAGCTCGGAAATCGCCGACACCACCAGTGCCGCCTTGGTCTTCCCCCGGCGGTACAAGGTCGACCGCGGCACACCCGCCGCCGCCGCGACACCGCTGATCGTCAGCCCGTGATAGCCCGACTCGTCGAGCATCCGCAGGGTGACCTCGTCGATGCGAGCGCTCAGGCCCGGATCGACGGGGCGACCCACCGACCGTCGTTTCGTTGTTCCCATCAGCCCGCCGATCAATTACGCTACGTCATGTCGCTTAAATATACCTGGGAGGTACTTTGTCCGGCCAATCCATCCGCCTGGTCTCGATCATTGCAACGGTCGCCGCGGCGGCCACTGCGGTCATCGCGGCAGCGCCGTCGGCCATCGCGCAGCCAGAATCCTCGGGCCACTGCCCGGCGGCAAGCGTCAGCCGATTCGTCGCCGCACCGATTCCCGGAGTCTCCTGGGCCGAGAACGTGGGTTATGACGACCGCGGCGATCTATGGGTCACGCGCTCCCTGCAGAACCGAGTCGACCGATACGACCCCTCCGGACGACCAACCGGCACGGTGGCCGTCGAATCCCCGGGTGCGATTCGAATGGGGCCGAACCATCAGATGTATGTCAATTCCGGCGATACCACACTCAACATTATCCCCGGACTGCCCCGCACGGGGCGCATCCTGCGATTCGATCCTGCTGCGCGGCAACCGCATCCGCAGATTTTCGCCACCGGATTGGGCATGCCGAACGGCCTGGCCCTGGATTCTGCAGGCAACGCGTATGTGGCCGACAGCAATCTTGGGGTGGTGCGCGTCGATCGCCATGGGCTGATCGACCAAGCCTGGTCAGCACATGCCCCCAAGAACCTCGCGCCGTCCGCAACGATCAACGGCACCGGAATGAACGGGATCGCGATCATCGGCGGCGCCGTCTACGTGACGATGACCGAGAGCCTCAGCGGCCGTCTGCTGCGCGTCCCGATCACCGACCCCGCAGCCACCACCGTCGCGGCGGACGCTGCCGCTCCGTTGCCCGGCGTCATCGATGACATCGCTGCCCTGAGTCCGTCACGAGTGGCCATCGCCTCCACTCTCGGCCAACTGATCACGGTCAATCTCGATGGGACGCAGCGGTGTTCGACGAGCGTCGGCGTACCGCTGACATCGGTCGCGGTGTCCCCTCGCGACCCGGACGTACTGATCGCCGACAGCGAGACCGGCGACGTCCTGAAGCTGACACTGCGCTAATCGGCCCGGAAACGCGAAATCCGCGCCACTTTCGTGGATTCGCGCCGGTTACAGCCGGCGCGGATCTCCACAAGTGGCGCGGATTTCGTGTTGGGTGCCTGCTAGGCCTGGCCGACCTCGAAGCGGCTGAACGCGGTCACCTCGGCGCCCGCGTCCTTCAGCAGTGCGCCGACGGACTTCTTGTTGTCCTGCACCGACGGCTGGTCGATCAGCACGACATCCTTGTAGAAGCCGTTGACGCGACCCTCGACGATCTTCGGCAGCGCGGCCTCGGGCTTGCCCTCTTCCTTCGCGGTCTGCTCGGCGATGTTGCGCTCGGACTCGACGACGTCGGCCGGGACATCCTCGCGCGAGACGTACTTCGCCTTGAGTGCGGCGACCTGCATCGCGGCGCCGCGGGCAGCCTCGGCGGCGGTGTCGCCGTCGCCGTTGAACTGCACCAGCACACCCACCGACGGCGGCAGGTCCGACGCCTTCTTGTGCAGGTAGACCGCGACGTTGCCGTCGTAGGACACGACGCGACGCAGCTCCAGCTTCTCGCCGATCTTCGCCGATAGCGCGGCGACGGCCTCGGCAACGGTGCCGTCGCCCAGCTTCGCGGCCTTGAGCTCCTCGACATCCGAGGTCTTGGCGGCCACGGCGGCGTCGACGATCTGGTCGGCCAGCGCCTGGAACTCGGCGTTCTTGGCGACGAAGTCGGTCTCCGAGTTGATCTCGATCATCACGCCGTCACGGGCGGCGACCAGGCCCTCGGCGGTCGAACGCTCGGCGCGCTTGCCCACGTCCTTGGCGCCCTTGATGCGCAGGATCTCGACGGCCTTGTCGAAGTCGCCGGCCGACTCCTCGAGCGCCTTCTTGCAGTCCATCATTCCGGAGCCGGTGAGCTCACGAAGCCGCTTGACGTCGGCGGCGGTGTAGTTCGCCATTGCGCGAACCTCCTCATTCTGTGTTATCCAGCAGTCAGCCTCGCAGGCGAACCGCTTGCAGTACAACGATTTTCAACGTGCTTTCACGCGAGCTACGGCCGGAGTTCAAGCGATGTTCATCGCTCGCACTCCGGCCGCAGCTGCATGTAATCGAAAGCTCGACGCCGGTCTTACTCGGCTGCCGGGGCCTCGGTCTTCTCGCCGTCGGCGGAGACGATCGCGCCGGCGAGCTGCTCCTGCTCCCACTCGGCGAGCGGCTCGTCTGCGCCGATCTCCGGCTTGGCCTCCGGGTCGGCCGACTGGCCGGCCCGTGCCTGCACGCCCTCGGCGACGGCCGAGGCGACCACGCGGGTCAGCAGGGCGGCGCTGCGGATGGCGTCGTCGTTGCCCGGGATCGGGTAGTCGACGAGGTCCGGATCGCAGTTGGTGTCCAGGATCGCGATGACCGGGATGTTCAGCTTGCGCGCCTCACCGACCGCGATGTGCTCCTTGTTGGTGTCGACGACCCACACGGCCGACGGCACCTTGGCCATATCGCGGATACCGCCGAGGGTGCGGTCCAGCTTGTTCATCTCGCGGGTCAGCATCAAGATTTCCTTCTTGGTGCGGCCCTCGAAACCACCGGTCTGCTCCATCGTCTCGAGTTCCTTGAGACGCTGCAGGCGCTTGTGAACGGTCTGGAAGTTGGTGAGCATGCCACCCAGCCAGCGCTGGTTGACATACGGCATTCCGACGCGGGTGGCCTCGGCTGCGATCGACTCCTGCGCCTGCTTCTTGGTGCCGACGAAGAGGATGGTGCCGCCGTGGGCGACGGTCTCCTTGACGAACTCGTAGGCACGATCGATGTAGGTCAGCGTCTGCTGCAGATCGATGATGTAGATGCCGTTGCGGTCGGTGAAGATGAATCGCTTCATCTTCGGGTTCCAGCGCCGGGTCTGGTGCCCGAAGTGGGCTCCAGCGTCCAGCAGCTGCTTCATGGTCACTACTGCCATGTCAGCCATTCCTTTGTGTGCAGTTGACGCCGGTCGTCGGGTGACGCCGGCCCTGGTGACTGCCTGGAGATGGAACCCGCGAACGGGACCGCCCATCTCGAGTGGTCCGGCGGTGCGGTGAAACACCGGCCGGGCGCAGACACGCGAAGTCACGCCCCGAAATCAGATCCCGGTGACGTGCGCAGACGAGTATACGGCCAGGTTGCCGGCAGACGAAATCCATAGACCGGCCGCCGACGGAGCCGAGCGCCGCGTTCGTGCGTCCAATCCGTATGCACCTGGCATCCCGGCTTCTCGTCGCCACCCTGGTGATCGCTGTCGTCGCGACCGGACCGGCGTCGGCGGCCCCAGCCGCACCATCCCCGACCACCGGCGCCGACGAGCCGACACGCGGCCGGTACGGCTGGCCGCTGTGGCCCAAGCCGCAGGTCACCAAGGGTTTCAGCCCGCCGAAGCAGCGTTGGCAGCCCGGCCATCGCGGCCTGGACCTCGCGGCGACCGCGGGACAGCCGGTCCTGGCGGCCGGATCGGGTGTCGTGCAGTTCGCCGGGGTGGTGGCCGGCAAGCCGACGGTGTCCATCCGGCATGCCAGCGGTCTGCTGACCACTTATGAACCGGTACGCGCGAGTGTTCGCGCCGGACAGGCTGTGAGCCGCGGGGCGCCGATCGGCACGGTCGAGCCCGGCCACCCGGGCTGTGCCGCCGTCTGCCTGCACTGGGGCGCACGGCGCGGTGCCGGTCGGACCGCGGCCTATGTGAATCCCCTGTCGCTGGTCGGCGCGCTGCGGTTGCGATTGAAGCCGCTGCAGCCCGGCGACGCGCCCTAACCGGGCACCGGGCGGGCGATGCCGGCCGCCGCCTGCTGCACCGCGTCGATCACCATCGCCAGCGCGGGCCGACGGGCGCGGCCCGCGGCATAGGCCAGTCGGGTGCGCCGATGGATCCCGGTCGGCGTCAGTGTCAGCGAATCGGGTCGATCCACCGCCCCGAGTTGGGGTACGACCGCTACCCCAGCGCCGGCGGCAACAAGCCGCAACACCGCGGCGAAGTCGTCGATCCGATGAGCGATGCGCGGCTCGAAGCCGTGGTGCCGACACATCCGCACCAGCATCGTGTGACAGAGCGTCCCGGCGCTGCCGGCGATCCAGCGCTGCTCAGCGAGTGCTGCGATGTCGCACTCCCCCGAATCCGTCTGCGGGACGGCTCCTTTCGATGCGATGTACACCTCTTCGTCAAGCAACCGTGCCGTCTCGATGCCGCGGTCGTACTCGATCGGCACGTTGTCGTAGTCGTGGACCAGCGCGAGGTCCAATCGGTTGCGCAGCAACGCTTCCGGGGCGTCGGCCGGGTCGACCTCCGCGACCTCCAGGTCGACATGCGCCGCCGCAGCGTCGATCGCCAGCATCGCGGGCAGCACGACCGGCCGTACGGCCGACGGAAACGCGCCGATAGCCACCCGGCCGCCCACCGTCCCGTCCGCGGCCACCGCCGCGGCCGCCGCCGATTCCAAAGCCGCCAGCACGGTGTCGGACTCACCGACGAGCGCCCGCCCCGCATCGGTCAGTTCGACGCGCCGACCGGTCCGCTGCAGCAGCGCGCAGCCGGCCTCCCGTTCCAGGGTCGCGAGCTGCTGAGACACCGCCGACGCCGTGTAGGCGTGCACCTCGGCGACCGCGGCGATGGTTCCCAAGCGCGCGAGATCGCGCAGGAGCAGCAGTCGACGTGGATCGAGCATAAGTAGATCTTACGGTCATATGAATTTTTCGTCGCTGGACCTGTTGATAGCGGGCCGTCACGCTGGACGAATGGACCTCAACGGCATCTTCGTCCCGCTGATCACGCCCTTCGCCGACGACGAGCGCATCGATCTGCGGGCCCTGGAGGCACTCGCCCACCGCGCGATCGATGCGGGCGCCGCCGGCCTCGTCGCCCTCGGCACGACCGGCGAGTCCAGCACGCTCACGCCGGACGAACGCGACGCCGTCGCCACCGCCTGCGTGTCGGTCTGCCGCGCCACCGGCACCCCGTTGATCGTCGGCGCCGGGTCGAACGACACTGTCGCGACGGTGCGGTCCGTCGACCATGTGCGCGACCTCGGAGCCGACGCCGCGCTGGTCGTGGTTCCGTACTACAGCCGCCCGACCGAGTCGGGCGTGGTCGCGCACTTCCTGCATGTCGCCGACCGGTCGCCCATCCCCGTGCTCGTCTACAACGTCCCGCACCGCACCGGCGTTCGCCTGCATGCGCCGGCGCTGCTGGAGCTGGCCGGTCACCCGCGCATCGTCGGCGTCAAACAATCGGTCGGCAGTGTGGACGACGACACCGTGCGGCTATTGTCGACTGTCCCCGACGATTTCGCCGTCCTCGGCGGCGAGGATGCCCAGCTGACGCCGATGCTTGCGCTGGGCGCGAGTGGCGGAATCACCGCATGCGCCAACGTGATCCCGCGGGCGTACACCGAGCTGGCTCAGGCCTGCGGGCGCGACGACTTCGCCACCGCCCGCCGTCTGAGCGGGCCGCTGGTCGACGTCGCGGAAGCGCTTCTGGGCCAGCCTAATCCGACGATGATCAAGGCTGTGGTTCATGCACAGGGATTGCTGGCCACGCCGGCCGTCCGACTACCGCTGACACCGCCGCCGGCCGGTGCGGTGGCCGCGGCCGTCGCGGTCATCGAGCGGTATCCGGCGATCACGCGCGCGGATGCGCCTGCTCATGCACTTTCCGTAGGCGCTCCACGCTGACGTGGGTGTACAGCTGGGTGGTGGCGAGCGACGCGTGACCGAGCAGCTCCTGCACCACCCGAAGATCCGCCCCGCCTTCCAGCAGATGCGTTGCGGCGCTGTGGCGTAACCCGTGCGGCGCCAGATCCGGCAGGTTCGGGTCGGCCTGCAGGGTGCGGTGCACGACGGTGCGCGCCATCCGCTGGTCGAGACGTCCGCCGCGCGCCCCGAGCAGCAACGCCCGACCGCTGGCCGCGGTGGCCAGTGCCGGACGGCCCTCGCGCAGCCACCGCGTGATCGCCTCCGCGGCCGGCGCACCGAACGGCACGACGCGCTCCTTGTCGCCCTTGCCGATGACGCGCACCACGTTTCGGCCGGAGTCGACATCGCCGATGTCGAGGCCGCACAACTCCCCCACACGAATTCCCGTGGCGTACAGCAGTTCCACGATCAGCCGATCACGGATCGCGACCGGGTCGTCCGGATCGCGATCCGTCTGGGCCGGGTTGCGGGGGCTCAACGCCTTCGCGGCCTGTGATTGGTCGAGGACGGTAGGCAGCGTGCGATGCGCCTTCGGCGCCTGCAGCCGGACCCCGACGTCGACCGCAAGGATTCCTTCGCGCGTCGCCCACCCGGTGAATGACTTCGCCGACGACACCTGCCGCGCTATCGAGGTCCGCGCGGCGCCGCGCGCCGATTGTGCGGCCAGCCAACCGCGCAGCGTCGCCAGATCGAGCGCCGCCACCGCGATCCCCCGGGCCCCCGCGTACGTGATCAAGCTGCGGATGTCGCCGGTGTAGGCCCGCACGGTGTGCGGGCTGCGGCCCTGCTCCAGGCGCAGATAATCGGCGTACCGGTCGATGACCGGCACCGACTCCGATTCGGCGGACGACGGCATGCTCTCAGTCATCCACGCCGGCCGCGGACGACCAAGCCGCCACACCGGATCGAGTCGCGATCGTTGTCTTCGGAATCGCCGACGTCAGAGGGCGCTTCCGGCAGCCGCTTCGGCCTCGCGGAGGTCGGCCTTCCACTCCCGGAAACCCTCCTCGGTGCGACCGCGCCGCCAGTAGCCGGAGATCGACGCGTCCGCGGCGGGGACGCCCCGATCCTTGCGGACATAGCGACGCAGATTGTGCATCACCGCGGCGGCCTCGCCATGAATGAAGACCTGCGGGCGGCCTGCGGGCCACTCCGCGGCCCGAACGGCCGTGACCAGCGGCGCGTTGTCGCCGGCGTTGTCGTCGGTCAGCTCGTCCGATGCGACTCCGCGGTGGATCCAGGTGACGTCGATGCCGGCGGGCGCGTCGAGGGGCAGTTCGTCGGCCGGACCCGCGACCTCGATGAAGGCCGTCCCCTTGGCGTCCGCGGGCATACCGGCCAGCGCCGCGGCGACCGCGGGTAGGCCTGCCTCGTCGCAGGCCAGCAGATGCCAGTCGACCTCCGGGTTGGGGCGATAACCGCTGCCCGGCCCCAAGAACCGCACCTCCTCGCCGGGTTGCACCGACCGCGCCCAGGGCCCGGCCAGCCCGGCATCGCCGTGGACCACGAAATCCAGTGCTATTTCCTTCTTTTCGCGGTCGACGGCCCGGATCGTATACGTCCGCAGTGTGGGTCGACCGTCGGCCGGCTCCGGATCTCCGAAGACCAGCTTGACGTACATATCGGTGTCCTCGGTCAGTTCGAGTTCATCGAAACCCGCACCACCCAGAAACACCCGGACCATGTGATCGGTGAGCCGCTTGCTGCGCTGCACCGTCATTGTGTTCAGCTTTCTCGCCATCGCTCCACCATACCGAAAATAAGGTGACCCTTACTTGGGCGTCGTGTCCACGCAGCCGTTGCCGCGCCGTTCACGACGGCGCCTTGGTTCGCTCGCTCTGGCGTCGAACCCGGTTGGTCAGCTCGGCACCCAGCAATCCTAGAAAGATCACATCGAAGATGAACGCCAGCGATACCAGTATCCGGGCGAGCTGGCCGGTCGCGTGTATATCGCCGTACCCGGTGGTGGTCATCGTCGTGAGAACGAAGTAGAAGCTGTCGACGCGTGTACGGATTCCCACGAATTGTCCCGACGTGTTGACCGCCACCGCATAGAAGCCCAACGCGAAGGCGACGACCACCGTCATCAGGAGATTCAGGAGGCGAAACAAGTTCGCGCCCCGCACGACCATGCGCACGAGCAGCCCCAGGAGAAGCAGCAGACCGACGACCGCTACGACGACGACCCACCAATCCTGATCGTCGCGACGGCACACTGAACCGTCAGACCAACCGCCACAGCGCTCCGTCGGAGCGCACCAGACCCGCGACATCCATCGCGGCGAGCGCAGCACGCACGTCTCCGATCGGCAGTCCGCTATCCACCGCGATCTCAGCGACCGCCCGGTCGCCCACAGTCGGCAGTGCGTCGTACACCTTCAGCTGCTCGATCGTGAGCTGATCGGTTGGTCGACGCGGACTCGGGTCGATCAACGCGAGCTCGCCGATCGGACCCGCCAGCTCGACCACTGTGGCCGCGTCGGTGACCAGGTGCGCATCGTCGGCGCGGATCATTCGGTGACATCCGACGGACATCGCCGAATTGACCGGCCCCGGATAGGCACCGACGGGCACCCCGATTCGCCGGGCCCACATCGCCGTATTCGCCGCTCCGCTCCGCGCGCCGGCCTCGGTCACGATCACCGCCCGCCCCAGCGCGGCCACCAGCCGGTTCCGCGTGAGGAATCGGTGCTTGGCGGGTGACACGCCCGGCGGATATTCCGACACCAGCAGGCCGGTCCGCGCGATCTCCGTGAGCAGCCGGTCGTGCCCGGCCGGGTAGTGCCGGTCGATGCCGCACGCGAGTACCGCGACCGTCGAGCCGTCGGCGGCCAGCGCGGCTCGATGGGCCGCACCGTCCACCCCATACGCGCCACCCGAGACCACCGTCCATCCGCCGCCGACCAGATCCGCGGCCAGTCGGCCCGTGATGTGCTCGCCGTATCCCGATGCGGCACGCGAACCGACAACCGAGATCGCCTTGTCCGCCAACGTGTCCAGACCACCGGCGCCCCGCACCCACAGCACAAGCGGGGCCGCCGGCTCATCGAGCGAATCCAGCGGCAGCATGCGCCAGGCCGGCCACTCCGGATCGTCCGGGGTCATCAGCCGGGCGCCGACCCGCGCGGCCTCCTCCAGGTCGATGGCTGCGCGGTCGTTGTCGGCACGGGCCTCGGTGGCGCGCAGAACCGCTCGAAATCGTTCAGGCACCAGTCGCTTTCGGACCGCCTCCGCGGCTTCCACCGCACCCAGTTCGGCGACCAGTTCCGCCAGCGCCCGATTCGGCGGCTCCGCGACCCGCGACAGGTACGCCCACGCTCGCAGCTCTCGCTCGTCCACTACCCGTACCCCCGATCACGGAACATCAACGCCTGCGCCACATCGGTTTCCGACGGAGTGTCCGCGCCGCGGAGATCGCTGAGCGTCCACGCCAATCTCAATGCCCGATCGGCCCCGCGCGTGGTGATCCGCCCATCGCGCAGAAACAGCTCCACCGGCCGGACCACCGTGGGCGGCAGCTTGAACCGCCGCCGCAACGCCGGACCCGGCACCTCCGAATTCGTCTGCCAGCCGTATTCGGCCCACCGCTCGCGGGCCGCCGACCGCGCGTCGAGCACCCGTTTCCGCACGGCCGCGCTGGGTTCGGGCTCCTCCGACGACAGCGCGGCCACTCCGGGCGGATCCATGCGGACCCGGATATCGACCCGATCCATCAACGGCCCCGACAGCTTGCCCAGATATCTGCGCCGCACGGTCGGGCTGCACACGCAGTCCGCGTCGTTGGCCGGGGCGCAGGGACACGGATTCGCCGCGAGTACCAGCTGAAAGCGGGCGGGGAACGCCACGAAGCCGCCGACCCGGAGCACGCGGATGCTGCCATCCTCCAGCGGGGTGCGCAGTGACTCAAGCACTTTCGGACCCAGCTCGGCGCATTCGTCGAGGAACAGCACGCCACGGTGCGCCCGGCTGGCGGCGCCCGGTCGCGGCATCGGCGAGCCACCGCCCGTGAGCGCAGCGACGCTGGTGCTGTGATGCGGCGCGATGAACGGCGCCCGGTCGATCAGCGGATCGTGTTCGCTCAGGGTCCCGGCGATCGAATGAATCGTGGTGACCTCCAACGCCTCCGACTCGCTCAGCGGCGGCAGGATTCCCGGCAATCGCTTGGCCAACATCGTCTTGCCCACACCCGGCGGGCCGGTCAGCAACAGATGATGGGCTCCCGCGGCCGCGATCTCGAGCGCATACCGCGCCTCGTCCTGCCCCACCACATCCGCGAGGTCGGTCATTGCCGGCATATCCGTGCTGTTCGTCGCCGGCCCGACGTTGTCCAGAATCCGGTGCCCGTCAAGCCAATCGAGCACCGACACCAGATCGGCGGCACCGCCGACATCCATCCCGGGCACCAGGGCCGCCTCCCGGACGTTCTCGACTGGGACGACGACATGTGTGAGGCCCCGGTTCTTCGCCGCGACGACGGCCGGCAGCACGCCGCGCACCGGGCGCAGCCGGCCGTCCAGCGACAGCTCGCCGAGGAACAGCGTGTGTCCGAGGTGCCGCGCCGACACCTTTCCCTCGGCCGCCATGACCGCCACGGCCAAAGCGAGATCGCACCCCGAGCCGGTCTTCGGCATGTCTGCTGGAGCCAGCCCGAGGATGATGCGTCCCTGCGGCCACGGACGTTTCGAGTTGGTGATCGCCGCCCTGATCCGATCGCGGGCTTCCTTCATCACCGCGTCGACCCGGCCGGTCATGTGCACACCGGGAAGCCCCTGCCCGATGTCCGCCTGCACCTCGATGATCTCGGACGCCGCGCCGGACAGCACCGCGGTCTTCGTCTGCCCCAGCTTCATCAGAAGATCCCGCGATAGTGCCGGATCTCCGGCTCCCGGTGTTGCCCCGAAAGATGTACCGCCACCACATCGAACCGGATGATCGGCCAGCGCCGCTCCTGCTCCAGCAACCACTGGCCGGCGAGCTGACGCATGCGGGCGTACTTGATCGGCGTGACGGCCTCGGCGGGATTGCCCGTCATCAGCCCGGTCCGGGTCTTGACCTCGACGATGACCAGCTCGTCGCCGTCGGCAGCGATGATGTCGAGCTCACCGTACCTGCTGCGCCAGTTGCGCTGCAGCAGCACGTATCCCAGCGACTCCAGCAACGTCGCTGCGACATCTTCGCCGGCCTTCCCGACCTGCTGGCGGGTCAGCGGTGCATCTCTCATGCCGCAAGCGTGCCGCGGCCGACGCGGCCGTGCCCGCTTGATCCCGGCGCTGTGGACAACTGCCGACAGCGCGCCAACCCACAGTCGCGAAATCGGTACTACGACACGCTATTCAGCCACAAACACCGTGTTCGACGCCGCCGCCGGCGACAGGGCTGGCTGGTGATCAGCTGGACGAGCGGCAAGGTTGGCGGAGGTCCGCGAAGGCGCTTTCCCTTGCGGGCCTCCGTCATAACGCAGCCGGTCGTTCAGCTGGCGCCAGCCAGCGTTAGAAGGGGCCGTTTTCGGGTAGCTTCAGATCCTGCTTCTCGAGCTCTTCGATATTGACGTCCTTGAACGTCAGCACGCGCACCTGCTTGACGAAGCGGGCCGGGCGATACATGTCCCACACCCAGGCGTCCGACATCCGCAGCTCGAAGTAGATCTCGCCATCGGTGTTGCGCGGCACCAGGTCGACCGAGTTGGCCAGATAGAAGCGTCGTTCCGTCTCGACCACGTAGGTGAACTGGCCGACGACGTCTTTGTACTCGCGGTAGAGCGACAGCTCCATCTCGGTCTCGTACTTCTCGAGATCTTCGGCGCTCATGCACATACTCGCTTCGCTCCGTGCGCGCATGCGGCACACGCGCCCTGTGCTAAACGGTTCGCCCGCTCGCGCTCGCTCACGCTGACGCCCTCTCCTTCGTCGATCCGATCCGGTCCGTCGCTCCAGTGTGCACCCCGACATCCCGGAGCCGCGCCCGACCCGCCCGTTCCCGGACCGGGCGCCAGGACATCCGATGCTCGGCCGACGGGCCGAGCTCGTCGAGCGCGGCCAGGTGCTCGGCCGTGTTGTAGCCCTTGTGCCCGGCGAACCCGTACCCGGGCAGTCGAGTATCCATCTCCACCATGATCCGGTCGCGCGTGACCTTCGCGATGATGCTGGCCGCGGCGATGCAGGCCGCGGCGCCGTCCCCGCCGATCATCGGCAACGACGGCGCCGTCAGGCCCGGCACCGAAAACCCGTCGGACAGCACATATCCCGGTCGCACCGACAGGCCCGCGACGGCTCGTCGCATGCCCTCGATATTGGCGACGTGGATGCCGATCCGGTCGATCTCGTCCGCCTCGATGACCACCGCGCTCCAGCTCTCCGCGTATTTGGTGACCGCGCGGTACAACTGCTCGCGGGTCGCCTCGGAGAGTTTCTTCGAATCGTCCAAGTCGGCCAGCGATACCAGCTGATTCGGCTTGAGCACGCAGGCGGCCACCACCAGCGGCCCGGCACACGGCCCGCGGCCGGCCTCGTCGACGCCGGCGACCGGCCCCAGACCCGACCGGTGCAGTGCGAACTCGTACGTCCGCAGGCTCGCGGCGCGGCGAATGGTGGTGCGTGGCGGCCAGCTCACGGGCAGAGCCTCGCGCTATTTCTGCGGGTTGTGATCGGACACGCCGCCGATCCGGGAGAACGGATACATGATGAAGCGCACCTTGCCGCGCACGTCATCGACCGGCACCTGACCCTGCAGCTCGTCGGTCATGTGGAACCGCGAGTCGGCGGAATCGGTGCGGTTGTCGCCCATCACCCACAGCCGGTTCTTCGCGACCGTGATCGGGCCGAACGGCGGCGTCCCCAGGCACGGATCCTGCGGCGACGGCTGAATCTTCAGGTACGGCTCGCTCAATTTCTTGCCGTTGACGGTCAACCCGTCGGCAGCGGTGCACTGCACCGTCTGCCCGCCGACCGCGATCACCCGTTTCACCAGATCGTTCTCGTTGGGCGGCTGCAATCCGAACCAGGACAACACATTCTGGACGCCGCGCACCACCGTGTTCGACGACCGCGGCGAATGCCAGCCCTCGTCCCAGCTGGACGTCGGCGCCTTGAAGACGACGACATCGCCGGGCCGCGGGTCGTGCAGGCGGTAGACGATCTTGTCGATGACGATGCGATCATTGGTGCCGTCGCCGCCCATCAGGGTGTTCTCCATCGACTGCGACGGGATGACGTACTGGCGGGCGACGAAGTTCATCCCGACCCACAGCAGGGCCAGCACGACGACGACGATGATCACGACCTCGCGGAGGAGCGACCGGTTCTTCGACGGCTTGTCGCGCTTGAGTCGCCACGGCTTGTCGCCGCCCTCCTCGTCGCCGGCTACCGCCGCGGGCACCGCACGCTCGGCAGCGGCGCCGGGCGCGCCGGGCTCGGAGTAGGCCTGGCCACCGATCGAGCGGTCACCCTGGGCGCGCACCTCATCCGCGTCGAACATCTGCGTGGGCGCGTCGTCTGCCTCCGGGATGCGGGGCTCGTGCGAACCATGCGGGTCCGGATTCAACGGGTTGCGATCATTGGCCGAATCATCGGCGGGCGGGGTGTCGGACACGGAGCAAGCCTAGTAGACGCCGCTGACCGTGCCCGCCCCGCAAGCGCGTGGTGTCAGCGCTTTTCCTTGATCTTCGCGGCCTTGCCACGCAGATCGCGCAGGTAGTACAGCTTCGCGCGGCGGACGTCGCCACGGGTCAGCACATCGATCTTGGCGATGTTCGGGCTGTGCACCGGGAAGGTGCGCTCCACGCCGACACCGAAGCTGACCTTGCGGACCGTGAACGTCTCGCGCACGCCGCCGCCCTGGCGACGGATCACGACGCCCTTGAACACCTGGACGCGCTCCTTGGAGCCCTCGATGACCTTGACGTGCACGTCGAGCGTGTCGCCGGGGCCGAAGGCGGGGATGTCGTCGCGCAGGGACTGCTTGTCGAGGAAGTCGAGCGTGTTCATATCGGTGGTCCAATCAATGGTGTCTGTGGCGCAGAGGAACCGAGCGGCCGTCGACCCGAGTGGCTACCCGGATCGGGGCTCGACTGGTTCATGCCCGGAACAGCGCAGACGCGGGCCGAGCGAAACGCCCGAACCTGCGTCGGCAACCCCTCAATAATGCCAGATGGTGCCCGCCTGGACGAAATCGGCGCTAGTCGCCGCCGCCCGAGTTCCCCAGGGCCGAATTCCCCAGGTCAGGGCGATCCAGCAGGTCAGGTCGGCGTTCCCGGGTGCGTTCCAGCGACTGCTCGTGACGCCAGGCATCGATCGCCGCATGATTTCCCGACAGCAGCACCGGCGGCACCGACAACTCGCGCCAGGTCTCGGGACGGGTATAGCTGGGACCCTCCAACAGGCGGTTTCCGGTCGAGAACGAGTCCTGCTGATGCGACTGCGCGTTGCCGATCACCCCATCGATCAGCCGGGTGACCGCCTCCACCATCACCATCGTGGCGACCTCGCCGCCGATCAGCACGTAGTCGCCGATCGACACCTCGACCACCCGTACGCGGCGTGCCGCGTCGTCGATGACCCGCTGGTCGATGCCCTCGTAGCGGCCGCAGGCGAAGACGAGATGCGACTCGGTGCTCCACTGCTCGGCCAACACCTGCGAGAACGGGATCCCGGCCGGTGTCGGCACGATCAGCAGCGCGTCGTCCGGGCAGACGTCGTCGAGACACGGTCCCCACACGGTCGGCTTCATCACCATGCCAGGGCCGCCGCCGTACGGCGAATCATCCACGGCGCGATGCACATCGTGGGTCCAGTCGCGCAGATCATGTATGGCCAGCTCGATCAGCCCACGGTCGATCGCCTTGCCCAGCAACGCCTCCCGCATCGGACTCAAATAGTCCGGGAAGATCGTCACGACGTCGATATGCATCAGGCGTCATCCAGCAGACCGTCGGGCGGATCGATCTCGATCAGCTCGGTGGATACGGTCGGGACCATCTCGGTCACGAAGGGCACCAGGACATCTCGTCCGTCGGCGGTCTTGATCGACAGCACATCGCCGCCCGGCAGATGCAGTACCTCGGTGACGACACCGACATCGTCGCCGCCGACGAGCCGGACCGGAACACCCTCGAGCTCATGGTCGTAGAACTCATCGGGATCGTCGCTGGGTGTCAGGTCGGCCGTGTCGACGAGTAGCAGCAGGCCGCGCACGGCATCGGCGCCCTCACGGCCGACGACCTCGGCAAGGGACAGCAACAGCCGCCCGGCATGCTGCCGGGCGGCTGTCACTGTGTAGTTCTGATCCGGAGATCCCTTGGGCGCTTTCGGCATCCGGCCGCGCAGGACGCGGCCTACAGCGAAGCGGTCCTCGGGTTCATCGGTGCGCACGTCCACGACGAGCTCACCCCGCACACCGTGCGGCTTGACGACCCTGCCGACGAGGACCATGCTTCCCTCGCCGCGCTCGACCGGCAGATCCATCAGTGCCGAAGGATTTTCAGCGGTCGGTGTCGACGATGTCGACGCGAATCCCGCGGCCACCGATCCCGGTGACCAGGGTGCGCAGCGCCGTCGCGGTGCGGCCGTTGCGGCCGATCACCTTGCCGAGGTCCTCGGGGTTGACGCTGACCTCGACGAAACGTCCACGGCGGCCGGTGATCAGCTCGACCCGGACATCATCGGGGTTGGCAACGATGCCGCGAACGAGATGTTCGACGGCATCGGCGACAACTGCACTCACGCCTTACCCTTGATGTCGTCGACGACCTCTTCGACCTTCTCCACGACGGCTTCCACGGCGCCTTCGACGGCGTTCTCGACCTTCTCCAGGACGGTCTCGTCCTTCTTGGCCTCGTCCTTCTTGGCCTCGTCCTTCTTGGCGGCCTTCTTCTTCGGCGTGGTGGCCTCGGCGGCCGGCTCGCTGTCGGCGGCGGCGAGCGCGGCGTTGAACAGGTCCAGCTTGCTCGGCTTCGGCTCCTTGACCTTCAGGGTGCCCTCGGCGCCCGGCAGGCCCTTGAACTTCTGCCAGTCGCCGGTGATCTTCAGGATGTTCAAGACCGGCTCGGTCGGCTGCGCGCCGACACCCAGCCAGTACTGAGCGCGATCGGAATCGACCTCGATCAGGCTCGGCTCTTCCTTCGGGTGATACTTGCCGATGGTCTCGATGGCCCGGCCGTTACGGCGGGTACGCGCGTCGGCGACGACGATCCGGTATTGCGGGTTGCGGATCTTGCCGAGACGGGTCAGCTTGATTTTGACGGCCATGCGTCGGTACTTCCTCTTCTGGTCACTTCGCAATTCAGCGACGACGCCGGGTCGGCGTGTCCGGTTTTGCGCATTAGCTGGTTGTGACCGCCGGTCGGTACGTAACCGGGTCCGGCGAACCAGCGGACCATTCTGCCAGATCAGCGGCCCGACCTCACAATCGCGCGGTGGACGGTCGCGTAACGCGCAGGCAACAGACAAGCGGTAGGTTGCCCGTTGTGCCAGAACCTGATGACGCCCCGGCCACCGACCAGACCGACCAGACGGCCGAGTCGCCCGACGAGCCGGACACCACGACCGCACCCGAGCCGGCCACGAAGAAGCCCGCAGCCGGACCCGATGACCAGCGCCGCCAGCGCGCCCTGCTGATCGGCGTCAGCGCCGTCGCGGTCATCGCGACCGTGCTCGCGATCGTGTTCGGCGTGCTCTACGGCCAGCAGAGCTCGAAGGCCGACAAGAACGCTCGCACCGCCGCGGCCCTGCAGACCCGCCAGGACTCTTACGCCAAAGCCATCGCCGCGGCCACGGAGTTCGCCACCACGCAGACGACGACTCCGGTCGACGGCAACTGGACCAAGTGGCAGTCGGAGATGCGGTCGCTGGTCGGCCCCGGGATGCAGGATCGCTACACGGACGCCAAGGTCGCGAAGGTGCGGTCGCTGGGCCTGCACACCACGACGACGGTGAGCCATGCCGGTGTGACCGCCGCCCGGCCCGGATCCTGCGATGTCCTCGTGGTGGCCGCGACGACCGATGCGACCGCACCGCAGTCGGCCCCGGCCGGCCGCATCCTGCTGCTGACGGTCGACGAGGCGACGAATCGGATCACCAAGATCTCGTGACGATCGGCCGGCCGGCTCGCATGCGGTCGGCTCGCATGCGGTCGGCCCGACAATGGTCGACCACTGTCGATCGACCGGCTGATCGCGTCGGATAGATCGGCCTCGGTCGACTACCGTCACTGCAATGTCCGAACCCACCGGTGATGGTCAGCAGCCACCCTTCACGCCGCCCACCTACGCGCCGGCGTGGACGCCGGGCCCGCCGCCGCGCTCCGGTGGCCAGCGACCGCTGATCATCACCCTGTCCGTGATCGCGGCGATCGCCGTGGTGGCGGCGATCGTGCTGGGCGTGTTGTACGCGCAGAAGGATTCGGGGTCCGATTCGACGTCGAGCGCGTCGGAGCGGGCGACCGACGACCGGGCGGTCTCCGTCGCCAACACGGTGGCGCAATCGATCTCCAGTGCGCCGTCCGACGGGAACTGGAACGCATGGCAGACGAAGCTCTGCGACATGACCGAGGGCCAGTTCCACACGACGGTCTGCCGACCGGACAACCTCACCCCGTATAAACAGCTGCAACTGAAGTCCGTCGCAACGATCTGGTCATCCGGGGTGGTGTCCCGAACGCCGACCACCCGCGTGGTGCTGGTCGTCGCGCAAGTCACCGGCGGCAGCGCACTCGCCGCCACCGTCACCTCGCAGGCGCAGGTCTCCCGCATCACCGTCGACACGACGAACTGGAAGGTCCAGAACGTCGAGACGCCCAGCTAGGACCGATCAGTCGGCGATGATCTCGCCGTTGACCACCACGGCGGCCGGACGCCGCAACTCGGCCAGGTCCTCTCGCGGGTCGGATTGCAGCACAAGCAGATCGGCCGGATCACCGACGCGGAGCGTGCCCGCGCCGAGCCACTCCCGGGCCGACCAGCAGGCCGCGGCGATCGCACCCGTGTTACCGAGGCCGACCGCGGCCAGCGCGTCGACCTCGTCGACGATCCGCCCGTGCTCGACGAAGCCGCCGGCGTCGGTACCGGCGAAGATCTGCACCCCGGCCTCGCGGGCGGCCGCGAAGACCGCGCCGGCGGTCTGATGAAGCTTTCGCATATTCGCCTGATACGTCGGGAACCGGTCGGCGCCCTCGGCAATCGACGGGAAGTTGTCCACCTGAATCATCGTGGGCACCAAGGCGATCTGCTTGTCCGTCATCACGTCGATCAGATCCGGCGTGAGGCCGGTGCCGTGTTCGATGCAGTCGACGCCGACGTCCAGCAGGTCGGGCAGCGCGTCCGTCCCGAACACATGCGCGGTGATCTTGACGCCCTCCGCGTGCGCGACCTCGACGGCATCGGCCAGCTGCGTCTTCGTCCAGAGCGGCGCCAGATCGCCGGCCTCGCGGTCGATCCAGTCCCCCACCAGCTTGACCCAGCCATCGCCGTCGCGGGCCTGCCGCCGCACCTCGTCCGCGAGATCGTCGGGGTTCTCCAGGTCGACGCCGTAGTCCCGCAGATATCGCTTCGGCCGCGCGATGTGCTTACCTGACCGGATGAACTTGGGGCCCAACAGATCCCCATCCAGCGGATGGGTGTCGAGCGGCGAGCCGACCTCGCGGATCAGCAGCGCCCCGGCCTGTGCATCGGCCGCGGCGAACCCGCGCGCCTGCTCGATGGTGACGCCCAGCCCGGGTGCGATGCCGACGTGATTGTGCGCGTCGACCAGGCCCGGCAGCAGCCAGCCGCCGTCGACCACCGTCTCGACCTCGCCCGCCGGGCGCTGGTCGGTGAGCACGCCGTCGACCGACCACAGCTCGATCGGCTCGCCGTCGACCACGGATCGCCCACGGAAATGCAACGGCGCCACCATGATCGGGCCTCTACTTCTTTTTGGGCTGCTGGAACTGCGATACGTCGATACCCTGCAACGCCGGCGGCAGCTCGTCCAGCCCGGCCGGCATGCTCGACAGGTCCGGGAAGCCACCGGGCATGCCGCCCGGCATCATTCCGGGGAACCCGCCCTTCATCTTCGGCGGCGTCGGTCCGCGACCGCCCTTCTTCCCCTTCTTGCCCTTCTTGCGCTTGCTGCTGCGTCCGCCCGGCATGCCCATGCGGCCGGCCATCTGCGACATCATCTTGCGGGCCTCGAAGAAGCGGTCGACCAGCTGATTGACGTCCGACACCGTCACACCGGAGCCGTTCGCAATGCGCAGGCGCCGAGAACCGTTGATAATCTTGGGATTCTCCCGCTCGGCCGGGGTCATGCCGCGGATGATCGCCTGCACCTTGTCGAGCTGCTTGTCATCGACCTGCTCGAGCACGTCCTTCATCTGCCCCGCACCGGGCAGCATCCCCAGCAGGTTTCCAATCGGGCCCATCTTGCGGATCATCAGCATCTGCTCGAGGAAATCCTCCAGCGTCAGCTCGCCCTGGGTGATCTTGGCCGCGGCCTCCTCGGCCTGCTGTGCGTCCCAATGCTCCTCGGCCTGCTCGATGAGGCTGAGCACATCGCCCATGCCGAGGATCCGGCTCGCCATGCGGTCCGGGTGGAAGACGTCGAAGTCCTCCAGCTTCTCGCCCGAGGAGGCGAACATGATCGGCCGGCCGGTGATCTCCCGCACCGACAGCGCGGCACCACCGCGGGCGTCGCCGTCGAGCTTGGTGAGCACGACACCGGTGAAGTCGACGCCCTCGGCGAAGGCCTGCGCAGTGCTCACCGCGTCCTGACCGATCATCGCGTCGAGGACGAACAGCACCTCGTCGGGGTCGACGGCATCGCGGATGCCGCGCGCCTGCCCCATCAGCTCCTCGTCGATGCCCAAGCGGCCGGCGGTGTCTACGATGACCACATCGTGCTGCTTGGCCTTGGCCTCGGCGATGCCGCCGCGGGCGACCTCGATCGGGTCGCCATGGCTCGGCTCCTCGCCGGCGGACGTACCCGGATCCGGCGCGTACACCGGCACCTCGGCCCGCTCACCGACGATCTGCAGCTGGTTGACGGCGCCCGGCCGCTGCAGGTCGCAGGCCACCAGCATCGGGGTGTGCCCCTGCTTGCGCAGCCACACGGCCAGCTTGCCGGCGAGCGTCGTCTTACCGGCACCCTGTAGGCCGGCGAGCATGATCACGGTCGGCGGCGTCTTCGCGTACTCGATGCGACGCGTCTCGCCGCCGAGGATGCCGACGAGCTCCTCGTTGACGATCTTGACGATCTGCTGGGCCGGGTTGAGGGCCGCCGAGACCTCCGCGCCTTTGGCGCGCTCCTTGATCCGAGCGATGAACGGACGGACGACCTCGAGCGAGACGTCGGCCTCGAGCAACGCGAGCCGGATCTCACGGCAGGTGCGATCGATGTCGCCGGGCGTCAGCTTGCCCTTGCCGCGCAGATCCTTGAGCGTCCCGGTCAATCGATCGGAGAGCGATTCAAACATGTGCTCTAGCCTATCGGCACTGCAGCTTCGCCCCGGTTCCAGTCCTGGTCAGGATCGTCGGCGTCCGTCGCAGCGACCGGCTTCGGCGGCAATCCGGGCACCGCGGCGAGGATCTCGTGAGCCATCCGGCTCCGCATCTCCTCGCCCGGATACGGCCCCGCCAGGCAGAACGCGTCGATCACGGCGGCACCGCGGGTCTGGGCCCGCGCCCAGACGATGTCGCCGCCCGCCCGCTCGATGGCCGCGGCCACCCGGCTCAACAAGCCGACCCGGTCGTCGGCGCGCACACCCACGATCGCCGCACCGTCCGGCCCCTCGGTCCAGGTGACCTTGGGCGACGCCTGCGCGAACAGGGCTGGCACCCCCGGCCGTTCGCCGTCGCCACGGCTCGCCACCGGGACCGCCGTCTGCCGCTCCTTGGCGTCCAGCTTGGACCGGAGATCGGCCGGGCTACCGGACAACACCGAGATCAGCTGCTGCCGCAGCAGCCCCACCGCCGGCGGATCGCCGAACAGCGGGACGACGATGAAGCTGTTCACCGCACTGCCCGAGTCGCCCTGCACGGTGGCCGACAGGCTCCGCAGCCCGGCCAGTGCCAGGACACCCGCCATCTTCGACAGCACTCCCGGCCCGTCAGGGGCGATCATCGTGACGCGGAAGGTGTGGCGATCGGTGCCGCCGCGGACAGGCTCGATGGCCGGCGCGATCTCCACCGCGATCTGACCCGCGCGGGCCGCCGCCAACTGCGTCTCGGACAGCGGCTCGGGCGGCGCCGGGAGCCGGCCTTCCATCTGCGCGCAGCCACGCCGCACCAGATTCGCGATCAGCGAGGCCTTCCAATCGCTCCACACCCCCGGCCCGGTCGCCTTCGAGTCCGCCTCGGACAGCGCGCCCAGCAACTCGAGCAGCTCCGGGTTGCCATCGGTGGCATCGACGATCGACTGCACGGTCCGCGGGTCGTCGGGATCGCGCCGGGTGGCGGCGATCGGCAGCAGCAGATGATGACGCACCAGCTGCGAGAGCACCTCCACGTCGTCGGCCGGCAGCCCGAGTCGCCGGCCGATCTGCACGGCCAGCTCGGCGCCGACAATGCTGTGGTCGCCGCCGCGCCCCTTGCCGATGTCGTGGATCAGGGCGCCCAGCACCAGCAGGTCCGGTCGCGAGACCTCGGTCGTCAATGCGCTTGCGTAGGCGGCGGTTTCGACAAGATGCCGGTCGACGGTCCAGGTATGCATCGCATCTCGCGGCGGCAGGTCGCGCACCGCGCCCCACTCCGGCATCAGCCGGCCCCACAGTCCGGTGCGGTCGAGCGCCTCGATCGGCGCCAGCATGTGATGACCGGTCTCCAGCAGTACCAGCAGGTCGTTCAGCGCCTCGGGCGGCCACGGTTCGCGCAATTCCGGTGCCGTGTCGGCCAATCGGGCCAGCGTCGCCGCGCTGATCGGCATGCCGGTCCGGGCCGAGGCCGACGCCACCCGCAGCACGAGGCCGGGGTCCTTGGCCGGGACGGCGCCGCGGGCGAGCACCACCTCGCCGAGATGTTCGACCACACCCTCGTCCAGCGGCCGCCGCACCGGATTGCGACGCAGTCGCGACAGGCCCCTGCGAGGCAGCGTATTTCCCGCGGTGCGCAGGCCGACGTCGACCGAATAGGTGATGGTGCGGGCGCAGTCGCTGACCGACCGCGCCAGCTCGAACCGGTCGCCGATACGCAGGGCGGCACCGATCTCGTCGGCATCCTGCGCCTGCAGCTGCTCGCGCGCGCGTCCGGAGATGCGATGCAATTCGGTACGGATGTCCAGGATTCGGGTGTAGGCGGTCGAGAGCCCGGCGCCCGGCGAGTCGGGTCGCAGTCCCGGCACCTGGTCGGTGAGCTGTCCGATCGCCAGCGCGCCCAACAGCTGTACGTCGCGCAGGCCGCCGCGACCGTGCTTGAGATCCGGTTCGGCGCGGTGGGCGATGTCGCCACTGCGCCGCCACCGGGCGTGGGTCTGGGCCACCAGATCGCCGAAGCGCGACCGGATGTCGGCGCGCCACTGCCGGCGCACTCCCCCGATCAGCAGTCCCGACAGATCCTCGTCGCCCGCGATGTGGCGCGCCTCCAGCAGCCCGAGCGCCGCCGTCATGTCATCGCCGGCCACCCGCAGTGCCTGCGGGACCGTGCGCACGCTGTGGTCCAGCTTGATGTGGGCGTCCCACAGCGGATACCAGATCGCGTCGGCCACCTCGGAGACCTGCGCGTCGGGCAGATTGTCATGCAGCAGAATCAGATCCAGGTCCGAGTACGGCAGCATCTCTCGGCGGCCGAGACCGCCGACCGCGACGATCGAAAAGCCCGACCCCGGTTTGACGCCCACCTCGGCCCCTTTGGCGGTGAGCCAGAAGTCGAACAGATCGACCAGCGCATGCCGCAGCGCGGGCGCGTCCAGCCGATGTCCGCCGCGGTTGCCGGTGGCCAGCAGCCGGTCCCGGGCCTCTACCAGGTCCGCCGCGGCGGTGGAGATATGCGGCGACCCCGCACCCGAACCGGAATTGCCTGAACCGGATTCGGCTGCGGGGTCGCTCGCAGGAATGAACGGCACGAATCGTGCCTAGATGGCTTCGGTGCCGCGCTCGCCGGTGCGTACCCGCACCACCGAGTCCACCGGCGACACCCACACCTTGCCGTCTCCGATCTTGCCAGTGCGGGCCGCGTTGACGATCACGTCGACCACGCTGTCCACCACGGAATCATCGATGACGACCTCGACGCGGACCTTCGGCACGAAATCGACCGAATACTCCGCACCGCGGTAGACCTCGGTGTGACCCTTCTGTCGGCCGTAGCCCTGGACCTCGCTGACGGTCATACCGACCACGCCGGCCTGTTCGAGTCCTGCCTTCACGTCTTCGAGCGTGAATGGCTTGACGATTGCAGTCACGAGCTTCACTTCGGTCATACCTCCTTGCCAGGGGCCGCACCGATCGGTGCCGCACCGTGTCCGCTGATAAGAGATCCGGATCCACCCAACGCGACGAAATCGTACGCGGTCTCCGCGTGCTGGGATTCGTCGGCGCCCTTGGCCTCACCCTCGGCGTCGATACGCAGGCCGATGGTGTACTTGAGAACGAGGGCGATGATCGCTGTCGCGACACCCGAGTACAGCAGCACCGAACCCGCGCCGACGGCCTGCCGCCACAGCTGATCCCAGCCGCCGCCTTCGAATAGTCCGGCGACACCCGCCGGCGCCTGCTTGGTGGCGAAGAAGCCGACCAGCAGGGTGCCGATGACACCGCCCACCAGGTGGACACCCACGACGTCGAGCGAATCGTCGAAGCCGAGCTTGAACTTCAGGCCGACGGCCAGCGCACACAGCGCCCCGGCGATCGCGCCGATGGCGAGCGCCCCCAGCACGTTGACCGAGGAACACGAGGGCGTGATGGCAACCAGACCGGCCACGATGCCCGACGCGGCACCGAGGGTTGTCGGATGCCCGTCCCGGATCCGCTCCACCAGCAGCCAGGCCAGCATGGCGGCGGCCGTCGCGACGGTGGTGGTGAGGAAGGTCGATGCGGCAGCACCGTTCGCCGAACCCGCCGAGCCCGCGTTGAAGCCATACCAGCCAAACCACAGCAGTCCGGCGCCGAGCATCACGAACGGCACGTTGTGCGGCCGGAACGGCGTCTTCGGCCAGCCCTTGCGCTTGCCGAGGAACAGCGCCAGCACCAGACCGGCGACACCGGCGTTGATGTGGACCGCGGTACCGCCGGCGAAGTCGATCGCCTTGACGTTGTTGATCAACCAGCCACCCTTGTCACCCGTGACGCCGCTCGCGGCGAAAACCCAGTGCGCCACCGGGAAGTAGACGATGGTCGACCAGAGCGCGGTGAACACCACCCATGCGCTGAACTTCATACGATCGGCCACCGCACCCGACACCAGCGCGACGGTGATGATCGCGAACATCAGCTGGAACGCGACGAATACCAGCGCGGGAATGGTGCCGATCAACGGAATGTCGGTCGCCGGCGTCGATCCCGACGCGGCGACACCGTTACCGCTGATGAGCCCTTTGAGGCCGAAATACTGGCCCGGATCACCGAGCAGGCCGCCGTTCTTCGTGCCCCAGACGTCGTTGCCGAATGACATCGAGAATCCGTAGAGACACCAGAGAACCGTCACGACTCCCATCGAGACGACGCTCATCATGATCATGTTCAGCACGTTCTTCGCACGCACCATGCCGCCGTAGAAAAACGCCAGACCTGGCGTCATCAGCAGCACGAGCGCCGCGCTCGCGAGCATCCAAGCGGTGTCTCCGGAGTCCAATCCTGAACCCGGAGCACCCATCGTGGGGAATGCCACCGTTATCCTCCTGCAGTCCATCCGATGAACGGCGGGCGCCGTTCGATCTGCCTCAGAAGGTTGCTCGGCCGATGTTTCGTCGGCTGCCTGGCAATGTTTCGCGACGGTGAACTGACCGTCCGCTCATGTTTCGGCCAGGTATCGCCCCAGGAGACGCGCGACCGGTATTACTCGCGCAGGGCGTCCGACTACCCGAGCAGGGCGTCGACGAACGCGCCCGGCTCGAACGGCGCCAGATCGTCGGCACCCTCGCCCAGACCGACCAGTTTCACCGGTACGCCCAGTTCATGCTGGACATGGAAGACGATGCCGCCCTTGGCGGTGCCGTCGAGCTTGGTGAGTACGACGCCGGTGATGTCGACGACCTCGGCGAACACCCGCGCCTGCGCGAGGCCGTTCTGGCCGATCGTGGCGTCGAGGACGAGCAACACCTCGTCCACCGCGGCCCGCTTCTCGACAACGCGCTTCACCTTGCCCAGCTCGTCCATCAGGCCAGTCTTGGTGTGCAGGCGGCCGGCGGTGTCGATCATGACGACGTCCACACCGTTCTCGATGCCCTTGTTGACGGCGTCGAATGCGACCGCGGCGGGATCGCCGGCTTCCTTGCCGCGCACGACCTCCGCGCCGACCCGGTTAGCCCAGGCCTGCAGCTGGTCGGCAGCGGCAGCGCGGAAGGTATCGGCCGCACCCAACAGCACCCGACGACCATCGGCCACCAGCACCCGCGCGAGCTTGCCGGTCGTCGTGGTCTTGCCGGTGCCATTGACGCCGACCACCAGGATCACCGACGGGTGATCGTCATGCGGCAGCGCCCGCACCGAACGATCCAGCTGCGGCTGCAACTCGTCGATCAGCACCCGTCGCAGCACCGCCCGCGCATCGTCGGAGTTGCGGACCGCGCCCTTGGCCAGCTCCTCGCGCAGCCGATCGACGATCTTGGTAGTCGTCGCGGTGCCGAGATCGGCGAGCAGCAGGGTGTCCTCGATCTCTTCCCAGCTGTCCTCGTCCAGATCGCCGGCACCGAGTAGCCCGAGCATGCTCTTGCCGATCGCCCCCTGCGACCGCGACAGCCGGCCGCGCAGACGTTCGAGACGGCCGGCGGTCGGATCGATCTCCTCGATGGCCGGTGCGGGCTCCGGCTCCAGTTCTGGCTGGGGCTCGGGTTCCGGTTCAGGGGCAGCCGCGACCACGGGCTCCGGTTCCGCTTCAACCTCGGGTTCTGCTTCAATCTCGGGCTCGGGCTGGGCCTCCGGCTGAGGCTCGGGCGCAGATTCCGGCTCGGGCGCAGGTTCCGGCTCGGGCGCGGGCTCCGGCTCGGGCTCCGGCTCCGGGGTCGCCGGCCTCTCGAGGGTGTCGGTCGCTGATCCCTGACTGAACGAAAACCCGCCGCTCGCTTGGTAATTGCCGGAGCGCTCCTCCTGAGTCCGCTTGTCCTCGACGGCGGGCTTGTCCGTCAGCGAGATACGCCGCCGACGGGACAACCCCCAGCCCAGGGCCACCAGCCCCACGATGACGACGACGGCGACAACGATCCCGATGATCACTCCGGTATTCACGGGCCCCATTGTGTCAGGAGCCGCGAACCACGACCCGGCACGCCTTCGCCGGGCACGATGCAACGCCTCGGTCATCGTGCAGCTGATCGATCACATGCACGATCACCGGATCACTGCATCGGTAGATTTCGCGTGTCAGAAGCGCTGACGGAGGCCGTATCGACGCCGAACCGTCCGGGTTATCCACAGATCGCGGTCGACGGTCGCCGAACGCGGCGTGCGGATGCACTCTCGGTTCGTGGACCTGAACAACCTGACAGCCGCGGTCACCCGCCGCGAGCTCTACGCCGCCGGCTACACGTCGAACGATCTCCAGCGAGCCGAGCGGGCCCGCATCATCTGCCGGCTCGCTCCGGGGATCTTCGCTCCGCCGACGATGCGCGACGCCCCACCCGAGATTCGACATCGGGCGCGGGCCGTCGCCACCGCTCGCGAACGTGTTGGTGCGCTGTCGTTCGTCAGCGCAGCCGCGGTGCACGGGCTCCCGGTATGGGGAATCCCGTTGAGCCGAGTGCATCTGTCGAAAGCCAAGAGCAGCGCGGGCAGTCTGTCGACCGGGATCGTCATGACGCACTGCGATCGCCGACCGCCCGCGGTCACCGAAATCGACGGCACCGAGGTGGTCACGGTCGCACGGACCGTCGTGGATCTGGCCCGTACGGAACCACGCATACCCGCCATCGTGACCGGCGACGCCGCCCTGCACCTCGGAATGTGCACCCTCGACGATCTCCATACTGAATTGCACACGGCGGCAGGCTTTCCGGGCTATCACGCGGCTCGCCGCGCGATCACTCAGATGACCGGCCTCAGCGAGAGCGTGCTGGAAACCCGCAGCCGCATGCTGTTCGTCGATACGCCCGACATCCCCGAACCGACGCTGCAGCTGACCGTCACCGACGCCGACGGAACGTTCCTGGCGCGTGGCGATTTCGGCTGGGAGGACGAGCGCGTGATCGGCGAATGCGATGGTGTCGGCAAGTACGGCGACGATCCACGCCGCGCACTGCTGCGGGAGAAAGCCCGCACCGATCGGCTCCATGAGGCCGGCTGGCGAGTGGTGCGCTGGGGATGGCACGACCTGGACTTTCCCGATCGCGTGCTCGACCGGACGCGTCGGATGCTCCGGCCACGCGCGGCGTGATCGCGTCATGCAGCAGATCGGCCATCGTGCAGATGATCGATCACCTGCACGATCACCGAATCACTGCACGGCCCGAAATCCTCAGTCGCGCAAGAACGAACCCACGCGATGCAGAGTGCCGTCGGGGTCGATATAGGCGAACTCCCGCAGTCCGTACTCCGCGTCGACGGGCCTGACGAGTCGCCCGGGCACACCCGCGGCGGCCCACTCGTCGTAGACGGCATCGGCGTCGGACACGTAGAGGTAGACGACCGACGCTGTGCGTTTCGGGTCGTGCTCCGCCCAATCGGTCAGATGCAGACTGACGCCGTCCCTCTCGGCGAACCCATAATCATCATCCCCGGCGTACTCGTTCACCGCGAAACCCAACAGCCGATACCGGTCCAGCGCGGCCTTCAGATCGAGTACCGGGATCACCGGTGCGACGCTGTGGAATTCGGCTCGCTCGGTCACCAGATCAATCCTCGACCGTGACCGGCTGCGCGCCGAGTTCCTGGCCCCGCATCCGCTGGCTGATCACGGTGGTGATGCCGTCACCGCGCATGCTGACGCCGTAGAGCGCGTCGGCGACCTCCATGGTCGGCTTCTGGTGCGTGATCACGATCAGCTGCGACTTCTCGCGCAGCTGCTCGAACAGGGAGATCAGGCGTCGCAGGTTGGTGTCGTCCAGCGCGGCCTCGACCTCGTCCATGACGTAGAACGGCGACGGCCGCGCCCGGAAGATCGCGACCAGCATCGCGACCGCGGTCAGCGACTTCTCACCGCCGGACAGCAGCGACAACCGCTTGACCTTCTTGCCCGGCGGCCGTGCCTCCACCTCGATACCGGTGGTCAGCATGTCCGACGGATCGGTGAGCACCAGCCGACCCTCGCCGCCGGGGAACAGCGTCTTGAACACCTCGACGAACTCGCGCTCGACATCGGCATACGCCTCGGTGAAGACCTGCAGGATCCGCGCATCGACCTCCTCGACCACGTCGAGCAGATCCTTGCGGGCGCTCTTGACGTCCTCCAGTTGTGTCGACAGGAAGTTGTAGCGCTCCTCCAGCGCCGCGAACTCCTCCAGCGCCAGCGGATTCACCTTGCCGAGGGTGTTGAGATCCTTCTGCGCCTTCTTGGCCCGCGCCTCCTGCGTGGCCCGGTCGTACGGCATCGGCTGCGGCGCCATGACGATCTCGCCGCGCTCCTTGGCCTGCTCGTACTCGGCTTGCTCCAGCTCGCTCGGCGGCAACGGCACGTCGGGGCCGTACTCGGCGATCAGATCGTCGGGCGCCACCGCGAAAGTCGCGACGACATTCTCCTCGGCCTGCTCGATCCGCAGCTGTGCCTGCGCCCGGGCCATCTCGTCCCGGTGTGCCGCCTCGCGCAGTGAATCGAGCGTCGAAGTCAGTTCAGCCGCAGCCTTTTTCGCCTCGGTCAGCTCCTCGTTGCGTTCGGCGCGCTGCTGTTCGAGATCATCACGCTGACGCTGGGCACGCTGCACGGCGACCTCCAGGCGCCTCAGCACCTCGTCGCTGCACCCGGCGACGACTTCGGCAACGGCCGCGGCATGCCGGCGGGCGGCGTCGCGACGCTCGGCCCGGACGCGGGCGTCCCGCTCGGCCCGTGCGGCCCGCAGCAACGACTCCGCACGGCCGCGCACCGCGGCGAGCTGCTCCTCGGCGGTGCGCTGGGCCAGCCGCGCCTCGACCTCCGCGGCGCGCGCCTCGGTCAGCGCCTGAGCCGCCATGTCACGATCGGTGGTGGGCACCGCCTCATTCGAGTCGACCCCGGACGACTCGTCCTGTGCGATCCGCAGCCGATCCTGCAGTGCCGCAAGCGCCGTCAGCGTCTCATCTCGACCCGCTTCGATCTTCGCCCGCTGTGCAACGAGCCGGGCCTGTTCCTCGCGCGCGGTGCGCACTGCTTGGCCGAGGCGACCCAGCTGCTCGTAGACGGCGCCGAGCTGGGCATCCGATTCATGCAGTGCCGCAAGCGCTTCGCTGGCGATCTCGCGGCGCGACTGCTGCTCGGCGACCGCGCCGGCGAGCGCCGCCTGCAGTTCCTCCGAACGCCGTTCGGCGACAACGAGATCAGACTTGGCCCGATCGATCGATGACTGCACCTCGATCGTCGACTGCTTCTGCTCGGATCCGCCGACCATCCAGCCACGCCCGACCAGATCGCCGTCGACGGTGACCGCGCGCACCGCGACACCGCTGCCGACTTGTTCGATCGCGTCGGCGGCCGCTTCCAGCGAATCGGCGACCAAGGTATCGGCAAGTAGCAACCCGATCGCGCCGCGCACCGGTTCGGCCGCGGTGACGACGCTGGTCGCCCAGCGCACGCCGGCCGGAAGGCTGATCGACGGGGGCGCGGCCGGCGCCGCGACGCCGCCGACCACCAGAGCCACGCGACCACCGTCGGCCTGCTTCAGCGACGCCAGCGCGGATCGTGCCGATCCGTGATCCGCCACGGCGATCGCCTCCGCGGCCGGGCCCAGCGCCGCCGCGATCGCGCCTTCATAGCCGGCCTGCACCGTCAGCATCGCGGCCAATTTTCCCGAAAGACCGTGCCCCTCATGATTTTCCAGCAGCCAGGCGCCGCCGTCCTTGCGCTCCAGGCCGATCGCCAACGCGTCGATCCGCGCACGCAACGAGGCGATCTGCTGGCTCGTCTCGCGTTCCGCCGCCTGGATCTCGGCGACCCGCTCATCGGCTGCGGTGAGCGCAGCGACGGATCGCTCGTGATGCTCGTCGAGCCCGACCTCGGATCCTTCGAGCTCGGCGACGCGCGCCTGGACCGCTTCCTGCTCCGACAGCGCCTCGTCCGCGCGACCGCCGGCGTTCTCGATCGCACCGCGCAGTCGTTCCAGCTCGGAGTCCACCGAGTCGGCCTTGGTGCGCAGGTTGGCGACCTGGCCCTCCAGCCGCGCCAGCCCTTCACGCCGATCGGCGATCGCCCGCACCGCGGCCATATGCGCCTGCTCGGCAGCCGTTGCGGCGCTTTCGCATTCGGCCAGCATCTGCTGCGCGGTCGAGAGCGCCACGCTCGCCATCTCGACCTCTTCGGTGCGCTCCATCTCGGTCTGCGCGGCCACCTCGGCCTGCGCCTCGAGTTCGTCGGGATCGCGGCCGGTCTCGACGGCCGTCGGTTCGGCCAGGTAGCGGCTGCGCTCGACGGCGATCCGCCGGGTCGCGCCCACCCGTTCCTGCAATGCTGACAGCCGGAACCAGGCCTCGCCGGCCGCCCCCGCCGCCGGGGTGATCTGCGCGAGCGACGATTCGGCACGCGCCACCTTCTCGGTGCACTGATCCAGCTCGGCCGCGACGCGATCCTGGTGCTCGCGGATCGCCTGCTCGCTGCCGGACTGGTCGGCGTACTCGGCGCGCAGGGAGACGAGATCGTCTGCGGCCAAACGCAATCGGGCATCACGCAGATCGGCCTGCACGGTTGCGGCCCGGCGCGCGACCTCCGCCTGACGGCCCAGCGGCTTGAGCTGACGGCGCAATTCGGCGGTCAGGTCGGTCAGTCGGGCGAGGTTCGCCTGCATCGAGTCGAGCTTGCGGACCGCCTTCTCTTTGCGCTTGCGGTGCTTGAGGACGCCGGCCGCCTCCTCGATGAACGCGCGGCGCTCCTCGGGCCGCGACTCGAGGATCGCCGCAAGACGTCCCTGGCCGACGATCACATGCATCTCGCGACCGATACCGGAGTCGCTGAGCAGTTCCTGCACGTCCATCAGTCGGCAGGAGCTGCCGTTGATCTCGTATTCGCCCGCGCCGTCGCGGAACATCCGGCGGGTCACCGACACCTCGGAGTAGTCGATCGGCAGCGCGCCGTCCGAGTTGTCGATGGTCAGCGTCACCTCGGCGCGCCCGAGCGGTGCTCGCCCGGAGGTACCGGCGAAGATGACGTCCTCCATCTTGCCGCCGCGCAGCGCCTTGGCACCCTGCTCGCCCATCACCCAGGTCAGAGCGTCGACGACGTTGGATTTGCCCGATCCGTTCGGCCCGACGACGCAGGTGATACCGGGTTCGAACCGCAGCGTGGTCGACGACGCGAAGGACTTGAACCCTTTTAGGGTCAGGCTCTTCAGATGCATCGACGTCCTAGGGCTCAGCGGTTGGAAATATGCCAGCTGACCTTACCGTGTGACACCCGCGGAACCGGCGAAGCAGGGCGGCTAACGCTCGATGAAGCCGATCAAATCGCCGCGGGCCTCGGAATAGTCGTCGACCACCAGATCGACCCGGCCCGGGGTCTGCCTCGATCGCAGCAGCGCCAGCAATTGGTCGGTGGCCCCGCGCGAGCCCTCGGCGACCACCAGCACCCGCCCATCGGCCTGATTGGTCGCCGAGCCGACGAGGCCTAGTTCCAGCGCGCGCGCCCGCGTCCACCAGCGAAAACCGACACCCTGGACGTACCCGTGCACCCAGGCGGTCAGCCGGACCGGATCCGCGTGCTCAGTCATCTGTGCGATCCCGTCGAGTCTGAGCAGGTCAGTCGGACTCGATGGCGAGCCGCACCTCGGCGCCGCGCTTGACGGTGCGACCGACGGTGCACACTTTGTCGATCGCGCGTTCCACGACGACGAGCAGGCGCTCGGCCGCCTCGGCGTCCAGCTCGGACAGGTCCACTTCGAGGACCTCGTCCAATCGCGGGTACCACTCGTTCTCGCGGTCGGCCGGGCCGCTCACCCGGACCGTCGCGTCGTAGTCGTCGCCGAGCCGGCGCGACAGCGGCCGATCCGACGACATTCCCGTACAGGCGGCGAGCGCGATCTTCAGCAGCTCGCCGGGCGTGAAGACGCCCTCGACGTCCTCCGACCCGATCAGCACCTGCGCCCCGCGCGAACTATGGCCCGTGTATCGACGGGTGCCGGTGCGCTGCACCCACAGGGTGGTCTCGGGCTGACTGGGTTCCAGGATCGCTTCAGCACTCATACCTGAATTAAACACGGCGCTCGCGGATTGATTCCGCCTCCGGCCACCGGGCGGTTCAACGCACGAAGCGGTAACCCATCCCGGTCTCGGTGATCAGGTGGCGCGGGTGCGCCGGGTCGGGTTCGAGCTTGCGTCGCAGGCCCGCGAGATACACCCGCAGATAGTGCGTCTGGGTGCCGTACGACGGGCCCCACACCTCCTGCAGCAACTCCTTCTGCCCCACCAGTTTTCCCTCGTTGCGCACCAGCATCTCGACGATGCCCCACTCCGTCGGCGTCAGGTGCACCTCCGCACCGTCCCGGGTGACCCGCTTGGCGGACAGGTCGACGGTGAACGATGCGGTCTCGACGACGGGCTGCTCCGTCGACAGCGGCACCGTCGCCCCGCGGCGAACCGCGGCCCGCAGCCGCGCCAGGAATTCATCCATCCCAAAGGGTTTGGTGACATAGTCGTCGGCACCCGCGTCGAGGGCGGCCACCTTGTCGGATGCGTCGGTGCGCGCCGACAGCACGATCACCGGCACCCGCGTCCACCCGCGCAGGCCGGCCAACACCTCGAATCCGTCGATATCGGGAAGCCCCAGATCAAGTATCACGACCTGCGGGTTGGTTTCCGCCGCCGCCCGCAGCGCGCCCGCGCCGCTGGAGGCGGTGGTGACGTCGAATCCCCTCGCCTTCAGATTGATTCGCAACGCCCGAAGGATCTGCGGCTCGTCGTCGACGACCAGCACCCGCACGCGGTTCGCGTCGGCCTCCGCGGAATCACCCCGAGGCGCCGCCGCCGGGGAGTCACTCATGGTCTGCCTCCTGCGCGCTCATCGGTCCGCCGGGTGCGGGCAGGTCGACGATCATCGTCAGTCCGCCACCGGGCGTATCGGCCGCGCTGATCGTACCGCCCATCGCTTCGACGAATCCCTGCGCGACCGAGAGTCCCAGGCCCACACCGGTTGTCGAATCGCGATCGCCGAGACGCTGGAAGGCCGAGAACATCCTCTCCCGATCCTCCGGGGCGACGCCGAAACCGTGGTCGACCACCTCGATCCGGCACTGCACCTCGTCGGTCGGCGCCGCTACGGACCGGAGCGCCGCGCGGACCTCGATCTCGCCATTGCCGTGATGCAACGCATTGTCCACCAGATTCGCGAACACCCGCTCCAGTAGCCCCGGGTCCGCAAGTGCCACAGCGGTATCCAGGTCGAACGAGACGCGTTCCCGCGCACCCTGTCGACGGATGGTCATCATCGCCCGGCCGAGCACCTCGGTGAGATACACCACCCGTAGGTCGGGCCGCACCACACCGGCCGCGAGCCGTGACGAATCGAGCAGATTGCCCACCAGATCGCCGAGCTGGTCGGTGGATTCCTCGATGGTGGCGAGCAGCTCCTCGGTGTCCTCCGGGGAGAACTCCACCTGCTCGGACCGCAGGCTCGAGACCGAGGCCTTGACCGCAGCCAACGGCGTCCGCAGATCATGGCTGACCGCCGACAGCAGCGCACGGCGCAACCGGTCGGTCTCGGCGATCGCCCGGCCGGTCGCGGCTTCCTCGGCGAGACGTTTCTGCTGCACCAGCCCCTCGGCCTGGGTGGCGACCGCAGCCAGCACCCGGCGGTCACCCGCGCCCAGTCGGTTGCCGACCAACCACAGTTCGTATCCGCCATCGGCCGACGCGCAGACCGTGTCGGCATCCTTCGCGCTCGACGCCGGGTCGGCCCCCACCGCGGCTTCCTCGCTCGCCTCGTGGCGGCGCCCCGGTTCGACCCGCACCAGCGACACGGCGCGCTGGTCGTAGGTCTCACGCACCCGTTCGAGCAACGCGGCGACATCCGCACCACGCAACACCGCACCCGAGAACATCGTCAGCAGCTCCGCCTCCCGGCTCGCGTGCAGGGCTTCGCGACGTCGTTTGCTGGCCGAGTCGACAAGTATCGCAACGGCTATCGCCATCACCAGCATCACCACGATCGAGATGACGTTGTTGAGGTTGCCGATGGTCAGGCTGTAGCGCGGCGACGTGAAGAAGTAGTTCAGCAGCAGACTGGAAACGATGGCCGACAGCGCCGCCGGACCGATACCGCCGAGCAGCGACACCGCAAGCACGCCCACGAAATACAGCGCCGATTCACTGGCGAAGCCGAGCCATCGGTCGACGATCATCATCGCGCCGGTCAGCAACGCCGGAATCACCACTGCGAACACCCAACTGAGCGGGCGATGGAACCGGGTGTCGCGGATATCCAAGGGGTTGCGCTGCTTCACCTGATCGTGCGTCACGATGTGCACATCGATCTTGCCGGACAGGCGAACCACCGAGGAGCCGACGCCCTCGTCGAAGAACCGCTGCCAGCGTGATCGGCGCGACGTGCCGATCACCAGTTGGGTGGCATTGACCCCGCGGGCGAACTCGAGCAACGTCTCCGGAATGTCGTCGCCGACGACCGTATGGATCTTCGCTCCGAAACCCTTTGCCAGCTCGGCGAGTTCGGCCATGTCGACGGCGCCGCGGTCGAGCAGGCCATCACCCCGCACGACATGGACGACGACCAGTTCCGCACTCGACCGGGACGCGATCCGGGTCGCCCGGCGCAACAACGTCGCCGACTCCGCGCCGCCGGTGATCGCCACCACCACCCGCTCGCGCGCCTCCCATGTCTCGGTGATCGCATGGGATGCTCGGTAATCGGCGAGCGAGTCGTCGACGCGATCGGCCAGCCACAGCAGCGCCAGCTCCCGCAGCGCGGTGAGATTGCCCTGCCGGAAATAGTTCGACAGTGCTCCACCGATCCGGTCGCCTGGGTACACCTTGCCGACCGAAAGTCGTTGGCGCAGCGCCTCCGGCGCGATGTCGACGAGCTCGATCTCGTCGGCGGCGCGCACGATGTCATCGGGAACGGTCTCGCGCTGCGGCACCCCGGTGATCTGATAGACGACGTCGTTGAGGCTCTCCAGATGCTGGATGTTGACCGTCGACAGGACGTCGATTCCGGCGTCGAGCAGATCGGCGATGTCTTCCCAGCGCTTGGCGTTTCGGCTGCCGGGCGGATTGGTGTGTGCCAGCTCGTCGACCAGCACCACCTGCGGGGCGCGGGCCAGAACCGCCCCGAGATCCATGTCGTGCAGGATCGTTCCGCGATATTCCACGACGCGCGGCGGCACCTGCTCGATCCCGTCCAGCATGTCAGCGGTGGCCGAACGCCCGTGCGTCTCAACGACTGCGGCGACGACGTCGCGGCCCTCGGCCAGCAGTACATGCGCCTGCGCCAGCATCTCGTACGTCTTGCCGACGCCCGGTGCGCAGCCGAGATAGATCCGCAGCGAGCCGCGCTTGGCGACTCGCTGCGGACCATCACTTGAGGTGCTCACCTCACGATCTTGGCCCTCATCGATCGTGATTTCCACCAGCCCCCTACCCGGCGCAGCCGGGGGCGATGTGCCCCAGGGCGATATTGACCTTGAGCACATTCACCTGCTGCTGTCCGAGAAAGCCCCACTGCCGGTCATCGGTATTGGCGTCGATGATCGATTGCACCTGCTGGGCGCTTTTGTGGGTGGCGGCGGCGATCCGCGGCACCTGAATCCTCGCGTAGGCGGGACTGATCGCCGGATCGAGTCCGGAGCCGGACCCAGTGACCGCATCGACCGGTACCGCCGCAGGCGAGACGTTCTCCCGCTTGGCGATGATCTCGCGTCGCTGCTCGATCCAGCCCGCCAGCTTCTCGCTCGACGGCCCCTGCTGGCTGCCGCCGGAGCTGTCGGCCGAACCGGGAGCCATCGGGTCGTCCGTCGGCGACGACGAGCCGATCACCCGCGCATGCAGATACCCGTCGGGCTGCCCCGCCGGCGCCTGCGGATCGATACCGAGCAACTGCGAGCCGACCACACAGCCGGCCCGGTCATGGGCCTTCGATCCCTCCGCCATTCCGGGGCCGATCCGAGACACACCCCATACCACCGCCGGGTAGATGAACCCGAGCACGATCGTCATCCCGATCAGGACCAACAGCCCGACCCAGGCCTGACGAACCAGAACCATCGAAAAACGCATTGCTATCAACCCATTCCCGGTAGGAAGCGCACGACCAGATCGATCAACCAGATGCCGATGAACGGCGAGACGACCCCGCCGATGCCGTAGATCAACAGGTTTCGCCCGAGCAGCTGCGACGCCGAAGATGGCCGGTATCGAACACCCTTGAGCGACAACGGGATCAGCGCGATGATGATCAACGCATTGAAGATCACCGCCGATGTGATCGCCGACTGCGCCGAATGCAGGTGCATGATGTTGAGCCGGTCGAGCTTCGGATAGATGCCGCTGAACAGCGCCGGCAGGATCGCGAAGTACTTGGCCAGATCGTTCGCCAGCGAGAACGTCGTCAGCGCACCGCGGGTGATCAGCAACTGCTTGCCGATCGCCACGACCTCGATCAGCTTGGTTGGATCGGAGTCGAGGTCGACCATGTTGCCGGCCTCTTTCGCGGCCGACGTTCCCGTGTTCATCGCCAAGCCGACATCCGCCTGCGCCAGCGCCGGAGCATCATTCGTGCCGTCGCCGGTCATCGCGACCAGGCGACCGCCCTCCTGCTCCCTCCGGATCAGCGCGAGCTTGTCCTCCGGCGTGGCCTCGGCGACGAAATCGTCGACTCCTGCCTCGCGGGCGATCGCGGTCGCGGTGAGCGGGTTGTCGCCGGTCACCATCACGGTCCGGATGCCCATCTCCCGCATCTGCGCGAACCGCTGCGTCATACCGGGTTTCACCACATCCGACAGCGCGATCACGCCGAGCACCCGCGCCGGGCCGGTACCCGTCTGCACGCCGACCACGAGCGGCGTGCCGCCGCCGGTGGAAATGGCGGTCACGGCCTCGGTCACCTCCGGCCCGACCGTGGTGCCGGTAGCGGTCGCCCAGTTGATCAGCGAGTCGGTGGCGCCCTTGCGCACGCTCACCGCCGGCCGTTCGGCGGCGGCCGGAATATCCAGGCCGCTCATCCGGGTCTGCGCCGTGAACGGCACGATCGTCGCCGTGGTCGACACGTTCTCGAACTCGCCTGCGTCGACACCGAACTCGGCGGTGCACAGCTCCAGGATCGACCGTCCCTCCGGGGTGTCGTCCGCGAGACTCGACTGGTAGGCCGCGCGCGCCAACTCGTCGATGGTCACGCCGTCGGCCGGATGCAGCGCGGTCGCGCGACGATTGCCGAAGGTGATGGTGCCGGTCTTGTCCATCAACAGCGTGTCGATGTCCCCGGCGGCCTCGACCGCCCGGCCCGACATCGCCAGCACGTTGCGCTGCACCAGCCGGTCCATGCCCGCGATACCGATCGAGGACAGCAGCGCGCCGATCGTCGTCGGGATCAGACATACCAGCAGCGCAATGAGTTTCACGCCGTCAGGGGTCTGGCCCGTGTACTGCTGCATCGGCCCGATCGCCACGACGGCGAGCAGGAAGATGATCGTGAGGCTGGCGAGCAGGATATCCAGCGCGATCTCGTTCGGCGTCTTCTTGCGTGCGGCGCCCTCGACGAGCGCGATCATCCGGTCGACGAACGACTCGCCGGGCTGCGTGGTGATCTGCACGACGATCCGGTCCGAGAGCACCGTGGTGCCGCCCGTGACGGCGCTGCGATCACCGCCGGATTCGCGGATCACCGGTGCCGACTCACCCGTGATCGCCGATTCGTCCACGGTGGCAATGCCTTCCACGACGTCCCCGTCGCCGGCGATGGTCTCCCCCGCCTCGACGACGATCCGGTCGCCGATGGTGAGCTCGCTGCCCGGCACCTCGGTGATCTCACCACCCGGGCCGAGCCGTCGGGCCATGGTGTCGCGCTTCACCTTTCGCAGGCTGGCGGCCTGCGCTTTGCCGCGGCCCTCGGCGACAGCCTCGGCGAGATTCGCGAAGATCACGGTGAACCACAGCCAGAACGTCACCGCCCACGCGAAGATCGACGGGTGCCAGCAGGCCAGGACGGTGGTGACGATCGCGCCGATGTAGACGACGAACATCACCGGGTTGCGCGCCTGCGCACGCGGCGTGAGCTTCCTGATCGCGTCCGGGGTGGCCTTGATCAGCTGCATCGGCTCGAACGCGCCGCTGTGCACCAGCGTCGACTCGGCCTCGATGGCGTTGTCCGCCACCGGTTCCACTCCCGGAGCAGGGGTCGTAATGGTCATGAAAGCGCCTCCGCGATCGGGCCCAGCGCAAGCGCCGGGAAGAAGGTCAGGCCGGCGACCAGCACGACGGTGCCGAACAGCAGCGCGCCGTAGAGCACTCCGTGCGTCGGCAGCGTCGCCACCGACTCAGCGTGCCGGCGACTGGAACGCGACACCTTCGCGTCCGCGACGACATCCGCCTTCGGGTGCTGCATCGCCAATCGTCCGGCCAGGGCCAGGGTGAAGACGATGGGCAGATATCGACCCAGCAGCATGCAGAACCCGAGTGACGTCTGGAACCAGTCACTGGTCACTGTGAGACCGCCGAACGCGCTGCCGTTGTTGTTGGACGCAGAAGTAAAGGCGTACAGCACTTCTGAATACCCGTGCATCGCACTCGGCGAGCCATGATCGCCGCTGTTGGCCATGAATCCGGTGGTCGAATTCAGCACCATCGTGATCGCGGTGCCGGTGAGCACCAGCGCGGGCATCACCAGGATCGACAGCGCGGCCATCGTGACCTCGTGCTGACCGATCTTCTTACCGAGGAAATGCGGTGTTCGCCCGACCAGGAGCCCGCCCACGAAGACGGCGATGATCGCCAGGATCAACATGCCGTAGAGCCCGGTGCCGGTACCGCCGGGCGCAACCTCGCCGAGCAGCATGTTCCAGATCACCGCACCACCGCCGGCAGCCGAGAAGCTGTCGTGCTGCGCATTGACTGCGCCGGTGGATGTTCCGCTGGTCGCGACCGCGAACAGCGCTGATGCGGGGATGCCGAAGCGCTGCTCCTTGCCCTCCATCATCGCGCCCGCGGCCTTGGCCGCGGCGCCGTGCGTGTGCTCCTCGAACCACCAGGTGATCGCGAGAATCGCGGCGAACAGCGAGGCCATCACGCCCAGGATCGTGTTGCCCTGGCGGCGGTCGCCGACCATCGTGCCGTAGGTGCGGGTCAGGCAGACCGGAATGATCAGCAGCGCAAGAATTTCCACGACATTCGACAGCGGCGTCGGGTTCTCGAACGGATGCGCCGAGTTGGCCGCGTAGGTGCCGCCACCGTTGGTGCCGAGCTCCTTGATCGCCTCCTGCGACGCGAACGGACCCACGACGGCGTGCCCCGACGACCCGTCGAGATTGGTGAATCCCCAGCCGCTCTTGAACGACTGCACCACTCCTTGTGTCAGCAGGATCACGGCGACCAGCACCGCGAGCGGCAGCAGGATGCGAAAGACGCTGCGGGTCAGGTCGACCCAGAAGTTGCCGATCTGGCCGTCCCCCTTGCGGGCGATCAACCCACGGATCAGCGCGACCGCGACCGCGATACCGACGGCCGCCGACACGAAGTTCTGCACCGCCAGGCCGGCCATGTTGCTGAAATTGCTCATCACCGCTTCGGGCGAATACGACTGCCAGTTGGTATTCGTGACGAACGAGACCGCGGTGTTGAACGCCACCGCCGGCGTCACGCCCGGTTTTCCGCCGGACATCGGCAGGTGGCCCTGCAACCGCTGCAACAGGTACAGCACCACCACGCTGACGAAGGCGAAGGACAGAGTTGCGGCTGCGTAGCCGCTCCAGGTCTGCTGACGCTTCGGGTCGACCCGGACCGCGCGGTAGAACCACCGCTCGGGCCTCAGGTCACGCAGACCGGTGAAGACGCGCGCCATGTAGTCGCCCAGTGGGACGTACACGACGGCGAGGACGAACAGCACCGCTACCAGTTGGAGGGTGCTGGCCAATGCCGGATTCACTCGCTAGAACCTCTCGGGGAAGATCAGCGCCACCAATAGATAGAGGGCGATGACAACGGACAACACCAGCAGCACGACATTCGTCGCACCGTCGGTGGTCATCGGGACATCCGGGCCGCTACGGCCCGCAGCACCAGCGCGCACGCGCCGAAGCCGCCCAGCATTGCCAGGGTGTAGGACAGGTCAGCCATTGGAGTTCCTCTCGTCTGTGCTCGCAGACGATGATGGGACGCAAAATGCGCCAGGGACCCGCCGTTAACGAGCTCCTGACGCGCTGACCTGAGGGATTTACGGAATCTTGACGGGCGGCCCGGCTATCCCGACGACGTCAAAATCGCGGCGCGCGCTGGCAGCGCGGGCAGTAGAACGAACTCCGGTTCATGAACTGCTCGCGGCGCATCACCGCGCCGCAGCGGCGACACGGCTCGCCTTCGCGCCCATAAGCGTTCAGCGACCGCACGAAGTAGCCGGACTCGCCATTGACGTTCACGTAGAGCTCGTCGAAGGAAGTGCCGCCCTGCGACAGCGCGTCGGTCATCACCTCGGCCGCATGCCCGAGCACCTCGCCCACCTGCGCGCGGCTCAGGCGAGCGGTCTCCCGCCGGCCGTGCAGCCGCGCCCGCCACAGGGCCTCGTCGGCATAGATGTTGCCGATGCCGGACACCATCGTCTGATCCAGCAGCGCGCGTTTGATCTCGGTGTCGCGGCCGCGAACTCGCGCGACGGCATCGGCGAGGTCGTAGTTCGGATCGAACGGGTCCGGCGCGATATGGGCGATGGTCGACGGCACCCGCACCGCCTCGCCCGTGACCGCGGCCGGCCAGGCGTCATCGACGAGCTCGTCGATCATCCAGCCGCCGAAGGTGCGTTGATCGACGAATCGCAGCTGCCGCCCGTCATCGAGGTCCGCGACGACGCGGGCGTGCGTTTGCCGTGCGTCGGCGGCGTCGTTGATCAGCATCTGACCGCTCATGCCCAGGTGTACGACGACGGCCAGCGGGTCGACGGAACCCGGACCCTGCACCTGGAGCCACATGTATTTGCCCCGCCGGTTCACCGAATCGACTCGGGCACCGGACAATTGACCGCGGAAGTCGGCCGGGCCCGCAATGTGCCGCCGGATCGCCCGCGGATGCAGGACGTCGACCGCCGACAGGGTGCGACCGACCACATGCTTGGCCAGGCCGCGCCGGACCACCTCGACCTCGGGAAGTTCAGGCATCGCTGGGTGTCCGTCTGATCAGTCGTCGGCGGGCGCGGTCTCGGACAGCTGCCGCCAGGCCGCGGCGGCCGCCTTCTGCTCGGCTTCCTTCTTCGTCCGCCCGACGCCGACGCCGTGATCGGCGCCGCCGACCACCACGGTCGCCGTGAATTCCTTGCTGTGGTCGGGGCCGGTGGAGCTGATGCGGTAGCTCGGCACTCCCCGCCCCTGCTGCGCGGTCAGCTCCTGCAGCGAGGTCTTCCAGTCCAGTGCCGCACCGAGTTTCGCCGATCGGGCCAGCTGCGGCGCGAACAGCCGCAGGATCACCTCGCGCGATGGCTCCAGCCCGTGCTCCAGATAGATCGCGCCGAGCAGCGCCTCCACGCAGTCGGCCAGGATGCTGACCTTCTCGCGGCCGCCGGTGAGCAGCTCCCCCTTGCCGAGAAGCACGTGCTCGCCGACGCCGAGCGTCTGCGCGACCTCCGCGAGCGCATGCATGTTGACCACGCTCGCCCGGATCTTCGCCAGTTCGCCCTCGGGCTTCTCGGGATTGTCCCGGTAGAGCTTCTCGGTGATGACGATGCCGAGCACCGAATCGCCGAGGAATTCCAGACGCTCGTTGGGCGGGAGTCCGCCCTGCTCGTACGCGAACGACCGATGCGTCATCGCCAGCATCAGCATGTCCGGCGTCAGATCGATCCCGAGCGCCTTCGTCATCTCGGCGTGCGCGCGTTCCGGGAGCGCCTTGGGCGCGAATTTCTTGGAGCTCACAGTTATTTCGAGTCCTCGTCGCCGGGGCCGAGCTTGTCGGCGAGCTTGGCCCAGCGCGGATCGATCTTGTCGTGATGGTGGCCGGCCTCGGCGACCGCGAGCCGGATGCCGCAGTCCGGGCACAACCCCGGGCAGTCCTCGCGACACAGCGGTACCAGCGGCAGCTCCAGCCCGACCACATCGTTGATGGCCTGTTCGAGGTCGATCAGGTCACCGGCGATCCGGTAGATCTCCTCTTCGTCGGTGGTCGCCTCGGTCTCACTGCCCGGGTAGGCGAACAGCTCGGTGAGATACACGTTGACGGTGCCGGTGATCGGGTCCAGGCAGCGCGCGCACTGGCCGGTGGTGTCGCCGCTGACGGTGCCGGTGACCAGCACGCCCTCGCTTACCGACTGCAGGCTCAGATCCAGGTCGATCGGGGTGCCGGGCGCGATGGACAGCATCTCGGCGCCGATCTTGTGACCTGCCTCGACCGTGCGATGCACCTGCTCCATCGAGCCGGCCCGTCGGCCCAGCGACCGGATGTCCACGACGAATGGACCCGACCGGTCTACTACCTCATGCTCTCGATGCTCTCGCGACACAAGCGCCGAGTTTACCGCCGACAACGACAGGAAGCTGCGACCCACACGGGCCGCAGCTTCCTGAGAAAGACGATCTGATCAGACGGCGACGCCGGCACCCATCTCATGCGCCTCGCGCCGGTCGGCCATCCGCGGATGTTCGGCGTAATCGTGCACACCGGCGCCCGTCCGCAGCTGCTGACGTCCGCGGCTGACCGACCGCATCGTGGCGGTGAGGATCTCCTCGAAGTCGGCCAGCTTGTTGTCCACGTACACGTCGCACTCGCCGCGCAACCGGTCCGCTTCGGCGTGGCCCTGATCGATGACCCGCTCCGACTCGGCCCGTGCCGCGGCGACGACCTCGGTGTCGGACACCAGTCGCTGCTGCTCGGCGATACCGTCGGCGACCGACTTCTCGTAGTTGGCGTTGCCGGCCTCGATCATCCGGTCCGACTCGGCGCGAGCCCGGCCGGTCACGGACTCGTACTCGCGCTGCGCCGCGGCCAGAGTGCGGTCGGCTTCGGCCTTCGCCTCGGTGACCAACTGCCCGGCGTGCGCGTTGGCCTCGGCGACCATGCGATCGGCCTGCGCCTTGGCGTCGGCCAGGATCCGGTCGGCGTCGGCCAGGGCATGCGACACGGTCGACTCGGCCTCCGAGTTCGCCTTCGCTACCGTCGACTCGGCGTGCTCCCGGGCCGAACCGATGAGTTCGTCCTTCTGGTCGAGCACATCCTGCGCGTCGTCCAGGTCGCCCGGGATGGCGTCCTTGATGTCATCGAGCAGTTCCAGAACGTCGCCACGTGGGACCACACAGCCGGCGGTCATCGGCATGCCGCGCGCCTCTTCGACGATCGCGCCCAGCTCATCCAGTGCTTCGAATACCCGATACACAGCTACCTACCTTGTGGTTGGTGTTATTTATTGATGCCATTGTGCCTAAAGTGACGGTTGAGGCTCGGGAGCTCCGCCGGTGTGTCGCGCCTGAATCAGCGAAATGGCTGGCCGTGGTCGGCGGATCTGCACCGATAGGCCAAAATTGGGCCGTGACTCGGATCATCGCCGGTACGGCCCGCGGCCGACGGCTGTCGGTACCCGCCGACGGCACCCGCCCCACCTCCGACCGGGTGCGCGAGTCCGTGTTCAACATGTTGAACGCCCGCATCGACCTCGACGACACCGCCGTCCTCGATCTATATGCCGGCTCCGGAGCGCTGGGGCTGGAGGCGCTCTCCCGCGGCGCGGCGCACGCGGCGCTGGTCGAAAGCGATGCCGCCGCGGCCCGCACCATCACCGGCAACATCGCGTCCACGGCGCTGACCGGCGCGGAGGTGATCCGGCAGCCCGTTGAGAAACTGGTGTCGCGGCACGCGACCCGGCGCTACGACATCGTGCTGCTCGATCCGCCCTACGCGAAGTCGGGCGACGAACTCGCCGGCGTGCTCGCAGATCTCGTCCGGAACGGCTGGCTCGCCGACGACGCATACGTAGTCGTCGAGCGCGGCCGCCGGGCCGGTGAACTGCAGTGGCCCGACGGTCTGGAGCCCGAGCAGACCAAGAAGTACGGCGACACCGTGGTGATATTCGCCGTGGCCAGGTAACAGTCGGACTGTTACCTGGCTACATTGATCTGCATGAGTGAGCGGCAGCGAGCGAATCATCAGACACAGCGCGGATGTGCCTCATTCGCGCACGGAGCGAAGCGAGTACGCGGATGAGCTCAGCTGTTTGTCCCGGGTCATTCGATCCGATCACCTCAGGGCACCTGTACGTCATCGAGCGCGCCGCCCAGCGTTTCGACGAGCTGGTCGTCGCGGTCACGGTCAACCCATACAAGCAGGGGTTGTTCAGCACCGAGGAACGCATCGAGCTGATCCAGGAAGTCACCGCACACCTGCCCAACGTCCGCGTGGACTCGACCACCGGACTGATCGTCGACTACGTGCGCGCACAGGGCATGTCCACCATCGTCAAGGGCCTGCGCAACGGCGTCGACTTCGAGTACGAGCAGCCGATGGCCCAGATGAATCGCGAGATGACCGGCTGCGAAACCATTTTCATGCTCACCGATCCGGCGCTGGCGCATGTCTCCAGCTCGCTGATGAAGGAAGTGGCCAAGCTCGGCGGCGACGTCGAACGGTTCGTCCCGGCCGCGGTCCACAAGCGCCTGCTTGCCAAATTCGCCTGACACCATGGCCCGCGTCGTGGTCGTAGGCAGCATCAATGTCGACGTCTCCGTGCGATCGGCGACGCTGCCGCGGCCCGGCGAGACGCTGCTCGGCTCGGATCTGCGGATCGGGTTGGGCGGCAAGGGCGCCAATCAGGCCGTCGCGGCGCGGTACGCGGGAGCCGAGGTACAGCTGATCGGCGCCGTCGGCGACGACGAGTTCGGCCGCTTCGCGCTCGCCGAACTGACGCGCCGCGGTGTCGACGTCGGTCGCGTTCGAACCACCTCCGAACCCACCGGCGTCGCGCAGATCACCGTCTCCGACGACGGTGAGAACACCATCGTCGTTGCGCCGGGCGCCAATTCGGCACTCACCGAGCTCACGGATGCCGAGCGCGGCGCGATCGGCGACGCCCAGGTGCTCCTTCTCCAGCTGGAGATCCCCCTCGCGACCACGACCGCGTCGGCGCGGCTGGCAGATGCCAATGGCACCGCGGTCGTCCTCAATCCGTCACCCCTGCAGCCGCTTCCGGACGATCTCGCCGCCAGCACGACGGTGCTCGTGGTGAATGAGTCCGAGGCCGCCGCGCTGCCCGGGTTCAGCACGGCCGCTGCCTCTGATCATCCGCTGCCGAGGTTCGTGATCGTCACCCGCGGAGGCCATGGCGCCAGCGTGCACGAAGTGGGCCACGGCGCGCTCCGGGTACGCACGTCGGCGGTCAATCCGGTCGACACCACCGGGGCGGGCGACGTGTTCGCCGGAACCCTTGCCGCCCACTGGGGTTCGGTAGATGAAATCGACGACCTCCGCACCCCCACCCAGTCCGCGGTCGACGCGGCGACCCGCTCGGTCACCATGCGGGGCACCGGCTTCTGGAACGAGAGTTAGGCGATGACGTGGTCGAACTAGCGGTATGCCTGGCACCCGACACCCCCGACGAAGTACCGGTACTCGCCGACGCCATCACCGGGACCGGCGCTCGACTCGTCCCGCTGGAGCAGGCCCGGGCGCTGGTCTGGACCGGAATGCTGGACGGATTTCCGAATCCGTTGCCCGACAACATCGAGTGGGTGCAGCTCAAGCTGGCCGGCATCGAGTCGTTCCTCGACGCCGGCCTCATCGACGATCGCCGCGTGTGGTCCAACGCCTCAGGCTTCTACGCCGCCAACGTCGCCGAGCATGCGCTCGGCATGCTGATCGCCGGGCTGCATCAGTTCGTCCCGAGCGCCAGGCACGGGTGGGCGAAGGCGGCCATCGACCCGGCCGTGCGGCAGCTGCATGGATCGACCGTGACGATCGTCGGGGCCGGAGGCATTGGGCGCGAGCTGATTCCGCGTCTGGCCGCCTGCGGCGCCCGCGTTCTCGCCGTCAATCGGTCCGGCAGTCCGGTCACGGGCGCGGCCGAGACAGTGCCGGTGACCGAACTCGACTCGGTGTGGGCGCGCACCGACCACGTGGTGATCGCGGCGCCGTCGAATGCGGGCACCCGGCATCTGATCGGCGAGTCCGTGTTCCGAGCTCTGCCGCGCCATGCATGGATCGTCAATGTGGCGCGCGGTCCGCTGGTCGATCAGGACGCGCTGGTGGACGCGCTGCAGGCCGGCGAGATCGCCGGTGCCGCACTCGATGTCACCGATCCCGAGCCGCTGCCCGACGACCATCCGCTGTGGCAGTTCGACAACGTGCTCATCACGCCGCATGTGGCGAACCCGGCCAGTACCCTGCTGGCCACCATGGCCCCGTTCGTCGCCGAGAACATCCGGCGCTTCGTCGCGGGCGAAACGCTACTCGCCCAACGCGATCCGCATCTCGACTACTGAACCAAACCCCATCTGACACGACGAACCCGCACTGCGATCAGTGCGGGTTCGTCGGTTGCTATGGGGTTTCGGTCAGACCGGGACGACCTCGGGCGCCAGCCCGGCCTTCTCCCGCTTCTTCGCCTCGCGCTCGAGCAGGTGCGCGCGGCGCTCCTCGAACTTGAGGACGTCCTTCTCCAGCTTCACCATGTACTCGGCGAGCTGATCGCGAGCCTTCTCACCGCGCGGGCCGAAGTCGTCGCGCTCGAACACGCGCCACTTCGTCAGGACCGGGGTCAGCACCTCGTCCAGGTGCTGGCGCAGATCGTAGATCCCGTGCTTGACCATCAGCACGCCGTGGCGGCGCCAGTTCGGCATGCCCGAGCCCGGCATGTCGAAGCTGGTGATGATCTCCAGCACCGACTCCATCGCCTGGTCCGGCGTGATCTCGAAGCCGGCCTCGGTGATGTTGCGGTAGAACACCGCGTGCAGGTTCTCGTCGGCGGCGATCCGCTTGAGCAGCTGGTCGGCGATCGGGTCATTGCAGACCTTGCCCGTCTGGCGGTGGCTGACGCGGGTCGCGACCTCTTGGATCGTCACGTAGACGACCTGGTCGAGCACGCCCTGGAAACCCTCCGGCGCGTTGACGCCGCGCTCCATGACGATCATCCGCAGCCGCTCGAGCTCCACGGGGTCGACCGCGCGGGTGACCATCAGGTAGTCGCGCATCGCGATGCCGTGGCGGTTCTCCTCGGCGGTCCAGCGGCCGACCCAGGTGCCCCAGGCGCCGTCCAGGCCGAAGTTGTCCTGGATGGTGCGGTGGTACGAGGGCAGGTTGTCCTCGGTCAGCAGGTTGACGATCATCGCCGTCTTGGCCACCTCGGACAGCTTCGACTGCGACGGATCCCAGTCCTCACCGCCCATGTTGGCGAAGTTGCGGCCCTCTTCCCACGGGATGTAATCGTGGGGGCTCCAGTTCTTGGTCACCGTGAGATGCCGGTTGGTCAGGTCTGCAACCACCGGCTCCAGCTCGGTCAGCAGTTCCAGCTCGTTCAGGTCGCGCGCCATCGAAACCTCCAAGGCACCGTTATCAGGACATATGCGCGGCCATTCTACGGCACGAGCCTGTGACGCGGGCGACTTGCACCGGCCGCCGCGTGATCTGGCCCATGTCAGTGCAGCGGCACCAGGTCATCGGCATGAATGACGGGCCGCCGATACTCCTGCGGCAACTCGTCGGTCGACTTGCCGCGCAGTGGCAGCAGCTCGACGGCGTCATACGCGACCATTCCCCGGGCCACGACGCCGCCATGACTGTCGACCACGTCCACGACGTCGCCGCTGGCGAAGTCGCCCTCCACCGACAGGATGCCCGCGGGCAGCAGCGACCGGCGACTCCGCGCGATCGCCGCGCGTGCGCCGTCGTCGACGGCAATCCGTCCCGAGCTCTCGGCGGCGTGCCGCAGCCAGAACTTGCGCGCGGAGAGCCGCTTGGGGCGTGGTTCGAACACCGTGCCCACCGAGGCGTCGCCGAGCGCAGCGTCGACCTCTGCGGCGGCGGCCATCAGGACCGGCACGCCGGAATCGGCCGCGAGCCTGGCCGCCGACAGCTTCGACGCCATGCCTCCGGTACCGATGTGACTGCCCTCGGTGGCCGACACCCCGTCCAGCCGATCGCTCGCCGCGACCTCCCTGATGAATGTCGCATCGGATTTGCGGGGATCCGAGTCATACAGTCCCGGCACGTCCGACAGCAGGACCAGCGCATCGACGCCGGCCAGGTGCGCGACCATCGCCGCGAGTCGGTCGTTGTCGCCGAACCGCAGCTCGTTGGTGGCGACCGTGTCGTTCTCGTTGACGATCGCCACCGCGCCGAGCGACCGCAGCCGGTCCAGGGTCCGCTGCGCGTTCGCGTGATGCGCGCGCAGCGCGATGTCATGGGCCGTCAGCAGCACCAGCCCGACCACGCGGTCGAACCGGCCGAACGACGTCGACCAGGCGTGCGCGAGCTGCAACTGCCCCACGCTGGCCGCCGCCTGCTTGGTCGCCAGATCGGTCGGCCGCTTCTTCAGCCCGAGCGGTGCCACACCACTGCCGACGGCGCCCGACGACACCACGATCACGTCGGTGCCGGCCCGCATGCGGCGTTCCAGTGCCGCCGCCAGCCGATCGAGCCGCTCGGTGTCGAGGCCCTCGGCCAGATCCGTCAGGGCCGACGAACCGATCTTGACCACAATGCTTTTCGCGTTGGCGATGGCCAGCCGGGTGGGGCTGTCGAACGGACTCGTGACGACGCCCAACTCGGCGTCATCACCCGTTCGTGCTTCTCTCCCGGCGGAGAGGTCAGTCATCGCCGTGCTCCTGCGGCCCGCCGAGATCGTGCGGCTGCCTCCGCGCCTTGCGCGCGAGCTTGCGCTCGGCCGCACCGATCCGGTCGTTGGACTCGAGACGGATGTCGGTCCCGCGACCGGTGATCGGCACGTCGTCGCCCATCCCGACGGTGGGCTCCCACTCGAACGTCATATCGCCGATGGTCACGGGCGCACCAGGCTCGGCGCCCAGCTTGGTCAGCTCATCCTCGACGCCCAGACGGTTGAGCCGGTCGGCCAGATAGCCCACAGCCTCGTCGTTGTCGAACTGCGTCTGCCGGACCCAACGCTCGGGGCGCACACCCCGCACGATGAACCCGCCTGGGTTCGTGGGATCCGCGATCACCTCGAAGCCGGACTCGTCGATCGCCACCGGACGGATCACCGGGCGGCGCGGGGCCGCCTTCGGCTGCGCGTCCCGGTACTCGCGCACCTGCTTGGCCAGCGCATAGGTGAGCTGCTCCAGCCCCTTGTGCGCCACCGCCGACACCTCGAATACCGGCCAACCGCGCTGTGCCAGCTCCGGTTTCACCAGATCGGCCAGCTCTTGCGCGTCGGGGACGTCGATCTTGTTGAGGATGACCACCCGGGGCCGCTCGGAGAGATCCCCCAGCCCGACGTCATTCGCCAACGCCGGCTGGTACGCGGCTAGTTCCGCCTCGAGAGCATCGATGTCCGACAAAGGATCCCGGCCGGGTTCGAGCGTCGCGCAGTCCACGACATGCGCGAGCACCGCGCATCGCTCGATGTGCCGCAGGAACTCCAGCCCCAGGCCCTTGCCGTCGGCCGCGCCGGGAATGAGGCCCGGGACGTCGGCGATGGTGAAAACGTCTGTGCCACCGGTGTTTACGACACCGAGATTCGGGGCCAACGTGGTGAACGGGTAGTCGGCGATCTTCGGCTTGGCCGCCGAGAGCACCGACACGAGCGACGATTTGCCGGCGGATGGGAAACCCAGCAGGCCCACATCGGCGACGGATTTGAGCTCCAGCAGCAGGTCTCGTTCGGCACCGCCCTCGCCGAGCAGTGCGAAACCGGGGGCCTTGCGCGCCCGCGACACCAGCGCCGCGTTGCCCAGGCCGCCGCGGCCGCCCTCGGCGGCGACGAACTCGGTGCCCTCGCCGACCAGGTCGGCCAGCATGCGCCCGTCGGTGTCGAGCACGACGGTGCCGTCAGGCACCTTCAGGACCAGGTCCTCGCCGTTGGCGCCGTTGCGATTGGCGCCCATCCCGGGCTTGCCGTTGGAGGCCTTGGCGTGCGGGCGGAAGTGGAAATCGAGCAGCGTATGCACCTGCGGATCGACGACGAGCCTCACGCTGCCGCCATGCCCGCCATTGCCGCCGTCCGGACCGCCAAGCGGCTTGAACTTCTCTCGATGCACGGAGGAACAGCCATGCCCACCGTTGCCGGCATGCGCGTGAATGGTCACCCGATCAACAAAGCGAGACAAGGAACGTCACCTCCTGCGATAGAAGCTACTGGAAAGACAAAGGCGGGCCTGGGATTCACCCATGGCCCGCCTGTGTCGGAAGTTGTCGGTCAGGCCGAAACTTCCACTGGCTCAATGTTCACGGTCTTGCGGCCGCGCTTGGTGCCGAACTTCACCGCGCCCGCCTCGAGGGCGAACAGGGTGTCGTCGCCGCCACGGCCGACATTCACGCCGGGGTGGAAGTGGGTGCCGCGCTGGCGGACCAGGATCTCGCCGGCATTGACCTGCTGGCCGCCGAACCGCTTGACCCCGAGTCGCTTGGCGTTGGAGTCGCGACCGTTGCGCGAGCTGGATGCGCCCTTCTTATGTGCCATGTCTGCAGACTCCCTTTACTTGATGCCCGTGACCTTGACCACGGTCAGCGGCTGCCGGTGGCCCTGCCGCTTGTGGTAGCCGGTCTTGTTCTTGAACTTGTGGATACGGATCTTCGGGCCCTTGACGTGCTCGACGACCTCGGCCGAGACCTTCACCTTGGCCAGAGCATCTGCGTCGGTGGTCAGCGTCGCCCCATCGACGACCAGCGCGACCGGCAGCGACACGCTGCTGCCCGGCTCGACCTCGAGCTTCTCGACCCGCACCAGGTCACCCTCAGCGACCTTGTATTGCTTACCGCCGGTCTTGACGATCGCGTACGTTGCCATCGAACGTTGCCTCTTAGTCCTCGTAGATTCGTATATCTGTCTTGTCGCGGCTGGTGGCCGGCCTTCTCGGGCGAACCCGTTTCAGGCACAGCACTATCCGCACGCCAAAAATGGCGACTTGCCCAGAGTACGGGAACGGCCACTAGCAGGTCAAACCAACGTGAGAGCGGCCACCGCGTACCCGTGTAGAACGGCTACTCGCCGCCCTCCGCGGCCGGCGGTCCCGCTGCCCGACCGACCGAGCGACGCGCCCGGCGCCGCACGGTGGCGGCCGGCTGAGCCGCGACCGCGGCCGCGCTGCCACCGGTGGTCACCGGCTCGGCATCGACGATCGGCTCGGCCGGCGCGGTCACGCTGGGTGCCGCCGCCGGTCGACGAACGGCCCGACGACGCGGCGGCTTGGTGGCCACCGGCGCTTCGGGAGCCTCGGCCGCCGACGCGTCGATCGAGGCGTCGGCCTTGGTGCGTTTGTCGCTCGTCTCGGTCTTCGCGCCGCTCTCCTGCTTATCGTCGCCAGCAGTCTTGTCGTCGCGAGCCTTGTCGACGGCGGCCCTGTCATCGGCGGCCTTGTCGGCCCGGTCCTCGTCGCCTGCCTTGTCCTTCGACTTGGCGCGGCCCTTCTTGGCCTTGCCCGACTTCTTCTTCGGCTTGTCCTCGGACTGATCGGCCGCATCGGATTCGACCTGCGGCGCGGACCCGTCGACCGGAACGGCAGCGCCATCACCCTCGACGGCGACTCCGTCCTCGTCATGATGGGCGGCCATCGCCCGGAACATCGGATGCTCGGCCGGATTGTGCGACGGCTTGGCGGTCGACGGCGCGGTGTCGGCGGTCTCGGCTTTGCCGCGACGACCCCGCCGCGAGCGCCGGGAGCCCTCGCCGCGCGCGGAATCGTCGCCCGAACCGGCCTCGACCGGATTCGCGTGCACCAGGATGCCGCGGCCCTGACAGCAGGTGCAGGTGGTCGAGAACGCTTCCAGCAGACCGGTTCCCAGACGCTTACGGGTCATCTGGACCAGGCCCAGCGATGTCACCTCGGACACCTGATGCCGGGTGCGGTCACGTCCCAGGGCTTCGGTGAGCCTGCGCAGCACCAGATCCCGGTTCGACTCGAGGACCATGTCGATGAAGTCGACGATGATCATGCCGCCGATATCGCGCAGCCGCATCTGCCGCACGATCTCCTCGGCGGCCTCCAGGTTGTTGCGGGTGACGGTCTCTTCGAGGTTGCCGCCCGAACCCGTGAACTTGCCGGTGTTCACGTCGATCACGGTCATCGCTTCGGTGTGCTCGATGATCAGCGTGCCACCCGATGGCAGCCAGACCTTACGGTCGAGCGCCTTGGTCAGCTGCTCGTCGATGCGGTGCACCACAAAGGAATCCGGCGAATCGGCGTGCGGCTTCTCGAACCGCTCGACCCGCTCCAGAAGATCCGGGGCAACACTCTCGACGTAGCCGTGCACCATGTCCCAGGCGCCGTCGCCCTCGATGATGAGCTTGCCGAAGTCCTCGTTGAACAGGTCGCGGACGACCTTGACCAGCAGGTCGGGCTCCTCGTACAGCGTCTGCGGCGCAGGCGATTTCGAGGTGTCACCGGCCTTGCCCGCCGTCGCGGTGACCTTGCTGATCTGCTCCCACTGCTGCTGCAGTCGCTCGACGTCGCGCGCGAGCTCCTCGGCGCTGACACCCTCGGATGCGGTACGGATGATGACGCCGGCATCGTCCGGCACGATCCCGGAGAGGATCTGCTTGAGACGCTTACGCTCGGTGTCCGGCAGCTTCCGGCTGATGCCCGTCGACGATCCGCCCGGCACGTAGACCAGGAAGCGACCGGCCAGCGACACCTGCGTGGTCAGGCGAGCGCCCTTGTGCCCCACCGGATCCTTGGATACCTGGACGACCACCTGGTCGCCGGGCTTGAGCGCCTGCTCGATCTTGCGCGAGCCGCCGTCGAGCCCCGCGGCATCCCAGTTGACTTCGCCCGCATAGAGCACACCATTGCGCCCGCGGCCGATGTCGACGAATGCCGCCTCCATGCCGGGCAGCACGTTCTGCACCTTGCCGAGGTAGATGTTGCCGACCATCGACTGCGCGCCGGACGTGGTGACGAAATGCTCCACCAGCACGCCGTCCTCGAGCACGGCGACCTGGGTGTAGTCGCGGGTCTTGGTGCTCGCCGGGGTCTCGTCGGTCTCGCCGTGCTGCGGCAGGTCGACGGGAACGCCGGTGCGCTCGCGGATCACCATGACGCGGTCCACCGACTCACGACGAGCCAGGAACTCCGACTCGGTCAGGATCGGCGGACGTCGTCGGCCGGTGTCGCGGCCGTCGCGACGGCGCTGCCGCTTGGCCTCCAGTCGGGTCGACCCCGAGATGCCCTGCACCTGATCGCGCGCGCGGGGCTTGTTACGGGGCTCGCGCTCGTGCACGACGGTGTTCGGCGGATCGTCCGGCGAACCGGCGTCGTCACCGTCACCACCGCCCTTGCGCCGCCGCCGACGCCGACGGCGTCGGGTGGGGGTGTCACCGTCGTCGGCGGAGTCGCCGTCGGCGTCCGCGTCGGCGGAGTCGGATCCGTCCTGGTCCGCGGTCTTCGCATCGTCATCGGACGATTCGCCGGCGTCGCCCTGATCGACGTCATTCTCGTCGGTGCTGTCGGTCGAATCCTCGCCCGCATCGCCCCGGCCGCGCCCACGGCCACGACGGCCGCGGCGCCGACGGCGATTAGCGCCCTGACCACCCTCGCCGTCCGTGTCGCTGTCGCTGTCCTCGCTAGCCGCGGCCTCGTCGGCGGTGTTCGGCTTCGAGACCGCGTCGCCGGCGGCCTCGTCGCTCTCCACCTGCGGCTTGTCCGTCGCCTTCGGAGGCTTGGCGGTCTTCGGCGCCGCGGTCGCCTCGGCCGGAGGGAGGAACAGCGGCGCGTTGTGGTCGGCGGCTGCGGCCGCAGCTGTCGGTTCGTTGTTCTCGATCGCCGAGAACAGCGATGCCTGCGCATGTGTCGTCGGCGCCTCGGCGACCGAGCTCGCGACCGGAGTGTCGGCTGCCTGCGTCTCGACCGCCGGAATCTCGGGCGGCGCCTCTGCCGCGGGCTGAGCCGCATCGCTCTCGGCGGCGGTATCGCCACCCTCGGCCAACGCGGTGATGCGATCGCGCACGGCCACCGCCGCGGATCGATCGATGCTGGACTGCGGGCTCCGCACCGCGGTGCCGAGCTCGGACAAGTGCGCCAGCACTTCCCGGCTGCTCAGGCCCAGAATTCGGGCCAAAGCATGCACCCGAAGCTTGTGTGGAAATTCGTGTGCCGGGGTCGATTCAGCTTTCGACTGATCATCCGGCAGCGTCTGGTCTGCCACGTATTCTCCTTTGACCCCCGGGCGCGCCATTAACTGCGATCAGATCGCTGACGCGGCCACGCGAGGGCCTGCTCTCTATGTACCCGGTATCGCCAAGGGCGACGACCGCGTTTGTACGTCTTCGCGTCTGCCACTGCGACGGTGTTGCCGTCGCCCGAGGTGACGCCTGGGCTGATGACATCAAATACCGGGTCGGGTCCTCGCCATCGCCGCACCTCCGTGCGGCTTGATGGGGACCGCGACCTGCGGGTTCGCCGGCGGACGAGATTAGGTTCATCCACGTGGCGGACACCTGTTACGGCAACGCCGCAGGTACCGGTCATCGGCCGCCGACACCGGGGTGTCGGTGGCCAGTGCTAAGTATCCCACACGGTCGGCTACCGGTGCGTAGGTCCTGCCGAATCCGGGGTGTCGCCGGGTTCATATGGCGAAGGCGGCGTCGGTCGACGCCGCCTTCGAGGTGGACTGATTCAGCCGGCGAGCGCCGGGAACCACAGGGCGATCTCACGGTCCGCCGATTCGGGCGAATCCGACCCGTGGACGAGGTTCGACTGGGTCTCCAGGCCGAAGTCGCCGCGGATGGTGCCGGGGGTGGCCTTCTCGACCGGGTCGGTGCCACCGGCGATCTGCCGGAACGCCGCGATCGCGCGGGGCCCCTCGACGACCACGGCGACGACCGGGCCGGAGGTGATGAATTCGAGGAGCGAGTCGAAGAAGGGCTTGCCGTCGTGCTCTGCGTAGTGGGCCCGCGCGACCTCGTCGGTCACCAAGCGCTGCTCGAGCGCCGCGAGGGTGAGTCCCTTGCGCTCGATCCGGGCGAGGATCTCGCCGGTCAGTCCGCGCTCGACGCCGTCGGGCTTGATGAGTACCAGGCTGCGTTCAGTCATGGCGCACAGCGTAGCGGTGCCGGTTCTGCGGCCCGCAGGGTCCCGACGGACTATTCGATGGGCTCCTGGCCCGGCAGCTCGCCGCGTTCCATCCGCCGCATCACGTCGCGCCGGACATACACGATGTACAGCCACACGCAGGCGAAACAGATGCCCACCGCGCCGATCGCCCAGTGCACGGCGAACCCGGCGATCGCGATCACCTGCAGCGCCAGATTGAATTGCAGCGCCCACGGTCGACCCTGAACACCCGACCCGAGCACCAGCAGGGCGACCAGCACCCCGAGATACGTGCCGGACGCGACCGTCAGGCCGCCTCCGACCTTCGCGACGATCGGGAAGGCCAAGGCGATGACGATCGCCTCCAGGATGAGGGTGCCCGCCATCACGCCCCGCAAACCCTTCCAGGGGTCATTCGGCGGCGGCGTGAACTTCGGTGCGTCCGAGTTCGATTCAGTCACAGGGTCCGACCTCGTCTACTTGGCGTGGGATTCATTGGGGCAGCTTTCCGAACAGCGAGCGGGCCGCACCGGCGGTCACGACGGACCCGGTGATGACGACGCCGGCACCGGAGATCGGCTCCCCCTCGTCGGCCAGTTCCTCGGCCATGGCGATCGCCGTCTCCACCGCATCCGGCAGGAACGGCTGGACGACCACGCGGTCCTCACCGAAGATCGGCTCGGCCAGGTCGGCGAGTCGCTCCGGATCGAGCGCTCGCGGAGAACCGTTGTGCGTCAGCACGATCGAATCGAACGTCGGCTCCAGCGCGGCGAGGATCCCCGCTACGTCCTTGTCGCCCAGCACCCCGATCACGCCGATCAGCCGACGGAAGTCGAACTCGTCGGCGAGCGCGGCGGCCAGGGCGGCGGCACCGTGCGGATTATGCGCGGCATCGATGAAAACCGTTGGCGCCGAACGAACTCGCTCCAGCCGACCGGGTGTGGTGACCGACGCGAATCCGGCCTGGACCGCCTCGGTGTCGAGCTGGCGGTCGGCGCCCGCGCCGAAGAAGGCCTCCACCGCGGCCAGCGCGACCGATGCGTTGCGCGCCTGATGCTCGCCGTGCAGCGGAAGGAAGACGTCCTCGTATCGCCCGCCGAGGCCCTGCAGTGTCAGCACCTGACCACCGACCGCAGTTCGTCGCTCGATGACGTCGAACTCGGAACCCTGGCGCGCCACAATTGTTTCCGCCTCGGCCGCGGCCCGCAGCAGTACGTCGGACGCCTCCGGTCGCTGCTGCGCCATGATGGTGACCGGGTCGTTCGGAAACAGCGCATCGGCCGCGGCCGCCTTGATGATGCCGGCCTTCTCCCCCGCGATCTGTTCGATCGTGTCGCCGAGATAGTCGGCGTGGTCCATGTCGATCGGGGTGATGACGGCGACCTGCGGATCGATCACATTGGTGGCGTCCCACCTGCCGCCGAGTCCGGTCTCGATCACGCCGACGTCCACCGGCGCCTCGGCGAAGGCGGCATAGGCCATCGCGGTGAGGACCTCGAATTTGCTCATCCGCGGACCGCCGGCGTCGGTCGACCGATCGTCGATCATCTCGATGTACGGCAGCAGTTCCCGGTAGGTGTCGATATAGCCGCGCGCGGAGATCGGCGCGCCGTCGATGGCGATCCGTTCGGTCGCCGACTGCAGATGCGGGCTGGTGTAGCGGCCCGTCCGGCGATGCATCGCGATCAGCAGCGCGTCGATCATCCGGGTCACCGACGTCTTGCCGTTGGTGCCGGCGATGTGGATCGTCGGATAGCCGCGCTGCGGCGAGCCGAGCAGATCGAGCAATGCCGTGATCCGGGTCAGCGACGGCTCGATCTTGGTCTCCGGCCAGCGCTGATCCAGCTCGGCCTCGACGACGGCCAGCTCGGCCAGATCATCGGCCGAATCCCGCTGCCGGGCCGTGTCTTTCGGATCTACCGGTTCAGTCACGCGACGGGCAACCCGTCCAGAAGCCGCTCGATCCGCTCGACGTCGGCGATGGCCACCGCGAGCCGGGTCCGAATCTTGTCGACCACCGCGTCGGGCGCCTTCGACAGGAACTGCTCGTTGCCGAGCTTGCCCTCGCAGCCGGCCTGCTCCTTGCGGGCCGCCGCGAGGTCCTTCTCCAGCCGCTTGCGCTCGGCCGCCACGTCGACCTTGCCGGACGTGTCGATCTGTACCTCGGTGACTCCGCTCGACAGCGCCACCTCGACCGTCGCCGTAGCCGTGAACGCCTCATCCGGCTGATTGAGCTTGGCGAGCGCGTCGATCACGGCCGCCTGTTCTGCCAACCCGGCCGCGTCGAGGCCGACGATGCGCGCCGACACCCGCTGTCCCGGCTTGAGTCCCTGATCGCTGCGGAACCGGCGGATCTCGGTGACCAGCCGCTGCATGTCGGTGATGCGGCCCGCGGCCGCGGCGTCCACCGGTTCGGCGTCGGGCGTCGGCCACTGCGCGATCGTCACGGACTCGCCGCCCGTCACCGAGCGCCACAGGGTCTCGGTCACGAACGGAATCACCGGATGCAGCAGCCGGAGCAGCTTGTCGAGCACCACACCAAGCACGATCGCGGTGGAATCCGCTGCACCAGAGGCGATCTGCACCTTGGCGATCTCCAGGTACCAGTCGCAGAACTCATCCCACGCGAAGTGGTAGAGCGCCTCGCAGGCCTTGCCGAACTCATACGATTCCAGGCCTGAATCCGCCTCGGCCCGAACCTCTTCCAGCCGACCCAGGATCCATCGGTCGGCGTCGGTGAGTTCGCTGGGCGACGGCAGTTCGTCCACCCGGGCGCCGTTCATCAGCGCGAACTTCGTGGCGTTGAACAGCTTCGTCGCGAAGTTGCGCGAATCCTGGGCATTCGATTCGCCGACCGACAGGTCGGCGCCCGGCCGCGCACCGCGCGCCAGAGTGAACCGCAGGGCGTCGGCGCCATAGTTCTGCACCCAGTCGAGCGGGTCGATGCCGTTGCCCTTGGACTTGGACATCTTCTGGCCGCGTTCGTCGCGAACCAGGCCGTGCAGGAACAGATCCCGGAACGGCACGGGGGTGTCGCGATCGCCGAACGTGTCGGCGACGTAGGTGCCGAACATCATCATCCGGGCGACCCAGAAGAACAGGATGTCGTAGCCGGTGACCAGCACCGAGGTCGGATAGAACTTGCGCAGGTCGGCCGTGTCATCCGGCCAGCCCATCGTCGAGAACGGCCACAGGCCAGACGAGAACCACGTGTCGAGAACGTCCGTGTCCTGCACATACCCCTCGGGCGCCTGCTCGTCGGGTCCGACGCAGATCTCTTCGCCGTCCGGGCCGTACCAGATCGGAATGCGGTGACCCCACCACAGCTGACGCGAGATGCACCAGTCGTGCATGTCATCGACCCAGCCGAACCACCGCGGCTCCAACGACTTCGGGTGCACGACGGTGTCGCCGTTGCGGACGGCGTCGCCGGCGGCCTTCGCCAGGGTGTCGACCTTGACCCACCACTGCAGCGACAGCCGCGGCTCGATGGGCTCCCCGGTGCGCTCGGAGTGGCCGACCGAATGCCGGTACGGCCGAACCTCTTTGACGATGCGTCCCTGCTCCGCGAGCGCCTCACGGACTGCCTTGCGGGCCTCGAACCGGTCCAGACCGTCGAACTGGGTTCCGGTGTCGGCGATGGTGCCGGTGGCGTCCATGATCGTCGGCATCGGCAGGTCGTGCCGCTGCCCCATCGCGAAGTCGTTCGGGTCATGGGCGGGGGTGATCTTCACCGCGCCCGATCCGAACTCGGGATCGACGTAGTCGTCGGCGATCACCGGAATCCGTCGATCCAGGAACGGATGCTCCAGCGACGTCCCCACCAGATCCCGGTACCGCTCATCGTCGGGATGCACCGCGATCGCGGTATCGCCGAGCATCGTCTCGAGCCGGGTGGTCGCGACGACGATGTGCGGCTGGGCGTCATCGAGCGATCCGTACCGGAAGCTGACGAGCTCGCCGTCGACCTCCTGGTACTTCACCTCGATGTCGCTGATCGCGGTCCGCAGCGTCGGCGACCAGTTGACCAGGCGCTCGGCCCGGTAGATCAGCCCGTCGTCGTACATCTTCTTGAAGACGGTCTGCACGGCCCGCGACAGGCCCTCGTCCATGGTGAAACGCTCGCGCGACCAGTCGACGCTGTCGCCGAGGCGGCGCATCTGTTCGCCGATGGTGCCGCCGATCTCCTCCTTGGCCTGCCAGACGCGTTCGATGAACTTGTCACGGCCCAGGTCGTGGCGCGAAGATCCGTCCGCGACGAGCTGCTTCTCGACCATCGCCTGCATGGCGATCGCGGCGTGATCCATTCCCGGCAGCCAGAGCACCTCGTAGCCCTGCATCCGGCGACGCCGGCTCAGCGCATCCATCAGGACATGCTCGAACGCATGGCCCATGTGCAGCGAACCGTTGACGTTCGGCGGCGGGATGACGATCGAGAACGCCGGCTTGTCGCTGGCGGCATCGGCGGTGAAGTAACCCGCGTCTACCCACTGTTGGTACAGGTCGCTCTCATACTCACCCGGTTCCCAGGTCGCGGGCAGGTCAGGACGCGTGGCAGCGGTTTCGGTCACCAGGCAATTCTATGAGCTGCGGTCAGCTGGCCCGCAGGCGGTGCAGATCCTCCGGCGCGTTGATGTTCGTCAGCCAGTCCGGGTCGCTGACGGTGACGCGGTGGGTTCGCAGAACATCGACCGCCGCAAGCATCCGCCGCTCCCCACCCGCGACCAGCTCACGCAGCTGCGCGGCGCATCGCGTCCGGTACACGCCGGCCAGCGGATGGCTGCGCTGTTCATCGACCGCGATCGCGGCATCGTCGGACTCGCCGAGCGCCACCAGCAGCTCATCGATGAGCCCCGTGCCGATCAGCGGCATGTCGGTGGCACACACGAATGCGAGCTCAGCGCCGTCGGCCTCGGCCGCGGCGAGCCCCTCGGCCAAGCCGCCCAGCGGGCCCATGCCCGGCTGCTCGTCGGTGATCCAGGTGACCGGCGTCGGTCCCGTGCCGCGCAGCCGCGACGCCGCCGAATCCTCGGGAGCGACGACATAGATCGGTTCGCAGCTCTCGGAGGCGATCCGCGCGATCCGCTCCAGCAGTGGCTCGCCGTCCCACTCGAGCGCCGCCTTGTCGCGTCCCATGCGCTTGGAGGCGCCCCCGGCCAGAATCAGCGCCGCAGGGCGCACCGTTTCAGTCACGCCAGCCATCTTGCCCGCGCAGTCCCCACGATGGGGCCGGTATCGCCGAATCGTGTACGACCCGCGCAAGCCGAAAAGGCCGGTGGGCCGGACTCATTGAGCCCGACCCACCGGCGACATCGATCATTGCTACGGGTTGATCAGGAACCGAACCCGATGCCGTTGCCGACCGACGAACCGAAGGCGCCGCCACCGTTGCCGGGCGTGGTCAGCATCTTCTTCTTCAGCGCCGCGAGGGTCGTCGCGTCGACGCCGAGTCCGGTCCGGACGAAGTTGTCGAAGGAACCGAAGGACTGATTGATCTGAGCGAACGTGGCATCCAGGTAGTCGGCCTGCACGCCCAGGATCGGCCACCACAGCGACGGGTCGGTCACCAGATGGGCGGCCTGCAGCTGTGCGAGGGTCGCGTCGTTGCTGGCCTTCAGACGATCGTTCGACAGCAGGTAGTCCGAGTAGACCTCGTTCTTCGGCGTACCGAGCGCGGTCAGCAGGATCGCGCTCATGATGCCGGTGCGGTCCTTGCCCGAGGTGCAGTGGTACAGCAGACCGTTAGGGGAAGTGGCGATCTGCTTGAACGTCGCCGCGAGCTGGGCACGCTGATCCGGAGTCTTGATGATCCACTGGTAGTAGTCGCGCATGATCTGGGCCGCCTTGCCGTTGCCCATCTGGGCCTGCTGCACGGTCGGGCCACCGCCGATCCAGCCGTTCACCATCGCGTAGAAGTCGTTGGACGTGTCCCAGATCGGCCGCTTGGTATAGGTGATGCCTGCCGGGATCACGTCCGGGCTGGCCGCCACCTCAGAGGGTGCGCGGAAGTCGACGATGTCCTTGATCCCGAGCGACACCAGCTTGGCCTGATCGGCCACGTTGAGGTTGTTCAGCGCGTTCGCACGGAATACCAGGCCGGTACGAACCTTCGAACCGAACTGCCCGTCGTAACCACCGATGTCACGAGCATTGACTGCTGAAATGCCGAGGGATGCTCCCCCGGTCGCCGCCGTGGCGGTTGTCGGCGCCACGAGCGGCGCGATTAATCCGATTGATAAAGCCATCGTTGCCCCGGCGGCAACGCGTAAGGCGCGTAACGACATGAATAGTTCCCCTTCCAGTGCCGACCGATCGGCCGACATTCGTCACGCGACCGGGTCGGTCGCGTGAGGGGTGACGCTACTCACGCAACTACCACAATTCGGCACAACTACCCATCTGGTGGAACACCACAAAAGCCGGTGGGCCGAACTCATCGAGTCCGGCCCACCGGCCTTGTGTGCTACTGAATTCGGTCGATCAGGAACCGAAACCGATTCCGTTGCCGGCCGACGAGCCGAAGGCCCCGCCGCCCGAGTTGCCCGGCGAATTCAACATCTTCTTCCGCAGCGCGGCCAGCGTGGCATCGTCGATGCCGAGCCCGGTACGCACGAAGTTGGCGAACGACCCGAACGACTTGTTCATCTGATCGAAGGCCGCATCGAGGAAGCTGGCCTGCACACCCAGAATCGGGTCCATCAGATGCGCTGTCGCGGCGTCGAGATGGTAACCCGCCTCAAGCCCCGCAATCGTGGCCGCGTTCGATGCCGCCAGGTTCGCGTTCGACTTCAGGTAGTCCTCGTAGACCTCATTCTTCGGGGTCCCGAGTGCAGTCAACAGGATCGCGGTCATCATGCCGGTGCGGTCCTTGCCCGAGGTGCAGTGGTACAGGATGGGCGTCGGGGAGGTGGCGGCCTCCTTGAACGTCGCCGCGAGCTGATTGCGCGCGGTCGGGCCGGGAGTGGCGATAACCCAGCGGTAGTAGTTCTCCATGATCGTCGCTCCGCCGCCGTTGCCGAGCTTCGCCTGGATGTTGCTGGCGCCTCCGGCAAGAATGCTTCCGACCAACGCGTAGAAGTCGTTGCTCGGATCGTAAATCGGACGCTTGGTGTTCGAGGCGGTCGGAACCAGTGAATCCGGTGCCGCCGCGGCCTCCGCCGGCGAGCGGAAGTCGATGATGTCCGTGATCCCGGTCGTGGCCAACTTCGCCAGGTCAGCAGCATTGAGGTTGGTCATCGCGTTCGACCGGTAGACAAGTCCGGTCTTCACCGTCGAACCGAACAGCCCGTCGTAGCCACCGATGTCTCGGGCGTTCGCCGGCGTGATGCCCATCGATGCACCGGCACCGGCCGGTGTCGCCGAGGCGGTCGGCACCGCCAACGGTGCGATCAAGCCGATAGATAAAGCCATCGTTGCCCCGGCGGCAATGCGTAAGGCGCGTAATGCCATGAATAGTCCCCTTCCGACGCAGTCGGCCGGTCGGCCGATGTCTGCTACGCCGCCCTCCGTGGGTCGCGCGCAGCGTGAGGCTACTCACAGAAAAATGGCGATCTGAGAAATATGCCCACTCACCGGGAAGTGGGTTGCGCAACCCATAGAGATGAATTACTCAAATCGCGCATATGCGAAAAGTCTTGTCCCAAGCTAACTTTCGCGACGGGCCGTCGCGCAGCCAACCGACAGTTCCGGCTCGATGGGACTGCGGCCAGCAACGCACATCAAATGATCAATCGGCGTGATACCGCCACAGGTGTTGCAGCCCCCGCCGTGAATTACTAGAGCGCTGAGAAAGTCAGGCGGACTTGTCGCGACGCTCGTCGCGGCTCGGCTTGCGCGGCACGATGGTCGGCAGCACGTTGTCTCGCACGGTCTCCCCGGTGACGACGACTTTCTCGACATCGTCACGGCTGGGGATGTCGTACATGACCTGCTGGAGCACTTCTTCCATGATGGCGCGCAGGCCACGGGCTCCGGTACCACGGTGGATGGCCTGATCGGCGATCGCCTCGAGGGCGTCCTGCTTGAATTCCAGCTCGACGCCGTCCATCTCGAAGAGCTTGGCGTACTGCTTGACCAACGCGTTCTTCGGCTCCGACAGGATCGACACCAGCGAGTCCTTGTCGAGGTTGGTCACCGAGGCGACGACCGGCAGCCGGCCGATGAACTCCGGGATCAGCCCGAACTTGATGAGATCCTCCGGCATCACCTCGGCGAAGTGATCGATCGTGTCGACCTCTTCCTTCGAGCGCACCTCGGTGCCGAATCCGATGCCGCGCTTGCCGATTCGATCGGAGATGATCCGCTCAAGACCTGCGAACGCGCCGGCGACGATGAACAGCACGTTGGTGGTGTCGATCTGGATGAATTCCTGATGCGGATGCTTGCGACCGCCCTGCGGCGGCACGCTCGCCTGGGTGCCTTCGAGGATCTTCAGCAGCGCCTGCTGCACGCCCTCGCCGGACACGTCGCGGGTGATCGACGGGTTCTCGCTCTTACGGGCGATCTTGTCGACCTCGTCGATGTAGATGATGCCGGTCTCGGCGCGCTTGACGTCGTAGTCCGCAGCCTGGATCAGCTTCAGCAGGATGTTCTCGACGTCCTCGCCGACGTAGCCGGCCTCGGTGAGCGCGGTGGCGTCAGCGATCGCGAAGGGCACGTTGAGCATCTTGGCCAGGGTCTGCGCGAGATAGGTCTTGCCGCAGCCGGTGGGACCGAGCATCAGGATGTTCGACTTGGCGAGCTCGACCGTCTCGGTGCCGCGGGCGTCCTTGCGGTCGCCGGCCTGAATTCGCTTGTAGTGGTTGTAGACCGCCACCGCCAACGTGCGCTTGGCCGTGTCCTGCCCGATCACGTAGTTCTCGAGGAAGTTGCGGATCTCGGCCGGCTTGGGCAGCTCATCGAGCTTCACATCGCTGGTCTCGGCGAGCTCTTCCTCGATGATCTCGTTGCAGAGGTCGATGCATTCGTCGCAGATGTACACGCCGGGGCCGGCAATGAGCTTCTTCACCTGCTTCTGGCTCTTGCCGCAGAACGAGCACTTGAGCAGGTCACCACCGTCACCGATACGAGCCATGTTCCGTGCTACCTACTTCCCTCTACCCGTTCCCACATCGCGGGACCGCTATCAAAGACCGTACCCGTGAGCAGGCCCAAGTTCGACAGATAAAGCTGACCGACACGCCGAACCCGGGGTGTCGGGCCACGCCTGCCCGGCATCGCTCGAGCCGGGCCGGCGGCGACGCGGCCGACTACTTACGCAGCGCAGACTTCTTGCGGTACTCGAACACCTCGTCGATGATCCCGTATTCCTTGGCCATTTCGGCGGTCAGAATGTTGTCGCGATCGGTGTCCTTGCGGATCTGCTCGACGGACTGCCCGGTGTGCAGCGACAGGATCTCGTCGAGCCTGTTGCGCAACCGCTCGATCTCGGCGGCCTGAATCTCCAGGTCGGAGATCTGGCCGCGCATCGATCCGCCGGTCCGGGGCTGATGGATGAGCACGGTGGCGTTCGGCAGCGCCGCACGCTTGCCGGGCGTTCCGCCGGCCAGCAGGATCGCCGCAGCCGACGCGGCCTCGCCCGGGCAGATGGTCGCGATGTCGCAGTGGACATACTGCATCGCGTCGTAGATCGACAGCATGTCCGACACGCTGCCGCCGGGCGAATTGATGTACATCGTGATGTCTCGGTCAGGATCCTGCGACTCGAGCACCAGCAGCTGCGCGACGACGTCGCTGCCCAGCACCGGGTCGATCTGGGTGCCGATGAAGATGATCCGCTCTTCGAACAGCTTCGCGTAGGCGTTCATCACCCGCTCGCCGTTCGGCGTGCGCTCGATGAACTCCGGCATGATGTAGCGCGCTTGCGGCCCGTTGGCGCCGTAGTAATCGTTCATGGAAATGCTCCTGGTTCGGTGAATTCGAGCGCGGCTCAGTGGACCGGGCGGGTGATGATGTGGTCGACGATGCCGTAGTCCTTCGCCTGCTCGGCGGTGAACCACATGTCGCGATCGGAGTCGGCCTCGATCTTCTCGACCGTCTGGCCGGTGAATTCCGCGATCAGCTTGTTCATCTCGACCTTGGTCGACGCGTACAGCTCGGCCTGGATCGCGATGTCAGCCGCGGTGCCGCCGATGCCGGCCGAACCCTGGTGCATCATGATGCGCGCGTGCGGCAACGCATGGCGCTTGCCCTTGGTCCCGGCGGCGAGCAGGAACTGCCCCATCGACGCGGCCAGGCCCATCGCGTAGGTCGCGACGTCGCACTCGGCCAGACGCATGGTGTCGAAGATCGCCATGCCGGCGCTCACCGAACCACCGGGCGAGTTGATGTACATGTGAATGTCTTTGGTCGGATCCTCGGCCGAGAGCAGCAGGATCTGCGCGCACAGTCGGTTCGCGATGTCGTCATCGACCTGGGTGCCGAGGAAGATGATCCGCTCGCGCAGCAGCCGCTCGAAGACCGAGTCGGACAGACTCAGGCCGCTGACGCCGGACGTCGCCGTCGGCGACAACGAGGATTGCGACAGCGAATGCGCCGGGGAGAACTCAGTCACGAATGCCTACCTTCGCTCGGAAATGCCTTACTTGTGGGACACGCGGTGTGTCTGGTGTTGACACCGACCCTAACGAAGAAGGGCGGCGCCGGAGTCCCGGCACCGCCCTTCTTCGCTGACAGCAGAAGAATTAGAATTACTCGGCTGCGTCTTCTTCGTTCGCGGGCTCACCGAAGAACTCGTCGGTATCGACGACGGTCCCGGCGGTGTCCTTGACGGCGACCTTGTTCACCACCGACGCCAGCGCCTTGCCGCGGCGGACATCGGCGTACACCGCGCCCACCTGGCCGGCCTGCTGCAGACGGTTGATGAACTCCTGCGGGGCCATGCCGTACTGCTGCGCCTGGAACAGGATCTGCTGGGTCAGCTCGTCCTGGCTGACCTCGGTCTCCTGCTGATCGGCGATCGCGTCCAGCAGCAGCTGGCGGGTGATCGACTCCTCGGCGGTCTCGCGGGCCTTCTTCTCGAATTCCTCACGGGTGGTGTCCTGTGCCTCGAAGAGCTTCGCGATCTGCTCGTCGTCATGCCCCAGGCTGTGGAAGATCGGCTCCAGCTGCGCCTCGACCTCGGCGTCGACGACCTTCTCCGGCAACGGGATGTCGACCGACTCGATCAGCTTGGCCAGCACCGCATCCCGGACCTCCCCGGCCTGCTGCATGCGGCCCGAACGCGCGACGCGCTCGGCCAGGTCGGCCTTCAGCTCGTCGATGGTGTCGAATTCGCTTGCCATCTGCGCGAAATCGTCGTCGGCGGCCGGCAGCTCGCGCTCCTTGACCGAGTTCACCGTGACCGTGACGGTCGCGTCCTCGCCCGAATGCTCACCGGCGACGAGCTTGGTCTCGAACTGCTTCTCCTCGCCCGTCTTGAGCCCGATCAGCGCCTCGTCCAGACCGTCGATCAGCTGGCCCGAACCCACCTCGTGCGACAGGCCGCTGGTGGTGGCTTCCTCGACCGGCTGGCCGTCGACCGTGGCCGCCATGTCGATCGACACGAAGTCGCCGTCCTGCACCGCCCGGTCGACACCGACGAGGGTGCCGAAGCGCTGCTGCAGCGCCTTGAGCTGCTCGTCAACCGCGTCGTCATCCGACTTGACCGGCTCGACCTCGACCGACAGGGCGGTGTACTCGGGCAGATCGAACTCGGGACGGACGTCGACCTCGGCGGTGAAGTTGACCGGCTGGCCGTACTCGAGGTCGGCGACGTCGATCTCGGGCTGGCCGATGGCCTTGGTCTCGGTCTCCTCGACGGCGGCCGAGTACTTGGCCGGCAGCGCGTCGTTGACGACCTGCGCCAGCACGGTGTCGCGGCCCACGCGGGCCTCGATCAGCTTGGCCGGCGCCTTGCCCGGCCGGAATCCGGGGATCCGCACCTGCTGCGCCAGCGACTGATATGCCCGCGCGAAGTCCGGCTCGAGCTCCTCGAACGGAACCTCGACGCTCAACTTCACTCGGGTCGGGCTCAACTGCTCGACGGTGCTCTTCACTGCGCTCTGACTCCTCATGCGTTGTCCTACTGGATACCGACTTCGGTGATCGGCGTGGTCGGGATGACAGGATTTGAACCTGCGACCCTCCGCTCCCAAAGCGGATGCGCTACCAAGCTGCGCCACATCCCGTCGGTGCAGGTCACAAACAAACGGTCTCCGGCCTGCCCCAGGCACTACCGGCGATTCAGGCGCGGCGCATGCCAACCGCAAATAGTACGTGCCCGACCACAGCGCGAGAAATCGAGTGCCAGCAGCTGAGCACATGTGCCCGTACGCACCCGATTTCGTTGCCGACGCCGGTTCGCGGTACAGTCTGCTGCGCACACGGCCGGTGGCGATCCCATCGTGTCGTATGCACGCGGGTGTAGCTCAATGGTAGAGCCCTAGTCTTCCAAACTAGCTACGCGGGTTCGATTCCCGTCACCCGCTCCGCAGGTCAGAAGGCATCGCCTTCTGGCCTTTTCCTTTGGGTCAGCTGCCGTCGAGATCCGAATCATCAAAGACTCGCACAGACAGCCGGATCGGCTGGAGATACCCGGCCCGAGAGCGCCCCGCTCACAGGGCCGGGTAGCGGTTGAGGTTGGTGGGACAACCGCAGTTAGAAACAATAGCAGCAATATGTCCCAATGTATCTACCACTGTCGCGTCGAGCGAGGCTATCCGGTGTTCTCCAGGCCGAGCTCTCCCGTGTTGCCGACGGTGGAGACCCGGCTGATCGCGCGCATCTTGTTCTCGGCGTCGAGTGCGGCCACCTTGTACGCCTCGCAGAGCGTCGGGTAGTTGAAGACTGCGTCGACCAGGTAGTCGACGGTCCCGCCCAGGCCCATCACCGTCTGGCCCACGTGCACGAGTTCACACGCATTGCTGCCGAAAACATGGACGCCCAATATCTTCCGGGTATTCGCGTCGATCAGCAGCTTGAGCATGCCGTAGGCGTCGCCCATGATTGCGCCGCGGGCCAACTCGCGGTAGCGACTGATGCCCACCTCGAACGGGATATCGGCAGCCGTCAGCTCGTCTTCGGTACGGCCGACGTAGCTGACTTCGGGGATCGAGTAGATACCGATCGGCTGCTCCCCCTCGGACTCGCCCACCGGCTCGCCGAACGCGTGATACGCGGCCCGCCTCCCCTGCTCCATCGAGGTGGCGGCAAGCGCCGGAAACCCGATCACATCACCGACGGCGTAGATATGGCTGACCTCGGTGCGGAAGTGCGGATCGACCGTCAATCGGCCACGTGCGTCGGCGGTCAGCCCCGCATCACTCACGTTCAGCTCGTCGGTGACGCCTTGTCTCCCCGCCGAATACAGCACGGTGTCGGCCGGGATCTTCTTCCCCGACTCCAGGATCGTCAGGGTGCCCGAAGGATGCTTCTCGACGGTCTTCACCGATTCGCCGAAGCGGAATGTGACCCCGCGATCGCGCAGCTGATACTGCAGAGCCTCGACGATCTCCCGATCACAGAAGTCGAGCATCGTCGACCGCTTCTCCACGACCGTGACCTTGGTGCCGAGCGCAGCGAACATCGACGCATACTCGATGCCGATCACACCCGCGCCGACCACCACCATCGACATCGGCACCCGGTCCATACCAAGGATCTGATCCGAATCGACGATGGTCGCGCCGTCGAAGTCGACGGATTCCGGGCGCGCCGGCCGAGTGCCGACGGCGATGACGAAATTGTCCGCGGTCACCGTTTTGTGGTCGCCGCCGGTGGTAACGACATCTATCTCGTGCGGCCCGGTGAAGCGAGCCGAGCCGACGATCATCTGGACCCGGTTGCGGGATAGCTGATTCTGTACGACGTCAATCTCCCGACCGATCACGTGCTGCGTCCGGGACGACAGGTCGCCGACCGTGATGTCGTCCTTGAGCCGATACGACTCGCCGTACAACTCCCGCTGATTGAGGCCGGTCAGGTACAGCACCGCTTCGCGCATCGTCTTCGACGGAATGGTGCCGGTGTTGATGCACACTCCGCCGACCATGTCGCGGCGTTCGATGACCGCGGCCCGTTTGCCGAGTTTCGCAGCCGCGATCGCAGCTTTCTGTCCCGCCGGTCCGGATCCGATGACAAGCAGATCGAAATGGTCCATGCGATAACTGTCCCGCATCTGTCACGATCGCACCGGACAAGCGCGCCGTCCGCCTGCGTCAGGCCGCCCGGATCAGCCCGCAGCCTGGCAGGACGGGCACCAGTAGAGCTTGCGGGCCGCGAGCTCGGCCAGCATGACGGGTGTACCGCAGATCCGGCACGGTTCGCCCGCCCGGCGGTACACGTAGGTGCGCGGCCGGTCGGGCGCATACGACGGCGCGCCGTGGTCGTCTTCGGGCCGCACCACATGCATGCGACCCTTGCGCACGCCGATCCGCATCAGGGCGACGAGGTCGTCCCACATCGCCTTCCACTGCGCCTCCGATAGCTCTCGGCCGGGCGTCATCGGTGGGATGCGGTGGCGGAACAGCAGTTCGGCGCGATACACGTTGCCGACGCCGGCGAGCACCTTCTGGTCCATCAACAGCTGCGCGATCGGCTGACCCGATCGGGAGATCCGTGCCCAGGCCCGAGCCGGATCGGCGTCGCGCCGCAGCGGGTCCGGACCGAGCCGATCGGTCAGTGCGGAAAGATCTGCGGCGCTGTAGATCTCGCACGCGGTCGGGCCGCGCAGGTCCGTGCCGGTATGTGCACCGACGATCCGCATGCGCACCTGCCCGACCGGATCGGGCAGCGGCACCGGGTGATCGGTGAACGCGCCATACAGACCGAGGTGGACATGGACGAGCAGTCCCCCGGCGTACTCATGGACGAGGTGCTTGCCCCAGGCCTGCGCGCCGACGAACTCGCGGCCGTCCAATCGCGCCGCCTCGACCGCGAACCGCCCCTGCGGGCTGGTCACCGAGACCTGTTGACCCGCAAAGCGCTTCTTGTGGTCGCGGGCCAGTCGGTGCAGCGTGTGGCCCTCGGGCACGGCGCTACGCCTGCGGAACCGGCGGCGGGGTGTGGGTGGTCTCGTATTCGGCCAGAATGTCGATGCGGCGCTGGTGGCGCGGCGCCTCCGACCACGGCGTCGCCAGGAAGGCGTCAGCGATCGCGAGCGCCTCCTCGAGCGGATGCATCCGGCCGCCGATGCCGATCAGCTGCGCGTTGTTGTGCTCGCGGGCCAGCTTCGCGGTTTCGACGCTCCAGGCCAGCGCGCAGCGAGCGCCCGGCACCTTGTTCGCCGCGATCTGCTCGCCGTTGCCGCTGCCGCCGAGCACGATGCCCAGGCTGCCCGGATCGGCGACCACCTTGCGGGCCGCGTCGATGCAGAAGGCCGGGTAGTCGTCGTCGGCGTCGTAGGCGTGTGCGCCGCAATCGATGACCTCGTGGCCGGCCGCCTTCAGATGCTCGGCGATGGCATTCTTCGTCTCGAATCCGGCGTGGTCCGCTCCCAGGTATACGCGCATGGCGACAATTGTTGCAGGTCGTCGGGCCAATTGTGCGCCGGGGTCAGCAGCCGATCGGAGCTCCGACTCAGTCGAATTCCGGATCCTCGGTACGAGTCCGTTTGAGCTCGTAGAAATGCGGGTAACCCGCGAGCGTCACCGAGGCGTCCCACAACTGTCCGGCCGTCTCACCGCGCGGAATGCGCGAGAGCACGGGCCCGAAGAATGCGGTGTCGTTGATGTGGATCGTCGGGGTGCCCACATCGTCGCCGACCTTGTCCATGCCCTGATGGTGGCTGGTCCGGATCGCCTCGTCGAATTCGGTCGAGCTCGCCGCGGCGGCGAGCTCGGTGGGCAGGCCGAGCTCCTCCAGCGATTCCTTGATGACCGGCGCGAAATCGTCATAGCCGCGGTTGTGGATCCGGGTGCCCATCGCCTCGTACAGCGGCGCCAGGATCTCGTCGCCCCGCTGCGCCTGCGCCGCCGCGATCACCCGCACCGGCTCCCAGGCCCGCGCCAGCCTCTCGGCGTACTCCGGCGGGATGTCCTTGCCCTCGTTGAGCACCGCCAGGCTCATCAGGTGGAAATTCACCTCGATGTCACGAACCTTCTCGACCTCGAGGATCCATCGAGAGGTGATCCAGCACCACGGGCAAAGCGGGTCGAACCAGAAGTCTGCGCGGTCTCGGTTACTCATACGTCCCAAGGTACAACCGTTCACGAGCCGACCCACCCCGAGCGCGTGACCACTACGGTGGTGACGACGAGATCCCCGCGAGCGAATGCGAGAACACATGGCAGCGCCCAACCTGACCCGGGACGCCGCGCAACAGCGCGCCCAGACCGTCTCGGTCACCAACTACACGATCGACCTGGACCTGCGCCCGGACGCGACGAGCCAGGGTGACAAGCACTTTCGCTCGACCACCACGGTCACCTTCAGCGCCACGCCGGGTTCGGACACCTTCATCGACCTGATCGCCGCCACGGTGCACGAGGCGACGCTCAACGGCAACCCGGTCGACGTGTCCGGCTATGACGAGGAAACGGGCATCGCGCTCACCGGGCTCGCCGCCGACAACACCCTGACCGTGGTGGCCGACTGCGTGTACTCGCACACCGGCGAGGGCCTGCATCGATTCGTCGACCCGACCGATCAGGCCGTGTACCTCTACTCCCAGTTCGAGACCGCCGACGCCAAGCGGATGTTCGCCTGCTTCGATCAGCCCGACCTCAAGGCGACGTTCGACGTGCGGGTGCAGGCGCCCGCCGACTGGCAGGTGATCTCGAACGGCGCCCCCAGTGCCGAGTCCGGTTCCGGCAGCTTCGTTTTCGCCACTACCCCACTGATGAGCACCTACCTGGTGGCGCTCATCGCCGGTCCGTACGCGAAGTGGACGGATCAGTACACGGACGAGCACGGCACCATCGATCTCGGCATCTACTGCCGCGCATCGCTGGCCGACCACATGGACGCCGACCGCCTGTTCACCGAGACCAAGCAGGGTTTCGGCTTCTATCACCAGAACTTCGGAATCCCCTATGCGTTCGGCAAGTACGACCAGCTCTTCGTCCCCGAGTTCAACGCGGGCGCGATGGAGAACGCCGGTGCCGTGACATTCCTGGAGGACTACGTCTTCCGGTCCAAGGTCACCGGGTACCTGTACGAGCGCCGCGCCGAGACCGTGCTGCACGAGATGGCGCACATGTGGTTCGGCGACCTGGTCACCATGAAGTGGTGGGATGACCTGTGGCTCAACGAGTCCTTCGCCACCTTCGCCTCGGTCTTATGTCAGGCCGAGGCCACCGAATACAAGAACGCCTGGACGACGTTTGCGAACGTCGAGAAGTCGTGGGCCTACCGGCAGGACCAGCTGCCGTCGACGCACCCGGTCGCCGCCGACATCCCCGACCTGGCCGCCGTCGAGGTCAACTTCGACGGCATCACCTATGCCAAGGGGGCGTCGGTCCTCAAGCAGCTGGTCGCCTACGTGGGGCTCGATCATTTCCTCGCCGGCCTGCGCGACTACTTCGCCGCGCACCAGTTCGACAATGCCACGTTCGCGGATCTGCTTGGTGCGCTGGAGCGTTCGTCCGGACGCGATCTGTCCGACTGGGGCACGCAGTGGCTCAAGACCACCGGCATCAACGTGCTACGACCCGATTTCGACGTGGACGCGGACGGCAACTTCACCCGCTTCGAGATCGTGCAGGAGGGTGCCGCGCCCGGCGCCGGCGAGACGCGAGTGCATCGTCTGGCGGTCGGTGTGTACGACGACGATCAGGGAAAGCTGGTGCGCGTCAAGCGGGTCGAGCTCGATGTCGAGGGCGAGCGCACCAGCGTCGACGAGCTCGTCGGCAGTTCGCGCGGGAAGCTGGTGCTGCTCAACGACGACGACCTCACCTACTGCTCGGTACGCCTCGACGACGACTCGCTGGCAGTGGCCACCAGCCGGATCGCCGATATCGCCGACTCGATGCCGCGGACGCTGGTGTGGTCGGCGGCCTGGGAGATGACGCGACAGGCGCAGATGCGGGCCCGCGACTTCGCCGCCCTGGTACAGCAGGGCATCGGCGCCGAGTCCGAAATCGGTGTGGTGCAACGGGTTCTGCTGCAGGCACAGACGGCGATCGGCTCCTATGCCCACCCCGAGTGGGCGGCGCAGACCGGCTGGCCGACCTTCAGCAGGCGATTGCTCGAACTCGCGCGCGGCGCCGATGCCGGCTCCGATCATCAGCTGGCATTCGTCAACACGCTGTTGTCCAGTGTGCTGCCCGACGATGTGGTGGGCGTGCTCGCCGAGCTGGTCGCCGGGGCCGCACCGGAATCGGTCGACTTGCCCGGCCTGGTCATCGACACGGACCTGCGCTGGTCGCTGGTCACGGCGCTCGCGGCGGCGGGGCGCATCGACGCGGAATCCGCGGAGACGCCGGTGATCGACACCGAACTCGGCCGCGACAACACGGCCACCGGCGAACGGCGAGCCGCCACCGCCCGGGCCGCACGCCCGTCGGCCGAGGCCAAGGCGGCGGCCTGGCAGCAGGCCGTCTTCGACGACGAGCTGTCGAACACCCTGGGCCGCGCCGTGATCGGCGGCTTCGCGCGGGCGGGCCAGGAATCGCTCCTCACCCCGTACACGGCGCAATACTTCGCCGCGGCGCAGGACGTCTGGGATCGACGCACGAGCGAGGTCGCCCAGTCGGTCATCGTCGGCCTCTACCCGGGCTGGGCCATCGACGATGCCGCCATCGCGGCCGCCGACGACTTTCTCGCCGGAGATCACCCGCCCGCCCTGCGACGGCTGATCTCAGAGGGACGCGACGGCGTCGTCCGATCGCTGCGGAACCGGCGGTACGACGCGAGCTAGCGCCACGCGTCCAGAATGCGACGAACCCCGCAGGTCTCACCTGCGGGGTTCGTCCGTCAGCTAGTGGACTGCGTCCGAATCAGGAACGCTTGGCGGCGTTGGCCATCACCCGGATACCGGAGACCAGACCGTCGACCAGGTCACCCGAGCGGAAGCCAGCGATCGCGGCCGTGACACCCAGCTGCGCGACGCGATCGTTCACGCGGTCGGCCACCTTGGCGCCGGACACCACGACGACATCCTTGGAATTCGGCGAAACGGCCAGCAGCGCGGCATGTTCCGGTTCCGGAACACCGGGCAGCACCTTCTCGGCACCCGCGACGGCGTCATCGCCCAGGTCGCCGATGTAGATCGAGAACCGCACCAGCGCCTCGTCGCTCGCCTTCGACAGGGTCTCGTCGAGGGCGACGAGTTCCTTGGTCGTGAACGGCGGCGTCGTCACGTCAGCACCCGGCTGCCGCGCGATCGACAGGCGGCCGCTGGTGGTGATGGCCGTGCCCAGGGGCAGATTGTTCGGGTCGATGTGCGCCGGGAGCGAGAACCCGCCGTGATCACCACTTGCCATGAGCCGAGCCTCCGATCTCGATGTCGCCGTGGCCGTGCTCAGGCGCGGCGACCGGCCCGTCCTCCGTCGCGCTCAGCAGCAGCGGCTCATGCGTCCACTTCTGATCGAGCGAGTACGTCTGCTGCTTGGGGTACTTCGAACCGCGGGCGAACAACATGGACACGACGCACGCGAGCACGAAAACGATCGTGATAATCGTGACCGGCATGCCGATCGGAACAATCAGACTTTCCACTTCGCCCTTACCTTCCGCAACACGGGGAGTCCGCAAACACAGGGAATGTTCCCTTGAAATCTATCCGACGGGCTGTCGTAGAGTCACGCAGCCCCGGCATTGAGATATTGCGTCCACGTCGGATCGATCGCAGCCGCGTCCTTCACCGTCGACAGCAGGCGCCACTGCGTGCCGTTCGGCGCGGCGAGCTTGGTGGTGAGAGTCCAGCCGAGTTCCGAGAGCAACCGATCGGCTTTGCGATGGTTGCAACTGGCGCAACATGCGACACAGTTGTCCCAGCTGTGCTCCCCGCCTCGGCTGCGCGGCACCACGTGGTCGACCGTGTCCGCGCGTCCGCCACAGTATCCGCACCGGTGCCCGTCGCGATGCATCAGCGCGGCCCTGGTCAGCGGCACGACCGAGCGGAACGGGACCTTGACGTAGGTGCGCAGCCGGATCACCGACGGCATGTCGAGGGTGAGTCCGGCCGAATGCACCTGGGCGCCGGCGGTCTCGGTATGCAGCACCTCGGCACGCTCACGGAGCAACAGGACGATCGCTCGACGGCCGCTGATCGCATGCAGCGGCTCATAGGTCGCGTTGAGCAGCAGCACTCGTCGCTGCCCGAGGCCTGCGGGCTGCGGACGTGCGACATGCAGTTCCGTCACGGCCGCAGGTCTGGTCGGATGCGGTCGGTTTCGCTTCATCCTGACGTGCCTTCGATCATCTGCGCTTCGGTGCGTGGCGCGCCCCGGCATCGCCGCACCGGGCGGCCGCGCCACGGCTAGTTGATCACGCCATCGGCCTCCATGCACGGCAATATCTGCATTTATCAGCAGGATGTTCGATGAACAGTCGGCGAACCGGACGCCTGCGGCGACGGTCCGGCCCTCACGCGCCCACCCGGCCGCGCGGTCCGTTCCCGATCGCGATGGAACAATGGCGACTGTGAGCGAACAGGAGCAGACTTTCTACGACGCGGTCGGCGGCCACGACACCTTCGCGGCGCTGATCGGCCGCTTCTACGAGGAAGTCGCCGCCGACCCGATCGTGCGTCCGCTCTATCCCGAGGAGGATCTCGGCCCCGCCGAGCGTCGCTTCTTACTGTTCATCGAGCAGTACTGGGGTGGCCCCCGGACGTACTCCGAGGAGCGCGGGCATCCCCGGCTGCGGATGCGCCACATGCCGTACAAGATCGGCCCGCTCGAACGCGACGCGTGGCTGCGCTGCATGCACACGGCGATCGCCTCGATCGACTCCGACCGCCTCGATGACGAGCATCGCTCCCGTCTTGTCGAATACATGGACTCGGCGGCGCAAATGCTGGTGAACTCTCCGCTATGACCGAATCGCCTGCCGCCGATCGCTCCGACCGACGGTGGTGGGCGGACGCGGTCTTCTATCAGATCTATCCGCGCTCGTTCGCCGACCTGTCGGGCGACGGCGTCGGCGACCTGCTCGGTGTCGCCGATCGCCTCGGCTACCTGGAACTGCTTGGGGTGGATGCCATCTGGCTGTCACCGGTGACCCGCTCCCCGATGGCCGACCACGGCTACGACGTCTCCGATCCCCGCGACATCGACCCGCTGTTCGGCGGGATGGCGGCGTTCGACGCGCTGCTGTCGGCGGCCCACGACAGCGACATCAAAGTCGTCATGGACCTGGTGCCGAACCACACCAGTCGCGAGCATCCCTGGTTCGAGGAGGCCCTCCGGAGTCCGACCGGCAGCGCGGCGCGCGAGCGCTACATCTTCCGCGACGGTCGCGGACCGTCAGGCGCCGAACCACCGAACAACTGGCGCAGCATCTTCGGCGGATCGGCGTGGACGCGGATCGCCGAGCCCGACGGCAGCCCCGGCCAGTGGTACCTGCACCTGTTCGCGCCCGAACAACCCGACCTCGACTGGAACAACCCCGAGGTGTGGGCCGACCTCGAGAAGACGATGCGCTTCTGGCTGGACCGCGGGATCGACGGCTTCCGCATCGATGTCGCCCACGGCATGGCCAAACCCCCTGGCCTGCCCGACATGCCGGCCACCCCCGACGGATCGGTCGTAGAACTGCTGACCGGCGACGAAAACGACATCCGATTCAACAATCCCGGCGTGCACCGCATTCACCGCAAGATCCGGCGCGTCCTCGACGACTACCCGGATGCGGTGGCGATCGGCGAGATCTGGGTCCGCGACGGCAGCGAATTCGCCCAATACGTGCGGCCCGACGAGCTGCATCTCGGATTCAACTTCGCGCTGGCCGAGGCGCCGTGGTCGGCGGCGCGCATCCGCACGGCGATCGACGAATCCCTGGCCGCCGTCCACGCGGTCCGCGCCGTGCCGACGTGGACGCTGTCCAACCATGACGTCGACCGCGAGGTGACGCGGCTGGCCAAGGGCGCCGACGCGGACGCCGGCCGCGACATCGGCACGAAGCGGGCGCGAGCGCTCATCCTGGTCGAATTGGCGCTGCCCGGAACGGCATTCATCTACAACGGCGCCGAGCTCGGCCTGCCGAATGTCGACCTGCCGGACTCGGCGCTGCAGGATCCGGTGTGGGAACGGTCCGGGCACACCGATCGCGGCCGCGACGGCTGCCGAGTTCCGCTGCCGTGGGGCGGCGACCGGCCGCCGTATGAGTTCAGCACCAGCGCCGACACCTGGCTGCCCATGCCGGACGACTGGGCATCGCTGACCACCGAGGCGCAGCTCGAGGACGCCGATTCGACCTTGTCGCTGTATCGGACAGCCATCGAACTGCGTAAGAGCAGAAGCGAATTCAGCGGCGATTCGATCGACTGGTACGGATCCCGTCCGGACGCGTTGGCATTTCGGCGCAGCGCGGGCGGCCTGATCTGCGTCGTGAACGCCGGTACCGAACCGATCGGCCTGCCGCCCGGCACACCGCTGCTGTCGAGCAGCCCGCTGACCGGCGAGGGGCTGCTGCCGCCCGACTCAGCCGCATGGCTCGTCCCGCCCGCAGCCGCCGACCGGGGCGCCTAGACCACGCTCAGGGTCAGGCCACCGGGCCGCCGGAAGTAGATCGAGCCGTAGCGGGCGTCGAGCCGCCCCCAGCTGCCCGCCATCGACACGCGGACCGGCTCGTCGGCAGCCACCTCGTCCACGGCCGTGTTCTCGGTGATCGCATCCCCACCGGGCAGGCGTATGAAACCCATGGCGCTCAGCGCGAAGACCGCGCGCATCGGGATCTCCAGCTGCGCACCGGCCGAACCGGTCACGGTGAGCACCGACTGATCGAGCAGCGATGCCGGCGGCCCCTTGGGACCGCCCTCGGTCCGGGCGACCTCGGCGCCGTCGCGCGCCAGCTGCACCAGAACGCGCGCGGGGACGTCGTCGATCCGCGTATACCCGCCGTCGGGCGGCAACGCCCCGGTCCAGGCGCTCGCCACCGACATCCCGACGTCGATGCTTTCCTCGGAACCGTTGGTCCGCAACATGTCTCGCAGTGACTGCGCGTCTACCACCAGATCGTCCGACGAGATCTCCGCGGGTGTGGCGCGGGTGGCTAGCACCTCGAACCCGGTGGTCACCCAGAGCCCGAGCAGACCGTCGGGCCGTTCTTTCATGCGCACCACGCCGGGGCCGCCGGCGCGCAGGGATGTGCCCAGGAAGGCCGCGATATCCGGCGCCGAGCGGACGTCGGACAACGTCAAACGGTTCTGGCTCATCGTTCCATCGTAGGGACCACCCTCAAACCCATCGGGAGATCACCGGACGAGACTGCGGATCTGGCGCGCCGCGACGGAGAGGGTGGCCAGATCGAGGCTGCCTGTGGCCTGGATATCCGCGAGGGTCGATTCGACCCGACCGATGCTGGACGCGTTGGACGACGCCCAGTCGCGAATCTTCACCTCAGGTGACTCGTCGGGCAGACCGATCTCCAGAACACGCTGCGTCAGCGCTCGCACCGCACCCTGCAGATCATCACGTAATGCCAAGCGTGCCAGTGCGTGCCACCGGTCGTTTCGGTCGAGTTGGGTGACCGCGTGCAACAGTTGATCCATCGCCAGCCGGTCCGCCAGCGCGAAATACAGCGCACCGACCTCATCGATACGGCGTTCGTTGATCTCGGAGATGTCGACGATGTCCAACAGGCTGAACTCGTCGAGACTCACCGACACCTCGGCCGCGAGGCCCGGATCGACGCCGGCCTCGACCAGACTCCGGGTCCGGTCCGCAACGCGCGCCGCTGCGCCGCCGCACAACCACTGCGGCACCCGTTCGCGGTAGCGCTCGACGCGATCCCGGTACCGCGCGATCTCCGCGCCCATCGCCAACGGCTGCGGCCGATTCGCCAGCTCCCATCGGCAGGCCCGGAACAGCAAGCGGCGCACATGATTACGCATGTCGGCGATCGTCTCGACGCCCACCGGCGCGGCATCGATACGTTCCCAGAGTTCGGGCATCCCGAAGATCTCGGTGATCGCCGCATACGACCGCAGCACGTCGATCGGCCCGGTGCCACTGCCCTCGGCCAGGCGGAACGCATGGGTGATGCCGCCTTGATCGACCACCTCGTTGACGAGGACCGTCGCAACGATCTCGCGCCGCAACGAGTGCCCGCGGATCTGCTCGGGGTAGTCGGTCTGCAGTCGGCGCGGGAAGTAGTTCAGCAGCCGGTCGGCGAACAGCCGATTGTCGGCGAGATCGGTCGAGAGCATCTCGGCCTTCAGCGTCAGCTTGACGTGCGCCATCAGCGTCGCTAGCTCCGGCGACGTGAGTCCCCGTCCCTCGGTATCGACGCGTTTGCGCAGCTGCCTGGGGGTCGGCAGGTCTTCGAGTTCGAGGTCGACGTCGTAGTCGCCGGCGAGCTGGGCCAGGAGCCGCGCGTGCACCTCCACGCGGTCGAGCGCCGTCGCCCGGGCCACGCCCAGCTCGGCGTTCTGCGAAATGTTGTCGGCCAGAACGAGGTCGGCGACCTCATCGGTCATCGAGGCGAGCACCCCATTGCGTTCCGCATCGGGCAGCAGCCCGGCGGAGATCGCCGACGCCAGCGCGATCTTGATATTGACCTCATGGTCGGAGCAGTCGACGCCGGCCGAGTTGTCCATCGCATCGGTGTTGATCCGGCCGCCCGCGAGGTCGAATTCGATACGCCCACGGCCCGTGGCGCCGAGGTTGCCGCCCTCCCCGACGACCTTGGCCCGCAGCTGATTCCCGTTCACCCGGATTGCGTCGTTGGCCTTGTCCCCCACCTCGTCGTTCGTCTCGGCCGAACTCTTGATGTAGGTGCCGATGCCGCCGTTCCACAACAGATCCACCGGCGCCAGCAGAATCGCCTTGATCAGATCTGGCGGCGCCATCTCGGTGATCTCGGGGTCGATCCCCAGCACCGCGGCGGCTTCGGGACTGACCGGAATCGACTTCCGGTCGCGTGGCCAGACCCCGCCGCCCGCACTGATGAGAGTCTCGTCGTAGTCGGCCCACGACGATCGCGGCAGCGCGAACATTCGGGCGCGCTCATCGAACGACTTCTGCGGCAGCGGATCCGGATCCAGGAATACGTGGCGGTGGTCGAACGCGGCCACCAGTCGGATATGCGGGGACAGCAGCATGCCGTTGCCGAACACGTCGCCGCTCATGTCGCCGATGCCCGCGACGGTGAACTCCTCGCGCTGGGTGTCGATACCCATCTCGCGGAAATGCCGCTTCACCGACTCCCACGCCCCCCGCGCGGTGATACCCATCTGCTTGTGGTCGTAACCGGCCGAACCACCGGACGCGAATGCATCGGCCAGCCAGAAACCGTATTGCTGGGCAACGGAATTGGCGATGTCGGAGAAGGTGGCCGTGCCCTTGTCCGCCGCCACCACGAGGTAGGCGTCGTCCTCGTCACGCCGCCGCACCCCGGCCGGCGGAATCGTCTTGCCGGTGGCCGGGTCGAGATTGTCGGTGATATCCAGCAGACCCGAGATGAATAGCCGATAGCAGGCGACGCCTTCGGCACGCTGTGCCTCCCGATCGGCGGCCGCGTCGCCGGTCGGGTTCGGTGGCCGTTTGACGATGAACCCGCCTTTGGCACCGACCGGCACGATCACCGCGTTCTTCACCGCTTGTGCCTTGACCAGGCCGAGGATCTCGGTGCGGTAGTCGACCAGTCGATCGGACCAGCGTAGCCCGCCGCGCGCCACCGCCCCGAACCGCAGGTGCACACCCTCGACGCGCGGCGAGTAGACGTAGATCTCGTGCAACGGCCGCGGCAGCGGGGTCTGCGGAATATCCCCGGGCCGCAACTTGAACGACAGCACCGCGTGATCGTTGTAATAGTTGGTCCGATCCGTCGCGGTGATCACCGAGACATATGCGCGCAGAATACGGTCGACGTCGAGACTGATGATCTCGCCGATGTCCGCCGACAGCTGCCCCAGAATCCGCTCGCGCTCAGCGTCATTCGCCGTACTCGGATCAAACGACCGCGCGAAGAGGTCGACGAGCCCGCGCGTCAGTACGACATGCTCCCCGAGTGTCTTCGCCAGATTGGCGGTGCGATACGGAAATCCGCATTGAGCCAAATACCGGCCGTATGCCCGGAGCATCGCCACCTGACGTCCGGAGATGCCGCAGCGGAGCACCAATTCGTTAAAGACGTCTATATCGGCCTCACCGCGCCAGATCTGCGCGAAGGCCTCGGCGAACCGGATCTCATGGTCGGGATCGTCGATCGGATACGGCGTCAGATCCTCGGGCAGCTCGATACCGAATTCATAGACCCAGCAGCGCATTCCGTCCGGACGCTCGAACTGGTACGGCCGCTCGTCGAGGACCTGCACGCCGAGACTCTGCAGGACCGGCAGCACGTCGGACAGCGTCGCATGCTGGCCCGCCTGATAGAAGGTGAACGACCAGCGCAGGTCGTGCGGCACCTCCTCCATCGTCGCGACCTTGGCCATGTTCTGCCCGACCCGAACGCCCAGCTGCCCCTCGGACAGGGCGTGGACGGCCATGATGTCCGCGAGTGCATCCTCCGGGAGTCGATCGGTCCGGTAGCGGTCGTTCAGAGCGGCGAGATACCGTCCGACCAGGTCCGTATCGACGTCGTCCTGCGCGGCGGCGTCGCGCACGCGCTCGTCCCACGTGCGGGCCGCGAGCGTCAGCACCTGCTGGATCTGCTGCTGCCGGGTGCCGCCCGTGTCCAGCGTGTCGACGTCGGCATGCTTGTCGGCCGGGACTCGCATCACGACGCGCAGCAGCGCGAGCACAGACTCGCCCACGCGGGCCGTGTATTCGAGCGACGATCCCGAAAGCTCTTGTGCCAGCAGATCCTGCAGCTCGAGTCGAAGCTTGGTGGTGTACCGGTCGCGCGGCACATAGACGAGCGCCGTGATCACCTGGCCGCCCGGTTCCGGCCGCAGGAACAACCGCAGCTCGCGCGTCGGCATGGCCGCCAGCACGTCATGCAGGATCCGGACGATCTCGTCGGACCTGGTGGTCAGCAGATCGCCGCGCCCGAATACCTGCATCAGCTCCAGCATCATGCGGCCGGTGTAGCTGTCGGGCAGGACATCCGCGTCACGCAAGACCGTGGCGACGCGGCGGGAGACCATCGGGATCTCGGTGATGTCGGCGTTCTCCGCGGTGACCGTGAACCAGCCGACGAATCGGTACACACCGACGATCGACCCGTCGGACCCATACCTGGTGACCCGCACGGCATAGGGGTAGTCCGACCGATGCACACCCGTCGGCAGATAGATCTGCTCGATGGACAGCGGACGGAACGGCGGGTCGCCCGGACGGTCGACCTCGTCGGGGCTCGTTCGCCAGATGCCCAGCTGCGGACCCTCGCCGCTCTCGGGTGCGCCGCCCAACGGAGTGAACCTGTTGTCGGCGAGCCAGCGCAACAGGGCCACGTGTTCGGCGTTGACCTCGAGCCCGGGCGCGCCCACATGCGGTTCGAGCTCGTCCGCGAGCGTCACCAGATGCTGTCGCAGGGTGGACAGGTCCTCATCGACCGCCTGTACCCGACCGAGGACGGCACGCACCCGCCGCGCGATCTCGTCGGTATCGACGGTGCCTCCGGCCGCGTCGGTGCGCGCCCAGATCCAGGACTCCCCCGCAATCACCGGATGCTCGACGTCGACGATGTTCAGCCCCGAATCATGCAGTGCCGAAAGCACACCTTCGACGAGCAGCGGCATGTCGTCGGCGACCGCGTAGACGTCGACACCCGCATCGTCGCGGGTACGACCGCGGACCTCGATGGTGCCCGGAGCCCGGCGCGCGGCCATCTCCGAATGGATGTCGAACCGCGCGCGGCGTTCCGGCGCGGCATCGTCCCGGTGAAAATACCCGCCGGGGTGGGGATCGGGTTCTGAGTCTCGGGCCACCGGATTACCTCCGTCGCTGCACGGGACTCAGTCCGCAGTCCCTAGCAGCGATGGTAGGCACCGCCGACGGCGCGTGTGCGCAATCGAGTCAGCATTCCGTCAATCGGGACATCAAATCGACCCGGGCCCTATGGCGCCGCGTCATTGGCCCGCGTCGCCGGAGAGCATCGGCCGGGGATCGAAAGTGACACGAACAGCGGCGATCAGACCGTCGACCACATGTGTCCAGTTGGCGACCTGCATCGGCGGGCCGCCGGCGATGTGCAGCTCCGACCAAGTGACGACGTCGGCGTCGTCGGCAAGCCGCAGGCGCACCTCATTGGCGGTGGTGGCGGCGAACATGCCCGCCAACCCGGCCAGGAACTCGTCGGGGCCTCTGGTCGATCCGAGCGCCCCGTCGAATGTCACTGTGGGCGAGAGGAATTCACGTAGCGGTTCCGGATCCCCGGCGGCCCAGCTGGCGAAATACAGCTCGGCGATCTCACGCGGGCTTGTCGGGCGAGGGCTGGCACTGGTTGTCATGCATTTCATGGTCACCGCGATCGACACATATGTCTAACAGATAGTTCAGATAGTTCCTACAATCATTGGTTATGGAACTGCATCAGCTGCGCTATGTCGTCGAGGTCGCCCGGCGCGGCTCGTTCACCGCGGCCGCACAGTCATTGCACGTGAGTCAGTCGGGCGTGTCGGCACAGGTCGCCAAGCTCGAGCGCGAGCTGGGCGTGCGAATCTTCGCCCGCGGTTCCCGGATCGCCACGCCCACCAGCGAGGGCGCGGCGCTGCTGCCGCACGCGCGTGCCGCTCTGGCGGCCGTCAGCCAGATCGACTCCACTGCAGCCGATCTCGCCGGGCTCGTGCGCGGCGAGGTTCGGGTGGGCACCGTCGTCGGCTGCACGATCCCGGGCTATCTGTCCGCGTTCGCCGCGTTTCGCGACGAGCATCCGGATATCGCGGTGAGCGCCCGCGAAGGCAACTCCGACATGCTGATTCAGTCGCTCCTCGCCGGCGACATCGACGTCGCCCTGGTCGCCCACGCCGGTCCACTGCCGAGTGAGTTCGACGTCTACCCGATCGTCGACGAACCGCTGGCCGTGGGCGTTCAGCAGCAGGACCCGTGGGCACATCGGCGGTCCCTACCCGTGGCGCGGCTCGTCGGGCAACCGGTGCTGACGCTGCCGAATGGCACCGGAGTGCGCAGCGCACTGATAAAGACCTGTGCTGCGGGCGGTGTGGACGTCGTGCCGGCGGTCGAGGCGCACTCGCCTGAAGCATTGATCGCCTTGGCATCTCACGGAGTCGGCAAGGCCGTGTTGACCGCATCCATGCTCGCGGGCAGCGACCTGGTCGCGATCCGGATCGAGGGTTCGGCACGGACATCGCTGTCGTTGGCGTCGGCGCCCACAGCCGGCACCGCCGCGCGAGCGTTCGCAAACGCTCTGCGCGGCGGTCTGGCCATTCGGGGCGCCACCAGCAGCTAACCCGTCGCCGCCTGCGGCGCCGGGATGGCGAGCCTACTGACCGCGGTCAGCCGCGAGTGAGCTTGCGGTGCGTCACGCGATGCGGCCGAGCCGCGTCGGCGCCGAGTCGCTCGACCTTGTTGGCCTCGTACGCTTCGAAGTTGCCTTCGAACCAGTACCACTGTCCCTCAGTGACATTGCCCTCCCACGCCAGGATGTGGGTACAGGTGCGGTCGAGGAACCAGCGGTCGTGGCTGATGACCACGGCGCAGCCCGGGAAGTTCTGCAGGGCGTTCTCCAGCGAGCTCAGGGTCTCGACGTCGAGGTCGTTGGTCGGCTCGTCCAGCAGGATCAGGTTGCCGCCCTCCTTCAGGGTCAGCGCGAGGTTCAGCCTGTTGCGCTCACCGCCCGAGAGCACCTCCGCCCGCTTCTGCTGATCGGGTCCCTTGAAGCCGAACGCGCTGACGTACGCCCGCGACGGCATCTCGTTCTGTCCGACCTCGATGTAGTCGTGGCCGCCCGAGACCACCTCCCACACGTTCTTCTTCGGATCGATGTTCGCGCGGTCCTGGTCGACGTAGCTGAGCTTGACGGTCTCGCCGACCTTCACCGAACCCGAGTCCGGCTCCTCGAGTCCGACGATCGTCTTGAACAGCGTGGTCTTACCGACACCGTTGGGGCCGATGACGCCGACGATGCCGTTGCGCGGCAAGGTGAACGACAGATCCTTGATCAGCACGCGGCCGTCGAAGCCCTTGTCCAGGTTCTTCACCTCGACCACGACGTCGCCGAGACGAGGCGGCGTCGGGATCTGGATCTCCTCGAAGTCGAGCTTGCGGGTCTTCTCGGCCTCGGTCGCCATCTCTTCGTACCGGGCAAGACGAGCCTTGTTCTTGGTCTGCCGGGCCTTGGCACCGGAACGCACCCAGGCGAGCTCTTCCTTGAGCCGCTTCTGCAGCTTCTGATCCTTCTTGCCCTGCACCTCGAGACGCTCGGCCTTCTTTTCGAGATAGGTCGAATAGTTGCCCTCGTACGGATGCAGCTTGCCGCGGTCGACCTCGCAGATCCACTGCGCGACATGATCGAGGAAGTACCGGTCGTGGGTGACGGCGAGCACGGCGCCCGGGTAGGACGCCAGGAACTGCTCGAGCCACAGCACGCTCTCCGCGTCGAGGTGGTTGGTGGGCTCGTCGAGGAGCAGCAGGTCGGGCTTCTGCAGCAGCAGCTTGCACAGCGCGACGCGTCGCCGCTCGCCGCCGGACAGGTTCGTGACCGGGGTATCGCCCGGCGGGCAGCGCAGCGCATCCATCGCCTGCTCGAGCTGCGAGTCGAGATCCCACGCGTCGGCGTGATCCAGCTCCTCCTGCAGCTTGCCCATCTCTTCCATGAGCTCGTCGGAGTAGTCGGTGGCCATCAGCTCGGCGACCTCGTTGAAGCGGTCGAGCTTGACCTTGATCTGGCCCATGCCCTCTTCGACGTTCTCGCGAACGGTCTTTTCTTCGTTGAGCGGGGGCTCCTGCAGCAGGATGCCGACGGTCGCGTCGGGATCGAGGAACGCCTCGCCGTTGGACGGCTGATCGAGGCCGGCCATGATCTTCAGGATCGACGACTTGCCGGCGCCGTTCGGACCGACCACGCCGATCTTGGCACCCGGATAGAACGACATCGTGACGTCGTCCAGGATCACCTTGTCGCCGTGCGCCTTACGCACCTTCTTCATCGTGTAAATAAATTCAGCCAATGGCTTTACCTCTCCTCAGCGCGCAACGCACAACAGGCATCCAGTGTAGAGACCCCGAACACGCCGCCGTTTTTGCGCCGACTCACCGTCCGCCGCGACGCTTGAGGCTGTACGACCGCGTATCCGGTGACTCACCGATGTGCAGTCGGCCGCGTGCGAGAACACCGATCACAATGATGCACGCCGCCAGTTGGTAGGCGGCGAACGCCCATTCCTGCAGACCCCAACTCGTTATCGTCAACAGAGTGATGGCCGCACCCACGGCGACCAGCGCATAGAACTCGATCCGCTCTGAAACTGAGTCGCGCCAGGCCTTCCTCAAAGTCGGCAGCAAAGCGACCGAATCCGCGACGATCGCGACCAGGACTGCCACCGGCGCCCGCCCCAGCCCCAGCCAGACGACCACCGCACTCGTCGCGACTACCCCGCACACCACGTCGAATACTCCGACTCGTACCCGCATATGTCGCGACAGTAGCGCCGATATCAGCACGATCGATGGGCCGACACCTGCCGACAGTGTCATCAGCGCGGGCAGGCCGACCCCCGAGTCCATTTGAGCCGAGAAGGCCACCATCGGTACCGCCGCCCACAGCGACCAGGTCACAACGTTCGGACGCGCCGCGCCGATCAGTGTCGCGTACGCGTACGAGATGCTTCCGACCAGGCTCAGTGCAGCACCGGCGATAACCCATCCAGGGTCGAGCACACCACCCCCTATCGGACCGGCCTTCGGCCTGTCATCGCCAACAACCGGGCTTCCGGTGAGTCTGCGGCGGTCAGCCGTACCGCAGCGGCGAACTGTCGAGCGGCAACCGCTTCCGGGGTAACCACGCGTTGCGCGATCTCGATCGCAGGCAGGACAAGTCTCGGCGGCATCGTGTAGTCCGCCTCGACCGCCTCGGCGATATCCCAGGTGTGCACCAGCACGTCCATCATGTTGATCGCAGCCGCCGCGTCGGCATCGAATGACCCGAACGGAAGGTGACAGGTGCGGGTGAAGTCGCACCGGCCCCACGCCCGTGCACTGTCAGTGGCCGCCTCGACGAGCACCTGCGGTAGATCGGAATCGGCCACATCAAGAACCCTGCCTCGCGGCGAATCAGTGACGCCGGCCGCGAACACCGTGAACTTGCGCGTAACCGAAACGATATGGGCAAGAACATCACTCACCGACCACCCGACGCACACCGTCGGACGACGCCAGTCGTCGCGGCGGAGCTGTTCCACCACCCGCACAAGTCCGTCAAGCGCGTAGTCGAGGTCGTCTACCACCGACCGCACAAGTGCCTCCGCGGCCGCCGCGATATGTCTCCGCCCGGTGCTGCGTCAGCCGACGTTCAGCGTGCCGCCACCCGGAATTGCCGGCTGCCCGGCGCGAGGCGAGTACTTCGACGGGACGATGTTGGTCGTGAATGCGATCTGCCCGCTGCCGGTATTCGCGTTGGCAACGAACGGCGTGGGGTCGAGGAAGTTGTAGCAGGGCTTCACCATGACCGAACCGGCGTTGCCCCGGCTCAGGTTGATGTAGTCGATACGCACCAGCGCCCCGGCAGAACTGGCCGAGCAGTAATAGGGAGTCGTCGGCGCCGAGAAGGCGACCTGACCGGGCATATTCGTGGTCTCGGCGTGGATGTTCACGAACCACGGCCCCGGCACGACCAGGCCGCTCACAGCAAGTCCGGTGGCCGGAACTTGATAGACGGGAATCGGTGCCGCCGATGCGGTGCCTGCGCCCAGGCCCAGCGTCAACGCCGCCGCGCCGGCAAGTCCGCCGGCCCACACAGCTGCTCGTTTCAGCATGTCATCCCTCTTTCGTCAGTACCGCATTGTCGTTTGTGTCCGATTTGTGCATCGTAAGTCGGCACCTGGTCGTTAGCAGGAGAATCGAAAGACCGGAATCAAGGCGAGTCTCGGTGTGCCGCGCGGCCCCCGCCACCACGCGGCACACCGCAGCTCAGGCAGCCGTCGCCGCCACCTCGAGAGGCGACGCGGCAGCATCTGCCGGTGTTTCCGGCTGGCCGACCTCAATCGGTTGCCCGTTGTCCCCCAGCCGGATCGGCCCCTGGTAGGTCACCCATCCGCGCGCCAGATCGATGCCGACCGCGTGGGCCGACATTTCGAGGTCGGCGCGCTTCTCACCGTCCGACGTCGTGTACTCGTTGGTGCGAATGGTCCCGTAGGCGATCACCGGACGCCCCTTCGCGATGGCCGCGCCGACCCCCGCGACCAGCCGTTTCCAGCAGGTGACCGTCAAATACAGCTTGGCGCCGTCGACCCACTGGCCAGTTTCCCGGTCGAACCTCCGCGAGTTGCTGGCCATCCGGAACGAGATGATCTCGTCACCGGATGCCGTGCGGCGCCGGCGCGGTTCGTTGAGAACGGTGCCCACTACCGCCGTGAATGTCTCGTGCATTGTCGTGCTCCTTCGCTATCGGATGCGGTGTCATCAGCGTGCACTGCGATCCCGACGCCACCGGCCGAAAATCGGCCGTCTGTGGATGAAGGAGAAAACTGTGGATAACCGGGCGGATCAGGATGATTCGCGTGAGGCCTCGTCGGCGGTCTGGGGTTGGGTGACCGGTTCCTGCGGTTGGGTGACCGGCGCCTCGTCCGGCGTCGCCGCCGCCGAACGCCCCGCCATCTGCCGCAGCATTGCGTTGTAGCTCGCCAGCTCCGCATCGTCGTCACGATCTTCGCGACGGTCGAATCGCTTAGCGGCCCGGTCATCCTGCCGGCGCCACTGCACGAGCAGTGCCAGCATCACCAGCACCAAGGGCACTTCGCCTGCGGCCCAGGCGATTCCGCCGCCCAGCCGCTGGTCGGACATCCGGTCGATGTACCACGGCAAATGCAGCGAGCTGTAGTACGACTTCGCGATCACTGTGTCGGTCATCATCAGCGCGACACCAAAGAACGCATGAAACGGCAAGGAGCCAAACACGATTCCGACCTTCGCGACCGGACTCAACGTGCGCGGCGCGGGGTCGATCCCGATCACCAGCCAGTAGAAGAGGTATCCGGACAGCAGGAAGTGCGCATTCATCAGCACATGCGCGGAGTGATACTTCACCACGTCGCCGAACAGGCCGCCCAGGTAGAGCACGTAAAAGCTGCCGATGAACAGCACCACGACCAGAATCGGGTTGGTGATGACCTGTGAGAACTTGCTGTGCAGCGCCGAGTTGATCCATTCGCGGGGGCCGGGTGGGGCGTCCTTGCCGGCCACCGGGAGCGCCCGCAGCGCCAGCGTGATCGGCCCGCCGAGCACCAGCAGCACCGGGACCAGCATCGATAGCACCATGTGCTCGATCATGTGAATGCTGAACATCGCCGTCGAGTACTTGCCCAGGCCGGACGACGTCGCGAAGAGCAGGATCAGGCAGCCCGCCAGCCACGACACCGTGCGGCCGATCGGCCAGTCGTCGCCGCGACGGCGCAACCGGATGACGCCGCGCAGGTAGACGATCGCCAGCACGATCGCCGCGGTGCCGTAGACCAGGTCGAATCGCCATTCGGTGAGAATCCGTCCGACGCTGGCCGGCTGGTTCAGATCGAAGCCGAGCGCGACCTTCGTGATACTCGGCAGCGAGTCGCTGCCGGGTGGCGGCGTCCGCGACAGCCCCACGGCCAGGCCGAAGGTCGCGCCGAATACCAGCAGCTCGACGGCGGCGAACCGAACGAAGAGCGCACGCCCGACCGGCCCGTCGGCCAGGCGGCGGATGATCTGCTTGCGCTGCATCGCACCGAAGCCGCCCAGCACGACCAGTGCGCTGATCTTGCCGAACACCAGCCAGCCGTACGTCTCCGAGAACAGCTGGTCCCAATCCATCCGGACCAGCGCGTTGATGACGCCGCTGACGCCGACGACGATCAACGCCCAGAAGGCGATCCGGGAGAACCGTCGTACCGCCAGCTCGGCGTAGCGACCGCCGGTGAAGACATAACCGACGACGGCGAACAATCCGCCCATCCACAGCGTCGCCGAGATGAGATGCAGGATCAGGGAGTTCGTCGCAATGTCGTGGTCGCCGCCGGTCGACGAGTGGCCCGAGAGCGCCAGTGGCATGAGGCTCAGCAGCGCCAGCGGCAGCATGAAAACTGCCCAGCCCCAGCGCAATACGACCCGGCCGAGCACCGTGGCCAGCAAGGCGAATCCCGCCGTCCACAGCCACGATCGCGACTCGGCGACCTGGTCGAGCACGGTACCCCAATGCGCCGGTGCAATGGCATAGCTCAGCGAGCGACTGGTCGCGTACGAGAACGACAGCGGCACCAGCAGCAGCGATGCGACCGTCCACACGAGCGCGCCGACCGTCGCGAACCGCATGGCCTGGAAGCCGCCGACATCGAGCACACCGTCCGGCTGCGGTGGCACGAAGAAGGCCGCGAACAATGCGCCGCCGATCGCCGCCACCACTCCGATCTCGCCGATGATCTGGACGGTCGGCATCCCATAGGTGACAATCCAGCCGGGGTCGATGATGCCGGCGAGTCGGGTGCTCGACACCGTGGACGCGGTGACGATGATCCCGACGATGCCGCCCACCCAGGCGATCGCCCAGCCAAGGCCCCAGGCGATCGACGAGATGGGGCGATCCAAGGCGTCCGGCGCGGGGCCCCCGGGTCGCCTGGTGACGGCGGCGTCTGACATGGCCTCCAGGGTAGGCCGGTGCAGGTCGGCGGCGAAAACCCGCGCCACCGAGTGGTGGCGCGGGTCTCAGCCGCGGGATCTCGACGTGGGGTCAGGTCCCCTTCACGTTGAGGATCTGTCGCAGTTCGTACTCCACCTCGACGAGTTCGGCAGCGTCGGCCATCACGACGTCGATGTCCTTGTAGGCCTGCGGAATCTCGTCGATCCACGCCGCGCCATGGCGGTACTCGATGCCAACCATCGCGGCGGCGAGGTCGGCCTCGGTGAACCGCTTCCGGGCCGCATTCCGCGACATCCGACGCCCGGCACCGTGCGGTGCGCTGCAGAGCGCGCCGGTATGGCCCTTGCCGCGCACGACATACGACCGCGTTCCCATCGATCCCGGGATCACGGCACGAACGCCTGCCGCAGCATTGACCGCACCCTTACGGGTCAGCCACACATCCTGGCCCGCGTGCGTCTCGCGGACCGTGTAGTTGTGATGGCAGTTGACCCGCTCGACCTCGACCGATGCCGGATCGTCGGCACCGATCCAGTGCGCGAACGCCTGCCGGAACCGGTCGATCATCTCAGCGCGGTTCTCGAAGGCGAAACGCTGCGCCCACTCGAGATCACGCAGGTACGCATCGAGCTCGGCGGTCCCAGCCGGCAGGTAGGCGAGGTCCTCGTTGGGCAGCTGGACGTGCCACTGCGCGCACAGTTTCTGCGCGATCGCGATGTGCTTGCGCGCGATCCGGTTACCGACCCCGCGCGAACCCGAATGCAGAAAGAGCCATACCCGGTCCTCCTGATCCAGACACAGCTCGATGAAGTGGTTGCCGCCGCCGAGCGACCCCAGCTGGAACCGCCATTTCCGCGAATGCGCCAGATCGACCTCGTTCGACTCGGCGAGCTCCTCCAGCGCCGCGATCCGCTCGGCCGTGAACGCGAACCGACTCAGTGATCGGTTGTTGTTGCCGGGCGAGAGCGGAATCGCCGATTCGATGGACTTCCGCAACGCCCCCAGATCGAGGCCCGCAATCCTGTCGGCGCCGGCGGTCGTCCGGACGGCGACCATGCCGCAGCCGATGTCCACGCCCACCGCGGCGGGGATCACCGCGTCCAGGGTCGGGATGACGGTGCCCACCGCCGATCCCCGCCCGAAATGCGCGTCGGGCATCAACGCCACATGCGGGTAGATGAACGGCAGTTCCGCCGTCTGCTTGGCCTGCTCCAGCGTCAGGTCTTCGATCTGGGATGCGAAGTTGAGCAGCTTGCGCCCCTCAACCGCGTGCGGTGTCATCGACTTCTCCTTCAGTCTCTTTGCTGGGCAACCGGTTTCGATCACCCGGCCGTCACGATCGAGACGGCCGTCAATCAGACTGACGGAGAATTCGCATGCACGCTACCGAATATTTCGGCGTTCGACTCGGCGCCCCCGGCAGGGATCGAACCTGCGGCCAACCGCTTAGAAGGCGGTCGCTCTATCCACTGAGCTACGGAGGCAGACCACTCACTCTAACCTCCCGCCCTCTGCCGCTTGGCGCTATACATATTTTTGTGAGTACACTTGTGTTAATTAAACTGCGGACGATCGGAGGCCGACATGATCGCAGTGCTCATCGCGGTATGCGAGATCGGATTCTGGGTGACGCTTGTGGCCGGCCTCATCGCCCGCTATCTGCTGCGCCGCCCGAAGCTGGGCGCCGCGCTGCTCATCGCCGCACCCGCGATCGATCTGTTCCTGTTGATCTGTGTCGCAGTAGATCTCTTCAACGGCGGCACCGCGTCGTGGCAGCACGGTCTCGCCGCGATCTACATCGCCTTCTCGGTCGCGTACGGGCCACAGATCGTCGCCTGGGCCGACATCCGATTCGTCCATCGTTTCGCGGGTGGACCTGCGCCACAACGACTTAGCGGCACCGCCTACACGCTGAAATGCTGGAAGGACGTATTGCGCACCCTGCTCATGGCGGCGATCGCCTCGGGCATCTCCGGCGGGCTGATCGTGCTGGTGGACGACACCGAGCGGACGCGCGAGCTGACGACCAACTTCCGCATCGTCGGCATCATCCTCGTCGTCGACGTCCTCTGGGCGGTCAGCTACACGATCTGGCCGAAGAAGGATCGCGCAGAACCGCGCACGCCGGCGTCCCTAAGCTGAGTCGCATGCCCAAGCTCATCGATCCGGAGGCCCGCAGCGCGGACATCACCGCTGCGTCCATGCGGGTCCTCGAGCGAGACGGCCTCGGCGGGCTCTCGGTCCGCGGCGTCGCCGAGGAGGCCGGGATCGCGACCGCCTCATTGCGCCGCGCCTTTCCTACCCAGCACGCGCTGCGCGAGCATTGCCTGGACATCATCGAGAAGCAGGCCCGCGACCGGATCGCGGCACTCTCACCGGGACTGCGCGGGCGCCCGCTGGTCGAGGCGATCCTGTCGCAGCTTCTCCCCCTCGACCGGGAACGGCGAACCGAGCTGGTCGCACAGACCCAACTGGGTGTCCTCGCCCTCACGGACCCCGCCCTGCGCCCGACCGCAGTCCGGCTGAACGCCGCGGTCGGCGAAGCGTGCGGGCTGGCCATCACGATCCTCGACGAAGCGGGTGCGCTGGGCGGCGACCGCGGCCCTGACGATGAGGCGCGACGACTCCACGCCCTGCTGGACGGCACCGCCATCCACGCCCTCTGGGACGCCGACGCGGCTACCGAGTCGCTCGATATTCTTCGCCGGCACCTCGACGATCTCGCGGACTGATGATCGCAGGCACCACCTGCGGACAGGACCTGCTAGCGAACGCCGATCGACTGCCAGTCGGGTTCGATCAGGGCGACCGCCCGACGCAGCTCTCGCGAGTACGGCTGTCCCGTGTACTTCATGGCGATCCGATCGATGATCTGCCAAGCCTGTTCACCGTTGATCCAGTCGACCACACGACCGCGAATCGCTATGGGATTGAACGGATTATCGGCCGGAGCGATCGAGAGCGCGATGCGCGGATCGCGGCGCAGGTTGCGGGCCTTGAACGACTCCGGATCGGTGAAGACCGCGATGCGGTCGCCGTCGGTGCCGACGAATACCGGCACGGCATGCGGCGAACCGTCGGCGAGCACAGTGGCCAGATGAGCGATCGATGCGCCGTCGAGGACTTCACGCACCTCCGGTTCGAGCATCATCGCCGCACCTCGTAGTGCAGATGCGTGACGCCGGGCGCGGAAATCGCGTCGACCAGGCGCAACTCGATGTGTGCCGGAAGCTCCTGGAAGAACGGCCGGCCCGCGCCGAGCAGCACCGGAACCTGATGCAGGATGACCTCGTCCACCAGGTTCGCCTTGAGCGCCTCGGTGACGACGCCGCCACCCATCAGCGCGACATCCTTGCCGCCCGCGACCTCGCTTGCCGCCGTGATCGCCTCCTCGATCCCGCCGGCGACCAGCGTCTGACGCCCGCCTTGCGCAGACCCCACCATCTGCGGTGCCGGCCGGTGACTCAGCACGAACAGCGGCGCGGCCGGGTGCGGCGCGCCGCTGTCACCGAAGCGATCGGAATCGTCATAGGTGTTGCGGCCGGCCACGCTTGCTCCTACCCGGTCGGCCAGCGCGTCGAAGAGCGACGCGCTTTCCCGAGACAGACGGAACCCGTCGAAGACTGTGCTCGGCGTGTCACCGCTGAAATACCAGTCGAAGAGTTCTCCGCCGTCGCCGAGACCGTGTCCCGGACGCGGATCGCGCCCGGTGATGTAACCGTCGACGGACACCGCCATCGAGGTAAAGACCTTGCTCATCGCTGACACCTTTCTGAGTTTCTCGAAGAGACTCTGTCACGTTAGCAGGTAGAGTTTCGTAAAGGAACCCCGAATCGAAAGGCCCGGACCGATGCAACGAACGGACTTCAGCGAGATGGCCTGCTCCATCGCGCGGACCATGAGCGTCATCGGCGAGCCGTGGTCGCCGCTGGTCCTGCGCGACGTCTGGGTCGGCATGCACCGATTCGACGACATCCAGGCCGACCTCGGCATCTCCCGCAAGGTGCTGACCGAGCGCCTCAATCACCTGGTCGAGCACGGCGTCCTGGAACGCCGCCCCTACGACCGCCGGCCGCGGTACGAGTACCACCTGACCGACAAAGGCACCGAACTCGTCGACCTGCTGATGGTGATGGCCGGGTGGGGCGACCGCTGGATGGCGGGCGAGGCCGGCCCCCCGGTGCTGTACCGGCATCACGCGTGCGGACACATCAGCACCGTCGACCTGCGCTGCGCGGACTGCGGAGAACCCATGCACGCCAACGACATCGACCTGCTACCCGGACCAGGCGCCGCAGACTAACTTGGAGTGCCCAGGCCACGACGTCAAAGGAGCATCGACAACCATGTTCACAAAGAAGGGCGACAGCGCAGTCCTCGCGAAGCTCGGCGATGCCCCCGCCCAGTACCGCGAGATCGGCGAACGGCTGCACAGCATCATCCGCGAAAGCGCTCCGTCGTTGGAGCCAATTGTCCGATGGGGAATCCCGTTCTACGTCAAGGACGGCAAGGACATCTGCTACATCAAGACGGACAAGGACTTCATCGCGTTCGGCTTCGGCGAATCGGTGAACCCCGCATACGAGGAGGGCGCCACGATGCATCCGATCGTATGGAACGTGACCGCCCTCGACGCCCCGACGGAGGACACGATCCGCGCGCTGGTGACGAAAGCCGCCTCATAGGAGAACCACCGGCACGGCTCAGCGCGGCCCACTCCGCGTCATCGCCATCGCCGACGCGCGTCGCGACCCGGGCAGTTGCTCCCGCGAACCCTTGCGTTCGATTGAACACTTGTTTAATGTCTTGAACATGCGTTCAACCGCGTCTCCTCGTCAGGGAACGTCCGGCGATCTCACGACTCGCGCCCGCATTCGGGACGCCGCGATCACAGTGTTCGGCGAACAGGGATTCACGGCCGGGGTACGCGCCGTGGCGACCGCCGCCGGGGTCTCGCCGGGCCTGGTCAACCACCATTTCGGCTCGAAAGAGGGCCTCCGCACGGAATGCGAAGCATACGTCATCGAGCGCATTCGGGTGGTCAAGACCGAGTCACTGACGAGGCCGAGCGCCGCCGGCCTGCTACGTCAGCTGGCAGAAGTCGAGGAATACGCGCCCTTCATCGCCTACATCATCCGCAGCTATCAGGCGGGCGGGCCGCTCGGGCGCTCGATGTTCGAGCACATGGTGGGTGTCACCGAGCGGTACCTGGCGGACGGCGTCGCCGCCGGAACGCTCCGCCCAAGCCGGGATCCGGCCGCCCGCGCCCGCTATCTCAGCATGCAATCACTCGGCAGCACCCTGCTGTTTCTGCAGATGCGCGCCGACCAGGACGGGCCTGTGGACTGGGCCCGGGTGGTGCGTGAACTCACCGACGAGACGATGTTTCCGGCACTGGAGCTGTACACCGAGGGGCTGTTCATCGACTCGACTTTCCTCGACACCATGATTCAACAGCGCGCCGAAACAGCCAGCGACACAATCAATCACGAGACCACCGACCAGGAGGATCGATGACGACCATCGTCGATGTTCAGAATCTGCACAAGCATTTCGGCGAGGTGCACGCGCTCGACGGCTTGGATCTCGAGGTCAACGAGGGCGAGGTACACGGCTTCCTCGGCCCCAACGGCTCCGGCAAGTCGACGACCATCCGAATACTCCTCGGAATCCTCCGTGCATCGTCCGGCAAGGTCCGCATCCTCGGCCGCGATCCGTGGGCCGACGCGGTCAACCTTCACCGCGAGATCGCCTACGTTCCAGGCGATGTCACGCTGTGGCCGACGCTATCCGGCGACGAAACCATCGACCTGCTCGCCCGAATGCGCGGCGGCATCGATCAGGCGCGCCGGGCCGAGCTCATCGAGCGGTTCGACCTCGATCCGCGCAAGAAGGCCCGCACCTACTCGAAAGGCAACCGGCAGAAGGTCTCCCTGATCTCGGCGCTGTCCTCGAACGCGAGCCTCCTACTGCTCGACGAGCCGACATCCGGGCTCGATCCGCTGATGGAGCAGGTCTTCCGCGAGTGCGTCACCGAGGCGGCCGCCCGCGGCGTCACCGTCCTGCTGTCGAGTCACATCCTGTCGGAGGTCGAGGCGCTGTGTCAGCGCGTGACCATCATCCGTGCCGGCAAGACCGTGGAGAGTGGCGACCTGTCCGCCATGCGGCACTTGAGCCGCACCTCGATCAGCGCCGAAATGCTCAGCGATTCAGTCGATCTCAGTCAGCTCGATGGCGTCGACGACATCTCCATCAACGGCCGCACGCTGCACTGCCAGGTCGACGCCGACCACCTCGGCGCGCTGATCCGGACCCTCGGCGACATCGGCGTCCGCAGCCTGGTCAGTCAACCACCCACTCTGGAAGAACTGTTTCTGCGGCACTATGAGGCCGACGACGCCGCACCCGCCGGCGAGAAGGCGCCGGCATGAGCACCGTCGCGGTCTCGACGCGGTCACGACCCGGAGCCTTCGTCGCACACATCCTCGACCTGGCCGGCACGACCCTGCTGCTGCGGCTGGCGCTGCGCCGCGACCGTATCGTCCTGCCGCTCTGGGTATTACTGTTATCGGTCCCGGTGGCGCCGGTCTACATCGGCGCCACGGACAGCGCCTACTCGACGCCGGCCGGCCTGGCATCCCTCGCGCATTCGATCATGGGCAGCCCGGCACAGCGGGCGATGTACGGCCCGGTCTACGACGACAGTCTCGGCGCGGTCGGCATCTGGAAAGCCGGCATCTTCTACACGATCATCGCTATCGCCGTGATCCTCACCGTCATTCGCCACACCCGCACCGACGAGGAGGCCGGCCGCACCGAGCTGGTCGACTCGACGGCGATCGGCCGCTACGCCGGGCTGACGGCCGCGTTGATCGTGGGCTTCGGCGCATCGTTGCTCACCGGCGCCATCGCAGCCGCGATGCTGTTCACGACCGACGTCCCGCATGCCGGGTCGGTGGCATTCGGGCTCGCCCTCGCGGCGTCGGGGTTCGTATTCGCCGCCGTGGCGGCGGTCGCCGCACAGCTCAGTGCCAGCGCCCGGGTGGCCCGAGGTATCGCATTCGCTGTTCTCGGTGCGGCTTTCGCGCTGCGCGCCGTCGGCGACGTGGGCTCCGGAACGCTTTCATGGCTGTCGCCGCTCGGCTGGTCCATACAGGTTCGACCGTATGCCGGTGACCGCTGGTGGGTGCTCGCCCTGCATCTCGTCACGACGATCGTGCTGACCGTCGTCGCGTACGGCATCCTGCGTACCCGTGATGTCGGCGCCGGGGTGATCGCCGAGCGGCTCGGATCGCCCACCGCACCCGGCACCCTCAGCGGGCCATTCGGACTGTCCTGGCGGTTACAGCGCGGCATGCTGATCGCGTCGACTCTCGGAATCTGCCTGTACGCCTTGCTGATGGGCAGCGTTGTCCACGGAATCGGCGACGAGATCGGCGACAACGACACCGTGCGCGACATCGTCAATCGGATGGGCGGATCACAGCTTCTGGAGGACTCGTTCATCACGATCGCGTTCACCATGCTGGCGATCGGCGCGGCGGCGATCACCATCTCGTCCACGCTGCGTTTGCACAGCGAGGAAGCCGACACCCGCGGCGAGCTGGTGCTCTCCGGCGCGGTCGGGCGGGTCCGCTGGGCGGGCAGCCATCTCGTCCTGGCCATCATCGGCCCGGCGGTCGCGATGCTGGCGGGCGGGCTGGTCGCCGGAATCGCCTACGGCATAGCGGCATCCGACATCAGCGGCAAACTGCCCCGGGTACTCGGCGCCGCCGCGGTGCAATTGCCGGCGATCTGGATGCTCACCGGCGCGGCCGCCCTGCTGTTCGGGCTCGCCCCACGCTTCGCCACAGCCGCCTGGGGCGTGCTGGTCGCATTCGTCGCGCTGTTCCTGCTCGGGTCGATCTCCGGTGTCCCGCAATGGATTCTCGACCTCGAACCGTTCGCTCACACTCCCCGGGTGCCGGGCGCGTCGTTCACTCTGACGCCGGTCCTGTGGCTGCTGTTCATCGACGTCGTGCTGATCGCGGTCGGACTGACTGCGTTCCGGCGCCGGGATCTGCGTTAGGCCTCAGCTCGCGGACAAGGTGCGCCCGAACAGTGCAAGCAGATCATCCCAGTGCCGCTGCCGCGCATCCGCGTCGAATGCGCCGGTATCCGACATCGTGTACCCATGATGCGCGCCCGGATATGTCGCGCAGGAGTACGCGACCCCGGCCGCGTCCAGGGCCTGCTCGAGCACGGCCAGCGTCTCGGGCGCGATGTCGCCCTCGGCGAATCGAAGGTCGACCGCCGCCCGCACATCGGGAATCGAGAGATGCGGGCTGTCAGCCGCGTCGGTGACCAACCGGCCCGGATGAAAGCCGCCGACCGCTGCCACTCGACCCGGATGTGCCGCCGCCGTCCGCATCGCGAGCACGGCCCCCATGCAGTAGCCGACGACGCCGATCGGTCCGGCACTGACCTCCGGGCAGTTCGTCAAGTATTCGACGAAGGCATCGGCGTCGCGCAGCACCTCATCGGTGCTATACGCCTGCAGCAACGGTATGAGCTGCTGGACTATCAGCGGCCGGCTCTCGGCGTCGATGAACTCGGGGAGCTCGACCACGGGCGCAGCGCTGTGTCGATAGAAGACGTTGGGCGCCACCACGTAGTAGCCGTGCGACGCCAGTTCTTCGGCCAGCTGACACAGCACCGGCCGCAGCCCGAAGACGTCCATGTACATCACCACACCCGGATGTTGCCGGCCGTCATCCGGATAGGCGACGAAGGCGTCGCAGTCGCCGTCGGCGGTCGAGATCCGGACATTGCTGGTGGGCATGAATTCTCCTGCGGTGGTTGATATGTCGGGTTTGGTTCGATCACCCGCCAGACGCCGAGGATAGCCATCCGCGGCACGATGCGCAGACATCCTCGCCAGGCACGCCGCCCGGGGGTGGCTACGGTGAGCAGATGCCGTCTACAGCTCACCGAGCCCTGCTGATCTCCGGCAGCCTGCGCAGCGGATCCACGAACACCGCGCTGCTGAGGACCGTCGCAGCACTGGCACCGGCCGATGCCACGGCGGAGTTATTCTCCGGGACCGCCGCGCTGCCGTACTTCGATCCCGACCTCGACCGCGATCCCCTGCCGCCGCCGGTGCAAGAACTGCGCGACGCCGTCCACGCCGCCGATGCCCTGCTGATCTGCACCCCCGAGTACGCCGGCGCGCTGCCCGGCGCCTTCAAGAATCTGCTCGAATGGCTGATCGGCGATAACGACCCGCGCTCGATCAGCGGCAAGCCGGTCGGCTGGATCAATGTCTCCACCGGCCCGACCGGTGCCCGCGACGCACACGAATCGTTGCGCATCGTGCTCACGTACGCCGGCGCGCGGATCGTGCTGTCGGACTCGATCACGGTGCCGCGCAGCGCGATCGCCGATGGCCTGGTCGCCGACGCGAGCATCGTCGAACGACTGGCCGGTACCTTCGATCGGCTGCTGCGCTAACGGCGGCAGACGCCGCTATCCGGAGCGGCGCAGATTCTGCGCCACCCAGTCCCCGAGCACCCGGGCGCTGGCATCGACCACGGACACCCACTCCATCGCCCCGGCGTCGGCAGCATCGGACACATGCTTGATCAGCCGCACGGGTACACCGAATTCGCCGGCGACATAGGCGATGGCATAGCCCTCCATATCGACGAGGTGGGCCCGTTCGGCCAGCCGATCCCGGACGGCGGGGTCGGTGACGAACACATCGCCGGTGGCGAGAGCCGTGTCGGTGTCGCCCACGACGAGCAGCTCACGCGCGTCGTAACCCAGCGTGCGCAGCGCGTCCGCGCTGATCTCGTGATTGAGCACCGAGCCGACTTCGAACAGCCCGGTCAGCCCGTCGCGAAGCGCGCCGGCCGTCCCGAGATTGATGATCTCCAGCCCGTCGACATCGACCTCCGCGGCGAGCCGGCGAGTCAATGCCGCGGTCGCCGCCACCTTCCCGATCCCGGTGATCAAGACCTCGAAACCGTCCGGGACATGCGCGGACTCCGCCGCGGTGGCCGCGACGACCAGGTAGCGAGACATGCCGAACAACCTACCGGCCGACCCGCACGCCGCCGGCGGCCGCGGCGGGCTCCGGGCGACACCTTGTCGATGCCTCGAATCAGGCAGACACTGGGAATCAGGCAGACACAGGAACCAGGCAGGCACTGGACAGGGCACATCCGTCGGGAGGCAGCAATGAACATGTGGATGACCGGACTGCGCGTCACCCGGATCGGGTTCGACGACGCCGTCCTGATCGAGGGGCAGGGCCACTGTGAGCTGGTGATCACGGCGCCGATGCAGATGTCGTTGCCGGCCGTCGGCGGTATGCCGAGCGAGGTCGTCGAGATCGACCCAACGCGGGTGATCGATCCGCAGCGCCCGCTCTTCACCTTCGCGGGCAAGCTCTGTACCAGCGCCGACTATGACGAGGACGGCACGCTGACCGTCGAGTTCGATAGCGGGCACCGCATCGTCGTGCCGCCGCTGCCGGACGCTCAGTCCTGGGAGATCTACGGCAAGGCCTTCGGCTACGCCGTCTGCGAATCGGAGGGCAACATCCGGGTCGTGCTGCACCATTCGAGCCGCGCAGTCTGACCTGACAATGCACCAGTGCACTATGCACACAGTTGCATAGTGCACTGGTGCATGGTTAGCTGCTGTTGTGGCCTTGGAGCACGCAATCATGGTGTCGCTAGCCGAACGCCCGGGATCCGGGTACGAGATCGGCCAGCAGTTCACGCGTTCGATCGGACATTTCTGGTCGGCGACGCACCAGCAGATCTATCGCACGCTCAAGAAGCTGCATTCCGAAGGCCTCGTCACATTCGAGTCGATCCCTCAGGACGGCCGGCCCGACAAGAAGGTGTACCAGCTTTCCGATGCGGGCCGAAAAGCGCTGCGCGAGTGGGTGGAATCACCCACGGAGCCCTACCGGTTGCGCGATGAGCTCAGCGTCAAACTACGCGCCGCCGAACACGGCGACCCGCACGTGGTCATCGAGGAGATGCGCCGCCACCGCGAGATCCATACCGCGCGTCTACGGCTGTACCAGGAGTTCGAGAAGGACGACTATCCGGACCCGTCCGTACTCACCGGCCGCCGACTGAACCAGTACCTGGTGCTGCGCGGTGGCATCGCGGTCCAGACCGCGTTCCTCGACTGGTGCGACGAGGTCATCGACGCGCTCCAAGCCCGACTTCGGCGATAACTGAATTCCACTTCCATCAGCCCTGACAAGGAAGGCCCCATCCGATGAGTCTGAAGTACCCCAAACTCTTCGAGCCGCTCACCATCAACAACACGACGCTGCGCAACCGCATCGTCATGGGGTCGATGCACACCGGCCTGGAGGATCGCGCCAAGGACGCCGACAAGCTCGCGGCGTACTACGCCGAACGCGCACGCGGCGGCGTCGGCCTGATCATCACCGGCGGTTTCGCCCCGACCCGCCTGGGACTGCTGATGCCGTTCGGCGGCAAGCTGACCAACCAGATGGAGGTCAAGCGGCATCGCAAGTACACCGATGCCGTGCACGCCGAAGGCGGCAAGATCGCCCTGCAGATCCTGCACGCCGGCCGATACGGATACACCCCGGTCAAGGTCAGCGTCGGCTGGGAGAAGTCGCCTGTGCACCCGTTCCAGCCGCTCAAGATGAACGAGCTGATCATCCGGCAGACGATCCGGTCGTACGGCCACTGCGCCAAGCTCGCCGCCGAGGCCGGCTATGACGGCATCGAGATCATGGGCGGCGAGGGCTACCTGATCAACACCTTCCTGTGCGAGCGCACCAACAAGCGCACCGACAAGTGGGGCGGATCCACCGAGAACCGGCAGCGCCTGGTCGTCGAGATCGTCAAGGAGATCCGCAAGCGGGCACCCAAGGATCTGATGGTGATCATGCGCCAGTCGATCGCCGACCTGGTCAGCGAAGGCCAGACCTGGGACGAAATCGCCTTGCTGGCACGCAAACTCGAAGAGCATGGCGTCGACGCGATCAACACCGACATCGGCTGGCACGAGGCCCGGGTCCCGACGATCGTCACCTCCGTGCCGCGCGCCGCCTTCGTCGGCTACACCGAGAAGCTGCGCGAGGAGGTGTCGATCCCACTGATCGCCTCCAACCGCATCAACACCCCGGATCTGGCCGAAGCCGTGCTGGAACGCGGTCGCGTCGACGCCGTATCGATGGCGCGTCCCCTGCTGGCCGATCCGGAGCTGGCGAACAAGGCCCGTGACGCCCGCGACGACGAGATCAACACCTGCATCGCCTGCAACCAGGCTTGCCTCGATCACGCCTTCGTCGGCAAGAAGGTCTCCTGCCTGCTGAACCCGCGCGCGGGTCGCGAGACCACGCTGACGCTCGGGCCGACCCGGACGGCCAAGCGCGTCGCGGTCATCGGCGCCGGTCCGGCTGGCCTGTCTGCCGCCGTCTCGGCAGCCGAACGCGGCCACAAGGTGCATCTCTACGAGGCCGGATCGTCGATCGGTGGCCAGTTCTCCATCGCCGCAAAGATTCCCGGCAAGGAGGAGTTCACCGAGACGATCCGCTACTTCACGCGCCAGCTCCAGGTGAAGGGCGTGACCGTGCATCTCGACACCCGCGTCGACGCCGATACGCTGATCGCGGAGAAGTTCGACGAGGTCGTCGTCGCCACCGGCGTCACGCCGCGCATCCCGAACATCCCCGGCATCGACCATCCGAAGGTGGTCACCTATGCCGATGCGGTCCTGGGCCACAAGGAGATCGGCAAGACCGTCGCCGTAATCGGTGCCGGCGGAATCGGTTTCGACGTCAGCGAGTTCCTGACGGTCGACGACTCCCCAACCCTGGACGTCAAGGAATGGAATCAGGAATGGGGTGTCACCGACGACATGACCGTCCCCGGTTTCGTCGACAAGCCGCGCCCGACTACGCCCGCCCGCAAGGTGTACCTGGTGCAGCGCAAGCCGGGCAGCCAGGGCAAGAGCCTCGGCATGACCAGCGGCTGGGTGCACAAGGCGACGATCAAGATGAAGGGTGTCGAACAGATCAGCGGCGCCCGCTACGACAAGATCGACGACCAGGGCCTGCACCTGAGCTTCGAGGACAAGGACGCCCGGGTGCTCGAGGTCGACACGATCGTCCTGTGCGCCGGCCAGGAATCCGTACGCGACCTGATCGACCCGTTGACCACCGCCGGCGTGACCACGCATGTGATCGGCGGTGCGGATCTGGCCGCCGAGCTGGATGCCAAGCGGGCGATCCGCCAAGGCACCGAGCTCGCCGCAAGCATCTAGCTGGCGATCCCTGGACGATCCGGCAAGGTTGGCGGAGTCCCGCTATACCGCTTTTGTATGCGGGGCTTCGTCATAACGCAGCCGGTAGTTCAGCTGGCGCCAGCTAGCCGTTAGCATTTAGCGCATGCCGATCCCTGCTCCGTCCGCGTCCGCACGTGCCGTCATCACCGGCGCCTCCGCCGGTATCGGGCGTCAGCTCGCCACCGAACTGGCCCGTCGCGGCCACTCGGTGCTGCTGATCGCCCGCCGCGAGGCCGAGCTCACCGAGCTCGCCGATGACCTGCACAAGCGGTTCGGCGTCACCGCCGACGTCCTCGCCGCGGATCTGGGCGATCCCGAGTCACTCGCCAACGTGGTGTCGACGTTGCAGAGCACCGAGGTGTCGGTGCTCTGCAACAACGCAGGTGTCGGCAGCTTCGGCGACATCGTCGATCTGGACCACGATTTCGAGCGGCAGATCGTGCGCGTCAATGCCGTTGCGACGCATGAGCTGACGCTCGCGGTGCTGCCGCAGATGGTGAAGCGCGGCTCCGGCGGCATCCTGATGGTCGGCTCGATCGCCGGCAATCTGCCGATCCCTGGCAACGCCACTTATTCGGCCACAAAGGGTTTCGTCAACAACCTGGCCGAGGCCCTGCGCGTCGAGGTCGCCGAGAAGGGTGTCAACATCACCCTGCTGGCACCCGGCCCGGTGCGTACCGAGGGCAACACCGACATGGAGGGCGTGCCGGATTTCGCCTGGTACCCCGCCGACAAGGCCGCCCGCGACAGCATCGACGCGCTCGAACGCAACAAGCAGCGCATCGTGCCGGGAACGTTCAGCAAAGCCATCTCGACCGCGGCCGCCTACGCGCCCCGCAAGATCTCGGCATTCGTGGCGGGCAAGGCATTCCGGGGACAGGTCGGGCCGTCGGAGTAGTCGCCACGCTCAATGACCAACGGGCCGACTCGATTCGTTCGAGTCGGCCCGTTGTTGTTGACGGTCAGCGGCGCCGCGCGGCGCCGAACAGCGACCGGGTGATCTCGCGCCCGATGGCGGTGCCCGCGGACCGCATGAAGCTCTTGACGGCGGCGTTGTTCATCACCTGCTCGACGGCGCCCTCCTCCTGCTTCTTGCCGCGCGGCGTGCTGCCCGTCGCCGTCGCATTGCCCTCGGCGCCCGCGAACGGCGAATCACCGGCCGGCGCGGCGCCGTCACCGGATTCCGGCTGGGCCGCAGCCATTTTCGCGTTCAGCTTCTCATAGGCGGACTCGCGGTCGATCGTCTCGCCGTACTTGTCCTGCAGTGAGCTGGCCGCGGCGGCCGCCTTGATCTTGTCGTCGCCGATCGTGTCCATCAGCGAATGCGGCGGCCGCAGCCGCGTCCACGCCACGGGCGTCGGGGCCCCCTTCTCCGACAGCACTGTGACGATCGCTTCGCCGATCCCGAGTGCCGTCAGATCCTTTTCGAGGTCGTAGACGTCGGTGTTCGGGTAGGTCTTCACCGTGCGGCTCAGAGCCTTCTGATCGTCCGGGGTGAAGGCGCGCAGGGCGTGCTGGATGCGGGCACCCAGCTGCGACAGGACATCGTTCGGGATGTCGGTCGGCATCTGCGAGCAGAAGTACACGCCCACGCCCTTGGAACGGATCAGCTTCACCGTCTGCACGACCTGCTCGACGAACGCCTTCGACGAGTCGGCGAACAGCAGATGCGCCTCGTCGAAGATGAACACCAGCTTCGGCTTGTCGAGGTCACCCGCCTCGGGCAGGAACTGGAAGAGGTCCGCGAGGATCCACATCAGGAAGGTGGAGAACAACACCGGGCGGGCCGACTGATCGCCGAGTTCGAACAGCGTGATGACACCGCGACCGTCCGTCGCGGTCCGGATCAGGTCGGCCGGGTCGATCTCCGGCTCGCCGAAGAACGTGTCGCCGCCGTTTGCCTCCAGGTTCGCGAGCGAACGGAGGATGACGCCAGCCGTGGCGGCCGAGACGCCGCCGATACCCTTCAGGTCGGCTTTACCCTCGTCGCTCGTCAGATGGGTGATGACGGCCTTGAGGTCCTTCAGGTCCAGCAGAGCCAGTCCCTGAGTATCCGCCCAATGGAAGATCAGACCGAGGGTCGATTCCTGAGTGTCGTTGAGCCCCAGCACCTTCGATAGCAGGATCGGACCGAACGAGGTGATGGTCGCGCGGATCGGTACACCGATGCCGCCGGTGCCCAGCGACACGAACTCGGTCGGATAGGAAGCACCCTGCCAGTCGTCGCCGGTGTCCTTGGCCCGCTCGGTGACCTTGTCGTTCGACTCCCCCGCAACCGACAGCCCGGAGAGGTCGCCCTTGATGTCGGCCATGACGACCGGCACGCCCGCCGCCGACAGTTGCTCGGCGACCACTTGGAGTGTCTTGGTCTTGCCGGTGCCGGTAGCACCGGCGATCAGCCCGTGCCGGTTCATCATCGCGAGCGGGATCCGCACCCGGGCGGCCGGATCGACCTCGCCGTTCACGACGACGGTGCCGAGCTCGAGAGCCGTTCCACCGGTCTCGTAACCCGCTGCGATCTGCTGTGCCGCGCTCGATGCGTCTGCCATACCGTTCCTGCTTCCCTTGGTGGTGATTCACCAACAATGCACTGCCATTTACCGATGTGCAGACTATCCCGATCGCGTAGTCGCCTATGGTTGTTCGGGTGCAAGACAAACTGGTGTGGATCGACTGCGAGATGACCGGATTGTCGTTGGCCGGTGACAAATTGATCGAGATCGCCGCGCTGGTGACCGACAGCGACCTCAACATTCTCGGCGAGGGCGTCGACCTGGTCATCCATGCCGACGACGAGGCACTGGCCAACATGCCGGACGTGGTGCAGAAGATGCATGCGAACTCCGGCCTCACGGAGGAGGTACGTGCCTCGACGGTGACGTTGGCGGACGCCGAGCAGCAGGTGCTGGCGTATCTGCGCGAACACATCCCCGTCGCCGGGCAGACGCCCCTGGCAGGCAATTCCATCGCCACCGACCGCGGTTTCATCGCCCGGGACATGCCCGAGCTGGACACGTTTCTGCACTACCGGATGATCGATGTGAGCTCGATCAAAGAACTCTGCCGGCGCTGGTATCCGAAGATCTACTTCAGCCAGCCGGAAAAGGGTCTCGCGCACCGTGCGCTCGCCGATATCCGCGAATCAATTCGCGAGCTGAAGTACTACCGCGCAACGGCTTTCGTCGCCGACCCGGGACCCGACCAGGACAGTATCGACGCCGCCGTCGGGCAGCTCGGACCGGCCTGACGGTATCGATTGGCAATCGCGACCGCAGAGACGCTAAAGTAACTCCCTGGCTCCGGCAACGGGGTCGATGGTGGGCGTAGTTCAGTTGGTAGAGCACCAGATTGTGATTCTGGCTGTCGCGGGTTCGAGTCCCGTCGTCCACCCCAAACTTCGAAATGAGCGGCTCGCCGAGGCGGTCCGCTCATTTCGTTTCCGGGCGGAAGTGATCCTTGCCCGGTGCCGATTCACATCAATCGCGCACAACACGCGCTGTGTTCGTGCTGGCCTGGCCGGCGCTATGCTCAGTCGAGCATTACACCAGGTCAGGGGGCGACCATGAAACGAACCATGGTCAGTTTCATCGCAGCATTAACCTTGGGTGGGGCGCTTCTCGTGGCCCCAGCAGTTGCGAACGCCGACAGCGGCATATCCGATTGCCCCGCCGGGGACTACAGCAATTCAGACGGCAATTGCGTCCCCGACCCGCAAGCAGGCGGCGGTAGTCCGCCGGCCGGGGCGACGGCACAATGCCGCGACGGCGACTGGTCGTTCTCACAGCATCACAAGGGCACATGTTCCGGTCACGGCGGCGTGGCCGACTGGCTCAACTAGCCCGACGCTTCGCCAGCGGTCTCCGCGGCCGGCCCGCTGGCATGAAACCCGTTGCTCACGCGACAAATTCATCGACATGCAATCCCGAGTCGCTGACGCACCTCACCGAAGTCCACCGAAGATGGCGTCGTGAGCGCCCGACGCCGCATCACGCTGATCAGGCTCCCGGACCACGCCTGCCTAGTTTATACAATTTAGATTTGTATAAACTAGAGCTGCGCTCCTCCAGGACTCTGTCGGGCCGCGAATCGAGGTGATGACGCAATGACGCCACAGCCCGCACGCACCGGCCGCCGAGCACGGGTACTGGCCGCGCTCCGGGATGCGCGGGCGCCGATGAGCATCGCGGAGATCGCCGAACAGCTGGCTGTGCACCCCAACACCGTCCGGTTCCACCTGGAGGCCCTCCTCGCCGACGGCCAGGCCGAACGCGTCGAGGCCGGGCCGACCGGCCCCGGTAGGCCGGCCCAGATGTTCCGCGCCCACCGCGGCATGGATCCGGCCGGGCCGCGCAACTATCGCCTGCTCGCAGACATCCTCATCGCCCAGCTCGCCGACGAGCCGAGCGGCACCGCTCGCGCCATCGAAGCCGGCCGATCGTGGGGTCGCGGGCTGACGTCGTCGCCGACCAAGAACCCCGACGCGGGTGCGGCCGCCGCCGAACTGGTGCGGGTTCTTGACGATCTCGGGTTCGCACCGGAGTCTGCAGCGAATACCACGCGAATCAACCTGCGCCACTGCCCTTTTCTCGACATGGGTGCCGCCGATCGATCCGTGGTCTGCCCGATCCATCTCGGCTTGATGAAGGGTGTACTCGAGGCCCGGTCGGCCCCGCTCACAGTCGACCGGCTGGAGCCGTTCGTGCAGCCCGATCTGTGCGTGGCGCATCTCGCCGCGATCGGAGCCGGCGCGTGAGCACTGACGCACTCCGGGCACTCGAGCAACGCACCGACCTGGCGGATCGCGCAGCCATCGAGGCACTGCTGCGCCGTTTCTACGGCCGAGTGCTGGTCGATCACGTTCTCGCCGAACCGTTCCAGGAGATCCGCGCGAAGGGCCTGGAGTCTCATCTGCCTGTGATGTGTGACTTCTGGGAGACCGTGTTGTTCGGCGCAAAGCTCTACCCTCGCCGACTTCATCGCGCACGCGACCGCACAGCATCCGTCCTGACATCGCATCCGTCCTGACATCGGCCGTCTCCTGACACCGCCCGTGTGCTTGCATGGAGCCCATGAACATCACCGGATTCCACAGCGTCACACTCACCACACCGGACGTGACTGCCGCGGATGCCGCCTATCGCACCCTGTTCGGGCCGGCGGTGGACGCCGAAACCACCACGGGAGCAGTGCAACTCATCTCCGGAGATACTGCGGGCGCATCAGCCGTGCGCTTCACCGTCGACGATCTGGACGCGTCGACCCGTCTGCTCCGGCGACGCGGCCTCGCCCTCAGCGATGATCCGGCGCCGGCCGTCGGCATCCACGGCGTGACGCTGTCCATCACCGACGAGACCCGTGGCGAGCCGTTGAGCAGTGGCGCGGCGCCGGTGGACATCGTCGGCCTCGATCACATCGTGTACACGACCGCCAAGCCGGACCGGGCGGTCGCGACGCTCGGCGCCCGACTGGGCCTGGATCTGCGGCTGGACCAGACGAAGTTCCAGGGCATGCGGCAACTCTTCTTCCGCTGCGGCGACGGCTTCCTCGAACTGCTCGTCACCGCGGGCACGGAGGTGTCATCGGCCGGCCCTGGGGATGACGCCATCTGGGGTATCGCCTGGCGCAGTGTCGATCTGGACGCGACTCACGCCCGCCTGACGGCTGCCGGAGTGCCGGTCTCGGAGATTCGAGACGGCCGCAAGCCCGGCACCCGAGTCTGCACCGTGCGCGATCGAGCGCTCACCGTACCGACCATCCTCATCGAAGCAGAGCTCCAGCCCGTCACCACGTGACTAGCTGGCGTTACCGCGCTGCCAGATTTCCCACGGGATGTTCCAGTCGCCCAGACCGTCGGTGCCGGCGAGCGTGCCGCCGGTGGTGTCCGTGACGATCACCGGGTCGCCCCGCAACGAGTTCTCCATGATCCACAGGGCATCATCGGGGCTCAGGTTCAGGCACCCGTGACTGGTGTTGGTGTTGCCCTGCGCCCACACCGACCACGGTGCGGAGTGGAAGAAGATGCCGTTGAAGGACATCCGCGTCGCGTAGTTGACTGGGGTTCGGTAGCCGTTCGACGAATTGACGGGGACGCCGTAGGTCGACGAATCCATGATGATCATGTCGTGCTTGTCGGCGACCAAATAGATGCCGTTGTCCGTCTCGTCGCCCGGCTTGCCCATCGACGTCGGCATGGAGCGAATCACCTTGCCGTCACGCTCGACGCGCACGATCTTGTCGTTGTCACTGACGCGAGAGATCTGCTTGCGGCCAACCACGAAGTTCGTCTTGACGTTCTCCTGGCCGAATAGGCCATCGCCCAGGTCGATTCCGTAGGTGCGGACGTCGACGGACACCTTGGTGCCCGGCTTCCAGTACTCGGCCGGGCGCCACCGGACGTCCGTGTCACTGATCCAGTAGAACGCACCGGGGACCGGCGGATCGGTCGTGACCTTGATCGCGGCCTCGGCGGCCTTGCGATCCTTGATCGGCTCGTCGAACTTGACCGACACCGGCTGTCCGACGCCGACCGTCTCGCCCGGCGAGGGCGTCAGGTATGCCTGCGTCAAGTTGTTCGGCGCCTTGGTGGTGAACGCCGTGCGCGACTTCGCGGTACCGCCCACGCTGCGGGCCTCGGTGACCACGCTGTAGGAGCGGTTGTAGCCGAACGGCTCCGCACTGGTCCAGACACGGCCTCCCTCGCTGAACGCGCCGCGGACCGGAGAACCGTCCGCCTTGTCGATGCGGACCGAGGTCAGTCGGCCGTCGACGGCCGACACCACGATCGGGGCGCCCGGCTGCACGCCGACCGCGCCGTCCTTGACGATGGCCGGCTTGCCGTCCCGGTCGGCACTGGAGACCTTGATACCCGGAACAAGCACCTCGTCGAGCTGGGTCGAACTGTTGACCTCACCGGAGTAGTCGTTGCCGCCGTCGACCGAACACGAAGCCACGGCCGCCACCGTCAGCAGTGACGCCACCCCCACAAACAACCGCCGAAACATGCCGCCGAGTGTACCTAGTCATTCGGACAAATCGCACATCGTGCCCGCTCACCGAACGTCGATCGAACGCACGACGGCCCAACGGATGTCAGCTGTTGGCGTTGCCGGCTTTCCAGACGTTCCAAGGCGTGTTCCAGTCGCCGAGCCCATCGTTGCCGGGCAGGATCGGACCAGGGGTGTTCTTGACGATCACCGGGTCGCCTCGGAGCGTGTTGTGCTGCACCCAGGTCGAGTTGTCGTAGTTGAGGTTCAGGCAGCCGTTGCTGACGTCCTCCGACCCTTGCGAGCCGATCGACCACGGCGCGTAGTGCATGTAGATGCCGCTGTAGGACATCTGGGTGTCGTGGTAGACGGTCTCCTTGTAGCCTCCCGGGCCGTCGACCGGACGCCCGTAGGTCGACGAGTCCATCACGATGCTGTCCTGACGGTTACCGATGATGTAGGTGCCGTTCGGCGTCACGTTGCTCGATGTGTGCTCACCCATCGACGTCGGCATGGTGCGGATGACCTTGCCGTTCTCCGCGACCGTGATGGTGTGGGTGTCGTCGTCGGCGGTGAAGATCAGCGAGCGGCCAATGGTGAAATCGGTGCTCTGATCCTCCGCGCCGTAGTAGCCGCCACCGAGGTCGTGGCCGTAGGTCTTGAGATCCACGTGCACCTTGGTGCCGGGCGCCCAGAAGTTCTGCGGCCGCCAGTGCACCTCGGAGTCGCTCAGCCAGTAGAAAGCGCCCTCGACGGGCGGGTTGGTGGTGATGTGGATGAGGCTCTGCGCCAAAGTCTTGTTCGGGATCGGGGTATCGAACTTGATGACCACCGGCTGGGCGATACCGACGACCGGATCGGCCTGCCGATCGGGCAGCAGCGACGCATCGATGACGCCGTTGGGCTCGGTCGTCGTGAAGTTGATCGGCTTGAGCGATGCCGAGCCGCCGACACCGGACGCCTGCGCGTTGACCGTGTACTCCTTGCCGTAGCCGAAGGGCTCCGAGCTGGTCCAGGTCTTGCCGTTATTGGAGTACGCGCCCTTGACGTGGCCGCCGGACCCGCTGGTGACCTGCACATTCGTCAGTCGACCGGCGTCGGCGTTGACCACGAGGGGCGTCCCGGGCTGCACATCGTCGGCTCCGCTGGCCAGGGCCTTGCCCTGAGCGCTCACGGTGACGTCGGGCCCGACCACCGAATCGAGCGAGGCCGCCTGACCGTCAATGTTGCTGCTGTACGAATTGGTCGACGAGCACGCCGCTGCGGCACCGACGACCGCGAACACTGCCAGGGCCAGACCGGCCTGGCGCGCACGATGATTCACCACGAAACGCACTGCTCTCTCCATAAAGTCTCCGCCAGGCGCCCCCGCGACCTGATACATCACCGGCAGTCTAGTGGCCAACACTGGGTACTCCCCAACCGGAATGCGGCAAATCAGCTTACCCACCTGGCAATGTCCGGATCTCGAATACATCACACTTGTCGGTCCCACTCGCACGGCGGAAACTCTGCTAGACGCCGGTCGAAGCATGACCTGGAGACGTCCGGGAACGAAGAAGGCCACCCGATTCTCGGGTGGCCTTCCGTGGTGCGCCATCAGGGACTCGAACCCCGAACCCGCTGATTAAGAGTCAGCTGCTCTGCCAATTGAGCTAATGGCGCAGGCGATGCGAGATGGAACGATAACAGGCGCAGCGCCCGAATAGGAAATCGACTCTCAGCGATGCACCTCACCCAGGAAGCCCAGCATCGCGGACGTGACCGCCTCCGGCCGTTCCATCTGGACGAAATGCCCTGCGCCATCGATGATTTCCGCGCCTCGCAGCCCCGGAACCAGCTCCTCCATCTGCTCGAACGGGTGCTCCCCCAGCATCTGCAGGACCGGATCGACGCTGCCGGCGATGAACCCGACCGGGACCTCGATCGGCCGCTGCTCACGGGCACCGTTCTGTTCCCACACCCGATCTTCGGCGCGATACCAGTTCAGCCCGCCGGTGAACCCGGTACGACCGAATTCGGTTGCGTAGTAATCGAATTCCGTATCGGTCAACCACGGCCACGGCAATGCCGGCGGCTCCGGAAGCACCTCGAGATAACCGTTGCGTCGGCCGTCGACGAACGCCGGATGCTCCCAGCAGTCCAGGTAGCGGTTGGCGCCGCTGAGCGCATGGAACAGCGTCGCGAGGAATCGCCGTGGTTGGGGGTCCAGTTCGGCCTCTGCCACCCCCGGCTCCTGGAAGTACTCCAGGTGCACGAAGTGTTGCGACGCCAGGTATTTGAAGGCGTCCGATGGCCGGATCGGCATCGGCTTCACTCGCGGCACCGACAACTGAAACAGCCCACGCACGCGATCGGGCAGCCAGTCAGGCAGATCCCACACCAGGTGCGCGCCGAAATCGTGCCCGACGAACACCGCCTGGTCGACGTCGAGGGCATCGAGGACGCCCTCGACGTCGGCCACCGTATTCACCCGGTCATAGGCGGCCGGATCGGTTGGCGCGCTGGACCGCCCGTAGCCGCGCATGTCCAGTGCGATGGCCCGATAGCCCGCGGCGGCCAGCGCCGGCAGCTGATGGCGCCAGGAGTACCAGAGGCCCGGGAATCCGTGGCACAGCACGACGGCCGGCCCCTGCCCGCAGACGGCGGCATGCAGCTCGATATCCCCGACCGGCACCTGGTGGTGTGAGATCGAGGCTTCCGCGCTAACTCTTGCCTCCACGCCGGAACTTGCGCAGGCCGCGTGCCGCCGAGGCGCGCATGATGCCCATGGCGATCCTGCTGTTGCGCTTGGAGTACGGATACCAGTTCAGCTCCTTCTGCTGAACCGGCACCCGCGGCGCCGTGATCGCCTGCACGCGACAGTATTTGAGGATTCCGGCCGGTCCGCCCCAGCGGGCACCGACACCCGATTCCTTCCAGCCGCCCATCGGCAGCGCAAAACTGAAGAGGTTCGCCAGCGCGTCGTTGATGTTGACGGCGCCTGCCTCCAGCTGCCGCGCGATCACCTCCCCGCGGTCGAGGTCGCCGGTCCACACCGTCGCCGACAAGCCGTACTCGGAGTCGTTCGCCAGGCGCACCGCCTCGTCGGCGTTCGCCACCTTGACGACCGGGATCGTCGGCCCGAACGTCTCCTCGCGGATGCAGGACATCGACTGGTCGACGCCCGTGAGCACGGTCGGCTCGTAGAAGGTCCCGACGCCGGTCGGCTTGCCGCCGGTGCGGGCCACGGCGCCGGCCGCGATCGCCTCGTCGACATGCTTGCTCACGATGTCGCGCTGCGTGCCGGTGGCCAGCGCCCCGACATCGAACTTGTAGCCGCGATCGTCATTGCCCTGGCGCAGCGCCTCGACGTTGGCCACCAGCTTCTCGACGAACTCGTCGTGCACCGCCTCCTCGACATACACCCGCTCGATCGAGACGCAGACCTGACCGGAGTTGAAGAGGCCACCCCAGGCGACTCCGTTCGCCGCGCGGTCGAGGTCGGCATCGGCCAGCACGATCGCCGGGTCCTTGCCGCCGAGCTCGAGGCTGTACGGGATGAGCCGGGACGCACACTGCTGAGCGATCAGGCGCCCGGTCTTGGTGGAACCGGTGAACTGCACGTAGTCGGCGTTGTCCACCACAGCCGCGCCGGTCTCGCCGTAGCCGGTCGCGATGTCGAGCACCGAGGGCGCGCCGATCTCGGTCCAGCCGCGCACGAACTCCACGGCCGACAGCGGGGTCACCTCGGACGGCTTGAGCAGCACGGCCGCCCCGGCGGCCAGCGCCGGGATCACATCGAGCGCCGGCATGGCGAACGGGAAGTTCCACGGCGTGATCACACCGACCACCGGATACGGCCGGTACACCTGGGTTAGCCGCTTCGTCTTTCCCAGCGGCGCATGGGGTTTCGGGTTGCGATCGGCGAGGAACTCGCGGGCGCTGTTGGCCCAGTATTTCAGCAGGTCGGCGGCCATCGGCGCCTCGACCACCGCTTCGCTGCGCACCTTGCCGGTCTCGGACTGCAGCACATCGGCGATGTGCTCGGCGTGGTCGAGGATCCAGTCCTGGAACTGCAGCAGCCAGCCACGCCGGCCCGCCGGGCCCATCGCCTCCCATTCGCTCTGCGCGACACGGAGTTTGGCGACCTTCGCGGCGACCGTGGCCGCGGAATCGATCGGCACCGAGCCCACGAGTCCGCCCGTGGCGGGGTTGTGCACGTCCACCTGCCGCGGCTGCGCGGTCGACGTGCCCGGGGAGTTCTCTACGGCTGTCATCGCCGGCTCCTCTCGGGAGGGCCAGCGGGCGCGAACGCCTAGCTGACCACCTTCTTGATGATGACGGCGATCACAACGACGCCGACTCCCACCAGTGAATACCGAACGACGGGCTTGTTCAAGGTCGCCATGACGCTTGCCTGCGCGTCGGCGGCGAGCCGCTGCGGATTGGCACGCACGGCGAGCGCATCCAGGCTCTGGGCCAGCTCGTTGCGGGCCTGCTCGATCTCACGCTCGATGTTTTCGCTGTCGCGGGCCACCGGGACCTCCTCAGTTCGATCGGCGTCGCCATGGCTCTCTGCAATCGGCTTCGCCGTGGGCATCATCGTTGCTGCACCAGTGAGTGTCGTGTTCACCGATCAGGCTATTACCGTAGCGTGAACGGCGTGACCGATAATTCAGGGCTCAAAACAGGTAACTTGCGGCTCGAACCCGGCGACAAGGCTCCGAAACTGCGACTGCCCGATGCCGACGGCAACATCGTCGACCTGAAGGATTACAAGGGCAAGCGCGTCATCGTGTACTTCTACCCCGCGGCCAGCACCCCCGGGTGCACCAAGCAGGCCTGCGACTTCCGGGACAGCCTCAGCGAGCTGGGCGATGCCGGGCTCGACGTGATCGGCGTGTCGCCCGACAAGCCCGAGAAGCTGGCCAAGTTCCGCGACAACGAGAAGCTGACCTTCCCGCTGCTGTCCGACCCCGAGCGCAGCACGCTCACCGCGTGGGGCGCCTTCGGTGAGAAGAAGATGTACGGCAAGACCGTCACCGGCGTCATCCGCTCGACCTTCGTCGTCGGTGCCGACGGCAAGATCGAGGTGGCCCAGTACAACGTGCGCGCCACCGGCCACGTCGCCAAGCTTCGGCGGGACCTGTCGGTCTGAGTCAGACGGTCCCGTGGACAACACGACAATGACTGCGCAGCCGCTGCTCCCGCGGAAGCGGCCGACGCAGCAGCGCAGCCAATTGCGGTTCGACGCCATGCTCTCGGCGGCGCGCGAACTGCTCATCGAGGTTGGCTTCGAATCGCTGACCTGCGAAGAGATCGCCGCCCGCGCCGGCGTCCCGATCGGCACGCTGTACCAGTACTTCGCGAACAAGTACGTCATCGTCTGCGAGCTCGATCGTCAGGACGCCGTCGCCGTGCAGAGTGAGCTCGAGGCGTTCGCCAACGAGATCCCGTCGCTGAACTGGCTGCGGCTGCTGGAGAAGTTTCTCGATCACCTCGCCCGGCTCTGGCGCGACGACCCGTCGCGGCGCGCCGTGTGGCTCGCGGTGCAGTCGACGCCGGCCACCCGCGCCACCGCCGCGATCCACGAGAAGGAGCTGGCCGACCAGGTCTCGCGCATCCTGTCGCCGCTGACGCCCAGCCAGCGGGCCCGCCGGCACATGATGTCGGAGGTGTTGGTGCACACCGCGTACTCGCTGCTGAGCTTCTCGGTGCGCGATGGCCAGAACCACGCCCGGGTCGTCGCCGAACTCAAACGGATGCTCGGCGGCTACCTGATGCTGGAGGAGACCGAGTAGCTGACTGAACGACGCAGGTCGGCCCGGGTCTCGGGCCGACCCGCGTCGCTACTTGCTACTTGTTGTCTTCGATCACCGCCACCGCGCCGGCGGTGTCGCCGTCGTGCGTCAGCGACAGGTGAATCGTGCAGTCGCGCAGGTGCTCCGCGATCTCGCCCGACAACCGGATCGCCGGCCGCCGCCACGCGTCCGTCACCACCTCGATGTCGGTCGGCGGCACCGTCTTCAGCACGGGTGACCGGCCGTACCGGCTGGTCGACCAGGCCTTGATCACCGCTTCCTTCGCCGCCCAGCGGACCGCGAGATGTCTTGTCTCACGGCTGGTTCCGACCGCAGAATCACGTCGCTCGGCGACGGTGAAGTTGCCCTGTGCGAACGCGGTTCCGGGCTGACGCAATTGCTCGGCGAACATCGGGATCGACACGAGGTCGATCCCGATTCCGACGACGCTCACTGACCCGTGGTGCCGGTGACGGCCGGGTAGGCGTTCTGCTCGTCGAGCCGAGCCTGCGGGTCGAGCAGCATCTGCGCCTCGGCCTCATGCGACTCCTCGTCGGGCAGACGACGTCCCGACGCCGGCCGGCTGTACGCGGCATCGCCGCCGTGCATCGACTCCAGCAGACGCTGGCGGCCGAGGCGCGAACGCTCCGCGGCCCGCGCCCGGTAATCGTCACGCTGCCGCGAATCCAGGCTCGCCACAAAGGCTTCCGGATGCACGACCGCGATCAGGCCGGAGACGTGACCGAATCCGAGGCTGGTCAGCAGACCGGCCTTGAGCGGGAACCGCTCGCCGAAGCGCAGCGCCTCGCGCGGCCACACCAGCCGGGCATGCTCGGCCATCTCCTCGTCGACGCAGTCCAGGCTGCGGTTCGGCGGGATCACGCCGGCCGCCAGCATCTGGCACAGGCCGATCAGCTGGAACGCCGCGGCGCCGCCCTTGGCGTGGCCGGTCAGGCTCTTCTGCGACACCACGAACAGTGGCGCACCCGCACTGCGGCCCAATGCGTCGGCGAGACGCTCGTGCAGCTCGGCCTCGTTCGGGTCGTTGGCCTTCGTCGAGGTGTCGTGCTTGGAGACCACCGCGACATCGTCGGCGCTCACACCGAGGGTCCGCAGGGCGCGGGCGATCGGCGAATTCTCCTGTCCGCGTGCGGCACCCAGCGCACCGATGCCCGGTGCCGGGATCGACGTGTGCACACCGTCGCCGAAGCTCTGGGCCCAGGCCACGACGCCGAGAACCGGCAGGCCCAACTGCGCGGCCACGTCGCCGCGGGCCAGCAGCACGGTGCCGCCGCCCGCCGATTCGACGAATCCGCCGCGGCGTCGGTCGTTGGCCCGCGAGAAGCGTCGCGGGTCGATCCCCTTGTCCGCCATGGTCGCCGAGTCTGCGGTGGCCGACATGTCGCCGAAGCCCACGATGCCCTCGATGCCGAGGTCGTCGAAGCCGCCGGCGACCGCGAACAGCGCCTTGCCGAGCTTGATCTTGTCGACGCCCTCCTCGACCGATACCGCAGCCGTCGCGCAGGCGGCGACCGGGTGGATCATCGCGCCGTAGCTGCCGATGTAGGACTGGACGACGTGGGCGGCAACCACATTCGGCAGCGCCTCCTGCAGGATGTCGTTCGCCTTCGACTCGCCCAACAGGGTGTCGATGTACAGCGACCGCATCGACGACATGCCGCCCATGCCGGTGCCCTGGGTGTTGGCCACCAGGCCGGGGTGCACCCAACGCATCAGTTCGGCCGGCTCGAAGCCCGACGACAGGAACGCGTCGACGGTGGCGACGAGGTTCCACAGGGCCACCCGGTCGACCGACTCGGCCATGTCGGCCGACACGCCCCAGCGGGTGGGATCGAAGCCGGTCGGGATCTGGCCGCCGACGGTGCGGCTCATCTCGAAGCGGCGCGGAACGCGAATCTGCGTGCCCGCCTTACGAGTGACCTTCCAGTCGCCGGTCTCGGGGTCCGTGAAGATGCGGGTGTTGGCCGGCTCGGCCGACAGGAACGCCCGGGCGGCCGCCTCGGAACCGGCCGAGAAGGTCATGTCCTCCTCGAGGAATACCGACTCGAGCAGCGGCGCCGAATTATCCACCATCGCACCGTCATCGGCGTAGCGACGGATGCCGCAGCGCTCGATGACCGCGTCGTGGTACAGCTCGGCGATGTCCGACTCCGCGACCGGCTCGCCGGTCTCGCCGTCGTACCAGCCCGGCTTCGGGGTGTCCTCCCAGACGATCAGGCCGGTGTTCCAGGCCAGTTCGACGACACCGGCCGCCGACAGCTCCCCGGAGACCTCCATCTCGAACCGGGTCCGCGACGAACCGTAGGGGCCGACCTCGCCGGCACCGACGATCACTACGAGATCCTCCGGCGCCGCATCGATATCCGACCAGGTGTGCGCCAGTGCCGAATCCGGTCGGGCCGGCGACGGCAGGGCGTCGATCGTGTCGACGGCCGAATCGGCGGACCCAATAGCGTCGGTCCCAGCGGCGTCGGCCTTCTCGTCGGCATCCTTGGTGGCTTGCTCCATCAATGCCGGCAGATCCAGATTCGCGGTGCTCAGCCCGGCCGTCAGGTCGACGACCAGCGGCTTGTCGGCCGCTTCCGAGCGTGCCTGCGGCGAGCACGTCGCCAGCAGCTCGACGGCCATCTCGTCGGTGCTCCAGGTGCGCACACCCGCGGCCTCGACGGCCTCCACCATCGGGTCGTTCTGACCCATCAGCCCGGTGCCGCGCACCCAGCCGATCAGCGCGTGCGCCAGGGTGACCGACGAGTTCCAGGCCGACTCCGCCGACCAGCGGGTGACCAGCGCGTCGAGTGCGGCCTTGGATTCGCCGTAGGCGCCGTCGCCGCCGAACATGCCGCGGTTCGGCGAACCGGGCAGCACGACGTGCAGCTTGGCTGAGATGTTGTGATCCGCATGGATCGTCGACAGTCCGCCGATGAGGCGCTCCACCGACCACAGCAGGATCTTCATCTCCAGCTCGGCCCGCGGGCCGGCGTCGGCGAGGGTGCCCATGACGCGCGGTGCGGCGAATGGGAACAGCAGCGTCGGCTTGAGCTCGTCCTTGACGACGACGTTCGCGCCGCCCTGATTCTCGGTCTGCTCGTTGCCGATCCACTCGATGAGCGCGTCGACGTCGGCGTAGGACGCCATGTTCGCCGGCAGCACCCACAGCGCCGCGCCGTGGCGGGCGTTGTCGCGGTAAAGCTGCTTGAAGAAAGCGAGGCGCTCGTCGTTCAGCCGCGAGGTGGTAGCCACGACCGTGGCACCGCCGCGCAGCAGTCCGCCGGCGACCGCCGCCGCGATCGAGCCGTCACTGGCACCGGTGATGACCGCGACCTCGCCGGCCCACTGACCGGCCGCGGGATCTTCTGCGGCGTGGGCGATGTCGGCGTACACGCGGGCCCGCACGCTGTCGCCGACGGCGAGGGCCTTGCCCTGCCACCAGGTGGCGTGCTCGGCGACCACGTCGCCGGCGCCGGCGAACCGGGCGGCGATGTCCTCGTGGTCGCGATTGATGTCGTGCTCGTCGGTCAGCCACAGGCGGGCCAGATCCTCACGCTGGGAGGCCCAGCGATCGTCCAGCAGCACCGCGCGGCGGGCGTCGAAGGCCGGCGCGACGGCGCGCAGCCAGTCGGTGCCGAGCTCGTTGCTCACCAATTCGATTGCGGCCGAATCGGCCTCGTCCGCGTCGAAAATATCGGCGGGCGCCTCGTCCAGGCCCAGCTTGGCCAGGATCGCGTGCGCCGCCGCGGCGAGTGCGCCGTCCCGGCCGGTGATCTGCTCGGTCAGCTCGCCCAGCGCGGCCGCATCGACGGTGCCGCCACCGCTACCGGCCGCGACCGGCTTGCTCACGGCGATACCGCGATCCGCGCCGACCTTCGCCACGGCCGCGTCGATCAGGCCGTCGATGTCGCCGAGATCGACGCCCAGCGAGCCGAGGTCGCCGCCGCGCACGCTGGCGCCCTCGCGGGTCTCCAGCGCGAGCATGGCCGACGCGTGCTGCGCCCATCCGCTGTCGAGCTGCCACACCGAGGTGACCCGCTCGGCAACGTATGCCGGACGCTTGCCCTTGGGACCGAACACCTTTCGCAGCTGGTCGCCGATGGCGTCGGTCAGGACCGCGCCGAACGGCTTGTAGCCGCGTGCCAGCGCGTTGACCGTGCCGGCCAGGGCGCCCATGTCCGCCTCGGCGGCGCCGTCGATGGCGCCCAGGCCGAGCTCGGTACCCACGTCCAGCAGCAGCTGGTTCCGGCGCGACGACACGCCGTCGCACAGTGCCTCGATCGTGTCGGCCGGGCCGATCTGATCCAGACGGATCTTGGTCCACTGCGCGATGACCGTGTTGACGGCGTCGGCCGGGGTGAACGGGATGTCCGCGGGACGCGGCGCACCCGGATCAGCGGCCGGGGCGGCTGGTACGACGGGAGCCGCCGCCGGTGCTGCAGCGGCGGCCGGGGCCTCGGCAGCAGCCTCGACGATCTCGTCGTCCTCGATGTCGTTGTCGGGCTCGTCGGACAGCACGACCGCCGCATCGCGCTGCAGGTTCAGCACCTGCACCCGGGCATCGGAGTAGCCCGGCAGCTTCAGCGTGTTGGTCGCGAGACCGGCGAGCGTCGGCGCCGACTGCACTCCGACCTCGACGATGCGCTCGATACCGAGTCCGCCACGCTCGGCCGGGGTGAACAGCAGATCCTGCGTCTCGATCCAGCGCACCGGGCTGGCGAACTGCCAGGCCAGCAGCTCGATCAGCAGCACCCGGGTCAGCTCGGCCGGACGGGCCGCCCAGCTGTCCCAATCGGCCAGCACGTCGTCCAGCGGCTCCGACGGAACGAGGTCGGCGACCTCCTGCACGTACTCACGGCTCAGATTGAACAGCCGCGGAACCAGGTTCGGGATGTACCGCCCGACCAGGATCTCCGGGTCAAGGGTCTCCGGGAGGAGCTCTTCGAGCCGGTGCCGGAACTCCGGCACGCCGTCGCGCAGCACCGTCGAGTGGAACGGCACGTCGATACCCGGGATCAGGATGAAGGCCCGCTTGCCACCAAATTCCTCACGGCGCCGGTCGATTTCGGCCTCCAGGCGCTCCAGGCCGGCGACCGTGCCGGCGATCGCGTACTGCGAGCCGAGCAGGTTCAGGTTGACGACCTCGAGGAACTCGCCCTCGCTGCGGCCGAGTTCGGAGACGAACTCGACAACCTCGTCGTCGGACATCCCGAACTGGCTCGGCCGGATCGCGGCGAGCCGGTAGTTGCTGCGGCCCTTGCTGTCTCGCGGGACGAGGTGATGCATCGCCTCGCCGCGCTGGAACACGACCTCGAGCACCGCGTTCAGCGGCAGGACGCCGGCGCACGCGGCGAGCGCGTTGTACTCGCCGACCGAGTGGCCGCAGGTGATGGCGCCCTCGACGAAGGCGCCGCTCTCCTTGAGCTCGGCGATCTGCGCGACACCGAGGGTCGCCATGGCGACCTGGGTGAACTGCGTCAGGAACAGCACACCGTCCGGGTGGTGGTACACGGTGTCACCGACGGTCAGGGTCGTGGGGTTGTCCCGCACGACCGCCAGGATCGAGAAGCCCAGCGCCTCACGGGTGTGCGCGTCGGCGCGGTCCCACACGTCGCGGGCGGCGGCCGACGACGCGCGCGCGTCCAGGCCCATCCCCTTGCTCTGGATGCCCTGGCCGGGGAACGCGTAGACGGTCTTCGGCGCGGTCAGCCGGCCGGTCGCCGCCATCACGAGATTGTCGCCGACCTTGGCCGTCACCTCGATGATGTCGCCGCCGTTGTCGCGGCCGACGCGGTCGACGCGGAGGTCGATCTGGTCACCCAGGCGGACCATGCCGGTGAACCGGGCGGTCCAGCCTGTCAGCGCCCGCGGCACCGGAATCGGGTCGACCGAGTCGACGGACGTCGCGACATGCTGCGCGGCCGCGGACAGCCACATGCCGTGCGCGATCGGGTCACCCAGGCCGGCCATCTTGGCGGCGACGGCGTCTGTATGAATCGGGTTGTGGTCGCCGGACACGGTGGCGAATCCACCCATGAAGTCCGGGGCGGTGATCGACGCGACGCGCAGCTTCCGGCGCGTGGTGTCGGTGGCATCGGCGCTCAGGGCGCCGCCCGCGCGGACCGGATCGGCCAGGGCGTCGCCCCCGCCACGACCCAGGACTGCGAACCGCTCGGTGAAGACCACGAGGTCCTTCGGCTCGGCACCGTCGTCGGTCGTGGCCTCGCTGACCGTGACCTCCACGGTCACGACGCGGCCCAGATCGGCATCGTCGACCGACTGCACCTCGGCGGCGACCGCCACCGGCGCGCCGGCGACCGGGATCTCATTCACGGTGCGTGCGGCGTGGTCCAGGTGGACCAGGTCGAGCAGGCCCTCCAGCAGCGGCGTGCCGTCCGCGGCCTCCGCCGCGCCGATCACCGCGAAGATCGCCGGCCAGGCCAGGCCCAGCACCGCATCCGGGTTGATGAAGCCGGCGCCGGTGCGCGGCACCGACGCGGTCAGGCGCTGCGGGAACGAGAAGGTGGTGACCGCCGCGTGGTCGGCGACGATCTCGGGCGTGAGCTCGGTGGTGAGGGTCGCGACGCCGTTACGGGCCGCCGGCAGATCGCCACCGCCCGCGATGGTCAGCAGGGTGCGCATGGCGTCCGCGGCCGCATCGGCGCTGACGCGCGGCGCGCCGCCGTCGATCGCCGACTCGTCGATCTCCATCACCAGGGTCAGCTCGCTGCGGCCGACCGGGGCGCGCAGCACCACGGTGTCGCCGTCGCGCTCGAGCACCGCACCGGTAGGATCGTGTTCGCCGCGGTCCTCGTTCTGGAAGCGCCACTGGTCCCGATCACCCAGCAGGACAACCGGATTGGGAACCATCCGGCCGGCCCACTGCACGTGGTCGGCGAGGGTGGCCAGGCGCAGCACGCCGCCGTCGGAGGTGCCGGCCAGTCGTCGGGCACCGGCGGCCGACGCCGAGACACCCGCGGCGGTCAGGTCGGCGACGATGCGGGCCTCGAAGCGGTCGAGCAGGTCGGCGACCGGCTCGTCGACGCGGGTGATACCCGCGACGGCCACCGGGCCGGGAATGATGCACACGGCATCGGCCGCATAGCGGTCGTCATGCGCCTGCCACAGCGAGTCGCTGCGCCACCAGCGGCGGACGTCCTTGTCGATGACCGGCACGAAGTTGACCGGCTTGCCGGACGTCTTGCACAGCTCCAGGAAGAACGCGACATCGGCGGGATGCAGGATGTCGCCGTCGATCTCGGGGTACGCGGCGGCGATCGTCTCGACCGCGGCGTTCGGGTCGGCGATGATCTGCTCGCGGGTGACGAGGGCCTCGATCGGCCCGCGGTCGACCGGATGCAGCCGGGCCTGCGCCCGCTCGATCATCGAGACGAAGCGGTCCTCCCAGGTAACGTCGGTCCAATTGACCTCTGCGGCACGGAAGTCCACCGAAAGGTCCAGGTAGCGCTGCAGCCACTGGCGATAGGTCATGGTCGCGACGTCGCCGAAGTAGGGCTTCGCGGTTCCGGCGATTGCGGCGATCACCTCGTCGCGGCGGGCCGCCACGGCGTCGGCATCGCCGGCGACCTCGTCGAGCAGCCGGCCGGCCGTCGAGGCGGCGTTGTCGATCTCGTGGATGTCGGCACCGAGCTGGCTACGGCCCGAGGCCATTCCGCCGCTCGCGTGTCCGGCGCCGATCCATTCCGGATGTCCGGGGGTGTCGACGAGCAGCTGCTTGACCTCGGGGGCGGTGGTGGCCTCGAGGGTCGCCATCGCCGCGGTGCCGACCAGGATGCCGTCCAACGGCATTGCGGGATAACCGTGTTCGACCGACCAGGCACCGGTCAGGTACGCACTGGCGCGCTCGGGGGTGCCGATTCCGCCGCCGACGCAGACGATCACGTTGTCGCGGGCGCGCAGCTCCGCGTAGGTCGACAGCAGCAGGTCGTCGAGGTCCTCCCAGGAGTGGTGGCCGCCGGCGCGGCCGCCCTCGACATGCACGATCACCGGGAAGTGCGGCGCCTCGGCGGCGATGCGGATGACCGAACGGATCTGCTCGACGGTCCCGGGCTTGAAGGCCACGTACGGGAACCCGGCGTCGGCGAGCTCATCGATCAGCTCGACCGCGTCCTCCAGCTCGGGGATTCCGGCGGTGACGATGACGCCGTCCAGCGGGGCGCCGGCCGCGCGGGCCTTCTGCACCAGCCGGGTGGAGCCCAGCTGCAGTTTCCACAGGTACGGGTCCAGGAACAGCGAGTTGAACTGCACCTGGCGGCCGGGCTCCAGCAGCTCGGTCAGCTTGGCCAGGTTCTCGGCGAAGATCGCCTCGGTCACCTGACCGCCGCCGGCCAGCTCGGCCCAGTGGCCGCCGTTGGCGGCAGCCGCGACGATGGCCGGATCGACGGTCGTCGGAGTCATGCCGGCGAGCAGGATCGGCGACCGGCCGGTGAGCCGGGTGAATGCGGTGTCGACGACGCGGCGGCCATCGGGCAGCTCGACCAGCTGCGGGCGATGCGTCGACCAGCCGGCCGGAACATCCGGAATTCCACCGGGCGAGAACAGGTTTCGCTGACCGCCGCGGGTGCTGGCGGCGACGTGGCCGACGCCCCGTCCGCGCAGCAGCGGACTGGACAGCCGGGTGGCGACATCGCCGGGTCCGAGATCGAGCACCCATGCGGCACCGGCATCGACGACCGAGTCGATGGCGTCCGGCCAGTCGACCGGGTCGACCAGGACGGCCCGCGCGGCCTCGCGGGCCCGGGCGGCGTCCGGGCCGAGCGGTCCGGCCCACTCGACGGCCAGATCGACCGCGGGGGCCAGCGCCGGGTGATGGAAGCCGATGGCGACATCGAGATCGTCGAAGGTCGGGTTCAGCGGGGCGCCGCCGGTCAGCTTCCGGGTGCGCTCGTCGGCCTCGGACTCGGCGATCCGCTCGCAGAGCTGCTGGACGGCCCGCAGCTGATGCGGCCGACCGGACAGCACGACCGACCGACGGCCGTTGATGATCGAGATGACCGGGGCGAAGGCGCGCTCGTCCTCGGCCAGGGTCTCGCGGTACTCATCGAGGATTTCCGACATCCGCTGCGGCTCGATATTCGTCACCGACAGCATCGGGCTGCCGTCGGCACCCGCGACCAGGCCGGTACGTCCGGCAACGATCGCGCCGGCGGCGCCGATCAGCTGCGCGAAGGCCAGGATGGCACCCTCGCCGGCGCCCTCACTGCCCTCGGCCAGCGCGGCCACGGCGAGCACACCCTGCGAGTGTCCGACGATGCGCACGGGCGGCGTCGCGGTGAAGTCGATCCCCTGCTTGCGCAGCGCGCGAATGGCGGCGAGCTGGGCCAGCACGATGCCGGGCACCGACACGGCCGCCGATGTCAGGATGGCGTGGCTGGGCACGGCCGGGCTGCCGGCCGTGGCGTCCTCGAGGTCTTCGGCGGCCTCGGCGGCCGCCTGCGCCCGCGCCCACTCGAGCGGGGCGAAACCGGCCGGACGGGCCGGCGCCAGCCGGTCCGCAATGGGTTCCAACAGCTGCTCCGCGGCGGTCACCAGGGCACGCAGCTCACGGTCCAGGTCGGCGTCGACCACCAACTCGGCCAGCGGGGCCAGCCACGGGACGCCTTGGCCACCGAAAGCCACGGCGTACAGCTGCCCGGCCTCCAGTCGCCCGATCAGAGTCGCGCTGTCGGCGGCATCGCTGAGCTGGTGGGTGCCGATCCGGTACTCGTGAATGGTCACGCGTGTCTCTCCCATACGTCGGTTGGAGCGCCGCTTGCGGCGGAGCCGGTCGTTGCCGCAAATCGTGGCAACGCAGCGACGACGCGATGAACGCCGTTACTGCACTTAAGTTTTCGAATGCACAGCCGACGACGTCAGCTTTCGCACCCGATCATGGTTACACAGAAAAGTGAGGTTTTCCTCATGTTCTTAAGTGACCCGTGGGTATACCCGTGGGTAACCTGACGTGGGCGTTTTCGGTCGTTTGACCAGCGTGTCAGCGTGGCCACTGTCTGTGCTGGTGGAGACCCGACTCACCGCATCCGGGCCGGCCGCGCGGCCGCCATGGTCACGATTCGAAGAAAGTTATGTGAGATCGGCTACATCGGGCGTCGGCTCTACGCTGTGAAGCCATGAGCAATTGCGTGTTCTGCGCCATCGTCGACGGCTCGGCACCGGCCCGCATCGTGTATTCGGATGACGATGTCGTCGCATTCCTCGATATCCGACCGATCCGGCCCGGACACACCCTGGTGATCCCGCGCGAGCACCACGCCCGCCTCGACACGCTGCCGCCCGAGCTGGGCGGCAAGATGTTCGCCGCCGCTCAACGCATCGGCACGGCGATGCAGCAGGCTCCGGTCGGGAGCGGCAGAACGATCGCCGACGGCGTGAACCTGGCCCTCAATGACGGCCGGGCCGCGTTCCAGACGGTCTTCCACAGCCACATCCACGTGGTCCCACGGCTGCGCGGCGACCGCATCAGCCTGGCGAAGGGACTGGTGCTGCGTCGCGACCCTGATCCGGACGCGACGGCCGACCGCCTGCGGGCAGCTCTCGAGGAGGTCGCCGGGGAGCGCTGAGTCACCGGCCTCGATTCGCGGCTCCGGCCACCTCTCAAACCGAGGCTGGAGCATCAGCCGCAAGATGCCGGCGCGCTATTCCCCGCCGCTCAGCGGGATCGGCGTCCACGGCTCGGCCGCGGTCACCGACGATTCGTCGATCGATCCGGCCTTGACGCCGCGCGCTTCCAGTTCGTCCCAGAGCCCGGACATGGCCTTCGCCGGGTCCAACAGGTACTCCGATTCGCGGACTCGCCAGAACCGCCATCCGCATCGACGCAGCTCGCGCTCGCGCTCCATGTCGGCGCGGGCCTGCTCCGGCGTGCTGGTGAACTCGTCACCGTCGCACTCCACGGCCAGCCGCGCATCCGACCCGGTGACGACCAGGTCGATCGTGCGGTTGTTGACCTGCACCTTGGGATTGACGTGGAATCCTCGGTCAGCCAGATCCCGGAAGATCCGCTGCTCGAAGATGCTGTCGAACGGTTCGGTGCGTTCGTCGGTCGGCACATCCTCCGGCATCGGCGTGACCAGCGCGCCCTCGGTCTTCTGCATGTAGGTCAGCAGCGAGTATCGCAGGTCGGTCGGCTTGAGCTGATCGGCCGCCACCGAGTGGAACAGCCACAGCTGATCCATCGCACGCGAGGCCGCGACGTTGAACCGTCGCTGAGACTCGCTGCGCGACAACGCCTTCAGGTTGTGGTCCGGTCCGGTGACCATCGACAGGAAGATGACATGCCGCTCGTCACCCTGGAAATCGGGCGGCGTGCCAATGCGCAGATGGCGCTGCGCCCACTCCTCCGCGTCGAGTTCGTCGCGCAGCCGCTGGTAGATGACGTCCACCTGCCGCTGACCCTGCAGCACCACGACGCCGAAGGTCAGCCCCTCGTAGCGCGGGTCGGCGGCGCACTCTTTGACCGCCGCGACCAGCGCATCGGCCTCGCCGATGTTCACCAGCGACGCCCCGCTGCCCTCGGTGGTCGTGCCCTCCACGGACACGGTCTTCAACGGCGGCAGGCGATCCGAACCGAACTGGCGCATCGGCACCAGCGGCGCGTCGGGATAGAACTGCTGCGACGAGTACTCGATGATTTCCGGCATAGACCGGAAGTGCTCGCGCAGACCGACGACGTGACCGAATCGCGTGCGCAGCATGGAGAACAGGCTCGACCGCGGGGTCAGGCTGTCACGCATGTACTGCGGAATGTCGTAGAGGTAGGTGTCGAGCTTGGCGAACACCTCGTCCATCCCCGCGCCGCCGAATCCGCCTGGCGCACACTGCCGGTCGTCACCGACGACGATGACGCGCGGCGCCAGCCAGAGCAGGAACAGGCTGCTGATGTCGGCCTGGCTGGCCTCGTCGACGATCACCACGTCGAACGAATTCATCTCCGGCGGAATCGAGGACAGCACCTGGGAGATCGGCATGATCCACGACGGCACCGACGTCTGGGCCTGGCTCATCGCCGACCGCGCGGCCCGCCGGAAGCGTTCGGCATGCCGGCCGGATCCCTTGCCGAGGTTGGTGATGTGGTCGCGATACGACTGCAGCGCCTGCACCTGACTGACCGTCATCTGCTCCAGGCATTCGCGCCAGGCGCAGGCCGCGGCGAGCTGTGCGGTGAAGTGCGCGATATCGGTCTCGACGGCGTCGAGCTCGGCCTCCAGCCGGGCCTCGTGCGCCGGATCGGAGCGGCGCTCGGCCCACTCGTACGCGCGACGCCAGGCCCACGCGGTCTCGATGTCACGCAGGCGGGCGTCCCAGATCGTCTCGCCGGCGGTCGCGCTGAGCAGCTTCTGGAACTCCGGCGCCTTCTGCCGCAGCCGCAGCTCCAGCAGGTCGAGCACGCCCTGCGAATCACGTTGCGTCCGGGCCGAATTCCACGACCGGCGGGCATCGAGGATCGCGGCGCCGTCAGCCGACGTGAGCGCCGCCAGCAGGGCGTCGCCCTCGGGCGACGGACCCTTCTCGACCTCCGCAGAGATCGTGCGCGACAACGCATCGAGCTGATTCTGGGCGAGCTGGCCGTCGTTGGCGGCGGCAATCGCGCCGGCCTGCCGGGCCACCTCTTCGACCTCGTCGATGCTCTTCGGCCGCGGACCACCGGGGCTGATCTGTCCCAGCTCGCGAACCAAAGCGTCACGGCCGGTGAGCAGTTCGGACATCCAGGCGAGCTGCTCGTCGAGCTGCACCAGGCGATTGACCTGCGCCGCACGCGATCCGCTGGTGTCGATGTTGATATCGACATCCGCAAGGATCTCGCGCGCCTGCGTCACCGCGTCCCGGACGCGCAGATGGTCGGCGACCAGCCGCATCGATGCGGCATCCATCGCCGGCCGGCCGTCGACCGTCGCCGAGACACCCAGCGCCTCGATGGCCTTCTGCTCGTTCGACTTCCGGAACCGGCCGCGCCACTTGCCGCCGCCCTCGAGGAAGTTGGCGGCATCGTCGTACGCCGCGGCAGCCGCGGCGCTCTCGCCGGACACCTCGATGCGGTGCGTGCCGATCTTGCGGTCGTTGACGGTGGCCTCGTCGATCACCGTCGACAGCTGGGTGACGCGATTCCACAGATATGCCGCCTCGCCGGACAACAGACGCTCGGCCATCTGCTGCATCTCGGGCGGGTAGGTGCGCACCTCGCGAACCGCAGCGGCCAGCCGGTCGCAACGGGTCTTGATCGACAGCAGCCGTGCCGAATCGACATCCGACAGGATCGCCAGCAACGAACCGTTGCCGACCATTTCCTCGCGCGGCCGGTTGCGCACCCGCTGACAGATGGCGCCCAGCTCCACCGCGTCGGGCAGGATCGTGTCGAGGTCCGGCAGGTTCTGGCCGAGACGACCGTCCCAGCCCTCGCCGCGATCGCGCAGCAGCGTCAGCAGCCGATCGAATTCCTCCGCATCAAGCGGTGGCAGCGGCGATTCGAGCGGGCCCGGAATCCAATCATTGTCCGGAGCAAGCGCATTGATCTGCCGGACGATCTCGGCCGCGGTACCGCTGTAGCCGGTCGACACCCATTCGTGCTTCTCGGTCTCCGACTCGCGCAACTGCCAGATCTCCCGCAGCGTCTGCTCACGCTTGGCCCGCGCTTGATCGCGCTTGGACCGCAGATTGCGGATCTCGGAGGTGGCCACGCGCGGCTGGAAGGTCGCCTTGCGGGTCGCGATGGCCTCGACGCTCTCGATGAGCGACTGCGAGCCGTCCTTGGTCACCTCGGTGATCGACACCGCGAGCTGCCGCAGTTCCTCGGGCATCTTGTCGCGCAGCACATGCAGCGCCTGTGCCTTCTCGCTGACGACCAGCACCCGCTGTCCCTTGGCCAGCAGCGCCGACATCAGGTTCGCGATGGTGTGCGTCTTACCGGTGCCGGGCGGACCCTCGACGACGACGCCGCTGTCGAGACCCAGCTGCGCCAGGATGTCGCGCTGTTCGACGTTGGATGCCAACGGATACAGGGCGTCTTCGACCAATTCTTCGGCGGTCATCGCGCCGCTCGCGGCCAGTCGCGCGATGCGCTCCGACGACTCGACCGGCTCGATCAGCTGCGCCAGACCGATGGGGACCTCGGTCGCTTCGTCACGTACCGAGGCGATCATCGCCTCGTAGTACTCGAGCAGCGCGGCGGCTCCCCGCTTGCGCAGCACCAGCGCGGGCTGCAGTTCGACCGTTGCCGTGACGCCGACGACGTCCGACTTCCACCGATCGAGGAAACCGTCGATGTCCGGCGACACCGCGGACGGGATCGCCGACAGCGAATCCTGGAGTGCCGCAGAGGTACTCAGGTCGAATCCGTCGAGCCCCGTGAGCAGCAGCGAGTCCTGCAGCTCGGGCTGCGAGTCGGCGGCCAGACGCACGCGGATCACCTCGGCGCTGTGGTCATGCTCGGCGATGACCTGCTGGCAGATCACGTGCTCGCGGAGGTCGTCGCCGGCGGTCAGCAGGCCGCTGGCGAGCACCAGTTCCAGGCTCTCCGGACGCTCGGACAGCTCGTCGATCAGCTGCGCGAGCCGGGTGTAGGCGCCGTGATCGAGAGCGGCCGAGTCGAGATGCAGCACCACTTCGCCGGGCACGGCCGACCGATCGGCGACAGCACCCGCGACCGACCCGTCGAGCCACACGATGCCCTCGTGCTCATCGACGTTGCGGACGACCGTCGACTTCGCGCGTACCAGCTCATGCAGGAACTGCAGGAGACGGATGACCCGGGAGCGACGTTCGTCGTTGTGTTCCTGGGAGTGACGTCCGTCCCCGGCGTTGGCGCCAGTACTGCGCGTTTCGGTCATTCACGTTCCTCTTTGCACACGGCACATATGTTCAACCCGCCCAGCATGCTCTATCTCAGCTGCAGGTTTATACGTATTCTGCCCCAAAAGGCAGATCGCGCCACGCCTAGCGTCCGCGACCGGCCACCTTACGGCCGCCGCGACGGTCACCACCGCCGTGGCCGTGCTTGCCTCCGGACCGGCCTCCGCCGTACCCGCCGCCCTGGCCACCGCGGGCCGACGAGCGGTGCTGCGGCGGGCCGTCATCGCGGCGCAGGCCGATCGGCACGCCGCCGATCCGCGTGCCGCGCAGCGCGCTCATGGTCTCGCGCCCCAGGTCAGCCGGCAATTCCACCAGGCTGTAGTCGTTGCGGATGCTGATGTGGCCGAAATCGCCGCGAGACAGGCCGCCCTCGTTGGCGATCGCGCCGACGATCGCACCCGGCGTCACCCGATTGCGTTTGCCGACCGCGATCCGATAGGTCGCGAAGTCGCCGCCGCGGCCGCCACGCGGGCCCCGGTCACGATCTCGGTCGCGGCCACCCCGGTCACCGCGATCTCGGTCACCGCGGTCGCGGCGCTGCCCCTCCGGTGGGTCGGGATCCATCAGGAAGCCGCCGTCGCGGGTCTCCAGCGCCAGCGCCGCCGCGACGTCGGCCATCGCCACGTCGTGCTCGGCGGCGTAGTTCTCCACCAGCTGACGGAAGGTCGCGAGGTGGTCGGAGGCCAGATTCTCGGTTATCGATTCGGCGAATCGAGCCACGCGCTGAGCGTTGACATCTTCGACGGACGGCAGGCCGATCTCGTCGAGCGGCTGCCGGGTGGCCTTCTCGATCGCGCGCAGCAGATGCCGCTCCCGCGGCGAGACGAACAGCAGCGCGTTGCCCGAGCGGCCCGCACGGCCGGTGCGGCCGATGCGGTGGACGTACGACTCGGTGTCATGCGGGATGTCGTAGTTGACGACGTGGCTGATCCGGTCGACGTCGAGACCGCGGGCGGCGACATCCGTCGCTACCAAGATGTCGATCGTGCCGTCCTTGAAGCTGTTGATGGTGCGCTCGCGCTGCGCCTGCACCATGTCGCCGTTGATCGCGATCGCCGACAGCCCGCGCGACCGCAGCCGCTCGGCCAGCTCCTCGGTCGCCGACTTGGTGCGGACGAACACGATCATCGCGTCGAACTGCTCGACCTCGAGCACCCGGGTCAGCGCATCGAGCTTGTTGCGATGCGACACCTGCAGGTACCGCTGCGAGATGTTCTGCGCAGTAGCGGTTTTCGCCTTGACCTTGATCTCGACCGGGTCGTTCAGATACTTCTGCGCCAGCCGGCCGATGGCCTTGGGCATGGTCGCCGAGAACAGTGCGACCTGCTTGGAGTCGGCGGTGTCGGCGAGGATGCGCTCGACGTCCTCGGCGAAGCCCATCGTCAGCATCTCGTCGGCCTCGTCCAGCACGAGGAACTGCAGCTCCGACAGATCGAGCGTCCCCTTGTCGAGGTGGTCGATCACACGCCCCGGGGTGCCGACGATGACGTTCGCGCCCCGGCGCAGCCCCGAGAGCTGCACGCCGTAGCTCTGGCCGCCGTAGATCGGTAGCACCTTGACGCCGGGCAGATGGGCTGAATACTTGCCGAACGCCTCGGACACCTGCAGCGCCAGCTCGCGGGTCGGCGCCAGGATCAGCGCCTGCGGCTTGCGGGCAGTGGTGTCGATGCCGGAGAGGATCGGGATCGCGAAGGCCGCGGTCTTGCCGGTTCCGGTCTGCGCGAGGCCGACGACGTCGCGGCCCTCCAGCAGTGGCGGGATCGTGGCTGCCTGAATCGGCGACGGAGTCTCGTACCCCACCTCCGTCAGAGCCTGCAGGACTCGGCTGTCGAATCCGAGGTCGGCGAATGACACCTGTTGGCTGTCGTCCGAGTCGGCAGAGGGGGCTTCAGTTCTCGTCATAACGCCCTCACTGTACTGGGATTATGCCGGTTTCCCTATTCGTTGCCGCAGCATAAACGGTTCGCGGGCGACCCTGTCCGGTCCGCCCGCACCCGGCTCTGCAAGGGCAGGTAACCTAACTCACACATTTAACGTTGTCACGATCGGTCTCCCATTGTCCGGTCGTTCAGGAGGATCCCGTGCAAGAACGCTCCACCCCGTTCGACTACGAAGTGCCCGAGAAGGCGTCGATCATCGACACCGCCCTGCGGCACCGCGAACAGGCCCCGAACGCCCCGCTGTTCAAGCGGCGCACGGCGGGCGGTTGGAGCGACGTCAGCTCCAAGACCTTCATGGACGAGGTCGACGCCATCGCAAAGGGCCTGATCGCCAAGGGAATCGAGCGCGGTGACCGCGTCGCGATCCTGTCGTCGACTCGCTACGAGTGGACCGTCGTCGACTTCGCCATCTGGCGCGCGGGCGCCACCACCGTCGCGATCTACGAGACCAGCTCGTCCGACCAGGTCAAGTGGATCCTGGAGAACTCCGGCACCAAGCTGCTGGTCATCGAGAACGACGATCAGCGCGCCGAGCACGCCGCAGTCATCGAGGGTGCGCCCGAGCTCAAGGAGACGCTGGTCATCGACTCCGGCGCGATCGACCAGTTGATCGCCGCCGGCAAGGACGTGGACGACGCCGAGCTCGACGTCCGCCGCGCCGCCGCGCTGTCGTCGGACCCGGCCACGCTGATCTACACCTCGGGCACCACCGGCAAGCCGAAGGGCGTCGTGCTCACGCACGCGAACTTCCTCGCCGAGATCGCCTCGGTGCGCCAGTCGCTCGGCGATTTCCTGCAGCCGGGCAACTCGACGCTGCTGTTCCTGCCGCTGGCGCACGTCTTCGCCCGCGCCGTCGCCGTCGCGTCGATCGACGCGCAGGTCGTGCTCGGCCACACCAGTGACATCCCGAACCTGCTGGACGACTTCGCCAAGTTCCGGCCCAGCTACATCCTGTCGGTGCCGCGCGTGTTCGAGAAGGTCTACAACAGCGCCAAGCAGAAGGCGCACGACGGCGGCAAGGGCAAGATCTTCGACGCCGCGGCCGAGACGGCCATCGAGTGGAGCAAGGCGCAGGACACCGGCGGCGCCGGCCTGGTGCTGAACCTCAAGCACACCCTCTTCGACAAGCTCGTGTACTCGAAGCTGAAGGTCGCCCTCGGCGGTCAGTGCGAGAACGCCGTCTCCGGCGGCGCCCCGCTGGGGGCCCGTCTCGGCCACTTCTTCCGCGGCGTCGGTGTGCCGGTCTACGAGGGCTACGGCCTCACCGAGACCACGGCCGCCGTCACCGTGAATACCCCGAGCGCGCAGCAGGTCGGCAGCGTCGGCCGCCCGTTGCCGGGTCACGCCGTGCGCATCGCCGACGACGGCGAGGTGCTGCTGCGCGGCCCGGTGGTGTTCAACGGCTATTGGAACAACGACGCCGCCACCGCAGAAGCCCTGCAGGACGGCTGGTTCCACACCGGCGACATCGGCAAGCTGGAGGACGGCTTCCTGTCGATCACCGGCCGCAAGAAGGAACTGATCGTCACGGCCGGAGGAAAGAACGTCTCCCCCGCGCAGCTCGAGGACACCATCCGGGCGCACCCGCTGGTGAGCCAGGCGCTGGTGGTCGGCGACAACAAGCCGTTCATCGCCGCGCTGCTGACCCTCGACCCCGAGTCGGTCCCGGGCTGGCTGCAGCGCAACGACCTGCCGGCGAGCACCTCGCTGGAGGAGTTGGCGAGCAACAAGAAGCTGCTGGCGGAGTTGAACGACGCCATCGAGTCGGCGAACGCCACGGTCTCGCACGCCGAGGCGATCAAGAAGTTCCACGTGCTGGCCACTGACTTCACCATCGAGTCGGGCGAGCTGACGCCGACGTTGAAGCTCAAGCGCAATGTCATCAACGAGCAGCGCGGTGACAAGATCGAGGCGCTCTACCGGAAGTAAGTCTTCGTAAACAGCAAGTGCCCCCGAGCTTTTCGCTCGGGGGCACTTGTCATTAGGGCCTCAGTACACCGACAGCCCGAGGCGGCGGCGAGTCCGAAGATCCCACAGGTAGACGGTGTACAACCCGCGCAATGACCGCGGTAGCACCCGGTCACCGAGGCGCGCCATCTTGCAGATCAGCTCGTAGCGACGGCGATCGCCGGGCGTGATCGTCCAGCCCATCGCGTCGCGAACCTCCTGCGGTACGCCATATTTCGTCGCCGCGAGGTTCCACGGACCGACCACCTTCGACACCTCGACCCCGAGCTTGCCGGTCCGCACCTCGAGCACCCGGAAGGTCGACAGCTCCTGCAGGTATTGACGCACCGGCGCATCGATCCGAACGTCGGCAAGCCCTTTGGCGAATTCGGTTTCGTACTCGTGCCAGCTGTTCGGCCACGCCTTGGCCGGGACGTTGAGAGTGGTGGCCAGCGGCGCCGCGACCTCGATCACCCGGTCCTTGTCGGCAAGGCTCAGCGGCCCATGCACACTCTCGTACTGATCCACGAAGTACCGCACCAGGCACAGCGCCACCCACCGCTGCAGCGGAATCGAGTTGCCGCTGTACTTGACCGGGCTCTTCTCGCGCGAATACACCTGCGCGTGAATCTTGTGGACCTCGTCGTGGACGAATTTCTTGTCCGCATCGGTGCCGAGGGTCGCCACCGCGAGATACATCGCCGTCGTCCGGCCCCGCTTGATCGGCCGCAGATCGGCCCGGCCCGACTTCACCGGGCTCTCGTAGACCCCGTAGCCGACGCCCGGGTGCGCCAGCTGCATCACGACGTTCGCGGCCGGCAGCCACGGCCAGATCCAGGTCGACAGGTCGACCAGGGAATCGATCCGCAGCCGACCGGCATCAGGCAAATCCGACGCGGGCCGGGTATCGGCGTCGGAATAGGCCAATGAGGTCATCAAGACTCCTTTGTCTCAGCATCTGTGAGACATGATACGCGAATCGTCTCAGCGATACACCGGACACGGCCGGTCGATTTCCCGAGCGATCCTCCGCGATCGGCAATAGGCTTCTGATATGGGCAAACCTCGCGGAAATCAGCAGGCAACCGACCCCAACGGCCAACCGGGCGCCGGCGGACCCTCCGTCGGCGATCGGGCGAACAGTTGGGCCAAGAAGGCCGGCCTCTGGATCGGCGCGCTGGCCGTGCTGATCATCGTCGTCCTGATTCTGCGCGCGTATCTACCCCGCTGGTGGTCGCATCGGATCGGCGGCTGGGTCGACGGATCGATGAGCCGCGGCGTGATCATCGGCCTGGTACTCGGCTTCCTCTGCACCTTTATTCCGTTGCTGCTCTTGGCATCTCCGTTCTTCGGCCGCTGGCGGCTGCAGAAGTGGCCGTCGCTCATCGCGGTCGGACTGGCGATCATCGTCGCCATCCCGAACCTGCTCACGCTCGGCATCGCCATCGGCACCAATAACGCCGCCCACGCCGGTCAGCGCACCCTGGACATCGAGGGTCCGGGATTCCGCGCGGCGACGCTGTGGGGTGTGATCATCGGCGCCCTGATCGGCGCGGTCGTCATCTTCTACATGTGGCGCTTCCGTCGCCGCGGGCAGCAAATCAAGGACCACAAGGAGCAGGCGAAGCTTGCCTCCGAGGCGGCCAAGCAGAATCCAGGAGCTACCGGTCCCGGCGCGCCACCGCAATGATCTCGACGCGGCTCACCGAGAAGCTCGGCATCAAACACCCGATCATCTCCGCGCCGATGGCCTTCGCCGCAGGTGGCGCGCTCGCGTCAGCGGTGACTCGCGGCGGCGGCCTCGGGTTGATCGGCGGCGGTTATGGCGACGCGGAATGGCTTGCCGAGCAATTCGATACCGCGGGCGATGCCCCGGTCGGCGTCGGCTTCATCACCTGGTCGGTACAGCGGTCGCCGGAACTCGTCACCGAGACGCTACGACGACGGCCGGCCGCGGTGATGCTGTCATTCGGCGATCCGCGGGCGTTCGCCGACGAGATCCACGCGGCTGGGGCGACGCTGATCTGTCAGTGCCAGAACCTCGACCACGTGCGGAACGCCGTGACTACCGGCGCGGATGTCATTGTGGCGCAAGGGTCGGAGGCCGGCGGACACGGCGCGCTCCGCGGAACGCTGTCGCTGGTTCCGGAGGTCGCCGACTTCCTGCGCCGCGAATCTCCCGACACGGTGCTCGCCGCGGCCGGCGGGATCGCCGACGGACGCGGACTGGCCGCAGCCCTGACGCTGGGCGCTGACGGCGTGCTGATGGGAACGCGCCTGTGGGCGTCGACTGAGGCGCAGGTGCATCCGAGCCACCACGACGCGATGCTCGCCGCGGACGGTGATGGAACGATCCGTACCCGCGCCTGCGACGTTGTTCGCGGGCTCCCCTGGTCCACCGACTTCACCGCGCGCATCCGGCGCAACACCTTTACCGAGCGCTGGCACGGGCATGAAGACGAACTCGCCGAATCGATCTCGACAGCCGGTCCGGACTATGGCGACGCGTGGGCCGCCGGCGACATCGACAACGCCGGAGTCTTCTTCGGTGAGGCGGCCGGGATCATCCACGAGATCGAGCAGGCCGTCATGATCATCGACCGCATCGTCAGCCAAGCGGAGGATGTACTGCGCACATCGGCAGCGCGCTGCAACTAGCTGTTCACGCAGCTGGCTCCCCCGCACAAATCCCGGACCGACAGCTACCCAATGGCGCTGCTCATCGATGCGGCGGCCTCGGCGGGTATAGACGTTCTACGCCAGGCAGATACACCGCCAAATTGGCAGTGTCGCGCATCGCTCTCGGCGTATGTGACCGTCCTCACTAATTCTGTGTACAGTTGTGCACTGAGTCCGCAACAAGGGCGACCGCCAGCCACGACCGGGAGCTGAATTGTGAACCTGCTGAAATGGAGCAAACGTCCCACACGAGGCGTTTCGGCCAAGCAACCGGAAATCAATATCCTGCGGGGTCTGGTCGCCCGCGCGACGACGCCGCTGCTCCCTGACGATTACTTGCATCTCATCAACCCGCTGTGGTCGGCTCGCGAACTCCGTGGCCGAGTTGTTGACGTCGTCAGTGAGACCTCCGACACTGCAACCGTCACCATCCGCACCGGGTGGGGATTCCCTGATTCATACAAGCCCGGACAGTACGTGGGCATCGGCATCCAGATCGATGGGCGCTGGCATTGGCGGTCGTACTCGTTGACCTCGATCGGAGCTTCGGAGGACAAGGTCATCTCGATCACGGTGAAGGCGAACCCCGACGGCTTCCTATCCACGCATCTGGTCGACGGCCTTGAGCCGGGGACGATCATCCGGCTTCAATCCCCCCGCGGTGATTTTCATCTGCCGGAGCCCGTCCCCGAAAGAATCCTCTTCGTCACTGCAGGCAGCGGCATCACGCCGGTGATCGCGATGCTGAGGCAGCTGAGGTCGCACGGACAGACGCCGGACGTCGTCCACATCCATTCCGCGCCGACTCGTGGCGATGTGATCTTCCTCGACGAGATGGAGTCGCTGGCCGGCGCAGTGGATCACTATCAGCTCAGCCTGCAGTTCACGCACGAGGTGGGGCGCTTTGATGCGGCTCGGCTGGACGAATGGGTGCCGGACTGGCGCGAGCGCGAGTGCTGGGCCTGTGGCCCGATCGCAATGCTCGACGACATGGAGGCACACTACGAAAACGGTGGTCTACGCGACCGCCTGCACATTGAACGATTCACGATCGCCCGCACCGATCATGGCGGCGAGGGTGGCACCGTGACTTTTTCGACTTCCGGGAAGTCTGCCGAATTGGACGGCGCGACAACACTCTTGGAGGCCGGCGAAGACCTAGGCATTCAGATGCCCTTCGGATGCCGAATGGGCATCTGCCAGACCTGCGTCGTCCCACTGGCCGGAGGATTCGTGCGCGACCTGCGCACCGGCGAGGAACGTCGTGAAGGAGAACGGATCCAGACATGCATCAGCAGCGTGTCTGGCGAATGCACCCTCGATCTATAAGGAGGCCACGCATGGCCATCACCGACATCGATCAATACGCACACCTCACCGAATACGACGTGGAAGCTCTGGGCGCAGAACTCGACGGGATCAGACGTGACGTGGAGGAGTCGCGGGGCCTGGCCGATGCCCGGTATATCAAGCGCGCGATCACGATTCAGCGTGGTCTGGCCGCAGCCGGACGCGTCGCGCTGATGTTCAGCAATCGCAAGCCGGCGTGGCTGGCCGGCGCCGGCTTGCTCGGTCTGGCCAAGATCATCGAGAACATGGAACTCGGGCATAACGTGATGCACGGGCAATGGGACTGGATGAACGATCCCGAGATCCATTCATCATCATGGGAATGGGACACCACCTGTCCGAGCGTGCAGTGGAAACACTCGCACAACTTTGTGCACCACAAGTACACGAACGTGGTCGGGATGGATGACGACGTGGGCTACGGGATCCTCCGCGTCACCCGCGATCAGCCGTGGGAATGGTGGAATCTCGGCAACCCGATCTATAACTTCACGCTGGGGACATTTTTCGAATTCGGTGTGGCACTGCATCATCTCGAGGTCGAAAAGCTCCGCAACGGCGAGAAGACCTACCGGCAAGCGGCCAAGGATTTACGCGTCATCGGCACCAAGGTCGGCAAGCAGGCCGCCAAGGATTACCTGATCTTCCCGGCCGTTGCCGGGCCCAACTGGAAAACGACGCTCACCGCCAACTTCACGGCGAACATCATCCGCAACTACTGGTCATACATGGTGATCTTCTGCGGTCACTTCCCAGACGGAGCCGAGAAGTTCACCGTCGAGGAATTCGAGGAAGAAGATCAGCCGCGCTGGTACCTGCGACAGATGCTGGGCTCGGCGAACTTCCGCGCGGGACCCATCATGCGATTCATGAGTGGCAACCTCAGCCACCAGATCGAGCACCACCTGTTTCCGGATCTTCCCAGCAATCGCTACGAGGAGATCGGCGTCCGGGTGCGCCAGGTCTGCGACAAGTACGACTTGCCGTACACGACCGGCTCGCTGGCGCATCAGTACTGGCAGTCGTTCCGGACCATCGCCAAGCTGGCTCTGCCGAACGCGATGCTCCGGGCCAGCGCCGACGATGCGCCGGAGACTGCATCGGAATTGCGGTTCGCCATCAGTCAGGGGGCGAAGGAGCATTTCGGTGTCGATCCGGCGACCGGAAAGCGGCGAGGACTGCGGACCGCGTTGCGCGACCTGAAGGACTCTCGAGTTCGTGCCCTCTGAACCCGCGTCGCACTGGCAACGTCCCACCAGCCGGGCCATGGCTGCATCACAGGCAGCCAGCCGCCGGGTTCGGAACCGACGTCCATCAGTTCAGATTCGTGCGCGAGGCGGGACTTGAACCCGCACGTCCTTAGACACTGGAACCTAAATCCAGCGCGTCTGCCAATTCCGCCACTCGCGCGTGCCCGACTAGCCTAGCCGTCCGTTTGGCCTGGCCGCGGGGCGGCCGGGTACCGTCGTGGCTATGAGCAAGGACGACCAGCACGGTGGCACACGACGCCATCGGCCCGCGCTGATCGTTCTTGTCGCCGTCGCCGCGGTTGTCTGTCTCGGCATGGCGTGGTGGCAATGGGACCGCTTCGAGTCCTCCAGCGGCACCGGCCAGAACCTCGGCTACGCGCTGCAGTGGCCGATGTTCGCGATCGCCTTCATCTACGCCTACCGGCGCTTCGTCGTCATGGAGTCCGATCCCGAGGACACCGTGCGCAAGCAGAACCGACACGGCGACGTCACCGAGATCCCCGAGCATCTGCTGCCCCAGCGAGCCACCGCGACCGCCAGCGCCATGCCCAGCCTGGAATCGGACGACCCCGAGGAGGCGCGGCTCGCCTCCTATAACGAAGCCCTGAAAGAACTCGCCGCAGAGGATGCGGCGGCGTCGAGCACCACGCCCGGCGCCAAGACAACACCGAGGAGCACGCGTTGACCGACGCCGCTGAAACCGCCGACACCGCCGCCGATGCCCCCATCGACAACAGCAAGATCAAGGGCGCACTGTTGCGCTATCGGGTGATGGCCTGGGCCACCGGTATCTGGCTGCTGGTGCTGTGCGCGGAGCTGATCGTGCGCTACGGCGCCGACAACACCTCGTTCAAGTGGGTCGAATTCGTCCACGGATGGGTGTATTTCGTCTACCTGCTGATGGCGATCGATCTCGCCATCCGCGTGCGCTGGGCGCCGATCAAGACGATCCTGACGCTGCTCGCCGGCACCATCCCGTTCCTATCGTTCTACGTCGAGCACATTCGCACGCGCGACGTGAAAGAACAGTTCAACCTCTGAGTCGGCTAGCTAGCCCAGTTCGGCTATCCGGATCAGCACCGGAACCAACTGCGCCAACGCCTTTCCGCGATGGCTCAGTGAATCCTTCTCCGCCGCACTGAGTTCCGCCGACGTCCGACCGGCGGCGAGCTCATCGTCGGGCACGAAGATCGGGTCGTAACCGAAGCCGCCATCGCCACGCGGCTCCTCGATGACGCTGCCGCGCCACTCCCCGCGCACCACAACGTCCTCGAGATCGGGGCCGACCAGCGCGCAGACCGAGACGAACGCCGCGCCGCGCCGCTCCGCCGGCACATCCTTCAACTGCCCCAGCACCAGCTCTGTGTTGGCCGCATCGTCGCCGTGCCGCCCGCACCACCGGGCCGAGAGCACGCCCGGCATGTCGTTCAGCGCCTCGATCTCGATGCCGGAATCGTCTGCGATGGAGAGCAATCCGGTCTCGGCATACGCATCGCGCGCCTTGGCAAGCGCATTCTCGGCGAATGTCGCGCCGGTCTCGGGCGACTCCGGGAACTCGTCCACATCGTCCAGCCCGATCACCTCGAAGCCGGTGATCCCGGCCGCCTCGACGACACGGCGCAGCTCCGCCAGCTTCTTGGCGTTACGACTCGCGAGCAGTAGTTGAGTCATGTCAGCTGCCGAACGACTTCCGCTTGGCATCCTCATCGGCCGCCTCGGGCAGCGTGCCCGGATAGTCGGCGGACAGCGCCTCCTGCTGGATCGCGAACAACTTCTCGGTGCCCTCGACCGCCATGTCGAGCAGCTTGTCCAGCGTCGACCGCGGGAAGGTGGCACCCTCGCCGGTGCCCTGCACCTCGACCAGCGTGCCCTTGTCGGTGGCGACGACGTTCATGTCAACCTCGGCGCGCGAATCCTCTTCGTACGGCAGGTCCAGACGCACCCGGCCGTCCACCACGCCGACGCTGACGGCGGCGATGGCGCATGAAATCGGCTGCGGGTCAGACAGTTTGCCGTGCGCGTTCAGATAAGTTACGGCGTCGCACAGCGCGACGTAGGCGCCGGTGATCGCCGCGGTGCGGGTGCCGCCGTCGGCCTGCAGGACATCGCAGTCGATGGCAATGGTGTTCTCCCCCAACGCCGCCAGGTCGATGCACGCGCGCAGCGATCGGCCGATCAGCCGGCTGATCTCATGGGTACGACCGCCGACTTTGCCACGCGTGGACTCCCGCTGCGAGCGGGTGTGGGTCGCCGCCGGGAGCATCGCGTACTCGGCCGTCAGCCAGCCCAGCCCGGAACCGCGCCGCCAGCGCGGCACGCTCTCCTCGACGCTCGCGGTGCACATGACCCGGGTCTGACCGAACTCGACGAGAACCGACCCGGCCGGGTGGTTGGTGTACCCCCGGGTGATGGTGATCGGTCGAAGTTCGTCGTCGGCCCTGCCGTCTGCTCGTCTGCTCACGCTGACAAGCGTAGTGCGCATGGGCGAATCGAATTGCCGAGCCCGCCAGATCAGGAGGCGGCATCGGCCTCGAGGACCCGTTTCAGGTTGTTCAGAGTGATCCGTAGGTTGCGGCTCTGCAGCTCGAGAGCATCGAGATCGTCCTCGCGCAGCCGACGCGCCACGGCGATGATCGCCGGTGGGTACGGGCCTATCCGCCATTCCTCGGTGACCGTCGTGGCGTCAGCCGCGGCGGGCTCGAAGCGGTACGTCCACGTAGCGATCGAGAACGGGATGAGCGGCTTGCCGCTCGGGCCGATCGCTTCGACATCGAACGAGAAGCACTCCCCCGGGGTGGCCTCGGTGACCCGGCACCGAGTGGTCCACCGCAGCCGGCCGCGCTTGTTGTGCCCGTGAAAGATCGTCCCGACGTGGATATCGGTCCCGTCGGCATGCGGGAAGGTCGCGCCGGTGTTCTCCGGACTCCACCGGCCCATCCCGGCTACGTCACTGACTCGCGAATACACGACCTCCGGGGGCACGTCGATCTGCACCCGGGCCTGTGTCGCCAACGTGCGTTCAGTAAACCGGGTTTCCGCGATTCCGTTGTGGCGCAACGATTTTGTCGCACGATTCGCGGCGTGGAGAGCGAGAAATCCGGCCGACCGAGCGACGAACAGCGGCGAGCGGAAGACCATCTTCTCCGCGGCTCGTTCCGCTTCGGCCCAGCTCTCCCCGTCCCAGTCGACGGACGTCCAACCCACATTCTGCACCACGGGTCAGTTCAGCCGATCTCGATGACCTGCCCGGGTGCGACGGCGAAGATCGGCCCGTCGAACTGCGAACGGGCCTCGTTGACCACCGCCTCGGTGTCGGTCCAGGGCGGAATATGGGTCAGCGCCAACTGCTTCACGCCGGCGGCCTTGGCCATCTGACCGGCCTCGACACCGGACAGATGCAGGTTGGGCGGGCGGTTGGCGGGATCGTGCGTCCACGACGCCTCGCACAGGAACACATCGGCATCTCGGGCGAGGTCGACGACCTCGTCGCAGACGCCGGTGTCACCGCTGAACGCCAGCGTCTGTCCCTCCGGCGCGGTGACGCGCAGCCCGTAGGTCTGCGGCGGGTGGTTGACCTTGCGCGGCAACACGGTCATTCCGCCCACCTTCACGACGGTGCCGTCGACCCACGTGTCGACGTCGAAGGTATCGCTGATGTCGTCGAGCTCGCCGGCGTATTCCGATGACGCGGCGCCGACTCGCTCGGCCGTCCCGGGCGGACCGAAGAGAGCGGTCTTACCGACCGCAGGCACCGGGGCGTACCGACGCCACACCAGCAGTCCGGCGAGGTCGATGCAATGGTCGGCATGCAGGTGACTCAATAGGACCGCAACGGAATTGGGGTCCAGGTACTTCTGCAACGCACCGAGCACACCGGGACCGAAGTCCATGACCACCGGCTGCTCGCCGGGGACCGACAGGAGATAGCCCGATGCCGGGGATTGCGGGCCGCCGAGACTGCCCGAACATCCCAACACCGTCAACTGCATGTGTTCACTCTGCCACGCAAAACATTTGTCGTGTCCGATTAACAGCAATAGACACCACGAACGTGATGCGCGTGACGATCAGACCGATCGAACGTGGTCGAGCGCCGGTCCGAGGAAACGTGATGCGAGTCGCTCGAAGGCCTCCGGATCGCCCGTTGCCAGGAACTCCCGGACGGCACGATCGCGACCGCCGACGACGTCATCGCCGCCGTCGACGCTATGCGGATGGAGCAGATCGCGCTCGGTGAGAACGCGCACCACATCCTTGGCGGTCTCCTCCGCGCTGGACACCAGCGTCACCGAATCGCCCATCGCGAGCTGGATGACACCGGACAGCAACGGATAGTGCGTGCAGCCGAGCACCAAGGTGTCGACGCCGGCCTGCTGGAGGGGTTCGAGGTAGCCCTGCGCAAGCCCGAGAATCTGCCGCCCGCTGGTGATTCCGCGCTCGACGAAGTCGACGAACCGCGGGCAGGCCACCGACGTGATTTGCAGATCGGGCGCTGCCGCGAACGAGTCCTCGTAGGCCCGCGACGCGATGGTGGCCGCGGTGCCGATCACCCCGATCCGCCCGGAGTGCGTCGTGGCCACGGCCCGACGCACGGCCGGCAGCACGACCTCGATCACGGGCACCGAGTAGCGCTCGCGCGCGTCCCGCAGGCACGCCGTGGAGGCCGAGTTGCAGGCGATCACCAGCGCCTTGACGCCGCGGTCGACCAGCGCGTCGAGCTGGGTCAGTGCCTTGGCGCGGATATCCGGGATCGTGCGCGGGCCGTACGGACAATGCGCCGTGTCGCCGATGTAGAGGATGTCTTCGTCGGGCAGCTGATCGATGACGGCACGGGCGACCGTCAATCCGCCCACGCCCGAATCGAAGATGCCGATCGGCGCGAACGCCAGATCCGGACTCACGTCACCGCTCATCCGGTGATTTTCCTCGGGGTATTACCGCTGTCGACGGCGCGCTGCTCGCGTTCGCGCGCGCCCAGGAACCAGGCCGCGAGCACGCCGCCCACCGCACCGAAGGCATGCGCCTGCCAGGAGATTCCCGGGGTGCCGGGCAGTGCGCCCCACAGGACGCCGCCGTACACCATGAGCACCACCACTCCCAGAGCTATCTGCCAGACCACCCGGCTGAAAATGCCGCGCACCAGGATGAATGCGAGCCACCCGAAGATGATCCCCGATGCGCCGATCGTCACGGTGCCCGACGCCCCGAACAGCCATACGCCCACACCGGAAGTGAACCAGACGACCGCGGTGACCACGGCGAACCGCCCCGACAGCAGCACGAGAAAGCCCAGAACGACGCCCGGCACGACGTTCGAGATCAGGTGACTCCAGTCGGCATGCAGGAACGGCGACACCAGCACCCCGAGCAGACCCGACCAGTGCCGCGGCTCGATGCCCTCGTCGTCCATCCGATGCCCGGTCGCCGAGTCGATCGCCTCGATGACGATCAGCAGCGCGGTGATCGCCAGAATCGCCACCGCCGACCGCAACCACAGCGCCGTCATCCGGTCCCGACGGGAGACGGGTGCGCCTCCCGGACGCGCGGGCTGCGGCAGGCCCGACGGGAAATCGCCGTTCGTCATGCCCACAATTGTCCGTCGAGCGCCGCACCCGCGTCGTCCAGGCTGCCCTCGTACGCCCCGGTCGACAGATACTTCCAACCGGCGTCGGCCACCACGAACGCGATATCGGCCTCGGTACCGGACCGAATCGCCTTGCGACCCACCGCCATCGCGGCCTGCAGCACGGCGCCGGTGGACACGCCGGCGAAGATGCCCTCGGTATCGATCAGTTCGCGCACGCGGGCGATCGCGTCCCGGCCGGTCACCGAATAGCGGGTGGTGAGCACCGAATCGTCGTACAGCTCCGGCACGAAGCCCTCGTCGATGTTGCGCAGGCCGTACACCTCGTCGCCGTACCGCGGTTCGGCCGCGACGATCCCGACGTCGGCGACGCGTTCGCGCAGGTATCGGCCGACGCCCATCAACGTGCCGGTGGTGCCGAGGCCGGCGACGAAATGGGTGATCTCCGGCAGATCGGCCAGCAGCTCCGGCCCGGTCGTCAGGTAGTGCGCGTCGGCGTTCGCGGCGTTGCCGTACTGGTACAGCATCAGCCAGTCCGGATGCTCGGCCGCGAGCTCCTTGGCCATCGCGACCGCGGTGTTCGATCCGCCCGCGGCCGGCGACGAGATGATCTCGGCGCCGTACATCGAGAGCAGCTGCCGCCGTTCGGCCGACGTGTTCTCCGGCATGACGCAGATCAGCCGGTAGCCCTTCAGCTTGGCGGCCATCGCCAGGGCGATCCCGGTGTTGCCGCTCGTCGGTTCGAGCAGCGTCATGCCCGGTCGCAGAGTCCCGTCGGCCTCGGCCCGCTCGATCATCGCCAGGGCCGGACGATCTTTGATCGATCCGGTCGGATTTCGATCCTCCAGCTTCGCCCACAGCCGCACGTGCGGACCCTGCGCATCGTCGTCCCAGCGCGGCGACAGGGTCGGCAGCCCGATGAGCGGCGTGCCGCCGAGGGAATCGATCAGCGAGTCGAAACGAGCCATGGCACCGGGCTACCCGCCCGCGACAGCGGGCAGGATCGTGACGTCGTCGCCGTCGGCGATCGCGGTGTCGAGGCCGCCAGTGAAGCGGACGTCCTCGTCGTTGACGTAGATGTTCACGAACCGGTGCAGCTTGCCGTCGGCTACGAGCCGGTCCTTGATGCCGGCGTGGGCGCCGTCGAGGTTGTCGATCAGCTCGCCGAGGGTGCTGCCGGTGCCATCGACTCGCTTGGCGTCGCCGGTGTAGGGACGCAGGATCGTCGGCACGGATACGGTCACGGACATGCGAAACTCCCTGTCGGTCAGATGATTTCGATCGGTTCTTCGGTCACCACGCCGTCAACGATGCGATAGCTGCGCACCTCGACCCCGTCAAAGGCGGCGGTGCCGAACTCCGCGGGCTCGGCGTCGCGGGTCGAGACGAGCACGTAATGTGCCTGCGGTTCCGACGCATACGAGACGTCGGTGCGGCTCGGGTACGCCTCGGTCGCCGTATGCGAGTGATAGATGACGACGGGCTCCTCATCGTGGCGCTCCATCTCCCGCCAGACGCGCAGCTGCTCCGCCGAATCGAAGCGGTAGAACGTCGGCGAGCGCTCCGCGTTCAACATCGCGATGAAGCGTTCCGGCCGGTCGGATCCCTCGGCCCCCGCGATCACGCCGCAGGCCTCGTCGGGGTGGTCGGCGCGCGCATGCTCGACCATCTTCCGGGCCAGGGCGGACGAGATCGTCAGCGTCATCGTCTCCCCTTTCCGGCCCATCGCCTTCGGCCCGCTGCTACGCGCGTACTGCCGAAGGCAACGTGTCGGTCAGCGACGGTATTCCGGCGACCGACGTGGCCGCGACGACTGCATTGATGACGGCACGCCTGGTGACCACGGCCGCCGCGTGTCCGACCGCGGCCACCACGGCGGCGTCGGCGCGCAGCCCCGGCGGCACCGGTATGCCCGGTTCGGGCGGGGTGGCCCGACCGGTGGAGACCGCGAAGATGGTGTCCCCGTCCATCGGCGTGTGCGCCGGCCGGACGGCTCGGGCCAGCCCGTCGTGGGCGGCGATCGCCACCCGCCGGGTGGCCGCCTTGTCGAGCGGCGCATCGCTGGCCACCACGCCGACGATCGTGTTCAGGACGGTCGACTTGGCGGACAGCTCGGCGAACCGCTCCCGGTCGCGGTCGTCGGGCGGCTGCAGACCGAAATACGCCAGGTCGGCCGCCGTTGTCTCCCAGGGCAATCCGGTCTCCGGATCGAGCACCGAACCCACTGGATTGGCGACCATCAGCGCGCCGACGGTGACACCGGCAGCCGGACCGGCGTCGAGCACGACGCTCGCGCTGCCGACCCCGCCCTTGAGCGCACCGGCCCGCGCGCCGGCTCCGGCGCCGACACTGCCACGAGCCACCGGCCCGGTCGTCAGCTCGTCCAGCGCGAGGCGGCCGGACTCCGCATCCGGCCGATGCGCCCAGGCACCTACCGGCAGATCGAAGATCACCGCGGCCGGCACGATCGGCACCACGTGGCCGGCCGCGTCCATCGGCAGGCCCACGCCGCGCTGTTCCAGCGTGTTCATCACCCCGTCGGCGGCAGCCAGCCCGAAGGCGCTGCCCCCGGAGAGGACCACCGAGTGAGCGGTCTGCACGGTGTTGGCGGGGTCGAGCAGATCGGTCTCCCGCGTGCCCGGAGCGCCACCGCGGCAGTCGACCGCCACGACCGCACCGGTCGGCAGGGTGAGGACCGTCGTACCGCTCGCCCAGCCCTTGCCGGGTGCATCATCCGTCGCGACGGTGGCGTCGGTATCGATCTGCTGCCAATGCCCGACCGCGATCCCGTCGATGTCGGTGATGGAATCGTGTCGACCGCTGGCCGGTGTCATGGGAGTCGTCGTCACTTCCCCATCAGGGCGACCACGAGCAGCTCCTGCACGACGGTCAGCCAGTGGTAGACGTCCAGGTGCGGTGCCATCGGGTCGCCGTCGGGCAGCTGATCAGGTGTGGATTCGGTGACGCCCAGCATCGCGCCCAGAGCCAGCCGGATGTCGTTGATCGCCGTCAACCATTGCTCGGCCTGTTCCTCGGTGAGTGACAGCGTCCCGCCGTCGGCCGGAAGCGTGTCCAGGATGATCTGCGCCGCTTCGGTTTTGGCGGCGATGATGTGCGGCTCGTGCACACTGCGCAGCGCGCCGTTGAGATCGCCGGTGGCCGCGTCCGGGGCGGTGGTCTCGTCCTGGTCGGGCCGATGGAAATCCGGCAGCAACCGGCCGAGGGTCGCGTCGTCAGGGCTGTGCGAGTGCCCGGTGCGGATCCCGGTCATCGCCGCCAGCTCGTCGACCGGCGCCGTGGCCTCGCGTTCGGCCAGGAGTTCGAGCATCGAGTCGGCCAGCGACCGGATCAATTCCGCCTCGGGCCCGTCCAATTCGGACGTGATCCGCACCTGCGCACCATGCCCCCGCCTACGCCAGTTGCGCACCGCGAATCAGCCATCCCTCTGCATCGTTGCCCACAGCCCCGCGGCATGCAGCTTGCGTACATCAAGCTCGACCTTGTCCCGACCACCGGACGACACGATGGCCTTGCCCTCGGTATGCACCTGCATCATCAGCTCCGAGGCCTTGGCCTCGCTGTAGCCGAACAGCTTCTGGAACACATAGGTCACGTACCGCATCAGGTTGACCGGATCGTCCCAGACCACCGTCAGCCACGGCCGATCCAGGTCCTCGTCCGTGCGCTGATCGGGATCGGCCGTCACCGTGCCTGCCGGAGACGCGTCCGACGTGCGCGCGGTACTGCTTCCCATGCGTCATAGGGTACCGAGTGTGGCCGTATCGGAAAGTCCCGTTAGTCAGAGTGCGGCGGTAGCCGCGGCACCGCCGGCCGGGACGCCTGCGTCGCTGCCGCCGAGCTCGCCGGCATTGCTTACCGATCGCTACGAGCTGACGATGCTCGCGGCCGCGCTCGCGGACGGAACGGCCGATCGACAGTGCACGTTCGAGGTATTCGCCCGGCGCCTGCCGGACGGCCGCCGCTACGGCGTCATGGCCGGGATTCCGCGCTTTCTGCAACGGCTCGAGCACTTCCGCTTCGAGGACGAGGAACTGGCGGCCGTGAGCGCGTTCCTCGATCCGCCGACTGTCTCGTGGCTGGCCGACTATCGATTCGGCGGCGAGATCGATGGCTACCGCGAGGGCGAACTGTACTTCCCCGGATCGCCGGTGCTGACGGTCCGCGGTTCCTTCGCCGAATGCGTGCTCCTGGAGACGCTGGCATTGTCGATCCTCAATCACGACAGCGCCATCGCGTCCGCCGCCGCTCGCATGGTGACCGCGGCCGGATCGCGACCGATCATCGAGATGGGTTCACGGCGCACGCACGAGGAGGCCGCGGTGGCCGCAGCCCGCGCCGCCTACCTCGCCGGACTCGCTGCAACGTCGAATCTGGAGGCCGGCAGGCGATACGGAGTACCGACGGCCGGGACGAGCGCGCACGCGTTCACCCTGCTGCACGCCGCCGGCGATCCCCAGGCCGCAGCCGCCGGCGAGCTGGCGGCGTTCCGCGCGCAAGTCGCCTCCCTCGGAGCCGAGACCACATTGCTGGTCGACACCTACGACATCACCACCGGCGTCGAGAACGCGGTCGCCGCCGCCGGAACCGAACTGGGCGGCGTCCGAATCGATTCCGGCGACCTCGGCGTGCTGGCGCGACAGGTCCGGGCGCAGCTCGATGACCTGGGCGCGACGTCGACGCGGATCGTCGTCTCCGGCGACCTGGACGAGTACGCGATCGCCGCGCTGCGGGCCGAGCCGGTCGACACCTACGGTGTCGGTACCGCTCTGGTCACCGGCAGCGGCGCCCCGACCGCCGGCATGGTCTACAAGCTGGTCGAGGTCGACGGCGTACCGGTCACCAAGCGCGCCAGCCACAAGGAATCGCGCGGCGGCACCAAGTACGCCTATCGCGCGGCGAAGCCGTCCGGGACCATCGTCGAGGAGATCATCTCGGCGATCGAACACCCTGAACCGCAGGCTATTCCGGAGACCGGCGGGCTCACCGTGACCGCGCTGCAGCATCCGCTCGTGCGCGGCGGCAACCTGGTCGCCGACCAGCCGGACCTCACCGCGGCCCGCGATCACCTGCGCGCCGCCCTGGTGTCGCTGCCCTGGGAAGGCCTCGGCCTCTCGCACGGCGATCCGGCCATCCCGACGCGATTCCTATCGGGCGGCGGCCGATGACCAACCCCGACAGCACCGTCACCGACGAGATCCCCTCGGTCGCCGAACTATTGGCGACCGCGGTGGGGTCGGTCGGCGGCGCGCATCGCGACGGCCAGCTCGCCATGGCGTCGGCCGTGGCCAACGCTATCGACACCGGCGAACATCTGGCGGTGCAGGCCGGCACCGGCACCGGAAAGTCATTGGCGTATCTGGTGCCCGCGGTGCGCCACGCGGTCGAGACCGGCAAGACGGTGCTCGTGTCGACGGCGACCATCGCCCTGCAGCGGCAGCTGATCGACCGCGATCTCCCCCGCCTCGCCGACGCGCTGGCGCCCTCGCTGGGCCGCCGCCCGGAAGTCGCGATCCTCAAGGGGCGTGGAAACTATCTCTGCCTGAACAAGATTCACTCCGGGGCGGCCGACGAACCCGATGGCGAGCTCTTTGACGCGTTCGCGATCTCGGCCATGGGCCGCGAGGTCAAGCGCCTCCGCGAGTGGACCTCCGACACCGAGACCGGCGACCGTGACGATCTGGATCCCGGCGTCAGCAACAACGGCTGGCGCCAGGTCAGCGTCAGCGCACGAGAATGTCTGGGCGCCAACACCTGTCCGTATGGCACCGACTGCTTCGCCGAGACCGCGCGCCGCAAGGCGACCCAGGCCGACCTCGTCGTCACCAACCACGCGCTGCTGGCCATCGATGCCCTCAGCCCGGCCGACATCCTCCCCGAACATGACGTCGTCATCGTCGACGAGGCGCACGAGCTGACCGACCGCATCACCTCGGTGGCGACCAACGAACTGTCCTCGGCATCCATCGCCGGCCTGGCACGCCGGTGCGGCAAGCTCATCGACGACGAATTGGCCGACGCGCTTGCCGGCGGCGGCGAGCTGCTCGGGACGCTGCTCGACCAGGTACCGATCGGCCGCTGGGCGGAGATCCCGGTCGGCGCGGCGGAAACCCTTGCATCGCTGCGTGATCGACTTGCGCAGGCCCGCACCGCGATCGGGCCGGTGCAGCGCGGCGCGGCCGCCGATCCGGAGGCCGCGGCGGCCCGATCCGCGGCCGTCACCGGGCTGGAGGAGACGCGGGACGCCGTCGTCCGGATCCTCGAGTCCTTCGCCGAACCCGACGAATCCCGGCGCGCCGACGTGGTGTGGGTCGGCGAGGAACTGGTCCGGTCCGACAGGCGTCGCGTGCTGCGGGTGGCCCCGCTGTCGGTCGGCGGCCTGCTGCGCGCCTCGTTGTTCGCCGATGCCACGGTGATTCTGACGTCGGCAACGCTGACGATCGGCGGCTCGTTCGACGCGCTCGCCGTCACCTGGGGCCTGCCGATCGCGGCCGGATCGACGATCGACTCCGACGCGGCGGCCGAGACCGGGTCGCGCTCTGTCACCGCCACCGGCAAGACCGCGGCGACCGGCGTCCGCTGGACCGGGCTCGACGTGGGCTCGCCGTTCAACCACGGATCGTCGGCGATTCTCTATGTGGCCAAACACCTTCCGCCGCCCGGACGCGACGGCCTCGGCGAGCGTTTCTTCACCGAACTGACCGAGCTGATCGGCGCGGCCGGCGGCCGCACCCTGAGCCTGTTCTCCTCGATGCGCGCCGCCAAGGAGGCGGCCGAGGAGCTTCGCGAACGCGTCGACGTGCCGATCCTGTGTCAGGGCGACGACGCCACCGGCGCACTGGTCCGCCGGTTCGCCGAAGACGAGCCCACCTGCCTCTTCGGCACGCTGTCACTGTGGCAGGGCGTCGACGTGCCCGGCCCGTCGTGCACCCTGGTGACGATCGACCGAATCCCCTTCCCCCGCCCCGACGATCCATTGCTCACCGCTCGCCAGCGGGCCGTCGAAGCACGCGGCGGCAACGGCTTCATGACGGTCGCCGCGAGCCATGCGGCACTGCTGCTCGCCCAGGGCACCGGTCGGCTGCTGCGGGCCACCGACGATCGCGGCGTCGTCGCGGTGCTCGACTCCCGGCTGGCCACCGCCCGCTACGGCGGGTTCCTGGTGGCGTCGCTGCCGCCGTTCTGGCGCACCACCGATCCCGCGCAGGCGCGCGGTGCCCTCACCCGATTGCGCGAGGCCCGCGTCTCGTGATCCGTCCCACCTCGCCGGCCCGACGGCATACCACGCATTCCACGCTGGCGCCGTCGATCAACGACCTGCGGCTGATCGCCGCCGGACGCCATCGCCGGCTGTGGGAGGTGCTCGGCGCCCAACCAACGGGGACAACCGATCCGGCTACGCCAGGTGCCGGGGTGCGCTTCTCGGTGTGGGCACCGCGCGCCCGTTCGGTCGCGGTGATCGGCGACTTCAACGACTGGGCGCCGGAGCCGATGCTCGCGCGCGAATCCGGGGTCTGGAGCGTGCTGATCCCTGAGGCCCGCGTCGGCTCGCTCTACAAGTTCCGGGTCACCGGGCCGGATGGCAGTGTGCAGGACAAGGCTGATCCGCTTGCGCGCCAGGCGGAACCGATGCCCGGCACCGCGTCGGTGGTCACGCTGACCGAACACCGATGGACCGACCGGACGTGGATCGACGCCCGCCGCGACATCGATCCCCGCACCCGACCGATGACCGTCTACGAGGTGCATCTCGGGTCATGGCGCAACCGCGCCTCGAGTTACCGCGAGCTCGCGGTCGAGCTGGGCGCGTACGTGTCCGAAATGGGCTTCACGCATGTCGAACTGCTCCCGATCACCGAGCACCCCTACGGCGGCTCCTGGGGCTACCAGGTGTCGTCGTATTACGCGCCGACCGCCAGATACGGTGCGCCGGACGACTTCCGGGCCTTAGTCGATCATCTGCACTCGTTGGGGATCGGCGTCCTCATGGACTGGGTGCCCGCCCACTTCCCCAAGGACGTCTGGGCACTCGGCCGATTCGACGGCACCGCGCTCTACGAGCATGCCGACCCCCAGCTCGGCGAACATCCCGACTGGGGCACCTACGTCTTCGACTTCGGCAGCCCACAGGTGCGCAACTTCCTGATCGCCAACGCGCTGTACTGGATCGAGGAATTCCACATCGACGGGCTGCGCGTGGACGCGGTGTCGTCGATGCTGTATCTCAACTACTCACGGCCGGACGGGCAGTGGACCCCCAACCGGTACGGCGGCAACGAGAACATCGAGGCCATGGAGTTCGTCCGCGAGCTCAACGATGCCGTGCACCAGGCCTTTCCCGGCGTCGCGATGATCGCCGAAGAGTCGACGGCCTGGCCGGGCGTCACCCGGCCGACCGCGCTCGGCGGCCTCGGCTTCACCCTCAAATGGAATCTCGGCTGGATGCACGACACGCTCGGGTATCTGCGAAATGACCCGGTGCACCGGGCCTTTCATCATGGCCGGCTGACCAATTCGCTCCGCGAGGTCGACACCGAGGCGCACCTACTGCCGATCAGTCATGACGAGGTCGTCCACGGCAAAGGCACGTTGTGGACGCGGATGCCGGGCACCGAGGCGCAGCGGGCGGCCAACGTCCGGGCGATGCTCGCCTATCAGTGGTGCCACCCGGGGAAACAGCTGCTGTTCATGGGCCAGGAGTTCGGCCAGATCCGCGAGTGGGCGGACGATCGCGAACTCGACTGGGAGCTGTTGCGCGGCAATATCGGCGGCGGCCTGCGCCTGCTGGTGGGCGACCTCAACAGCCTCGCCGTCACCCGACCGGAACTGCACGGCCTCACCGCCGGCAGCGTCGAATGGATCGACGATTCGGACGCCATCGGCAATATCGTCGCCTTTCTCCGGCGGCCCGACCCGCGCAGCTCCGCCGAAACCGGCTACCTGGCCTGTGTTTTCAACTTCTCCGGAGTCGACCGCCACGACTACCGGATCGGGCTGCCGCAGGACGGTCGCTGGATCGAACTCCTCAACACCGCCGCCCGCGAATACGGCGGCAGCGGCGTCGGCAACCTGGGATCGGTGCAGGCCAACGGTGTCGGCTGGCACGGTCGGCCGGCATCGGCCGCCATCACCATCCCCGCCTGCTCCGCAGTCGTGCTGACACCCGCACCGTCGACGAATCCCGCTGATGCCTAGCCGGATAGCTGCTCGGCACGGATGGCTCGTCGCAGTGGCCACCCTGGTGAGCATCGTGCTGGTCGCCGCCGGATGCGGCGACTCGAACACCGATTCCGCCTCACCGAGTTCGCCGAGTCTGTTCTCGGTCGGCGACCTGCCGTATTCGACCGGCCCCAACGGAATCCGGCCGAACGCGCCGACACCGACGGAGACCGTCAGCGGCACCGACGGCGGGCGGGTCGACCGGCTGGTTGCCACGGCGATCGATGACATCCAGAAGTTCTGGGCACAGACCTACCCCGCCGTCTTCGGCCACCCGTTCGCACCGGAGACCCGGCTGTCCTCGTGGGATTCGAATTCGCCTGCCGCAGCGCAGTTCTGCGGCCAGGACGGTCACGACTATCACAACGCGGCCTACTGTCAGGAGGACGACTCCATCGGCTGGGATCGCGCGGTCCTGATCCCCACCTATGAGCGCGGGTTCGGTGACATCGGCGTGCTGGCGGTGATGGCCCACGAATACGGCCATCGCATCAGTAACCTCGCTGCCATCAACGACCCCGCCCCGATCGTCAACGAGCAACGCTCCGACTGCTTTTCGGGCGCCTATCTGCATTGGGTGGCCGCCGGGCAGTCGCCTGGGTTCACGGTCAGCTCCACCTCCGGCCTCACCGACGCGGCGGCGACCATCGCGGCTTCCCGCGACATCCGGCGCACCGAGAACGAACACGGCACGTCCTTCGACCGGGTCACCGCCTTCTCGCTCGGCGTACACGGCGGCGCCGCTGCCTGTCGTGACCTGCAGCTCGACGCGGTCCGTGCACGGCAGGCCAAGCAGCCCGCACCCTACGACACCGCCGGAACCCTGGCGCCGCAACCGTTCTCGGCGACCACGCTGGCCGCCGTCGTCGGGTCACTGACCGACTACTTCCGCCCCGGCCCGACGGCACCGCAGGTCCGCGCGGCGACGACCGACTGCACCGGATCGTCCGCGCGCCAGCCGGTGACCTACTGCCCGTCGACGAACACCGTGCTCTACGACGCCGACCGGCTGACGGCGATCGGGCGCGTCGGCTACTCCGGCCCCGCTCAGATCCCCACGCTGATGACCGATGGATTCAGCGCCTACTCACTCATCGCATCTCGGTATGCGCTGGCCGTACTGCACGGCCGCGGCGAGCCGACCGACCGGCCCGGCAGCGCGGCGCTGGCCGCCTGCATGACCGGACAGTGGGCGGCGGCGACCCGCGACCTCGGCGATTTCACCATGGGATCCGGCGACGTCGACGCGGCGGTATCCGGCCTCCTGGACAACGGATTGGCCGCCAGCGATGCGCAGTCACGGGCCCTCCCGAGCGGGCTGACCCGCGTCGACGCCTTCGGCAGCGGCTACCTGGGCGGGCCCGCCGGCTGCGATCAGTACCGCGCCTGAGCGCTCGGTACCGGCTTTAGGAAGTCAGTACAGAAAGATCAGTACAGGGCGCGAGCGAGCTTGCGGCGCGCCGCCACCACGTCCGGGTCGGCCGGATCGAAGAGCTGCAGCAGTTCGAGCAGCCGGGTGCGCACCCGATCGCGCTCGTCGCCGGCGGTCTGCTTGACCGTCTCGATCAGCAGGTCGAACGCGTCGGTCTGCTGCTGCGCCAGGACCATGCCGTCGGCACGCACCAGCCGTGCATCGACGCCGTCGCCCTCGCTGTCACCGGGTGCATAGCCCTGGGCGCGGACGAGGAATTCCAGATTCCGGACGGCCAGCGCGGCCTCGGTATTGCCCGGCTCGGCCGCGTTGATCTCGCGGTACTGCGCGAGCGCGCCGTCGATGTCGCCATCGGCGAGCAGCGCCTCCGCGGCTTCCACACGCGGGTCGACAGGGGCCGGACCCTCGCTGCCGCCGGGCGCCCCGGTCAGCGATCCGCCGACCTTCGCCAGGATCTCCTCGACCCAGCCGTTGATCTGGGCGGCCGACTGCACACCCTGGAAGGCCGCGACCGGCTGGCCGTCGGCGATCGCGATCACTGTCGGCACCGACTGCACGCCGAACGCCTGCGCGATCCGCGGGTTCTCGTCGATATCGACCTTCGCGAGCACCCAGGCGCCGTTCGCGCCCTCGGCGAGCGCCTCGAGCGTCGGCGACAGCTGCTTGCAGGGTTCGCACCAGGTGGCCCACAGGTCGACCAGCACCAGCACCTGGGTGGATCGCACCAGGACGTCCGCCTCGAAACTGGCCTCGGTGACGTCGAAGACGGCCGGTATCGCGCCGCCGGCGCCGGAACCGTCGCCGGCCGGCGATGCCGGCGCCTGCGCGGCGCGCTGTTTGGCCTCGGCTCGCTCCTTGAGGACCGAAAGGTCAACTGCCCCGGACATGGCCGCGGCCTGGGCCATCGCCTGCTGACGTGCTGCACCGGAAGTAGGTCGTGTCACGATTCCAGTCTCTCACCCTTGCGCAGGCGCCCACGTGGGGGCCGTGCGCGCTGCGGTTATGCCGCCGCGGCCGGAACCGGTTCGACGGCGGTGTCCGACAGCTCGGCCAGGTGCCCGCGCCGCTGAGCCCACTGCTCGAAGACGATGCTGCCGAACGGCGGGATCGACGAGAAGAGCGCCCAGGCCGTGACCTTGAAGTTCCACTTCAGGGCCCGCGCGGTCAGCAACGAGACGATGACGAACACGACGAACACGACACCGTGGACCATGCCCGGCACGAACGTCGCCGACGCGTTGTCGGCGCCGTACTTGACTGCCATCGAGATCAGCAATGCGAGCCAGGTGATCGCTTCCAGGACCGCGATGAAGCGGAAGCGCTTGGCGGGGGTACTCAGGTCAAACAGCTGCATGGCCACCATTGTGCCTGATCGATCCGAGTTCTACTACCTCGCGTCGTAGAACCCCGATCGACTCCGGACGCTACTTCTTGGGCACCCGCACGATCAGGGCGTCGCCCTGACCGCCGGCGCCGCACAACGAGGCCGCCCCCACGCCGCCTCCGCGCCGTGCCAACTCCAGCACGAGGTGCAGCGTGATGCGTGCGCCGGAGGTGCCGATCGGGTGGCCGACCGCGATGGCGCCGCCGTTGACGTTCACCTTCTCGGGATCGATCCCCAGCTCCTGCACCGACGCGAGACCGACGGCGGCGAACGCCTCGTTGATCTCCACCAGGTCCAGATCGGCCGGCGAAATACCCTCGCGGGCACAGGCTTTGGCGATCGCGTTCGCCGGCTGCAGCTGCAGTGTCGAGTCCGGTCCGGCAACGTTGCCGTGGGCGCCGATCTCGGCGATCCACTCCAGGCCGAGCTCGGTGGCCTTCGCCTTGCTCATCACGACCACCGCGGCGGCACCGTCGGAGATCTGCGACGAGTTGGCCGCGGTGATACTGCCGTCCGTGCGGAACGCCGGACGCAGTCCGGCGAGCGACTCGACGGTGGTGTTCGCGCGGATGCCCTCGTCTTCGTTGAATTCGATCGGATCGCCCTTGCGCTGCGGGATGCTCACCGGCACGACCTCGTCGGCGAACAGACCGTCCTTCCAGGCGGCCGCCGCACGCTGGTGCGACCGCGCCGCGAACTCGTCCTGCTGCTCGCGGGTGAAGGTGATCTCGTCGTTCTTCTGCTCGGTCAGGGCGCCCATCGGCTGATCGGTGAACACGTCGTGCAGGCCGTCGTACGCCATATGGTCGACGAGCTTGGTATCGCCGTACTTGAAGCCGTCGCGGCTGCCCGGGAGCAGATGCGGCGCCTGGGTCATCGACTCCTGGCCGCCGGCGACGATCACGTCGAACTCGCCGGCGCGGATGAGCTGATCGGCCAGCGCGATGGCGTCGATGCCCGACAGACACATCTTGTTGATGCTCAAAGCCGGTACGTCCCAGCCGATTCCGGCCTTTACCGCGGTCTGCCGCGCCGGCATCTGGCCGGCTCCGGCGGTCAGGACCTGACCCATGATGACGTACTGCACCGCGTCAGCGGGCACGTTGCCCTTCTCCAGAGCGCCCTTGACCGCGATCGCGCCGAGATCGACGGCGCTGAAGCCCTTCAGGCTGCCCTGCAGGCGGCCGATCGGCGTGCGGGCACCGGAAATAATGACGGACGGTTCTGCAGACATTGATCCTCCTCGATCTGCCGTCTCGGGCTTGGCACGCATAGGCGCCTGGAGTGACGGGTTACCCACAATTGTGCGCCGCCCCGCCCGTGACCACCGCACCGGCCCAGCGATACCGTGGTCATATGAGTGCTTCTGCTGATTCCCTGCTCGCCGGATCGATCGCCGACCTGGTCACCGCCATCGATCATGTCGGGATCGCCGTCCCCGATCTGGAAGCGGCCAAGGCCTGGTACGCCCAACACCTCGGCCTGGTCGAGCTGCACCAGGAAGTCAACGCCGAGCAGGGCGTCGTCGAGGCGATGATCGGCCCGGCGGGCGGCCCGGCCGGACAGGCGCTGATCCAGCTGTTGTCCCCGCTGGACGAGACGTCCACGATCGCCAAGTTCATCGACCGCAACGGCCCCGGCATGCAGCAGATGGCAGTCCGGGTGACCGACGTCGACGAGGTCGTCCGCCGGCTCACCGAGGGCGGCGTCCGCGTGCTGTACCCGCAGGCCAAGCGCGGCACCGCCGATTCGCGGATCAACTTCATCCACCCGAAGGACGCCGGCGGTGTTCTCATCGAGCTCGTGGAGCCGGCCACCGGCCACTGACCGGCGACGGGACTCCAGCCGGTCACAGACCGGTCACAAATCCGGCTTCCGCGGCGACACGCCGACCGCGGGTACGGTGGCCCTCAGGCGTACCGCGCTGTGCCGCGTAAGATTTGGCCCATGGCAAACCAATTCGAGCCCGGGGGCGGCCTGCCGTTCGCCATCGCAATGCGCGGCTACGACCGTGATCAGGTCAACGAGTTCTACCGCAGCCGTGACGCCGAGATGCGCGTCATCGCCGCCGACCGCGACGCCGCGACCGCGAACGCGGCCGAGCTCGCCCAGCGCCTTGAAGACGCCCGAGACGAGATCGACGATCTGCGCCGGGAGGTCGATCACCTGTCGGTGCCGCCGACCACCGCGGAGGGCATGAGCGACCGCATGTCGCGCATGCTGCGACTCGCCTCCGACGAGGCCGCGGAGATCCGCACCAACGCCCAGGCGGATGCCGACGAGATGCTGTCCGTCGCCCGCCAGGAGTCCGAACGGCTGCGCAACGAGGCGACTGCACTTGCCGAACAGGCACGCACGGAGCAGGAAGAGGCCCGCCGCGAGCTGAGCAGCCGCCGCGCCGCCATGGAGGCCGAGCACGAGTCGACCATGCAGGCCGCTCGCGACGAGGCGCGCCGGATCGTCGAGGCTGCCACGGCCGAGGTCGAGCATCTGGACCAGCAGGCGCAGATCAATCGCGACCGCATCCAGGAGGACTTCGACACCACGATGGCCGCTCGTCGCGACAAGGCGATCGCGCTGGTCAACGAGATGGAGACCAACAGCACCAAGGAGGCCAAGGAGCGGGTCGACAATGCGACCGCCGAGGCCGAGCGGATCCGTCAGCACTCGCATTCCATTGCGACCGAACGCATCACCCGCTCGCACGAGCTCTCCGAGCAGATCCGCCAGCTGCGCGCCCGCATGCTCGGTCAGCTCGATGAGATCCGTCAGCAGCTCGGCGAGGTGCCGACCAAGCTCGCCGCCCTGGACAACGAGCGCGATCTGCTGGACACCGAGACCCACGATCTGATCAACGGCGGGCTCTCCGAGACGGCCCAGCTCGATGGTCCCGCCGACCGACGTCGGGCCGAGGCCCCGCAGCGGCAGTCGCGCCCGGCGACGTCCGGCCGGTCGATGCCGCCGACCGCCGACTCCGCCGACATTCCGCAGGAGACCGAGCAGCTGTACGGCTACCGGTCACGTCCTGCCGACGGCAACGACGCACCCGCCTACCGCTGACCTTCCGGCTCAGCGGGTCGGTCGACGGGTACGACGGCCGCGCCACCAGCCACTGTGCCAATGGCGTCGGTCGTCGGCGCCGTCCGTGTCGGCCGGCCACGCCACGATGTGCGCCACCCCGACCGCGATCTCGTGATCGCAGCCCGGACAGCGATAGGGCTTGACCGCCCGCGCTCCCGGGACGGCGCGCACCTGATAGTCCGAGCCGTCCGGCCCTGATTCGATCCGATCGTGCCCGGCGCCGCCCGGCACCGACTGCGTCGGCGCGGGACGATTGTTGCGCCGCGGCATCAGAACAGCCGGAACTCGTTGCTCTCGGTACCCCGCAGCGCGTCGTAATCCAGGACGACACAACGGATTCCGCGATCCTCGGCAAGGGTGCGGGCCTGCGGCTTGATCTGCTGGGCGGCGAAGACACCCTGCACCGGCGCCAGCAGCGGATCCCGATTGAGCAGTTCGAGATACCGCGTCAGCTGCTCGACGCCGTCGATCTCGCCGCGCCTCTTGATCTCGACGGCGACCGAAACACCATCCGAATCCCGGCACATCAGGTCGACCGGACCGATCGCCGTCATGTACTCGCGACGCACCAGCGACCAGCCGGTGCCGAGCGTCTCGACATGTTCGGCCAGCAACTCCTGCAGATGCGCCTCCACACCGTCCTTCACCAGGCCCGGGTCGACGCCCAGCTCATGGCTGGAGTCGTGCTCGATCTCCTCGATCGTGATGCGCAGCTGCTCGTCGGCCTTGTTGGTGACGATCCAGAGCGTCCGGCCATCGTCGGTGGTGTCCTCGGTGAGCCAGCACGGCGGGCTCATCCAGTTCAGCGGCTTGTAGGCGCGGTCGTCCGCATGCACGCTCACCGATCCGTCCGACTTGATCAGGAGCAGTCGCTTCGCCATCGGCAGATGAGCGGTGAGCCGGCCAACGTAGTCGACCTGACAGGTCGCGATCACTAGACGCACCCGTCCACTCTAGAGGTCGGACCGCGTATCTCAACGCAGCCGCGGCCCCGCGAGGAGGAAATCCTCTGCAGCAGAGACGGCTTCGGACAGCGATGGGTACACATGCGTGCGCGCCGATTCGACGGCCGCCATGAGCTTGCCCTGGCGCACGGCGTCCAGCGTCCACGCACCGGCCTCGCGCGAGAGCACCCGATCCGGGTCGACCACCAGGCCGAGCCGACCGCTGTTCTCCAGCTGGGCATGCATGCCGAACAGCATGCCGCGCGACAGCGCGTCCGCGGTCTCGACGCGTCCCAGATTCAAGATCGCCGCGTCGAACCGCTGGCTGTCACTGTCCAGCCGCTGCAGCACCGACTCCATACTCGTGAAGGTGAGCGGCCCCTGCAGGTCGTAGACACGCACGCGGTCACGCCGCGCCCGCAGGATGGCCTCGTCCCGACCATCCCGTGGCGTCTCCGAGGGCACCTCGCGGATGTCGTAGGACGACCGCACGGTCGCCCGCCCCTCACCGACCACGTTGAACATGTGCAGTCCCAGGTCCGACGACAGCCGCCGGCATGCGGTCACCCCGCGCACGCTGTTGCCGTGCTCGTCGAGCCGGGGCGAGAACACCCCGATGCCGAGCTGGCCGGGCAGCACCGCCAGCACGGCGCCGCTGACACCGCTCTTGGCCGGCAGCCCGACCGCCGACACCCAGTCGCCGGCGCCGTCGTACATGCCGCAGGTCGTCATCACGCTCAGCACCCGACGCACGATGTGGGGCGCGCACACCTCCCGGCCGGTTCGCGGGTTGTTCCCACCCGCGGCGAGCGTCGCCGCGATCACGGCAAGGTCTTCGGCCGTCACCCGCACCGAACATTGGCGGAAGTACAGGTCGACGGCCAATTCCGGGTCCACATCCAGAATTCCGAGGCTCTCGAGCATGTAGGTGATGGCCCGGTTGCGGGCGCCCGTCGCCTTCTCGGACTGATAGACCGCCTCGTCGACGACGAGGCTGCGGCCGGCGAACGCCGAGTAGCAGTCCAGCAGCCGGGCGAAACCCGCGGCCGGATCGTTCGGGTCGCACACCAGCGACGCCGCGACGATCGCGCCCGCGTTGATCATCGGATTCTTCGGCCGATGGGTCGCCGGGTCGACGCTGATCTCGTTGAACGCCTCCCCCGACGGCTCGACGCCGAGCTTCGCGTCCACCGCGTCGAAACCGCGGAGCGACAACGCAAGCGCGTAGGTGAGCGGCTTCGACACCGACTGGATCGTGAACGGAACGTGCGCGTCGCCGACGGTATAGAGCGAGCCGCGATGCATCGCGAGCGCGAGCCCGAACTGGTCCGGGTTCACCGCGCCGAGCTCCGGAATGTAGTCGGCCACCTGCCCCTCGTCGGCGTCGACACAGGTCAATGCGATTTGATCCAGGTAGCGCTGCACCATCGAGGGCATGTCTCGAAGTCTACAAACCGTGTGGTCGGGATCAGTCGTGTCCGAGGTCGTCCGGGTTCACCAGGCCGCTCCGATAGGCGATCACGACGAGCTGCGCCCGATCGCGCGCATGCAGCTTGGTCATGGCCCGAGACACGTGGGTGCGGACGGTGCCCTCACTGACGACCCATCGTCGCGCGATCTCCTCGTTGGATTCGCCCTGCGCCACCAGGACCACCGCCTCGCGCTCGCGGTCGGTGAGCGCGGCGACCGTCGGCGGCGCGGCCGTCGGCCGCTGCGACCCCGGCCCGGTGCGTCCGGCGGCGAACGCGGCGACCAGCCGCTGCACATTGCGCGGCGACAGCAGCGCGTCACCCGCCGCCACAGTCCGCACCGCGCCGACCAGCTCATCGGCCGAGGCGTGCTTGAGGAGGAAGCCGCCGGCCCCCGCGCTGAGCGCCTCGAAGACATACTCGTCGAGTTCGAAGGTCGTCAGGATCAGCACCTTCGTCTCCGACAACCGCGGATCGGCGCTGATCTGCCGCGTGGCTTCGATCCCGTTGCTGCCGGGCATCCGAATGTCCATCACGACCACGTCGGGCACGAGCCGGCGTGCCTCGGCGACCGCGGCGTCGCCGTCAGCGGCCTCGCCGACGACATCGAAGTCCGGCTCCAGCTCGAGCACGGTGCGAAAGCCGGTCCGGACGAGGGTCTGGTCGTCGACCACGAGAATCCTGATCATCAGCCGTCCTGTCGTTCCGCGCGAATGCTCGACGGCCATCGCGCCACAACCGTGAACCCGGGGCGTCCCGATTCGGTCCCGCCGAAAATATGCCACCGGTGGATTCGACGCGTTCGCGCATGCCGACGATGCCCATGCGCGTCGATCCACCATCACCCGCGTCCGCGGGCCTGCCGCCGCCCTCGTCGGTAATGGTCACCGTGAGATCGTCTCCACGATCGATGCGGACCGACGCGGTCGCCGACGGTCCGACGTGGCGGACGATGTTGCTCAGTGACTCCTGCACCACGCGATACACCGCGATGCCGACGGGCCCGGACACCGGCGTCCGGCTGGCAGAATCCGGCGGCGACTCCTGGTAGGTCAGCGTCAGGCCGTTGGCGCGGGCCCGGGCGATGAGGTCGCCGATCCCCGCCATCCCGGCGCTGATCCGCGCGGCATCGATATCGGTGTCGCGCAGCGAGTTCAACAACCAGCCGAGTTCGTCGAGCGCTTCCGCCGATGCCGTCCGGATCGCCGTGATCGCCGCGCGAGCCGCGGCCGGGTCGCGTTCGGTGAGTCGATCGGCGACGTTGGACTGCACGCTGATCGTCGCCAGCGCGTGCGCCACGGAGTCATGCAGGTCGCGCGCGATCCGGAGCCGCTCGGACGTGAGCGCCTGTTGTTGCTCGAGATCCTGCTCCCGGCGGCGGGATACGACGCGGTCCCGGCGATTCCGGACGGTGAGACCGATCAACGCGAGGGCGATCGCCCACGCCGAACCGGCGGTGCCGATCCCACCCATGGCGCCGGCCCCGACGAGCTGCCCGACCATCACCGCCGCGATCATCAGCACCACGCCACACGTCAGCACCGCGCGCCTCGCGTAATAGCCGAGCGCCAGCATGCAGACCGGGCCCGCCAGCAACGACGGACCGCCGGGATTGTCCAGCGCAAGGTAGCCGAAGATCGCGGCCGGCACGACCACCGCGGGCACAATCGGCCGGTGACGCATCCAGCCGAGGGAGGCCGCGGCGATGATCCCGAACACCGCCCCGGCGGCGGTCGCTCGCTCGATATGCGGGGTGGCGAGCAGGATCAAGACGACGATTACCGCGGCCGGGGCGACGTCCAATGCCAGACGTTCCTGGATTCTCACGGCCACCGTCCCTGCAGTCCTCCGCCCCGTATTCGTCCCTCGGGCAGTCCTCATGATGTCACCGATCACGACGACGGACGCGCCCTCCGGGCCGCGCCACCGACAGCCACACCGAGACCAGTAGCGCCACCCCGGACACGATCGGCGGCATCAGAAACCCGGAGATGTCGATCGACGCGCGCACCTGATCGCCGGAGCCTGTGGCCGGCGGAATGTCAACGGTGAGGGCATTCGGCAGCAGCAGGACCAGCACCAATACCGACAAGATGATCGAGATGACGAGCTTCACCGCGACCCACCAGTAGCGCACCAGGCCCCACTTCGTGCCGATTCCCAGCACGATGCCGCTGATCGTCATCACGAGAGCAAGCGCCGGAACGATCGGCGGGATGATGACGACCATGGCCTGCAGGCAGGCCGAGGCGACGGCACCCGACGAGGTGGTGAGAACCGTGGCCATCAGGGTGATGAGCGCGAGGTCGGCGCCGATCCAGCCGACGCTGGACACGATGTGCACGCCCAGGGCCACACGACGCGCGGTCCGGGACAGCCGCCTGGTCGGCGCCGCAGTCCGGCCGGGTCGGGTGCCGGTAAGCGCGGTCATGACGTCACGTCCCGTCGGGACACGGCTACCAGCGTGATGGTCGCGCAGACGGCGAGGAAGACCGCCGACGTCCAGAGCACCGTCCCCGTGGAGAGGGCGGCCGGCGCGTCGGGGTTCATCAGGCTGCGCATCACCAGGCCGGGGAACCATCGTTCGGCCCATCCATGACCGGCGCCGACCACATTCTCGATCGGGCCGAACCACAGTAGGAGCGCACCCAGCGCGATCGGCGTCGACCGCACGACCACCGCGGCCGTCGTGCCGATTGCGGCATACACGGCGGTGAACAGCGCAAACCGGCCGGCATCCTGGGCGATCTGGCCAAGGCCGTCCGCGCCGAACCACCCGTTCGTGCTGACGTCGACGGACGGCGCCACGGCGACGGCAGTCACGGCGCCGGCGACCAGAACCACCAGCCCGGCGACGGCGGCCACCGATAGACGCGCCGCTAGACGTCCGACGACCAGTGCGACGCGTCGGGGCTGCCGGGTCAGTGCGCTGCGGAACAGCCCGCGGTCGATCTCGGTGGTGGCCAGCGCCGCGAAGGACGCCGCGACGAGCAGTCCGACGAACGACATCGCCGACATCACCGCGCTGGTCGCCCCGGAGATCGCAGCGAGCGGCGTTCGCTCCGGGCCGGCGGTGTCCGCGGTGTCGAGCACCAGCCAGGTCGCGCCGACGGCCAGCACCGCCGCCGTCGTCAGCAGCAATGTCCATAGTCGTCCGCGGTTGAGCAGGATCCATTCGGATCGGAAGGATGCAAGGGTTGAGGTGAACACGACAGTTCCTTTCCCGTAGACGGGTCGCTTAGGCGGGGTCGCCGACGAGGTCGAGGTAGCGGCGGTGGAGATCGGGGCGTTCCAGGTGCAGTTCGCGGAGCACGATGCCCGATCGATAGGCAGCGCGGCTGATCTCGGCGGCGAACCCTTCCGCGTCGCCGTCGTCGTCGACCGCGATGTCGAGCGCGTCGGCCCGGTTCGTCACCGGCCTCCCGAATTCTGCTGCGGCGGTGGCCAACCGGTCGATATCGGCGGGATCTGCCGGAGCGATCTGCAGGATCGCGTCCCCGACAGTGAGGTCGGCGAGCGGGCCCTGATACAACAGGCCGCCGCGGCGCAGCACGACCAACCAGTCACAGACCTGCTCCAACTCGCTCAGCAGATGCGACGAGACCAGGACCGTGCATCCGCGGGCGGCGACGGCGCCGATGATCTCGCGGACCTCCTGCATTCCGACCGGGTCGAGGCCGTTCGTCGGTTCATCCAGGAGCACGACCGACGGGTCACCGAGGAGCGCGGCGGCGATTCCGAGACGCTGCTTCATGCCCAGTGAATAGCTGCCGACCCGGTCGCCGCCGCGGTCGTTCAGTCCCACCAGGGAAAGCAGGTCTTCGATATCGGAATCGGTGATAGCGGCGCCCGGGGTCAACGCTGCGAGCGAACGCAGATTCGTCCGCGCCGACACGGCCGGGTGGAATGCCGGCGTCTCGATGAGGGCGCCGACCTCCGACACGTAGGACGCAGGGTCGTCGATCGATGCTCCGCGAACCGTCGCCTCGCCGGAGGTCGGACGCACCAGGCCGAGGAGTATCGCGAGCAGGGTCGTCTTCCCCGCGCCGTTCGGCCCGACGAGTCCGGTGACGGACCCCGCCGGCACCGTGAACGACGCACTGTCGACCGCGACGCGGCGGCCGAAACGTTTCGTCAGTGCCGACACGGTGATGGCCGGTGCCGGATCGGATCGTGTTGGATCGGTCGTTGATTCGAGGCTGCTGGTAGTCATGCTGCAAGCCTCGCCCGATCGGCGGTTCGAATCGTCTGGCGAATGTGGATGTTCGCCTATGCGTATGCATAGGCGGGGCGGCCCTCGATTACGCCGCCTGAAAGAGCCCCGGAAAAGAGTGAAGGCCCCACCGTGTGGTGGGGCCTTCACTGGATGTTGTGTTCGGCGGTGTCCTACTCTCCCGCACTGGTTAGGGTGCAGTACCATCGGCGCTCGCTGGCTTAGCTTCCGGGTTCGGGATGGGACCGGGCGTTTCCCTGCTGCTATGGCCGCCGTAACTCTATGAAACAGAAACCCCCAACTGGTTGGGGGTTGCCCGTTTGTTTTACGGGTGTGTTGTTTCAGATATTGCATAGTGGATGCGCACCCCCCATAGGGGGTGAAAAGTTTTTTTGGGTTGTTGTGTGTTGGTAAGTCCTCGACCGATTAGTACCAGTCACCTG
>NZ_AQYG01000047.1 GCF_000380485.1 Jongsikchunia kroppenstedtii DSM 45133 | reverse complement strand
GCCGTTTCCACACCGTCTGCCATGGCCCGAACACCTCCGACGGCAGGTCACGCCACGGAATCCCGGTCCGGTATCGATAGATGATCGCTTCGACAACCTGCCGGTTGTTGCAGAACGGACGCCCTTGCCGCCCAACGTTTGACGGCAACAACGGCTCGATCCGCTCCCACTGCGCATCACTGAGCGACTCACACCTAGAACTCATCCACCGATCATCAGCGACCGATCACCCAATCATTAGGAGACACGCCCTAGCAGGGCGAGGAACGGGCGGCCCGCTCCCGCTAACGTCAATGCATCCTTCACCGGCAGAGTGCCGCCGGAGGCGGTGGTCGCGATCCCGGTCTCGGTCTCGAGTTCTTCCAGTGTCATGGTGGCGATAATCTGCGCCGGCAACCCGCGATGCGAGCCGAGCTCGCCGGAGGACACGACCCACCGCAGCATTGCCTCGAACGCATCATGATTGCGCTGCGCGGTCGACCGCGTATCCCGGCCCGCGGCCTCGTCCAGCACGGCCGCATCGACATATTCGCTGCTGCCAGCGGGGGATTCAGGGTCGTCGGGATTGTTCATCCCGGGTTTGGCCCACACCTCGGCCACGACATCCCACAACGCTCGTGCCGCCGGCGTCAGCGTGGCAGACAGCCCGGACAGGTGATCGACATCCTGCGGGCTCACCGACAGCCGGCGTCGACGCTGGCGATCGGCGTCGTCGAAGTCACCGTCTGGGTTCAGGTAGGCCAGCAGCCGAATACCCACCTTGCGCAACTGATCTGGCGCCAGGGTGCGGGTGAATTCGGCGAGCGTCGCTTCGATGGCCCCTACCTCGGTCGTGTCGGCGGCGATCCGCGACGGAAGCTTCTTCAACGTCTCGGTGATCACCCGATAGTGCTCCATCGACGCCACGCCCTCGGCGACGACGTCTGCCGTGGCGGGCCGATAAGGGTCCACCGGTTGCCCGGCAATATCCGTCAGCCGCGCCAAGTCTTCCGCGGCATGCACCAGCGCATAGCCGGTCGACCGGTTCAACCGCAGCCGCTCGGCCAGCCACACCCCGGTCTTCTTGTTCTCCCGCACAGCGATCGACCGCACCCGCACTTCTGATGCGAGCTGCACTCTGATCGAGGTGTCGCGCCGATACCCGCGCTCCACCACTTCGACAGCCCCGACCACCTGCTCATCCGACAACGACGCCCAATCCGCTGCCACCAGCGCCCGCGAACACGCCTCACGAACCGCCAACAAGTCGGCCGGACCCAACGCCTGGATCCGGCTGACCAACTCGGCGATCGATTCGCTCATACGTTCGACAATACGCGACGAATCGGACATTGTCCAGGGGTGGGCTGGGGCGCTGCGCGACCGCGACGCAGCTGATTGGGGGAGGTGACCGCACGTGAGCGCATTGGATGACGACGTTCTGAGCGCTGAGCCGGTGACGGATCTGGACGTGCTCGCGAGTGATCGATGGTGGTACTTCGCGACCTACGGGGTCGAGATGCCGCTGCAAGACGCGGAGCGAGAGGTGGGCCTCGCCGACGCCGATATCTGGCTGTTCCTGCGGCCGCCGACATCGATGAGCTGGCTAGAACGTCAATGGAAGCCCTGTGCCGATTCGTGGGTCGCGGCAGAGGTTCAGGCGAGCGCGTCCTGCGGCTCGGCCGGTTCGACGGCCGCGGGCTGCTTGTTGCCGCGCTGACCGATCCGCCGGCCGACGGCCGCGCCGAGCAGGGCCGGGACGAAGATCAGCAGCGCGGTGAAGGCGCCGCCGACGAAGACCTCGATATAGATCGGATTCTGGCCCATGCCGTCGACCACGTGATTGCCGAGGATCCAGCAGGCGATGCCGGTGATGAGTCCGGCGAGCAGACCTGCCGACAGCCAGCGAACGGTGAGGTCGTTGTAGTCCTCCGGCTCGGAGTGCTTGCGACCGTCGGCGACGCCGTCGATCAATCCGCCGATGAGCGCCACCGCGATGACGGCGATCAGCGCCAGCGTCTTCCACCACGTGGAGTCGAAGGGCGATGAAACGATCGCCATTCCGAGGAGGACCCGCGCCACGGTATGGACGGCCGACATGACGAGTCCACGGATCATCCAGGTGTGCATTGGGTCATAGTAGCGACACCGCACAAGCGGGTGTGAACGTGTTCTAGTTCTGTCGACGGACGCCGTGAATCGGACGTCGGATTCGATCGGCGAGTAGGTTGGCTTCATGGCTGTCACCAGTGCCGATCGCCGCAATCGACTACGAACCCTGCTCGCCGACACGGACCTGTCGGGCCTGCTGGTCACCGATCTGATCAATGTGCGCTACCTGTCCGGGTTCACCGGGTCGAACGCCGCACTCTGGGTGTCGGCGGACGATCCGGCCGGCGATCGGATCAGCACGGATGGCCGGTACCTCACGCAGGTGGCGGAGCAGGCGCCGGACCTCGCGTTGATCGAGGGTCGTGACGTCTGGCGGACGCTGGTCGAGGCGGTGGACGGGGAGCGGCTCGGCTTCGAGAAACATGTCGTCACCGTCGCGCAGTACGACGATGCCCAGCAGGGAAGTGCCGAGCCCGATCGTCTCCAGGGTGCGGACCCACTGGTCGAGCGGCTGCGTGAGGTGAAGGATGCCGCGGAGGTCGAACTCATCGCCCGCGCATGCGCCGTCGGCGATGCCGCGCTCGCGACGCTGATCGAGGGCGGGGCGATCCGGCCCGGCCGCACCGAGCGACAGGTGGCCCGCGACCTCGAATGGGCGATGTTCGAATGCGGCGGCGAGGCGATCGCCTTCGAGACGATCGTCGCGGCAGGTGCGAATTCGGCTGTGCCGCATCATCGTCCGACCGAAGCGGTGCTGGCGGCGGGCGACTTCGTGAAGATCGACTTCGGCAGCGTCGTCGGCGGCTATCACTCGGACATGACGCGCACGTTCGTGCTGGGCGAGCCGGCCGACTGGCAGGAGGAGATCTACTCGATCGTCGCCCAGGCGCAGCGCGTCGGCTGTGAGGCGCTGGAGCCGGGAGTGCCGACGCGGGAGATCGATGCCGCGGCCCGGCAGATCATCGAGGACGCCGGTTTCGGCGACAAGTACGTGCACGGCCTGGGTCACGGTGTGGGCCTGCAGATTCACGAGGCGCCGGGCGTCGGCAAGCTCGCGACCGGCACATTGCGGGCCGGGTCGGTGGTGACGGTCGAGCCGGGCATCTACCTGCCCGGCAAGGGCGGTGTTCGCATCGAGGACACGCTGGCGGTCGGCGATGGCGTGCGTTCGCTCACGTCCAGCTGTCGTGAGCTGGTCGCGCTCTGAGCTGAGCGGGCGACCTGCGTATACTGCGAGGGTTGCCGTGTGACTCCTGGTCCTTTCGTTGACAGGCACACCGGCCGAGTGACATCACCCCCGAGAGGAAGCAGTAACACCCGTGGCTACGACCGCTGACTTCAAGAACGGCCTCGTCCTGAACATGGACAACCAGCTCTGGCAGATCCTGGAGTTCCAGCACGTCAAGCCCGGCAAGGGTCCGGCGTTCGTCCGCACCAAGATCAAGAACGTGCTCTCGGGCAAGATCGTCGACAAGACCTTCAACGCCGGCATCAAGGTCGAGACCGCGACGGTCGACCGTCGGGACATGACCTACCTCTACAACGACGGCACCGACTACGTCTTCATGGACGCGCAGGACTTCGAGCAGATCTCGGTGCCGCCGGCCACCGTCGGCGACGGTGCCCGATTCCTGCTGGAGAACATGACCGTTCAGGTCGCCACCCACGAGGGCAGCCCGCTGTACGTCGAGCTTCCCGTCACAGTGGAACTCGTTGTGTCGCAGACCGACCCGGGCCTGCAGGGTGATCGTTCCACCGGTGGCACCAAGCCGGCGACGCTGGAGACCGGCGCCGAGATCCAGGTGCCGCTGTTCATCAACACCGGCGACAAGCTGAAGGTCGATTCGCGCGACGGCAGCTACCTCGGCCGCGTCAACTCCTGATCCGGGTCTCGTATGAAGAAGCCCGGCACTCGACATAAGGCCCGTAAGCGGGCCGTCGACCTGCTGTTCGAGGCCGAGGTCAAGCAGGTGCCCGTCGCCGAGCTGGTGGCTCAGCGGCGCAAGCTGGTCGTCACCGACGAGAGCGTCGGCCTGGTCAGCGAGCACACCGAGCAGCTGGTGAACGGCGTCGACGCCGACAAGGCGCAGCTCGATGCGGTCATCTCCTCGCATCTGGAGGGCTGGACGCTCGAGCGGATGCCCGGTGTCGACCGCGCCATCCTGCGGCTGGCCACCTGGGAGCTGTTCAATGCCACCGACGTGCCGCCGATGGTGGCCGTCGACGAGGCGGTGCAGCTTGCGAAGGAGCTGTCCACCGACGAGTCGCCGTCGTTCGTGAACGGTGTTCTCGGCCGGATCGTCGAGCTGGCCCCGCAGGTGCGCGCCGCCGCCAACGCGAGCGCCGCCGAGCCCGGCACCTCGAACACCGCGTCCGACCAGGAGCAGCGCTGATAGAGTTCGACCCGATCGACATCCTTTAACCGACCGTCCAGCGAGGCGGAGAAGGAGGCCGGAACACGTGGCGGAGGACTCCACGGCCGAGGGGCGCGTACTGCTCGATGAGGCCGACGTTGCCCGCACCATCGCGCGCATGGCGCATCAGATCATCGAGAAGACCGCCCTCGACGCCGACAGCGGGACGCGGGTGGTCGTCATCGGAATCCCCACGCGTGGAACGACTCTCGCTGATCGGCTGGCCGCCAATATCGCCGAATTCGCCGGCGTTCAGGTTCCGGTCGGCTATCTCGACATCACCCTGTACCGCGATGACCTGCGCGACAAGCCGCACCGGCCGCTGGAACGGACCGCCGTGCCGCAGGGCGGCATCGACGGTGCGCTGGTGGTGCTCGTGGATGACGTTCTGTACTCCGGCCGGACGGTACGGGCCGGCCTCGATGCTCTGCGTGATCTCGGTCGGCCGGCCGCGGTCCAGCTGGCGGTCCTGGTCGACCGCGGCCACCGCGAGCTGCCGCTGCGCGCCGATTATGTCGGCAAGAACATCCCGACCTCGCGTCAGGAAGACGTCCAGGTACATCTGGCCGAGCACGACGGAGTCGATGAGGTGGTGCTGCGATGACGCGCCACCTGCTGTCCGTCGCCGATCTCGATCGGAGCTCGGCGACGGCGCTGCTCGATGAGGCTGAGCGGTTCGAACAGGCGCTGACCGGTCGCGAGGTGCGCAAGCTCCCGACGCTGCGCGGTCGCACGGTGATGACCGTGTTCTACGAGAACTCCACCCGCACGCGGGTGTCATTCGAGGTCGCCGGCAAATGGATGAGCGCCGACGTGATCAACGTCAGTGCCTCCAGCTCGTCGGTGAAAAAGGGTGAGTCGCTGCGGGATACGGCCCTGACACTGCGCGCCGCCGGCGCGGATGCGCTGATCGTCCGCCACCCGGCGTCGGGCGCGGCGCGACAGATCGCGCGCTGGACCAACGAGGGCGGTGACGGCCCGGCGGTGATCAATGCCGGCGACGGCACGCACGAGCATCCGACGCAGGCATTGCTGGACGCGTTGACGCTGCGGCAGCGGCTCGGTGACATCGACGGCGCGCGCATCGCGATCGTCGGCGACGTGCTGCATTCGCGAGTGGCCCGCTCCAACGCGCTGCTGCTGAAAATGCTTGGCGCCGAGGTCGTTCTGGTGGCGCCGCCGACGCTGCTGCCGGTCGGCGTGGAGTCCTGGGGCGTCACCATCTCGCACAATCTGGACGCCGAGTTGCCGGCCGTCGACGCGGTGATGATGCTGCGCGTGCAGGCCGAGCGGATGAACGGCGGGTTCTTTCCGTCCGAACGCGAGTACTCGATTCGGTACGGACTCAACGACAAGCGCACCCAGCTGCTCGGGGAGGACGCGGTGATCCTGCACCCGGGTCCGATGCTGCGCGGCATGGAGATCGGCTTCGATGTGGCCGATTCGTCGCGGGCGGCGGTGCTGCAGCAGGTGACCAATGGTGTGCATGTGCGGATGGCGGTGCTGTTCAGCCTGCTGGTCGGCACGGACGCGGAAGAGGTGTTGACGTGAGCGCGGCGCGGGGCAACGGCAATGTGCTGATCAGGTCGGTCCGACCCTACGGCGAGGGCGACCCGGTCGATATCGCGATCGTCGACGGGCAGATCGCCGACATCGGTGCCGCACTGGATGTCCCGGCCGACGCGGAGGTCATCGACGGCGGGGGAGCGATCGTGCTGCCCGGGTTCGTCGACCTGCATACGCATCTGCGTGAGCCGGGCCGCGAAGATACGGAGACCATCGAAACCGGCTCGGCGGCAGCCGCCTTGGGCGGCTACACGGCGGTGTTCGCGATGGCCAACACGGATCCGGTCGCCGATTCGCCGGTGATCACCGATCACGTGTGGCGCCGCGGTCAGGAGATCGGCCTCGTCGATATTCACCCCGTCGGTGCGGTCACGGTCGGCCTCGAGGGCCGCAAGCTGTCCGAGATGGGCGCGATGGCCGACGGTGTCGCGCAGGTCCGGATGTTCAGCGATGACGGCAAATGCGTGGACGATCCGCTGCTGATGCGGCGGGCACTCGAATACGCGACCGGACTCGGCGTGCTGATCGCCCAGCACGCGGAGGAGCCGCGGCTGACGGTCGGCGCGGTGGCCAACGAGGGCGCCAACGCCGCCCGACTGGGACTGACCGGGTGGCCGCGGTCGGCGGAGGAGTCGATCGTCGTCCGCGACGCCATCCTCGCCCGCGACGCCGGGGCCCGGGTGCACATCTGTCACGCCTCCACCGAGGGCACGGTCGAACTGCTGAAATGGGCCAAGGGCCAGGGGATCTCGGTCACCGCCGAGGTCACGCCGCACCATCTGCTGCTCGACGATTCGCGGCTGGAGACCTACGACGCCGTCAACAAGGTGAACCCGCCGCTGCGCGAGGAGCGCGACAAGGTGGCGCTGCATCAGGCGCTGGCCGACGGCGTCATCGACTGCGTGGCGACCGACCACGCTCCGCACGCGGAGCAGGACAAGTGCTGCGAGTTCGCGGCGGCCCGCCCGGGCATGCTCGGCCTGGAGACCGCGCTGTCGATCGTGGTCGAGACGATGGTGGAGCCGGGCCTGTTGGACTGGCGCGGCGTCGCCCGCGTGATGAGCGAGCGGCCCGCGCAGATCGTCGGGCTGGCCGATCAGGGCCGGCCGATCGCCGTCGGCGAGCCGGCGAATCTGGCGGTCGTCGATCCCGGCGCCCGCTGGACGGTCGTCGCTCGCGACCTGGCCAGCAAGTCGCTCAACACCCCGTTCGAGTCGATGGAGCTGCCGGCGGCGATCGTCGCCACCGTCCTGCGCGGCCGGATCACGGCGCGGCAGGGAGCGGTGTCGGCATGAACGGCCTGATCATCGCGCTGATCGTCCTGGTGTTCTGGCTGGTACTGGTGCTGTTGATGCTGCGCGGCTGGCGCCGGCGCGGCCAGCGTCAGGCCGAGAAGGTCGGCGACTTCCCGGTGGTTCCCGATGAGACCGGCGAACGTCGACTCGGTCCGGAGACCGGCCTCTACGTCGGCAGCACATTCGTGCCGAGCTGGACCGACCGGCTGGCGGTCGGTGATTACGGCGATCGGGCCAGTTGCTCGATCAGCATGTTCGCGCAGGGGATTCTGATCGAGCGGCAGGGGGCCACCTCGATCTGGGTCCCCGCGGCGTCGGTGCGAGCGATCCGCACCGAGCGCGGCCTCGCCGGCAAGGTGATGACCCGTGATGGTGTTCTCGTGATCCGTTGGATGCTGCCCAGCGGCACCGAGATCGACTCGGGCGTGCGGTGCGACGACAAGTCCTGCTACCCGAGGTGGGTGGCACACGATCCGAACTCGAGCGAATAAGTGGCTGGGTGAATGACGAGCTGGGGCGATTGATAGGCTGTCGGACGTAATTCGACATCCTTTAACGGCCGTCCCGTGAGGCGGAGAAGGAGGTCTGAAAGCTATGAGTCGTGCGGTTTTGGTGCTCGAGAACGGGCAGATCCACCACGGCAGCGCTTTCGGCGCCCAGGGCAGGACACTCGGCGAAGCGGTCTTCTGTACCGCGATGACCGGGTATCAAGAAACTCTCACCGATCCCAGCTATCACCGGCAGATCGTCGTCGCCACGGCGCCGCAGATCGGCAACACCGGCTGGAATCTGGAAGACGGTGAAAGCCGCGTCGCCGATGCCGGCGACGATTCCGGCAAGATCTGGGTCGCCGGCTATGCCGTCCGCAATCCCACCCGGCGGGTCTCCAACTGGCGGGCCACCGGTTCGCTCGAGGACGAACTGATCGGCCAGGGGATCGTCGGCATCGCGGGCCTGGACACCCGCACCGTGGTGCGCACGCTGCGCGACCACGGCTCCATGAAGGCCGGCATCTTCTCCGGGGACGCAGTCGTCGACGAGGCGGCCATGCTGGAACAGGTGCGCTCGCAGCCCTCGATGACGGGCGCCGATCTCGCCGCCGAGGTCAGCACCGACGCCGGCTACGTCATCGAACCCGATGAGGAGCCGCTGTTCACCGTCGCCGCCATCGATCTCGGCATCAAGACCAACACGCCGCGGATGTTCGCCGAGCGCGGCATCCGCGTGCACGTGCTGCCGGCGAATACGGACATCGCGGCCATCGACGCGCTGCAGCCCGACGGGGTGTTCCTGTCGAACGGTCCGGGCGATCCGGCCACCGCCGACCAGGCCGTCGACTTCACCAGGGCCGTTCTCGGCCAGGGCATTCCGCTGTTCGGCATCTGCTTCGGCAACCAGATCCTGGGCCGCGCCTTCGGTCGCGGCACCTACAAGATGAAGTTCGGTCACCGGGGCATCAACATCCCGATCGTCGAGCACAGCACCGGCAAGATCTCCATCACCGCACAGAACCACGGGTTCGCGCTCGAGGGGGAGGCCGGCGAGGAGTTCGACACCGACTTCGGCCGCGCCCGCGTCAGCCACACCTGCGCGAACGACGGTGTCGTCGAGGGCGTCGAATTGGTCTCGGGCCGTGCGTTTTCGGTGCAGTACCACCCGGAGGCCGCGGCCGGTCCACACGATGCCGCCTACCTCTTCGACCGGTTCACCAGCCTGCTGCAGGAGGGACGCAAGTAATGCCACGCCGCTCCGATCTCTCCCACGTCCTGGTCATCGGCTCCGGCCCGATCGTCATCGGACAGGCCTGCGAATTCGACTACTCGGGCACGCAGGCGTGCCGGGTGCTGCGTTCGGAAGGTCTGCGCGTCAGCCTGATCAACTCGAACCCGGCGACGATCATGACCGATCCCGAGTTCGCCGACGCCACCTACATCGAGCCGATCACGGCCGAATACGTCGAGAAGGTCATCCAGGCCGAGCAGGACAAGGGTTTTCCCATCGACGCCGTCCTGGCGACCCTCGGCGGTCAGACCGCGCTCAACACCGCGGTCGCCCTGCATGAACAGGGACTTCTCGAGAAGTACGACATCGAGCTGATCGGCGCCGACTTCGACGCCATCCAGCGCGGTGAGGACCGGCAGAAGTTCAAGGACATCGTCGAGAAGGTTGGCGGCGAGAGCGCCCGCTCGGCCGTCTGCCACACCATGGACGAAGTTCGCGCCACGGTCGCCGAGCTGGGCTTCCCGGTGGTCGTCCGGCCGTCGTTCACGATGGGCGGCCTCGGTTCCGGAATGGCCTATGACGACGCCGATCTCGAGCGGATCGCCGGCGGCGGCCTCGCCGCCTCGCCGACCGCCAACGTGCTCATCGAGGAGTCGATCCTCGGCTGGAAGGAGTACGAGCTCGAGCTGATGCGCGATAACCGCGACAACGTGGTCATCGTCTGCTCGATCGAGAACGTCGACCCGGTCGGCGTGCACACCGGTGACTCGGTGACCGTCGCCCCCGCGATGACGCTGACCGACCGCGAGTACCAGAAGATGCGCGATCTCTCGATCGCCATCCTGCGCGAGGTCGGCGTCGACACCGGCGGCTGCAACATCCAGTTCGCGCAGGATCCGCAGGACGGCCGGCTGGTCGTGATCGAGATGAACCCGCGCGTGTCGCGGTCGTCCGCATTGGCTTCCAAGGCAACGGGTTTCCCGATCGCGAAGATCGCCGCCAAGCTGGCCATCGGCTACAGCCTCGATGAGATCCTCAACGACATCACCAAGGAGACCCCGGCCTGTTTCGAGCCGACGCTCGACTATGTCGTCGTCAAAGCGCCGCGGTTCGCGTTCGAGAAGTTCCCGGGCGCCGATGACACCCTGACGACTACCATGAAGTCGGTCGGTGAGGCGATGTCGCTGGGCCGTAGCTTCGCCGAGGCGCTCGGCAAGGTGATGCGTTCGCTGGAGACCAAGGCCGGCGGCTTCTGGACCGACCCCGCGTCGACCGATTCGCTGGCGGAGATCCTCGAGGACATCAGGACGCCGAAGGACGGCCGGCTCTACAAGCTGATGCACGCCTTCGCCGCGGGCGCCACGGTCGAGCAGATCTACGCGGCCACCGCGATCGACCCGTGGTTCCTTGCGGAGATCGAAGGCATCTACCAACTCGGACAAGAGATCCGCGACGCGGACGAACTCGACGAGTACCGGTTGCGGCTGGCCAAGAGCCACGGCTTCTCCGACCGGCAGCTCGCCGCGCTGCGGCCGGCGGACGGCGACGAGGACGCCATCCGGGCGCGCCGGCAGGAGATGGGTGTGCGGCCGGTCTACAAGACCGTCGACACCTGCGCCGCCGAGTTCGAGGCCAAGACGCCGTACCACTACAGCACCTACGAGCTGGATCCGGCCGCGACGAGCGAGATTGCGCCGCAACCGGATCGGCCGAAGGTTCTGATTCTCGGTTCCGGTCCCAACCGCATCGGCCAGGGCATCGAGTTCGACTACTCGTGCGTGCACGCGGCGCTGACGCTGTCGGAGGCCGGGTACGAGACCGTCATGGTCAACTGCAACCCGGAGACGGTGTCGACCGACTACGACACCGCCGATCGCCTCTATTTCGAGCCGCTGACCTTCGAGGACGTCCTCGAGGTCTTCCACGCGGAATCGCAGTCGGGCACCGTCGCCGGCGTCATCGTGCAGCTCGGCGGCCAGACGCCGCTGGGCCTGGCCCGGCGGCTGGAAGAGGCCGGCGTGCCGATCGTCGGGACCTCGCCCGCCGCAATCGACCTCGCGGAGGATCGCGGCGAATTCGGCCGGGTGCTGACCGAGGCCGGCCTGCCGGCGCCGAAGTTCGGCACCGCGACCACCTTCGACGGCGCGCGCGATATCGCGAACGGCATCGGCTACCCGGTGCTGGTGCGCCCCTCGTACGTGCTCGGCGGGCGCGGCATGGAGATCGTCTACGACGAGAAGTCGCTGTCGGACTACATCTCTCGCGCCACCGAGATCTCCGCGGATCGTCCGGTGCTGGTCGACCGGTTCCTGGAGGACGCGGTCGAGATCGATGTCGACGCGCTGTGCGACGGCGACGAGGTCTACATCGGCGGCGTGATGGAGCACATCGAGGAGGCGGGTATTCACTCCGGCGACTCGGCCTGCTCGCTGCCGCCGACCACCCTGGGCCGCATGGATCTGGCGGCCGTGCGCCGATCCACCGAGGCGCTCGCCAAGGGGATCGGCGTGAAGGGCCTGCTGAACGTGCAGTACGCCCTCAAGGACGACGTTCTGTATGTGCTCGAAGCCAATCCGCGCGCCAGCCGCACGGTGCCGTTCGTCTCCAAGGCGACCGCGGTGCCGCTGGCGAAGGCCTGTGCCCGGGTGATGCTCGGCGAATCGATCGCCGATCTCCGCACGGCGGGCATCCTGCAGGAGCGCGGCGACGGCGGCGATCTGCCGGCCGGCGTGCCGATCTCGGTGAAGGAAGCCGTGCTGCCGTTCAACCGATTCCGTCGGGCGGACGGCACCGGCGTGGACTCGCTGCTGAGCCCCGAGATGAAGTCGACCGGCGAGGTCATGGGTATCGACTCGACCTTCGGCCGGGCGTTCGCCAAGTCGCAGACCGCGGTGTCGGGGTCGCTGCCGACCTCGGGTCGGATCTTCGTCTCGATCGCCAACAAGGACAAGCGGGCGCTGATCTTCCCGGTCAAGTATCTGCGCGATCTGGGCTTCGAGATCCTCGCGACCGAGGGTACGGCCGACGTGTTGCGGCGCAACGGTATCGACTGCACGCTCGCGTACAAGGTCTCCGACCATGCGGTGCCCGAGGGGGAGCAGAACATCGTCCAGCGGATCCGCGCGGGCGAGGTCGACATGGTCATCAACACGCCGTACGGCAATGCCGGGCCGCGGGTCGACGGTTACGAGATCCGCAGTGCCGCAGTGTCCGCCAACATTCCGTGCATCACGACCGTGCAGGGCGCGGCGGCCGCGATCCAGGGGATCGAGGCTGCTATCCGCGGCGAGGTCGGCGTTCGTGCCATCCAGGATCGACACGTGGAGTTGCGGGCGTGACCGCCGACGTGGGCAGTGCCGCCGCCGGGGCGACGACCTTCGGGGATCGCCTCGCAGTGGCGATCGCCGATCGCGGCAATCTCTGCGTCGGCGTCGATCCGCATCCGGAACTGTTGCTCCAGTGGGACCTTCCGGTGTCGGCGGACGGCGTGCGCCGGTTCGGCGAGATCTGCGTGCAGGCCTTCGGCGACCGTGTCGCGGTCGTCAAGCCTCAGGTCGCCTTCTTCGAGGAATACGGCGCGGCCGGGATGGCGGCGCTGGAGTCGATGATCGCCGGGTTCCGCGCCCGGGGCGCGGTGGTCATCGCGGACGCCAAGCGTGGCGACATCGGGTCGACGATGGCGGGATACGCCCGGGCGTGGCTGGGGAATTCGCCGCTGGCCGCCGATGCGGTGACGCTGTCGCCGTACCTCGGTTTCGGCTCGCTGCAGCCGGCGATCGACCTGGCCCGCGAGAACGACCGGTCGGTGATCGTCCTGGCCCGGACGTCGAATCCCGAAGGCGCGCCGGTGCAGACCGCGCGTTCGGAGGGATGCAGCGTCGCCCAGCAGATCGTCGACGCCGCAGCGGAACTCAATGCCGGCCGACCGGGCCTGGTCGGCGTGGTCGTCGGCGCTACTCGCGAGCACGGTCTCGACCTGAGCACACTGAACGGGCCGGTGCTGGCGCCGGGGCTGGGCGCGCAGGGCGCGACCCCGCAGGACATCGGAACGATCTTCAGTGATGTCGAGCATCGGTGGCTGCTGCCGTCCGCATCGCGGTCGGTGCTGGCGGCGGGTCCCTCGGTGGCCGCCCTCTCGGATGCCGTCCTCGGACTGAACGATGAACTGCGAGTTGCGCTGACGCGCTGATCCACCGGCTCAGCGCGGCGCGGCCTCCCCGTATCGGGCGAGCTGCGCCTCGATCTGCCGCGCGGTGTGGCGGACATGTTCGCCCATCGTCTCGATGTCGGACGGTGTCAGAACTGCGAATGGCGCCGCGGCGACGGACATCGTCACCGCGCCGTCGGGGTTGGCGATCGGTGCGGACACCGTCGCGATGTTCAGCTGCGCGTCTTGCTCCAATTCCGTTGGCAGCACGTCGATCACGGTGAGTTCGGCGAGTGCGCCCGCCAGGCGAGCCGCCAACGCGTCGGGTAGGCCGTCCGCGCCCAGCGCGCCGAGAGCCGCGGACGCCCGGATGTATTCGCGACTGAGCCGTTCCACCACGTACCCACGCCGTCGGATCTCGTTGAGCACCAGTTCGATCCGATGTGCGAAGACTTCATTCGGTTCGCCGAATCCGGCGAGCCACTCGCGCTGGTCGGCGGCGCCGGCCCAGGCGACATAGTCGCGTCCGAGTGGGGCGACCAACGGGGTCCGGGTGCCCCGGCCGATCCGGGAACCGCCGGAACCCTCGCCGGCGCCGTCGACGATCATCAGCGACGAACCCTCCCGGCGCGCCAGGAACACATAGGTGCCGACCTCGTCGGCGAGCGCCTGCAGGTGCGGCCGATATTGCCGCGGCCCGGCGGGCCTGGCCAGCGCCGCAATCGCCGGACCCCACGAGTACGTGGCGTCCGTCGGGTCGCGCACCACCCAGAGGCGGTCGGCCAGCGTCGTGAGGATCGCGTGGCCCGTCGCCCTGCTGATGTCCAGCGCGCGGCAGATATCCGCCAGCGAGAAGCTGCGTTCGGGCTCGGCGCCCAGCAGTTCCATCACCGCGATCACCCGCCCGGTGGGCGGCGACAACTCTTGACGCGCTGTCTCCGACTGCTCTACCTTCGCTGTCATATTGTCGAACGATACGTCGAATAATCGACATCATCAAGATGGGTCGTGACATGGGCACAGTCGAGCAGAGCATCGTCATCGATGATCTCGCCGAGCCGAGGCTGACCGATATCCAGCGGCAGGCGGTCGACTTCATGGCCTCGCGGCCCGTCCGGCTGGACGTCGGGCAGATGTTCGACGAGGCCGCCGCTGTCGCCGGCCATGCCGACGTCGGCGACCCGACCCTGCGCGAGCGTGTGGCCGCCCACGCCGCGGCCGTCGACGCGGACGAGGGACTGACCAACCTGGGCCGGTACACGGTGCGGCAGCGAATCGTCCGACTGCTGCGCAACCGGATGTCGCTGACGGATCTGCTCAAGAGATATCCGGAGATCGAGTCGATCCCGATCGAGAAGCCGTTCATCGTCGTCGGCATGCCGCGTTCGGGCACGACGCATCTGGTGAACCTCATTGCCGCCGACAGCCGTCGCCGCGCGCTGCCGTACTGGGAGAGTCAGGAACCGATGCCCGTGCCGGGCGAGGGGCCGGGCGCATCCGGGATCGATCCGCGGTACCTCCGCTCGCAGGCCGAGCATGACGCGATGTTGATGATGACGCCGCATGTCGCGGCCATGCACGACAGGTTCCCCGAGGCGATCGAGGAGGAAGTCGAGATCCTCGATCTGGACTTCGCGTCGTATGTCCTGGAATGGCATGCGCGCGTGCCGGATTGGCGCGACTACTACCTGTCGCTGGATCAGACCGTCCACTACGGCTACCTCAAGAAGGTGCTGCAGGCGCTGACCTTCCTGCGAGGCCCGCGCGCCTGGGTGCTCAAGTCGCCGCAGCATTGCGGGCAGCTCGGTCCGTTGATGGCGACCTTCCCGGATGCGACGGTCGCCTTCACCCATCGCGATCCGGCCGCTGTCGTGCAGTCGGCGATCACGATGCTCGCCTACGGAGATCGGTTGCGGCGCCACCGCGTTGAGCCCGAGTGGCTCGCCGAGTACTGGACCGACCATGTCCACCGGCTGCTCAGTGCCTGCGTCCGCGATCGGGAGCTGGTCCCGGCCGAACGCAGCATCGACATCAACTTCCGTGATCTGAACGGGCACGAGATCCCGTTGCTGGAGGAGCTTTACGCGCGCGGCGGCGTCGAGCTCACGGCGCCCGCGCGCGGTGCCTTCCAGCAATACCTCGACAGCAATCCGCGGGGAAAACACGGTCGGGTCCGCTATGACCTGCAGCGGCATTTCGGGGTGACCGCCGATGACGTGCGTCGGCGGTTCGATTTCTACTTCGACCGCTTCGACGTGCAGCCCGAGAACTAGTGCAGCGCGAGAACCAGGAGAACACGGCATGGCCACCGATGAATTCGTTCCCATCTACCGGTCTCGGCCCGGCGCCGACCAGATGAGACCCGCCAACGCCGAGCGGGCCGAGCGGGTGGCGCCCGGCATCTGGGTCTCGCCCGGACTGTCGAACTCGTATCTGCTCACCACCGGCGACGGCCGCGTGATCATCAACACCGGCATGGGATTCGAGGGTCCGGTGCATCGGGCCAACTTCGACGCGGTGGACGACGCGCCGGTGCGCTATGTGATCCTGACCCAGGGGCATGTCGACCATGTCGGCGGCCTCGACACGGTCCGCGACCCCGGCAGCGTGGTGGTGGCGCAGGCCAATTGGAACCAGTGGCGCGAGGACAACGAACGGCTCATCGCGTACCGGGCGAGCCGCAGCGCCTTCGCCTTCAGCAACACGCTGGCCGAAGGCGTCGGCCAGATCCAGCGACGATTCGGCGCACTGGCACCGCAGTCGGTTCCCACCGTGGACGTGGTGGTCGAGGACTCGATGCCGCTGACCGTCGGCCGGCGGGCGCTCGAGCTGCTGGCCGCCCCGGGCGGCGAGACCACCGACTCGTTGGTGGTGTGGCTGCCGGAGGAGCGTATCTGTTTGTGCGGCAACGTGTTCGGTGCGCTCTTCGGACATATTCCCAACCTGGTGACCATGCGTGGCGACCGTTATCGGGACGCGCTGGTCGTGATGGAGAGCATCGAGCGGGTGCGAGCGCTGCGGCCGGAGATGCTGCTCACCGGGCACTTCGAACCGATCGTCGGGGCCGAGCGCATCGACACCGAACTCACCCGGCTGCACGACGCGGTCGCCTACATCCATGACCAGACCGTCGCAGGAATGAACGCCGGCAAGGATGTTCACACGCTGATGCGTGAGATCGAGCTGCCCGGCGAACTGGAAGTGGGGCAGGGCTACGGCAAGGTTTCGTGGGATGTGCGGGCGGTCTGGGAGAACTACTCGGGGTGGTTCCACCATCAATCCACCACCGAGCTGTACGACGTGCCACGGCGTGCCGTGGACGCGGATCTGGTGGAGCTGGCGGGCGGCGACGCCCTCACGACGCGCGCCGAACGGTATCTCGCCGCCGGCGACGATCTGCGCGCCATCCACCTTGCCGAGATCGTCGTCGATTCCGTCCCGGATCACGCCGCGGCCCGCGCCGTGTTGGCGCAGGCACACCGGAACTTACTCGAGGCATCGGAGAACTTCTGGGAGAAAGCCTGGCTGACAAGAGAACTGGAGAAACTATCGTGACCGCACAGATCAACTTCGATTTCACCGGGACCAGCGTGCTGGTGAGCGGCGGAACGAGCGGTATCGGCAATGCGACGGCCCGCCTGTTCCGCGACGCCGGGGCCGACGTCACCGTCACCGGGACCAAGGCCGCGGTCGCCGACTACGACACCGACCTGGCCGGCATGCAGTACCGGCAGCTACGCATCGGGGACGCGGCTTCCGTCGACGCGCTGGCCCGCGAGTTCGAGACGCTCGACGTGCTGATCAACAATGCGGGCGCGAATTTCCCGGGTGGACTCGACGAGTCCACACCGGAGGGTTTCGAGGCCTCCGTCGGTGTCAACCTGTTGGGGCCGTATCGGCTCACCGCCGGATTGCACACGGCGCTCGCATCATCGACCGCCGCAGGTGGGGCCAGCGTCGTCAGTCTCGCGTCGATGTCCGCGCTGCGGTCGGTGCCGATGGTGCCCGGCTACGGTGCCGCGAAATCCGGAATCATCAACATCACCCGCAACCTCGCGGCCAAGTGGGCCGCAGACGGGATCCGGGTCAACGCGGTCGCGCCGGGCGTGACGAAGACCAACATGACGGCACCGATGGAGCACATTCCGCAGATCGCCGATGCGGAGTTGGCGCATGTTCCGATGGGCCGCTTCGCCACCGTCGACGAGATCGCCCCGACGATCGCGTTCCTCTGCTCGGAGGCGAGCTCCTACACCAGTGGCGCGTTGGTGATCATCGACGGCGCGTCGGACTGTCTGTAAGCGGCGCAAGGATTCTGATCATGAATTTCGCGGTTCTGCGGTTCAACTTCGCGTCCCCGGGCGGCGATCCGCGCAAGCAGGGCGAGCTGTTGTCGGCCGCCTTGGAGATGGCCGAGTGGGCGGAATCCCGCGGCGTACTGGCTGTCAGCATCGACGAGCACCATGCCACCGGGCACGGCTGGAGCTGCAACCCGATCATGACGGCGGGAATGTTCCTGGCACGTACCAAGACGATGATCGCCAGCGTCGATTGCGCACTCGGTCCGCTGTGGAATTCGGTCCGCCTCGCCGAGGACATCGCCCTGGCCGACGCGGTCAGCAGCGGCCGGCTGCATACGACGCTCGGTCTGGGGTACCGCCCGATCGAATACGACGCGCTCGGAGTCGATTTCGCACGTCGCGGCCAGCTCATGGATCAGACCCTGGAAACCGTCCTGCGGGTGTGGTCGGGTGACGCGGTCGCCGAGCCGGACCGGACGCCGATCTGTTCGGGCACCCGGTCGTCGCCGCATCCCCCGCTGTATGTCGGTGGGGGCGTGCGGGCGACCGCTCGGCGAGCGGTGCGCTTTCGGCTGCCGCTGAACATCCCGGCACACCGGCCCGACCTGGCCGACTACTACCGGCAGCTCTGCGCCGAGGCGGGCGTCCGGCCGATCGTGATCATGCCGCCGAAGGTCAACCGCGGCATGATCTATCTCCACGAGGATCCCGACGAGGCGTGGGCGCGATACGGCGAACACATCCTGTGGGAGGCGGTCACCTACGGCGCATGGTCCGGCGACCGGGTGCGGTCGGTCATGCACCTGCCGGGGGTGCGCACGATCGACGAGGTGCGGGAGTCGGGCATCTACCGATTCCTCACGCCGGAGCAGCTCGTCGACGAGGTACGCGCCGACCCGGCCTATGGTGCGATCGCCCTGCACGGGCTGGTCGGCGGGATGCCGATCGACGCCGCCTGGGAGTCGCTGCAGCTGCTCACCGACAAGGTGCTGCCGGCCTTGAAATGAGCTGCGCTTGAACGACATACGACGAAGCCCCGCGCCGTCTCGGGGATGATGGACACGGGGCTTCGTCTGATGTGGTGGCGCCACTCACCACAGGTCGTAGCGCACGGTGGCATTCGGATGGCGGGTCACGACCTGGTTGCTGATCCAGCCTGGGCCGCCGGTGACGCCGGTCATCTCGGTTCCGACAGCCCACAGAGTGTTCGCGGCAGCGTAGGTCGCCTGCGGGCCGATGAGGCCGACCCGGTAGTTGACGATGGTGCGCTGCCAGTCGGTTCGTGGCTGCGAGACGACGATGGTTTCCGATGCACCGGGCATCAATACGACCTGGGGCGGAACGACCCAGTTGCCGGTGGTGTTCGAGCTGAGCAGCCATTCGAGCTGGTTGGTGTGATTGGTGATCGTCATCGTGGTCGTCGCCTGGCCGGCCTGCTGGGCAGGCGGGGTGGCGCCGGCGACTCCGGCGCCGACGACGCAGCTGACTCCGGCGACCGCGGCGAGGCAGGCGAAGGACTCGACGATCCGGCGGTTCCGGGTCTTGGCCGGTGTGGCCGTCTCGGTGGTTCCCGCCTGGCCGGTGGTCTCCGTCGCGGTGTCGGGGGTGGTGTTCATTGATGTCTCCTTGGGTGATGGTGAAGCGGTTGTGCTGACACCAATGACTTTGCCGCCGATGACCCCGGAAAGAACTCCGCCGACAGGGGGAACGGCCGGCGGATTCAGGCCTCCTCCAGTCGGGGGAGCGACATTGATGGCATCGGATGGCACTGAACGTCGGCAGTCGTCGCGCTCGGCGGTCGGGTTGTTGCCGATACGCTGCGAGGCAACGGATTCGGAGTATCGTTGAGCGAGTACGCGGCGGTGGGGCTCGCCGCCAATCGCTGCTGAGGATTCGGAGCAGCCAACGGTCCCTGACATCGAAACCCGTATGGGTTCGTGTCGGGATGCCGCGCGGACCCCTGTGAGGAAGGTCCGCCATGACGCTCGTCATCAGTCAGTTGCACGCGCAGGAGACGTTGGACTCGCGTGGAAATCCAACAGTCGCAGTAGTTCTGTACGCCGAGAGCGGCCTCACGGTCGCCGCGGGCGTCCCCGCCGGCGCCTCGACCGGTAGTCGTGAGGCGGTCGAGATCCGTGACGGGGACCCGGATCGCTATCACGGCGCGGGTGTGCTGGGTGCGGTTCGAAACGTGGCCGGCGAGATCGCGGATTCGCTGGTGGGAGTGCCGTTTTCATCGCTCGACGAGGTGGATCAACGACTCCTGGACCTCGACGGAAGCGGGAACAAGTCCCGCCTGGGAGCCAACGCGGTCGCGGGGGTGTCGATGGCCGCGGCCAAGGCGTTCGCCGTCGAACAGAAGGAACCCCTATGGCTCAGCCTTGCCGGTGCTCACGTCGTGCCGCGGCTTCCCGTCCCGCACTTCAACGTGATCAACGGCGGCCGCCACGCGGGCAATGGACTGCCGTTCCAGGAGTTCATGATCGCGCCGCTGGGTGCGCCATCGGTGGCCGACGCGGTGCGGGCGGGCGCCGAGGTGTACGCCGCACTGCGGGGCGTCCTGGCCGAGCGCGGGTTCAGTACCGGACTGGGCGACGAAGGCGGTTTCGCGCCGACGTTCTCCCGCCCTGAGGAGGCGCTCGCCGAACTGGTGAAGGCGATCGGCTCCGCGGGGTACAAGCCCTCGCGGGATGAGGTGGCGATCGCGATCGATCCGGCAGCGTCCGAGTTCTATGCCGATGGCCGCTATCAGATCGGGGATCAGTCCTTCACCAGCTCCGACATGATCGAGATGTATTCGACGATGCTGGACGACTTCCCGATCTGGAGCATCGAGGACGGCCTGGCGGAGTCCGACGATGCCGGTTGGCGTGCGATGACGGACCAACTGGGGGACCGGGTGCAGCTGGTGGGCGACGACAACTTCGTCACCAATCCGGCGATCATCGCCGACGCGGTGGTCGACGGGATTGCGAACGCGGCCTTGATCAAGGTGAACCAGGTCGGGACGGTCACCGAGACGCTCATGGCGCTCGACGTGTGCCGCCGCAGCAACTACGGCGCGATGATCTCGCATCGATCGGGCGAGACGACGGACAGTTTCATCGCCGACCTTGCCGTCGGAGCAGGCACGGGCCAAATCAAGGCCGGCGCTCCGGCTCGCGGCGAGCGGATTGCGAAATACAACCGGCTCATCTCCATTGAGCAGGCGAATCCCGCTCTGGCATATGGGCTTCCGGAGTCGCAACGGCGACCGTGAGCCGTCAGGCGATGTGCAGCACGATTCCTAGTACTGTCACCGCCGCGCCGACGGTCAGCAGCGACAAGCACCATCGCACCCGTGCGGTGTGCAGAACGACGGCGAGGGCATAGCCGAGACCGCCGATGAACGCCTCGGCGATCACGAGCGCGGTCCACGACGGCAGTGGCAGTGACGCGGCGAGCAGGATCGGTATCGCCGAGCCGAGCAGGCTCGCGGTGCCGGCGACGGCGGTCATCCTCAGCGACTCGTGCAGCACGTCGCGCCCCAACCGGGTGGCCATGAGCCGGGTGTCCGACAGATTCAGCTGGCGCGAGCCCCGGAGCAGCTTCGATCGTCGTTCCGCGTAGTCGGCGACGAACATCGTGACGACGGCGGTGACCGCCGACGCCGTGCCGACCCGCAGAGCCAGGATGACGCCGAGCGTGTCGCCGCGCAGCATTGCTCCCGCGGCGAGGGTGAGAACGGTGAGAAGTCCGTCGGTGGTACCCAGCAACAGCGGCAGGGTCGCTGCCCGGAGCGGGTGAGGCACCCAGCCGGTCATCTACCGCCGCCGCGGCATGTGCTCCACCGGGCGGTCCCCGGCCACGACTTCGTCGATGCTGTGCAGCACGGCGCCAGTGCGGTCGATCGCATCGAACAGAGCGTCCGTGTCGATGTCGTCGCCCTCCACCGTGACCACCATTCCCACGGTTTCGATGTCGATCTCCGTGACGGTCACGTTCACGCCGGAGACCCCCGAGACGGCCTCGATGGCGAGCGCGAGCGCGACCATGCCCGGTCGATCGACGGTCTTGTCGACGTCCATCGCGAGGCGTCTTATGGGCATGCAGCACCATCCGATTCGGGATCAGGAGGGGTCGGTGACCATGTCCCGACGTCATCGACGTCGGACCGGTTCCCGGTGCACATCACCCGGGCATGTCTAACCTGTACTGCGGCAAGGCGACTCGCGGACATGCTGTCGCCTCAGACCGCGATGCGGGTCGCGCGATGGGTACCGAGCGCGGCCATCGGGATGACCACCATGTTGTTGTCGATCGGCTGCTTGTCACGGCCGAGTCCGTCGATCACGGTGCGATAGCCGTCGGCGTCCAGCACGAACTGATAGCGGCGGTGGTAGTGACCGTGCCACAAGCGGTTCGGCTGGACCTGGTCGACCAGTCGACGGAGCGTCGCCCGGCAGCGATCCGCGCCCTGCACGTCCTCGTCCGGAAATCCGAATCGATCGCGGGCGAGTTCCGGGATCGTCACGCCTGCAGGGCAATCGTGGCAGAACATCGCATCCGTGACACCCGCTGCGGCGATGGCATCGACCTCCTCGTCGCGCAGGATCTCCTGGGGCCACCAGGTCGTCCCGGGTATGCGCAGCGCCCGATCCAGGGAGTAGGCGCCGCCGACGGCGAGACATGCGGTGCCACCCCACCGCCAGCGAAATCCCCGGGGCAGGTGGACGATTCGCTCTCGAAGATGGCGGAGGCCATCGTCGGCGACCGGTTGCTCCAGCAGCCAGTCGTAGTTCTCGTGGTTGCCCTCAACAAAACCGAGAATCAATTCGTCGTCGTTGAGCGCTTCCTGGAGGCCGTCGAGGAACTTGTCGGTGAAGTTGAAGCCGAAGTCTCCCAGATGGATCAGGACATCGGCGTTCCGTTTTCGGGCGTGGTGGACGGCCATGCGGCCGTACTGGGTATTGGCGTGCCAATCTCCGGCGATGGCGACCCGGTCGGGCGTGCGGAGGAATGCGCCGGACGGTGCGGTGTGATGTTGGGTCAACCACATGGCTGGCCTTTCGTGTGCGAGCGCGGGTCGGGAGCTCCGTGATGGCCGAACCGACATCTGGACCGGACGTGGTTCGGCCACCGCGAGTACGGAGGTCGACAGGGAGAGAGCTGCGAGAACACGTGATTCGTCGCGAGGCTGCGCGGGATTCCGGCCTGTCGCCGTTCCGACAGGCCGGCGTTGAGTGAGTAGGGTCCATCCACGGCACTCCCGCTAGCGATGTCCGGGCATGCCCGGACTCACCGGTAGGAACCATCAGCAGGAGTGCGGTTCGGCCGTGACCGGCCTTGGCGGGATCCATCGCCGTGAGACCTAGCTTACGACAGCTGCGGCCCCGGGGTGTCACACATGGCTGATCCAATATTTCGCTGCTGCGGCTGGGAATCCGCCGACGATGGCGACCGGGCCCGGGGGCGCGGGTTCCGGCACCGGGGTGAAGTGCGCTGAGCATGGTGGTGATCCGTTCGATCTTCATGAAATTCCTTGTCTGGCTGATGGTCTTGTTCATGGGGAGGTGGTCTTCTCGGCTATGCCAGATCGAACTGGGCGGCCGCGTCGGGGTACTGCCGCTGGATGGCGGTCCGAATGATGAAGTCCTGGTTGGAGACTCCGGTGGACCCCTGATCGGTTCCGCGGTCCGAGCTGTGCAGGGCGTAGGTGATCTGCGACTGCCGCGTGTTCTTCGCGATGTAGTCGATCTGCACGAACTGTTCGCGCGCGTGCGTCGCGGCGATGACGGTCTGCGTCTGACCCGGCCGCAGGATCGGCTGCGGCGCCTGCACCCACCAGCCGCCGTTCGGGTCGGCGCTGACCAAGACCGCGGTAACCGCCGAATGGTTGGTGATCCGCATCGTCACCGACGGCGACGCCGGGGCGCCGCCGGCAATGCCGGCCCAGGCGCCGCCGGCCCCCGCGAGTGCGGCGATGGATCCGAGCGCCGCCAACATCCGGTGGGTCCGGGTGCTCGTGCTGCTCTCGGCCGCGGTGTTTTCGGTGGTGCCGTTCTCGGTGGTGCCGTTGTCGATGGTGGCCGTCGTGGTGGTGTTCATCGGTTTCTCCTGGTGTGGTTGATGTTGCGGTGTGTTTGGTGTTTGTCCTGGTGACACCAATGACTTTGCCGCCGATGAGAGCGGAAAGAACTCGGGTGATCGGGTGATCGAGCGGGTGAATTCGGCATCCACCAATCGGGGGAGGACAGCCGTGATGAGGGCCTAATATCCAACGCAAGGGGGCGGCGATGAACCAGCTGGTATCGGTTGTGGTGGTGGACGATCACCCGTTCTTCCGGGACGGCGTGACCCGCGGCCTGGTGGCCAGTGGCCGAATCTCGGTGGTGGGCGAGGCGGCCGACGGACGGGCGGCGCTGGAGGTGATCGCCGGCGCCGATCCGGATGTCGCCGTGGTCGACTACCAGATGCCGCAGATGGACGGGATCGAGCTCACGCAGGCGCTGGTGCGTAATGGTCTGCGCACCAAAGTGCTCCTGCTGTCTGCGATTACCGACTCGCCGGTGGTGTATCAGGCGCTGCAGGCCGGCGCGGGCGGCTATCTCTCCAAGGAGTCGAGCCGCGACGACCTCGTCGCGGCGGTGATGCAGATCGCGGGCGGCAAGACCGTCGTGCCACCCGAGTTGGCGGCCGCACTCGTGGGCGAGATCCAGGCCAATGCGGCGACGTCGGGGCCGATGCTCACCGAGCGAGAGAGCCAGGTGCTCAAGGGGTTCTCGCGTGGGCAGTCGATTCCGCAGATCGCGAGTGAGCTGTTCATCGGTGCGTCGACGGTGAAGACGCACGCGCAGAACCTGTATCAGAAGCTGGGTGTCTCCGATCGTGCCGCCGCGGTTGCCGAAGGCATGCGGCGCCGGCTCATCGAGTAGCCGACATGGGCGACGTGACGCCGGGCGCGGCAGGTGTCGAAGCATCGGCCATCCGGAACGTGATGGCCGAGCATGCATCGCGCGGGCTGCAGGTGCAGGCGATGCTGCGAATGCTGCTGGCGTTGTTCGTGATCGGTGTCGTGGCATTCGATCCGCCGGTCAACAATGAGGCCGCGACGGTCGCGGTGGCGGTGCTCTACGCCGCGTGGTGTGTGCTCCTGCATACCGTGTTGTTGCGCCGACCCCGGCTGGTCGGCCGGCTCGCGGTGATCTCGCCGTTCGTCGACATGCTGGCGTTGACGGTGCTGGCGGTCCTGGCGAGCCGATCGAATGTCGAGAGCTGGACGTCGGACATTCTGATCGCCGGGTTCGCACTGATCCCGGTGATCGCGGCGACGCAGCTCAGTCCTGCGGTGTCGGCGGTGGTGGCCGTGCCGACCGTGGTCGTCTACTTCCTCGCATCGGTGGCCGGGCGAGTGGCCAACGGGCGTGAGCCCTGGTCGTCGATCCTGCTGCGGACCGGCGTGATCGCCGCGTTGTGCCTGGGCAGTGTCTGGTTGTCACGGATTCAGCGGTCCCGTGTCGACACGATCGCTGCGCTGGCGCGTGATCGGTCGCTGCTGCTGGACGAGGTGCTTCAGATCGAGGCCCGCGAGCGGGGCCTGCTCGCCGAGTCGTTGCATGACGGCGCGCTGCAGTACGTCCTGGCGGCGCGTCAGGAACTGGGCGATCTGCATCCGGAGTCCGGCCGCATCGGCATGAACGGCGCGACGACGGTCGGCACGCTGGGCCGCGTCGACGACGCGCTCCGACAGACGACCGCACTGCTGCGCACCACGTTGACCGGGCTGCATCCGGCAGCGCTGGAACAGCATGGGTTGGCCGCGGCGCTCGACGACGCGGTGAAGCCGCTGTCGGCGAACGGGGTTCAAGTGCTGGTCGATACCGCCGGCTGGCCGGCGGGCACCACCGCCGTCGATCAGCTGCTGTTCGCCACCGCGCGCGAGCTGTTGCAGAACGTCGTGAAACATGCGCGCGCGGGTCGGGTGGAGGTCACCGCCGAATGCGGCGACGGACAGGCCCGATTGGTGATCGTCGACGATGGTGTCGGGATATCGGAGGCCGCCGCCGACCCCGAACGACAGGCGGCCCGACTGCGAGATGGACACCTCGGGCTGATCTCCCGGCGGGTCCGGCTGGAGGCGCAGGGCGGCGCGCTGTCGATCGGTCCGGCGCCGAACGGTGGCACGGTGGCGATTGCGCTGGTGCCGATGTTGCCGGTGAACGAAACGGGGCACTGAGGAGGCATGACATGACGGTTATCGATACGGCTCGCGGTCCGGTGGAATACGACCAGTCCGGAACGGGGGTGCCGGTCGTCGTGCTGCACGGGAGTCCGGGCGGGATCGACGCCGCGGCGTTGATGGCGAGAATCCTCCCGGCCGACCGTGTCACGTCGATCGTCCTGTCGCGTCCTGGCTACCTCGGTACGCCGCTCGACTCCGGCCGCACGCCGGATGAGCAGGCCGACCTGGTCATCGCGCTGCTGGACACCCTCGGCATCGATCGGGCGGGCGTGTTCACCTGGTCGGGCAGCGGTCCGATGGGATATCGGCTGGCCGTGCGCCATCCGGAGCGCATCCGGGCGCTGGTGGCCTTCGCCGCCCTCAGCAAACCGTTCGTCGAACCCCGGCCGGGCCTGGCCGATCGGCTGATGTTCGATACAGGCGCGGGCCGCCGGATGGTCCGGACACTGGTCAAGTATCGGCCGGGGGACATCGTGGCCGGGGCGTTGAGCAGCGAGAGCAGCCTGCGCGGCGACGAGCTCAAGGCCGCCGTCGCCGCTGTGATGTCCGACCCCGCGGCCCGGAGCTTCGTCCTGGATATGACGCCCACCGCTTTCAGGGACCGAACGCGCCGCCGTGGTTACGACAACGATCTGGCCCAGTTCGAGGCGTTCGGTTCGCTGGAATTGGCGCAGGTCACGACGCCGACGCTAGTCGTGCAGGGAACCGCGGATACCGACGTGACGCCCGATCACAGCGAGCACGCGGTCGAGGAGATACCCGGCGCGGAGCTGCTGAACATCGCCGGTGGCAGCCATTTCGCCCTGTTCGCGCATCCGGATGCCGCCGCGGCGCAGCGTCGCGTGGTCGATTTCCTGACCGCGGACATGCCCGGTTGATCGGAAGAAACCGACAAAACGGTCTGCGACACGCGCAAACCTGCAGGAAAATTGGGTTTTCGCCGGTGAGAACACCAGTAACACCCATCACAACCGCTGGTGACCGCCCGAAAATGTGTGCTGTGTCACTTGGTGGGCGAAACATGTTGCTGTCCAAATAGATTCGCGGATTCGGAAAATTTTGGACGTCATAGCGAGACGCTCGCCGATGTGAGGCCGCCGGACGCGATACCGCACGCGATTTCATGGGAAAACGCCGGGGTAGGGGTCGCAAATCGCAGGTGAGGTGAGTACGGTCGCTTTCGCTGCCTCAAAAGGCGCTGGTGGTCATCGCGAACGCGGCGACCGCCACGACGAACCACACGATATGGAGGAACCGTGGCCCTTCCACAGTTGACCCCGGAGCAGCGCGCAGCTGCGTTGGAGAAGGCCGCAGCTGCCCGTCGCGCACGCGCGGAGCTGAAGGAGCGCCTGAAGCGCGGCGGCACCGATCTCAAGCAGGTGCTCAAGGACGCTGAGACCGATGAGATCCTCGGCAAGATGAAGGTGTCGGCGCTGCTCGAGGCCCTGCCCAAGGTGGGCAAGGTCAAGGCGCAGGAGATCATGACCGAGCTGGAGATCGCGCCGACCCGTCGGCTGCGTGGACTGGGCGACCGTCAGCGCAAGGCGCTGCTCGCCAAGTTCGATCTGGGCTGAGGTTCTGAGCGCACGAACTAACGGTTCGAGGGGTCGGCTGGTTGTACTGGTCGGCCCCTCGGCCGTTGGAAAATCAAGTGTGGTCCGCCGGCTGAAGGAACTACTGCCGGAACTTGTGTTCAGCGTCTCGGCGACCACGCGGGAGCCGCGGGCGGGCGAGCGGGACGGTGTCGACTATCGCTTCGTCAGCCGTGCCGAATTCGATCGCATGATCGACGCCGGCGAACTGCTGGAATGGGCCGAAATCCACGGTGGCCTGCAGCGATCCGGCACGCCGGCGCAGCCGGTCCTGGATGCGATGGCGGCGGGCAAGCCGATCCTGGTCGAGGTCGATCTGGCCGGTGCCGACAACGTGCGGGCGCGGATTCCGGAGGCGATCACCGTCTTCCTGGCGCCGCCGAGCTGGGATGTCCTGGTTGAGCGACTGACCGGGCGGGGCACCGAGACGCCCGAGGTCATCGAGCGCCGACTGCAGACCGCGCGCGAGGAATTGAGCCGCGCGAACGACTACGACCACGTCATCGTGAACGACGAAGTCGACCGAGTGGCCAAGGAGTTGGTATCCTTGCTGGTCGGACCAGACTGAACCGCAGAAAAGTTCCGAGCCGAGTCCTCACCAGAGCAACAGCCGTAGGAGATCTTCGTTGAGCACCCCCACCCCGATCGACGCCGTGACCGCCGCGGACGAGCAGTTCGACGCGTACGACACGCCGCTGGGCATCACCAACCCGCCGATCGATGAGCTGCTCGAACGCGCCTCCTCGAAGTACGCGCTGGTCATCTACGCCGCCAAGCGCGCGCGCCAGATCAACGACTACTACAACCAGCTCGGCGACGGCATTCTCGAGTACGTCGGCCCGCTGGTCGAGCCGGGTCTTCAGGAGAAGCCGCTGTCGATTGCGATGCGCGAGATCCACACCGACCTGCTCGAGCACACCGAAGGCGAGTAGTCACCGGCCTGTTCGTGCACGCTGAAGGGCGAGACGGGGGCGAGGACACCATGTCGAACATCGTCATCGGGGTCGGCGGCGGCATCGCCGCCTATAAGGCCTGCTCGATCATCCGGCACTTCACCGAGTCCGGCCATCACGTTCGGGTCATCCCGACCGAATCCGCGCTCGAATTCGTCGGCAGAGCCACGTTCGAAGCGCTGTCCGGCAACCCGGTGCAGACTGGTGTCTTCGCCGACGTTCCGCAGGTCCCGCACGTGCGGCTCGGCCAGGAGGCCGACCTGGTGCTCGTCGCACCGGCTACGGCGGATCTGATGGCCCGGGCCGCAGCCGGCCGCGCCGACGACCTGTTGACCGCAACCCTGCTGACGGCCCGCTGTCCGGTGGTGTTCGCGCCCGCGATGCACACCGAGATGTGGGAGCACCCCGCGACGGTGGCCAATGTGCAGACACTGCGTGATCACGGCGCGACGGTCCTGACGCCCGCCTCGGGACGGCTGACCGGCGCCGACACCGGTGCGGGACGGCTGCCGGATCCGCAGGAGATCGCGCTGCTCGGCGAGCTGATGCTCGAACGTCCCGACGCGCTGCCCCGCGACCTCGAAGGTGTGCGGGTACTGGTCAGCGCCGGCGGAACCCGCGAGCCGCTCGATCCGGTCCGCTTCCTCGGCAACCGCAGCTCCGGCAAGCAGGGCTACGCGCTGGCGCGGGCGGCTGCCCAGCGCGGCGCGCGCGTGACACTGGTCGCCGGTACCACCGCCGACCTCGCCGATCCGGCGGGTGTCGACGTCATCCGGATCACCACGGCCGACCAGTTGGCCGCTGAAATCGCCACCCGCGCAACCGAAACCGATGTGCTGATCATGGCGGCGGCGGTCGCCGACTTCAAGCCGCTGTCGGTGGCCGATTCGAAGATCAAGAAGAACGGCGACCGTCCGGCGCCGATCGAACTGGACACCAACCCCGATATCCTGCGCGCCGCGGTGACCGCACGGGCGGCCGGTGACATCACGGCCGAGACAGTGATCGTGGGCTTCGCGGCGGAGACCGGCGACGAGCACGGTGGAGTGCTCGATCACGGCCGGGAGAAGCTGGCGCGCAAGGGGTGCGACCTGCTCGTCGTCAACGCCGTCGGCGACGGCAAGGCGTTCGGGATGGACGACAACACCGGGTGGATCCTCGCCGACGGCGGCCAGGAGACGGCGCTGCCGCTGGGTTCCAAAACACTGATGGCAACCCGCATCCTCGACTCGGTCAGCGGAATCCTCAAGCGCTAGAACGACTTTTCCGGACGCCCTGTCACCGCGGCGGACCGCCACGATGGTCGACGGCGTCCAGAATTTCGACGCCGTCGCCGACGGTGAGAGCGGCGTCATCGTCTACGGAGACCTCGGGAATGACATTGACCCCGAACCAGGACTGACCGTCGAAACGCCGGTGCTTGGCCAGTGTCGCCAGCGGCTCGCGGCCGCGTTCGCAGCTGTCCGGATCCGTGGTCGTCAGGATGCACCGCGCCGACCCCTTGGTCACCCGAAAGGTGACCTCGCCCAGCCGGATTCGCCGCCAACCGTCCTCGATCCACGGGTGCATGCCGGTGCCGGCGATCACCGCGTTGGGTCGGAATCGGCGCATGTCCAGGGGAGCCTCGTCGGCGAAGCGGCCCTCGGCGATCAGATCGTTGAGCGCATCGAGGGATGCGGTCGTGCAGACCAGCAGGGGATAGGCATCGGCGAACGAGACCCGATCGCCGGGCAGTGACCAATCCGGATTCGTCGGCCGGTCCTGCGGTCGGCGCTGGTACATGAGCCGCACCGGGTCGCCGGTGAGCGCGCTGAACCAGGCGTGCGCCGCGGTGCCGGCATCCACACCGGTGGCCGGCTTGCGGTGCACCGTCACCGCCTCCGGCGGGCCGTCGGGGACCGCCACGACCAGCGTGTCGATGCCCGGGCGATTCAGGGTGAGCGTCGCGGTCGCGGGGTCGAACTCGGCCGTCACCGACAGCAGCGACGGGTACACGCGGGCGGTGGCGCATTCGCCGTCCGCGCCGATCAGCATCCATCGGCGATCCCCGCGCAGCCCCCAGGGATCCAGCTCGGCATGCCGCAGATCGTGCCCGCGCGTCGACTTCACCGGGTAGCGATGCAGCGACGCGACCTCAAGGGGCATTCCAGCAGTCTGGTCCCTGCATCCGGCCGGAGTCCAACTCAAGGGGAGTCCAAAGGGGCGGCAACGACACGCTGCGACTACTGTCGTGGTGTTGCCCGAGTTTCGACGCGAGAGGGATATTTGTGAGCACCGGTAGTCGGCTATTCACCAGCGAATCGGTCACCGAGGGTCATCCGGACAAGATCTGTGATGCCATCAGCGATTCGATCCTCGACGCGTTGCTGACGGCCGATCCGCGGGCGCGCGTGGCCGTGGAGACCCTGGTCACCACCGGCCAGGTGCACGTGGCCGGTGAGGTGAACACCTCCGCCTACGCCGACATCCCCAAGATCGTCCGCGACAAGGTCCTCGAGATCGGCTACGACTCGTCGGCCAAGGGCTTCGACGGCAATTCCTGTGGTGTCAATGTCGCGATCGGCGCCCAGTCGCCGGAGATCGCGCAGGGTGTCGACAACGCCTACGAGTCGCGGGTCGAGGGCATCACCGAGGACGAGATCGCCAAGCAGGGCGCCGGCGACCAGGGGCTGATGTTCGGCTACGCCTCCGACGAGAGCCCGGAACTGATGCCGGTCCCGATCGCGCTGGCCCATCGCCTGTCGCGGCGGCTGACCGAGGTCCGCAAGTCCGGCGTGCTGCCGTACCTGCGTCCGGACGGCAAGACGCAGGTCACCATCGAATACGACGGCGACAAGCCGGTCCGCCTCGACACCGTGGTCGTCTCCACCCAGCACGCCGCCGACATCGATATCGACGGCCTGCTCACCCCGGACATCCGCGACAAGGTGCTCGGCTCGGTCTTCGCCGATATCGACCTGCCGACCCTGGACACCTCCGACGTGCGTCTGCTGGTCAACCCGACCGGCAAGTTCGTGCTCGGCGGTCCGATGGGCGACGCCGGTCTGACCGGCCGCAAGATCATCGTCGACACCTACGGCGGCATGGCCCGCCACGGCGGCGGCGCGTTCTCCGGCAAGGACCCGTCGAAGGTCGACCGCAGCGCGGCGTACGCGATGCGCTGGGTCGCCAAGAACGCGGTCGCCGCGGGCCTGGCCAACCGGATCGAGGTGCAGGTCGCCTATGCCATCGGCAAGGCCGCGCCGGTCGGCCTGTTCGTCGAGACGTTCGGCACCGAGAAGGTCGACCCGAACCACATTCAGAAGGCGATCTCCGAGGTCTTCGACCTGCGTCCGGGCGCGATCATCCGCGACCTCGACCTGCTGCGGCCGATCTACGCGCCGACCGCCGCGTACGGCCACTTCGGTCGTACCGACATCGATCTGCCGTGGGAGAACACCGACCGCGCCGCCGACCTGAAGGCGGCCGCCGGCTTGTGACGGACCAGGTCGCCCGCGACAAGGCGGCCAAGGTCGCGCGCAACCGCGCGCCGAAGGCCGCCCCCGTGGCGGCCCCAACCCGGCCGATCGCCCGGGTCCTGCCGCTGCTCGGGCTGGCCCATCTCGATCGCGAGTTCGACTACCAGGTCGACGCCACACAGGACGAGGCGGCACAGCCGGGCGTCCGCGTGCGTGTCCGCTTCGCGGGCCGGCTGGTCGACGGCTACCTGATCGAGCGTCGCGAGACCACCGATCACCCCGGCAAGCTCGGCTGGCTCGAGCGTGTGGTGTCGCCGGAACAGGTGCTGACGCCGGAGCTGCTGCGATTGTCGCGGTTGGTCGCCGACCGCTATGCGGGCACGCTGACCGACGTGCTGCGGCTGGCGATTCCGCCGCGTCATGCCCGCACCGAGCAGGCCGCGCCGAAGGAGCCCGCGGCGCCGATCGGATCAGCGCCCGACCTGGCGAACTGGGCCGAATACACCCACGCCCAGCAGTTCGTCACCGCAATGGACTCCGGCGCCGGGCCGCGGGCCGCCTGGCAGGCGCTGCCGGGGGAGGACTGGCCGCGCCGTCTCGCCGAACTCGCCTGTCACACGGTGACTTCCGGAAAGTCGGCGATCATCGTCGTGCCGGATCAGCGGGATCTGAATCGGCTGGAGGCCGCGTGCACCGAGCTGCTCGGTGATCATGTCGTCGCGCTGGCCGCCGGGCTCGGGCCGTCGGCCCGGTACCGCCGGTGGCTGCAGGTGCTGCGCGGCGCGGCCACCGTGACGATCGGCACCCGCAGCGCGATCTTCGCGCCCGCGCGCGATCTCGGACTGATCGTGGTGTGGGACGACGGCGACGAGAGCCTCTGCGAACCGCGCGCGCCGTACCCGCACACCCGGGAGGTGGCGGTGCTGCGGGCCCACGACGCGTCGGCCGCCCTGGTCATCGGGGGTTATTCGCGCACCGCCGAGACCCAGGCGCTGGTCGACTCCGGCTGGGCGCACGATCTGGTCGCTCCCAGGAACACGGTGCGCGAGCGGATGGGCCGGGTGATCGCGCTGAGCGACGCCGACGAGCGGATCGCGCGCGACCGGCTGGCCCGCGCCGCCCGCATTCCGACCATCGCCTTCGACACCGCGCGCCGGGCGCTGGACGCCGACCGGCCGGTGCTCGTCAGCGTTCCGCGCCGCGGCTACGTCCCGGCATTGGCCTGCGCGTCCTGCGGACAGCCGGCCCGATGCCGTCGTTGCCACGGCCCGCTGCAGTTGGTGGCGCCGGAGGCGCATCGTGGCTCCGCACCTGCCGAGATGCAGTGCCGGTGGTGCGGCCATGGACAGAATCCGTTCCGCTGCGCGGATTGCGGCGGCACCCGGGCGCGGGCGATCGTCGTCGGCGCCAAGCGGACGGCCGAGGAACTGGGCCGCGCGTTCCCGGGGGTCGCGGTCGTGACATCCGGCGGATCGACCATCGTCGACGACGTGCCCGACGGTCCGCGACTGGTCGTCGCGACGCCCGGGGCCGAGCCGGTCGCCGAAGCCGGCTACGGCGCCGCACTGCTGCTGGATACCTGGGCGATGCTGGGGCGCGCCGATCTGCGGGCCGCCGAGGAGGCGCTGCGGCGCTGGCTCGGCATAGTCGGTCAGGTCCGCGGCGATGGCACCACCGTGCTGCTCGCGGACGCCGGGCTGCCGGTCGTGCAGGCGGTGATCCGCTTCGATCCGGTCGGATTCGCCGGTCACGAGCTGGCGAGCCGCGCGGAGGTGGGCCTGCCGCCCGCGGTGACCATGGCGTCCGTCGACGGGGCCGTCGGCGACATCACGGACTTCGTGTCGATGATCGAGCGGCCCGAGGGCATGGACGTCCTGGGACCCGTGCCACTGCCCGTGGGTGCCCGCCCGCCGGCCGGTATCGACGCCGCCGCGCCGGACGCGGACGTGCAGCGGATCCTGTTGCGGATCAACCGCGGTCGCGGCCGAGAGCTCGCCGCCGCGCTGCGGACCGCGCAGGTGCTGCGCGCCACCAGCCGCGCCACCGGGACCATCCGTGTCCAGATCGATCCGCAACAGATAGGCTGATCAGGCGAAAGAGGTGTCATGACAGTCCAATCCATCGTGTTGTATCCCGAGGCCGTGCTGCGTACGCGGACCGAAGAAGTCACCGAGTTCGACGACAAGCTCGGCGCGCTCGTCGACGACCTGCTGGAGACCATGAAGGCGCACGGCGGGGCCGGGATCGCCGCCAACCAGATCGGCTCACTGGCGCGGGTTTTCGCGTTCGACTGCGGCGGTCACTACGGCCATATCGTCAACCCGGTCTGGGAACCCGTCGGCGATGCTCGGCAGACCGGACCCGAAGGCTGCCTGTCGATTCCGGGAGTCCGGGCCGACACCACCCGCTATGACACGGTGACGGTGCGCGGCTTCGATCGGCACGGCCAGCCCATCGAGATCACTGCGGACGACATCATGGCGCGCTGCATCCAGCACGAGACCGATCATCTCGACGGGGTGCTGTTCCTGCAGCGGCTCGACCCCGACACCCGCAAGGCGGCGATGCGTGCGGTGCGCGGAACCGCTTGGTACACAGAGTCCCTCGTAACCACGGACAACCCCGGCCAGTATCCGGTCGACTACGTCAATGAGAACCAGGCTGCGCCTGGGGCGAATCAGGAGAACTAGTGCGGCTCGTCTTCGCCGGAACACCGGAGCCGGCGGTACCCGCCCTGCAGCGGCTCATCGACTCCGAACATCACGAGGTGGTGGGGGTCATCACCCGCCCCGACGCCGCCAGTGGCCGCGGCCGGAAGGTGCACCGCTCGCCGGTCGGCGAACTCGCCGACGCGGCGGGCATCCCTGTCATCACGCCCGCCAAGCTGGCGGAGCCGGATGCCGTCGCCCAGCTGCGCGAATGGGCTCCCGACTGCTGCCCGGTCGTCGCCTATGGCGGGCTGGTGCCCGCCGACCTGCTGGACCTGCCCGAACACGGCTGGGTGAACCTGCATTTCTCGCTGCTGCCGGCCTGGCGCGGCGCGGCCCCGGTGCAGGCCGCCATCGAGGCCGGGGACGAGATGACCGGTGCCGCCACCTTCCGCATCGAGAAGGGGCTCGACACCGGCCCGGTCTTCGGCGTGGTCACCGAGCCGATCCGGCCGCAAGACACCAGCGGCGACCTGCTGGAGCGCCTCGCCGATGCCGGCTCGATGCTACTGGAGAAGACGATGGACGGACTCGCCGCCGGCGAGCTGCAGGCGGTCCCGCAGTCGGCCGACGGTGTCAGCACCGCGCCGAAGGTGGATGTGGCGCATGCGCAGATCGATTGGGCGCGGCCGGCATTCATCATCGACCGCAAGGTGCGCGCGATGACACCCGCGCCCGGCGCCTGGACGACGCTCGGCGATGACCGATTGAAGCTCGGCCCCGTCACCCCGATGCCGGACGGCGTTCCGGGACATGACGGTCCGGTTCCGGCCGGCGCGGTCGTCGTCACCAAGAAGGCGGTATTCGTCGGCACCGCAACCGATGTCGTGCGGCTGAGCACCGTGCAGGCGCCCGGCAAAAAGGCCATGGCGGCGGCCGACTGGGCCCGCGGTGCCCGCGTCGATGGCGAGGTGCTGCGATGAGCCGCGACGGTCGCGATCAGCGTGATGGGGACAAGCAGCGCAATGTGACGACCCGGCTGGATCCGGTGCGCATGCTCGCTGCCGATGTCCTGGCCGCGGTGCGCGAGTCGGACGCCTACGCGAACCTCCTGCTGCCCAGGTTGATTCGCGAACGCCGGCTGGACACCCGGGACGCCGCGTTCGCCACGGAACTCACCTACGGCACCTGTCGCGCGCAGGGTGTACTCGACCAGATCATCGAGTCGGCGTCCGGTCGGCCGGTGAGCCAGATCGACGGACCGGTGCTCGACGCGCTGCGGTTGGGCAGCTATCAGCTGCTGCGCACCCGCGTGGGAGCCCACGCCGCCGTGTCGACCTCGGTCGACCTGGTGCGCCGGCGAGCGGGTCACGGCGCGGTCGGATTCGCGAATGCGGTGCTGCGCAAGATCTCCCAGAAGGACGAGGAGCTCTGGGTGGACGCCCTGGCCCCGTCGATGGCCGACGACCTGCTCGGCAACCTGGCTTTCCGGTACGCCCACCCGCGCTGGATCGCCGAGGTGTTCGATCGCGCGCTCGGCGGGTCGATGGGGCAGCTGCAGGCCGCGCTGGCGGCCGATGACGCGCGCCCGATTACCCATCTGGTGGCGCGGCCGGGGCAGATCACCGCGGATGAGCTCGCCGCCATCACCGGCGGCGACACCGGACGGATGTCGCCGTACTGCGTCTACCTCGACGGCGGCGACCCGGGAGCGCTCGAGCCGGTCCGAGAGGGGCTGGCCGGCGTGCAGGACGAGGGCAGTCAGCTGGTCGCCCGGGCCGTCGCGATGGCGCCGCTGGAGGGGACCGGCGACCGATCGGAGCGCTGGCTCGATCTCTGCGCCGGGCCTGGCGGCAAGGCCGCGTTGCTCGGGTCGCTGGCGGCGATCGACGGTGCGACGGTCGACGCGGTCGAGCCGGCGGAGCACCGCGCGAAGCTGATCGAGCAGGTGACCGCGGAGCTGCCGGTCACCGTGCATGTCGCCGACGGTCGCAGCAGCGGTCTGACGCCGGGCTACGACCGGGTGCTGGTCGATGCGCCCTGCTCGGGCCTGGGCTCGCTGCGTCGCCGGCCGGAGGCGCGTTGGCGGCGTGGACCGGCCGAGCTGCCGGGGCTGATCGCGCTGCAGGGCGAACTCCTCACCGCGGCAATCGAACTCACGCGCCCTGGCGGCATCGTCGGCTACTCGACATGTTCGCCGCATCCGGACGAGACCGTCGGCGTGGTGCGTGCGGCGGTTGACTCCGGTGCCGTGACGCCGATCGACGCGCGCGAGCTGATCCCGAACGGGACGGATCTCGGCGACGGCCCGTGGGTGCAGCTGTGGCCGCATCTGCACGGCACCGACGCGATGTTCCTGGCCCTGCTCCGGAAGAACTGACGGGTCGGGAGAACGGCATGGCACAGGTTCGACGGACACAGGCCGAGCGGCGCGAAGCCACCCGGACGGCGATCCTCGATGCGACCATCTACGTGCTGGTCAAACGCGGTTACGCGGGCCTGACCACAGAGGCGATCGTCCGCAAGGCGGGTGTCACCCGCGGCGCCCACGCGCACTACTTCACCTCCAAACCCGATCTGCTGGTCCAGGCGCTCGACCGGCTCTCGCAGCAGATGCGCGCGGAAGTGCAACGCACGCTGGGGAAGACGAGGATCGACTATCCCGAGCTGCTCGACCGGATGTGGCAGGTGCATCGCGGGCCGCTGTTCACCGCCTCCCTGGAGCTGCACGTCGCGGCCCGCACCGACCGCGAACTGGGCGCCCATCTGCATCGCTTCGACCATGAACTGACCGAGCAGCTGCGCACCCTGGCCGCGCAGTACCTACCGGACCTGGTGCGGAAGCCGGCGTTCAGCCGGGTCGTGACCACCGCGCTCGCGGCGATGCGGGGAGTGGCGGTGCTGGGATTCACGGCGCCGCCGGAAACGGTCGATCGCACCTGGCAGCACGTGCGAGCGGAGCTGGTGCGGGCCGGAGAATCGGCCTTCGACGGCTAGGATTCGACCGTGACTGTGTCAAGAGACTCCGGGTCTGCCGATTCCGGTTCGTTCCATCCGATGATCGCGCCGTCGATCCTGTCCGCCGACTTCGCCAACCTGGCCGCCGAGGCGGCCGCCGTGTCGAACAGTGACTGGCTGCATGTCGACGTGATGGACGCGCATTTCGTGCCGAACCTCACGCTGGGGCTGCCGGTCGTCGAAAGTCTGTTGCGCCGCACCGATATTCCGATCGACTGCCATCTGATGATCGAGGATCCGGGTCGCTGGGCGCCGCCGTATGCGGAGGCCGGCGCCTACAACGTGACCTTCCACGCCGAGGCCACTGACGACCCACTGTCCGTCGCGCGCGATATCCGCGCCGCCGGCGCGAAGGCAGGCCTGTCGATCAAGCCGAACACGCCGCTCGAGCCGTATCTGGAGATCCTCAAGAGCTTCGACACGCTGCTGGTGATGAGCGTCGAGCCTGGATTCGGTGGCCAGTCCTTCATCCCCGAGGTGCTCGACAAGGTGCGGCGGATGCGCACGCTCGTCGACAGCGGGGAGCTGCAGATCCTGATCGAGATCGACGGTGGCATCAACGCTGCGACGATCGAGGAGGCCGCGGAGGCCGGGGTCGACTGCTTCGTCGCGGGATCGGCCGTGTACGGCGCCGAGTCGCCGGGTGCCGCGGTGGAATCGCTTCGGCAGCAGGCATTGTCGGCCGCACATCGGCACTGACACCATGACGCCGGCGGAGCTTATGCGACGGGCGCTCGCCGAATCGGCGGGCGCTCAACCGCTCAGCACCCCGAACCCGCCGGTCGGCGCGGTCATCGTGGACAGGTCGGGCGCCGTCGTCGGCGTCGGACACACCCAGGAGGCGGGCGGTCCGCATGCCGAGGTCGTCGCCCTGGCCGCGGCCGGCGATCACGCGGCCGGCGGCACGGCCTACGTCACGCTCGAACCGTGCAATCACACCGGCCGCACTGGTCCCTGCGCACAGGCGCTGATCGCCGCGGGCATCGCCGCCGTGCACTACGCGATGGCGGACCCCAACCCGTCCGCGGCCGGGGGTGCCGCGACCCTGCGCGCGGCCGGGGTCGAGGTGACGGCCGGCCTGCTGGCCGACGAGGTGGCCGCCGGACCGCTACGGGCCTGGCTGCACCGGCAACGCACGGGCCGTCCGTTCGTGACGGCGAAGTTCGCTGCGACCCTCGATGGTCGCAGCGCGGCGCCGGACGGCACCAGCCAGTGGATCACCGGACCGCAGGCCCGCGAGTACGTGCACGCCGAACGCGCGCGCCTCGACGCGATCGTCGTCGGCACCGGCACCGTGTTGGCCGACGATCCGGCCCTCACCGCGCGCCATCCGGACGGCTCGCTGCACCCGCGGCAACCCCTGCGGGTGGTGGTCGGCGAGCGCGACATCCCGGAGACGGCACGGGTTCTCGACGACTGCGCGCCGACGCTGATCCTGCGGACCCGCGATCTGTCGGCGGTGCTGGACGAGATCGGCGATCGCAGCAATGTTCAGGTCGAGGGTGGTCCGCGATTGCTCGGCGCGTTCGCGGCCGCCGGGCTGGTCGATCGGGTGCAGGCCTACCTCGCGCCGGCGCTGCTCGGCGGCGGCACCGCAGCCGTGGTCGACCCCACTGTGCGCACGTTGACCGAAATTCACCGATTCCGTCGCGAAAGCGTCGTGGAGCTGGGCGAAGACCTGCTGGTGACGCTTGTCCCGGTTGCCGGGAGGGTCGATCCGACACAGGTTTGACTGTGCTAATTTCGATGGTGGATGTTCTCAGGGCGGGGTGAAATTCCCCACCGGCGGTGAGGCTCACATCCGCTGTGACGGCCAACGCCTGCAGCGACATGCGAACCGAGCCCGCGAGCGCCCGGCGTCACCCCGGTGGCGACGGGGACAAGCAGATCCGGTGCGACTCCGGAGCCGACGGTCATAGTCCGGATGAGAGAGAACCCGGGTGACACGGCACGCCGTGTGGCCCTCTTCTCGCGCTGGGTGTCCGCCCATAACCGACCCACAGGAGCGCGATGTTTACCGGAATCGTCGAAGAGCGTGGCGACATCGTCGCCTGGGAAGAGCTCGCCGACGCCGCACGTGTGACGGTCCGCGGACCACTCGTCACCTCTGATGCCGGGCACGGCGATTCGATCTCCGTCAACGGTGTCTGCCTGACCGTCGTCGACAAGCCCGAGCCCGATCAGTTCCGGGTCGACGTGATGGGCGAGACCCTGCGACGCAGTTCGCTGGGGTCCCTCGCGGTCGGCAGCCCGGTCAACCTGGAGCGCGCGATGGCGGCCGGCGGCCGGTTCGGCGGTCACGTTGTCCAGGGCCACGTCGATGCCACCGGCACGATCGCCGCGATCACGCCGGGCGAGAACTGGACTGTGATTCGAATCACGGTGCCGGTCAATCTGATTCGCTACATCGTCGAGAAGGGTTCGATCACCGTCGACGGCATCTCGCTGACGGTATCGGCCGCGTCCGCGACCGACGACCCGGCGCCGTGGTTTGAGATCTCGCTGATTCCAACCACTTTGGAGCTCACGACGCTGGGCGGTGCCGCCGTGGGGACTACGGTGAATCTGGAAGTCGACGTCATCGCCAAATATGTGGAACGCCTGACAGGAGCGGGAGAATGAACGCCAACGCACACGGCGGCCGCAAGACGCGGTTCGACACGATCGAGCGCGCGGTCGCCGATATCGCCGCCGGCAAGCCCGTCGTCGTCGTCGACGACGAGGATCGCGAGAACGAGGGCGACCTGATCTTCGCCGCCGAGAAGGCGACGCCGGAGCTGGTCGCGTTCATGGTCCGCTATACCTCGGGCTACCTCTGCGTACCGCTCGCCGGTGAGGACTGTGATCGTCTCGGCCTGCCGCCGATGTACACGACCAACCAGGACAAGCACGGCACCGCGTACACAGTGACCGTCGACGCTCGCGAGGGCATCGGCACCGGCATCAGCGCCGCGGATCGCGCGGCGACGATGCGCCTGCTCGCCGACCCGGACTCGACGGCCAGCGACTTCACCCGTCCCGGCCACGTCGTGCCGCTGCGCGCTAAGGAGGGCGGCGTGCTGCGCCGCCCCGGTCACACCGAGGCGGCGGTCGACCTCGCCCGGATGGCCGATCTGGCGCCGGCCGGCGTGATCTGCGAGATCGTCAGCCAGAAGGACGAGGGCCACATGGCCCAGACCGACGAGCTGCGGGTGTTCGCCGACGAGCACAATCTCGCGCTCATCTCGATCGCGGACCTGATCGCCTGGCGCCGCCGCCACGAGAAGCACGTGGTGCGCGTCGCCGATGCGCGGATCCCGACGCCGCACGGCGACTTCCGGGCGGTCGGCTACTCGAGCATCTACGACGATGTCGAGCACGTCGCGCTGGTGAAGGGCGATATCGGCACCGGCAACGACGAGGGCGAAGACGTCCTGGTGCGCGTGCACTCGGAGTGCCTGACCGGCGACGTGTTCGGCTCGCGCCGCTGCGACTGCGGCCCGCAGCTGGATTCGGCGATGGAAATGGTGAACGCCGAAGGCCGGGGCATCGTGCTGTACATGCGCGGGCACGAGGGCCGCGGCATCGGCCTGCTGCACAAGCTGCAGGCGTATCAGCTGCAGGACGGCGGCGCCGACACCGTCGACGCCAACCTGCAGCTCGGACTGCCGGCCGACTCCCGCGACTACGGTCTCGGGGCGCAGATCCTCGTCGACCTGGGTGTGAAGTCGATGCGGCTGCTCACCAACAACCCGGCCAAGCGAGTCGGCCTCGACGGCTACGGCCTGCGGATCACGGAGCGGGTGCCGCTGCCGATCCGCCCGAACCCGGAGAACCTGCGTTACCTGCGCACCAAGCGGGATCGGATGGGTCACGACCTCACGGGTCTCGATGATCACCATCTGGACGATGGCGGGGAGGCGCCGGCGTGAGCGAGCGGCAGCGAGCGAACCATCAAGAACAGTGCGGGGCGTGCCTCATGCGCGCACGGAGCGAAGCGAGTACGTGCATGAGGTCGCGGCAGCGAACGAAGCGAGTACGCGCATGAGCGGAAGCGGTGAGCCGACGCTGGAGTTGACCGGCGCCGACGGCCTGCGCGTGGCGATCGCGTGCTCCCAGTGGCACGAGACCATCTGTACCGCACTGCTTGCCGGGGCCGAGAAGGCCGTGGCGGCGGCGGGTGCGGTCGATCCGACGATCATCCGCGTCGCCGGCGCGATCGAATTGCCTGTGGTCGCGCAGGCCCTGGCCCGCACCCACGATGCGGTGGTCGCGCTCGGCGTGGTGATCAAGGGCGAGACGCCGCATTTCGAATACGTCTGCGACGCGGTCACCGCCGGTCTGACGCGGGTGTCGCTGGACGAGAGCACTCCGGTCGGCAACGGCGTGCTGACCACGCTCACCGAGCAGCAGGCGCTGGCTCGGGCCGGGCTGCCGGACTCGACCGAGGACAAGGGCGGCCAGGCGGCCACCGCGGCGATCGCGTCCGCGCTGGCCCTGCGCGAGATCAGTGCCCGTGGCTAGTTGGGAGCTCGAGTATCGGCCGACGCGTAGCCCGCGCTACGCGTGGGCGATCGCGATCGTGCTCGTCGTCCTGCATGTGACATTCGGTGCGCTGATGCGTGTGTCGAGCACCGGAACCCATTTTCGCGTCACCGACGAGGTCGGGCTCGCGATGATCGGTGTGGTCCTCGCGGGCTGCGTCCTGCTGTTCACCCGGCCCCGGCTGCGCGTGGGGGCCGACGGTGTCGCGGTTCGAAACCTCTTCGCGGAGCGGATGTTCGACTGGGAATCGGTGCGCGGCATCTGGTACCCGGACAAGGGCGCCTGGGCGCGACTGGAGCTGCCGGAGTACGAACATGTGCCGATGATGGCCGTGCAGGCGCTCGACGGTAACCGCGCGGTGACCGCGATGGCCCGCTTCCGCGAGCTCCGCGAAAAGTACGGTGTCACCCTCGCGGACTAACCTGAAGTCCGTGGCAGATCCCGCGTCCTACCGGCCCGCACCGGGGACCATTCCGACCGATCCCGGGGTATACAAATTCCGCGACCAGCACGGTCGCGTCATCTACGTGGGCAAGGCCAAGAACCTGCGGTCGCGGCTGACGTCGTATTTCGCCGATCCGTTGTCGTTGCATCCGCGGACGCACCAGATGGTGACCACGGCCGCGTCGGTCGAATGGACCGTGGTGTCCACGGAAGTCGAAGCGCTTCAGCTGGAATACAACTGGATCAAGGAGTTCGATCCGCGATTCAACGTCCGGTACCGGGACGACAAGAGCTACCCGGTGCTGGCGGTCACGATGAACGAGGAGTACCCGCGGCTCTTCGTCTATCGTGGTGCGCGGCGCAAAGGAGTGCGGTATTTCGGCCCGTATTCGCACGCCTGGGCCATCCGCGAGACGGTCGACCTGCTGACCGGGGTCTTCCCGGCGCGCACGTGTTCGAACGGAGTGTTCAAGCGGCACAACCAGATCGGGCGACCGTGCCTGCTCGGCTACATCGACAAATGCGCGGCGCCATGCGTGGGGCGGGTCGATGCCGACCGGCATCGGCAGATCGTCGAGGACTTCTGCGACTTCCTGTCCGGCCGCACCGACCAGTTGATCAAGCAGTTCGAGGTCGAAATGAATGCGGCCGCAACCGATCTGGACTTCGAGCGGGCCGCGCGGCTGCGCGATGACATCACCGCGCTGCGCCGGGCGCTGGAGAAGCAGGCCGTGGTGCTGGGGGATGGCACCGACGCCGACGTGATCGCAATGTCCGGCGACGAACTCGAGGTCTCGGTACAGATGTTCCACGTCCGCGGGGGGCGTGTGCGCGGCCAGCAGGGCTGGGTCGTGGAGACGGCCGACGGCTCGGGCGGAAACGACACCGAGCCCGAGCAGGTGCATCAATTCCTCACCCAGTTCTACGCCGAGCATCCGGTCCCGCGGGAGATCCTGGTGCCCGCGCTGCCGACGGACGTCGCCCAGGTGCGGCGCTGGCTGTCGGAGCAGCGGGGCAGCGGGGTCGACCTGCGGGTACCCCAGCGCGGTGACAAGAAGACGCTGTTCGAGACGGTCACCCGCAATGCGGCCGACGCGCTGGCACAGCACAAGCTCAAGCGGGCCGGCGATCTGACGACGCGGTCGGCCGCGCTCACCGAGATCCAGGAGACCCTGGGCCTCGACAGCGCACCGCTGCGCATCGAGTGCATCGACATCTCGCATGTGCAGGGCACCGATGTGGTCGCGTCCCTGGTGGTGTTCGAGGACGGGTTGGCGCGCAAGTCCGACTACCGCCACTACAGCATCAAGGAGGCGGCCGGCGACGGTCGATCCGATGACGTCGGGTCGATCGCCGAGGTCACCCGGCGGCGGTTCCTGCGGCACCGGGCGGGCGGCGACGAGACGCAGCCGGCGGAGAATCCGGATCGGCCGGGCATCAATCCGGAGACCGGACGACCGCGCCGGTTCGCTTATCCGCCAAACCTTTTCGTGGTCGACGGCGGTGCGCCCCAAGTGCATGCGGCGGCGGCGGTGCTCGACGAGCTGGGCATCACCGATGTCGCGGTGATCGGCCTGGCGAAGCGGCTGGAGGAGGTCTGGGTCCCCGGCGACGACGAGCCGGTCATCTTCCCGCGCAGCAGCGAGGCGCTCTTCCTGCTGCAGCGGGTGCGCGACGAGGCCCACCGGTTCGCGATCACCTTCCATCGCAGCAAACGCAGCCGGCGGATGACTGCGTCGGTCCTCGACGGGGTGCCCGGTCTGGGCAGCACCCGGCGGGCGGCGCTGGTCACGCATTTCGGCTCGGTCGCGCGCCTGAAGCAAGCCAGCATCGAGGAGATCACCGCTGTCCCCGGTATCGGCGAGGCGACCGCCGTGGCCGTTAGGGATGCCCTCGCCGATCCCGCGGGGGACAATGATCGCGACGCCGGCGGCGATGGACCGGATACCGAGAGGGGTGCACGTGGACGATCCTGAGACGCAGAACGTCGACATCGACGTTCTGCTCGTGATCGGGGTGTCCGGTGCCGGTCGCGGCACGGTGGCCAAGGTGCTCGAGGACGCCGGTTGGTATGTCGCGGACAATGTGCCGTCGACGCTGATCTCGCGCATGGTGCAGGTCGCCCGCGAGGGTGAATCCGGGGCGTCCGGCGGCGAGCAGGCGGGTCCGGTCGGGTCCCGCTTGGCCGTCGTGGTGCGCACGGGCGCACGCAATTTCGCCTCCGAGCTGGCGTCGGTGCGCCGTGAGCTGCGCGAGATCGGGGTGACGCCCAAGGTGCTCTTCCTGGATGCGTCCGACTCGGCGCTGGTGCGCCGGTTCGAGCAGGTGCGACGCGGACATCCGTTGCAGGGCAGTGGGACTCTGATGCAGGGCATCGCGGCCGAGCGGGAGATCCTGGCGTCGGTGAAGCATCAGGCGGATCTGGTGGTCGACACCTCGCTGCTGTCGGTGCAGCGGTTGCGCGAGATCATCGAGGACGCCTTCGCCGAGGACTCCCGCCTGCTGCTCAACGTCGCGGTGCAGTCGTTCGGCTTCAAGTACGGGCTGCCGATCGACGCGGATCTGGTGGCAGACGTGCGTTTCCTGCCGAATCCGCACTGGGTGCCGGAGCTGCGGCCGCACAACGGGCAGGACGCCGACGTCCGCGACTACGTGCTCGGTCAGGTGGGGGCGAGCGAGTATCTGGATCTGTACGCTCGACTGGTCGGCCTCACCGCCGACGGATACCAGCGAGAAGGCAAGCGCTACATGACGATCGGGGTCGGATGCACCGGCGGCAAACACCGCAGCGTGGCAATGACGGAGGCACTGGCGGAACGCCTCTCGCGGCCGGATCCGGAACGTCCGTACCAATTTGCGGTGCGGGTGATGCATCGCGATCTGGGGCGCGAATGAAGTCGGGGTCGGTATGAAAATCGTCGCCCTGGGCGGGGGCCATGGACTGTACGCGACGCTGCTGGCGATGCGGCGGCTGTCCGATGATGTGACAGCGGTGGTCACGGTCGCCGATGACGGCGGGTCGTCGGGCCGGCTCCGGGCCGAACTGGATGTCATTCCGCCGGGCGACCTGCGGATGGCGATGGCGGCGCTGCTGTCGGCGGACGGCGACCAACGGTCGCATCAGCGGGCCGCGGTGCTGCAGCATCGATTCGGTGGCCACGGCGCGCTGGCCGGGCACCCGATCGGCAATCTGCTCCTGGCCGGGATGAGCGAGATGCACGGCGACGTGGTCAGCGCCCTCGACACCCTGGCCAACGCGCTCGGCGTGCGGGGCCGGGTGCTGCCGATGTCGGTGTCGCCCTTGCAGATCGAAGCGGATGTGTCCGGGCTCGAGGCCGATCCGCGCATCAGCCATCAGATCTCCGGTCAGGTCGCAGTGGCGACCACGCCGGGCAAGGTGCGTCGGGTACGGCTCGTGCCACCCGATCCGCCCGCCTGCGACGACGCGATCGCGGCCATCGATGCGGCCGATCTGGTCGTGCTCGGCCCGGGCTCGTGGTTCTCCAGCGTCATCCCGCATGTGTTGGTGCCGGCGCAGCTCGCGGCACTGTCGGCCACGCGGGCGCGTAAGGTTCTCATCGTCAACCTGGCGCCGGAACCCGGTGAGACGGCAGGGTTTTCGGTCGAACGGCATCTGCATGTGCTGCATGCGCACGCCGACCGGCTGCCGATCGACGACGTGGTGGTCGATTCCGGCAGCGTCCCGGTCGGGCGGGAGCGCGAGCATGTGGAGCGGGCGGCGGCGATGTTCGGTGCGGCGTTGCACGAGGGCGAGCTCGCGGTACCCGGCACGCATACCCACGACCCGGGTAAAGTCGCGGAGCTGATCGATCGGCTGTGCAATAGTGAATCGGGCTCAACAAAACGGAAAGAGGACGCGTAGCAGTGGCGATGACATCCGCGGTCAAAGACGAGCTGAGTCGTCTTCAGGTCACGCAGGTCAGCGCCCGCAAGGCGGAAGTGTCCGCGTTGCTGCGGTTCGCGGGCGGTCTGCATATCGTCGCGGGGCGGGTCGTGGTCGAGGCCGAGGTCGACCTCGGCAACGTCGCTCGTCGCCTGCGTCGCGAGATCTTCGATCTGTACGGATACAACTCCGATGTGCATGTGCTCGGCGCCGGCGGAATCCGCAAGGGTGCGCGATACATCGTGCGGGTCACCAAGGACGGAGAGGCGTTGGCCCGGCAGACCGGGCTGCTCGATCTGCGCGGTCGGCCGGTGCGCGGACTGCCGGCCCAGGTGGTCGGCGGCAGCGTCGGTGATTCCGAAGCCGCCTGGCGCGGAGCGTTTCTCGCGCACGGGTCGCTCACCGAGCCCGGCCGGTCGTCGGCCCTGGAGGTCAGCTGCCCCGGGCCCGAGGCCGCGTTGGCGCTCGTCGGCGCGGCCCGCCGGCTCGGCGTCTCGGCGAAGGCTCGCGAGGTACGCGGAGCCGACCGCGTCGTGATCCGCGACGGTGAGGCGATCGGCGCGCTGCTCACCCGGATGGGCGCGCAGGACACCCGCCTCGTGTGGGAAGAACGCCGCATGCGCCGCGAGGTGCGGGCGACCGCCAATCGGCTGGCCAACTTCGACGACGCCAATCTGCGCCGGTCGGCCCGCGCGGCCGTGGCGGCTGCGGCCCGGGTCGAGCGGGCGCTGGAGATCCTCGGTGACGAAGTCCCCGATCATCTCGTCGCCGCAGGTCGGCTGCGGGTCACGCATCGGCAGGCCTCGCTCGAGGAACTCGGTCAGCTGGCCGATCCGCCGATGACGAAGGACGCGGTCGCGGGCCGGATCCGGCGGCTGCTGTCGATGGCGGACAAGAAGGCCGCCACGGACGGCATCCCGGACACGGAATCGGCCGTCACGGCCGACCTGCTCGACGACGCCTGATTCCGGCGAAACAGTCCTCGCCGCGGCACTCGGAACCGGCGACTGCTGTGCCGAGAGCCTGACTCCTGAGCGTTGGCGGTGATCGCTTACGCTAGAGGTGATTTGTCCACGAATCGCCGTATGAGGCGTTAAGGAGCACACCAGTGACCGTTCGGGTAGGCGTCAACGGATTCGGCCGGATCGGCCGCAACTTCTTCCGTGCCGTCGAGGCGCAAAAGGCACTCGGCACCACCGACATCGAGATCGTCGCGGTCAACGACCTGACCGACAACGCCAGCTTGGCGCACCTGCTGAAGTTCGACTCCATCCTCGGCCGCCTGCCGCAGGACGTGTCGCTCGAAGGTGATGACACGATCGTCGTCGGTGAGCAGAAGATCAAGTCCCTCGAGGTCAAGGAGGGCCCGGCGGCGATTCCGTGGGGTGACCTGGGCGTCGACGTCGTCGTCGAGTCGACCGGCATCTTCACCGCGCGCGCCAAGGCCCAGGGCCACCTCGACGCCGGTGCCAAGAAGGTCATCATCTCCGCGCCGGCCTCGGACGAGGACATCACGATCGTGATGGGCGTCAACGACGACAAGTACGACGGCAGCCAGAACATCATCTCGAACGCCTCGTGCACCACGAACTGCCTCGGCCCGCTGGCCAAGGTCCTCAACGACGAGTTCGGCATCGTCAAGGGCCTGATGACCACGATCCACGCCTACACCCAGGATCAGAACCTGCAGGACGGCCCGCACAAGGACCTGCGCCGTGCGCGCGCCGCCGCCATCAACATCGTCCCGACCGGCACCGGTGCCGCCAAGGCCATCGGGCTGGTGCTCCCGGAGCTGCAGGGCAAGCTGGACGGCTACGCCCTGCGGGTGCCGATCCCGACCGGCTCGGTCACCGACCTCACCGCGAACCTGGCGAAGTCGGCATCCGTAGCCGACATCAACGCCGCAATGAAGGCCGCCGCCGAGGGGCCGCTCAAGGGCATCCTGAAGTACTACGACGCGCCGATCGTGTCGAGCGACATCGTCACCGACGCGCACAGCTCGCTGTTCGACTCGGGCCTGACCAAGGTCATCGACGATCAGGCGAAGGTCGTGTCCTGGTACGACAACGAGTGGGGTTACTCGAACCGTCTCGTGGACCTCATCGGTCTCGTCGGCAAGTCGCTCTGACGCGGTCGATTAGGAGAATTCGCTGATGACGTCGGTACCGACACTTGCCGATCTGCTGAACGAGGGAGTCGCCGGGCGCATCGTCCTGGTGCGCAGCGACCTGAATGTGCCGCTCGATGACGACGGCAACATCACCGATCCGGGGCGCATCATCGCCTCGGCACCGACGATCAAGGCGCTGGCCGAGGCCGGTGCCGGGGTGATCGTCACGGCGCACCTGGGACGTCCGAAGGGCGAGCCCGATCCCAAGTTCTCGTTGGCGCCCGTCGCCGTGCGACTGGGTGAGGAACTGGGGCGCAACGTTCAGCTGGCCGGCGACGTGGTCGGTACCGACGCGTTGGCACGGGCCGAGGGCCTGACCGACGGCGACGTCCTGCTGCTGGAGAACGTGCGCTTCGATCCGCGCGAGACCAGCAAGGACGACGCCGAGCGGGCCAAGTTCGCGGCCGCGCTGGCCGACCTGACGGGCATGAACGGCGCGTTCGTGTCCGACGGATTCGGCGTGGTGCACCGCAAGCAGGCATCGGTCTACGACGTGGCCAAGCTGCTGCCGCATTACGCCGGCGGCCTGGTCGCCGCCGAGGTCGACGTGCTGGAGCGGCTGACGACCGACACGGCCCGCCCGTACGCGGTGGTGCTGGGCGGCTCGAAGGTCTCGGACAAGCTGGGTGTCATCGAGGCGCTCGCCCCGAAGGTCGACACCCTGGTCATCGGCGGCGGCATGGCCTTCACCTTCCTCGCCGCGCAGGGACTGCAGGTCGGTTCGTCGCTGCTGCAGGAAGATCAGATCGACGTCTGCAAGGATCTGCTGGAGCGGTTCGGCGACGTTATCCATCTTCCCGTCGATGTGGTCGTGGCGGACAAGTTCGCCGCCGACGCCGAGGCCAAGACCGTTGCCGCCGAAGAGATTCCGGAAGGCTGGATGGGGCTGGACATCGGCCCCGAGTCGGTCAAGCGGTTCGCCGCCGTCCTCAGCGGCGCGAAGACCATCTTCTGGAACGGTCCGAGCGGCGTGTTCGAGTTCGAGAAGTTCGCGGCCGGCACCAAGGGCGTCGCCGAGGCGATCGTTCAGGCCACCGCGTCCGGCGCGTTCAGCGTTGTCGGCGGCGGTGACTCGGCTGCCGCGGTGCGGCTGCTCGGTTTGCCGGAGGACGGCTTCAGCCACATCTCAACCGGCGGCGGCGCGTCGCTGGAATACCTTGAGGGCAAGGAACTCCCGGGCCTCGCGGTCCTGAGTTCCTGAATCCTGTCCTGAACCTTCGAAGTAGGGGAGTAGCCACCCATGGCTCGTAAGCCGCTCATCGCCGGCAACTGGAAGATGAACCTCAACCATCTCGAGGCCATCGCCCTGGTGCAGAAGATCGCTTTTGCGCTGCCGGCGAAGTACTTCGACAAGGTCGATGTCACCGTCATCCCGCCGTTCACCGACATCCGCAGTGTGCAAACCGTCGTCGACGGCGACAAGCTGCTGATCAGCTATGGCGCGCAGGATCTTTCGGTGCACGACTCGGGCGCCTACACCGGCGAGATCAGCGGCGCCTTCCTGGCCAAGCTGGGCTGCACCTACGTCGTGGTCGGGCACTCCGAGCGGCGCACGCTGCACGGCGAGACCGACGAGGTCGTCCTGGAGAAGGCGAAGGCCGCGCTGCGCCACGAGCTGACCCCGATCGTCTGCATCGGCGAGGGGCTCGAGATCCGCGAAGCCGGCGATCATGTGGCGTACAACGTCGCGCAGCTCAAGGGTTCGTTGGCGGGCCTGGACGCGGAGCAGGTCGCCAAGACCGTCATCGCGTACGAGCCCGTGTGGGCCATCGGCACCGGTCGGGTGGCTAGCGCCGAGGACGCGCAGGAGGTCTGCGCGGCGATTCGTGCGGCCGTCGCCGAGATCACGAACCCGGCTGTCGCCGACGGCATTCGGATCCTCTACGGCGGATCGGTCAACGCCAAGAACGTCGGCGACATCGTCGGCCAGAATGACGTCGACGGTGCCCTGGTCGGAGGTGCTTCACTCAAGTCCGACGAGTTCGCGACGCTCAGCGCCATCGCCGCCGGCGGCCCCTTCACCGACTAGCCGGCGCCAGATTGCCGCCTGCCTGCGTTATGACGAAGGCCCGCAAGGGAAAGCGCCTTTGCGGACCTGCATCAACCTTGGCAGGCGACAGTCTGATCACCAGCTAGGTCTTGCCGTCGGGGCCTGGTTCATCGATTGATGAGCTGAGGCTCGAGTCGTCCGTCTCGCAATTCATAGACCTCATCGGCGATCCGGGCGAGCCGTTGGTCGTGCGTGATCAGAATGGTCGAACGCCCGGCTGCGAGCTGCCGCAGCGGGCCGACCAGGCGTTCCACGCTCGCATCGTCGAGCCCGGTCGTCGGTTCGTCCAGGATCATCACATCGCCGCCACGCAGCAGCGCCCGGGCGACGGCGATGCGGTGACGCTGGCCGCCGGACAGCGTCAGCCCGCCGTCGTCGATCCAGCTGTGCAGCCCATCGGGTAGATCGGCGGCGAAGGATGTCACGTCGGCCGCCTGCGCGGCGGCGGCGATCTCGTCCGTCCCGGCCTGCGGACGGCCGTAGCCGATGTTCTCGGCCACGGTCGCCGACCGCAGGCTTGGCAGCTGCGGCAGCAGCGTGACGTGTTCGCGGACCGCGTCGGTGGTCAGCGTGCTGATGTCGGTGTCGCCCAGGAGGATTCGTCCCGAGTCGGGGACGTGGAAACGGGTGGCGAGCTTGGCGACGGTCGACTTGCCGGCACCGCTCGGGCCGACGATCGCGACGATCTGTCCGCGGTCGACCCGGAGGTTCACATCGCGGAGAATCGGCGCCTCGTCGTACCCGAAGCTCACGGACTCCAGGACGAACGTGTCCGCGTGGGGCGCCGCATCGGCCGCGCCGGGCGCGTCGACGCCGGCGGGTGGGGTGTCGAGGATTTCGGCGACCCGCCGCGCACTCACGCCGGCCGTGGTGAGCCGCAGCCGCAGTTCGGCGATGTCCTGGATCTTCGGGTACAGGTAGCCGAGGTAGCCGGTGAGCGCCACCAGTTGGCCTACCGTGAGCTGGCCGTGCCGGATCTGCCAGGCGCCGAAGGTCGCGATCAGAATCGACACCAGCAGGTTGACGACGGAATTCGCCGCGCCGAATCGAAACTCGATCCGCGATTGGGACAGCCGGGCCGTCCGCCAGCGGTCGCCGCGGTGGTGCAGCCGCGCGTATTCGGCCGCCTGCTGGTTGTAGGCGACCGTGGTTTCGAGCCCGGTGATGCTTTCGGTGACCGCGACGGCGATCGCGCTGTAGGCATCCCGTTCGGTCTGGGTGGCCCGCTGCTGACGCACCGAGAACCAGCGCGAGACGAGCACCAGTACAGGAACGGACACCAACGCCATCACCGCGAGCTGCCAGCTCATGATGAGGGCCGCGACGGCCAGCCCGATCGCACTGACGAGCGCGACGATGCCTTGGATCACCCCGCTGCCGATGCCCTGCTCCACCTCTTCGATGTCACTGGTGTGCCGCGCGACGAGGTCGCCGACGCCGATACTGCGGACGACGGTCGGGTCCAGGCGCTGCACGTGCCGATAGAGCCGGCCGCGCAGTCGCAGGACGACACGTTCGGAGATGGCGATGCTGGTGAATTGGCCGAGATACTCGGTCGCGACTCCGGCGAGGGTGACGACGGCCCAGATCGCCGCCGAGGCGATGAATGCGGAGGCGGTGGTCGCGGTGACTGCGGAGTCGATGACGTCGGAGAACAGGAAGATGCCGGCGATCTCGATCCCGGCGCCGATCAGCAGGTACCCGAGCGCCCTGGTCAACGGCCAGCCCTCACCGCTGAGCAGCCCACGGAACCGGGTGAATGCCTGCCGCGGTGTCATCGGCTCGACGTCGGCCGGGCCGACATCGACGCCGTCGGGATCGAGAACGGGGGAGATCACTGTGTCGAACCCTTCACGGTCTGGCGATAATTCTTCGATCATTGCCGACTATATGGACAATGTGGTCGATCTACATGAATGCGAATAGTTGTGTCAGAAAAATGCGCCGGGAGCATCGATGGTGTCGATGTTCCCGGCGCAATAGTTCGGCCTACTGCCAGTCCCAATACCAGACACGGCGGCGCGCGTCCCAGCGACGAATACGCCGGCGGCGGCGCGGGCCCCACGGAGCAGGTGGCGGCGGACCCCAAGGGTTAAACGGCGGCATTTCTATCCCTTTCTCGGTATTTACCCGACCAGGAATACAAATTATCGCTCAATTCTTGGGGATAGCTGTGACCGCCCTGCGTGTTGGTTGGGGGCAGTGTGTTGGTTGTGGCGCAGGCCCGATGGCGTGCTTACTGCCAGGCCCAGAACCAGATGCGACGGCGGGGATCCCATCGGCGGACGCGGCGGCGAGGCTGCGGGGTGGGACGGTGGGGAGTGTTACGCGGAGGCATATTTTGTTCCTTTTCTTCGAATTCAGTGATTCAGGGAATCGGGGGGATTTATTGCGGTTCGGACTTACTGCCAGCCCCAGAACCAAACACGTCGACGCGGATCCCATCGGCGGACGCGGCGACGAGGCTGCGGAGCCGGGCGGTGCGGGCCGTTGCGTGGAGGCATTGCATTTCCTTTCGGGAATGATCGGTGCGGATCACTCGATCTGGAAATGAAGTTATCGGCCATTTCTGGATGGTCGCTGTGGCCCGCCTGCGTGGCGCATATGAGTATTTCCGGTGTTTCGACCATCCGGGGGTCGGCGGACGCGCGTCGGCCGATTCGGGCGGAAATACCGTCGACAGGTACACTGGTCGGTCGGTGCGCGTGGTGCGCGCCCGAAGGTCATACCCGGAAGGCATACCTGTGAAGCTCGGCTTGGACATCGGACTGCTGATCACCAGCGTCTTGCTGGTCGTCCTGGTGCTGCTGCACCGGGGCAAGGGCGGCGGTCTGTCGTCGCTGTTCGGTGGCGGCGTGCAGTCGAGCCTGTCGGGATCCAGCGTGGTCGAGCGCAACCTGGACCGGATGACGATCTTCGTCGGGATCATCTGGGTGATCCTCATCGTCGGCTACGGGTTCTACCTCAAGGTCCACTAGGACGCCGCGGTCGGCGTGATCGACCGCAGCCACTCGTCGACCAGCTGGTCGACGTCCGCAGCATCGAACATCGCCGTCGGATACAACACTTCCACCGTCGCGTGCGCGTCCTCGTGGGGCGGCCTGATCGAGAAATGCAGATCGCATTTCGCCACCGGGGCCGGCAGCGGCGTAATCGCGACGATTCCCTCGCCCATCGCCAGGGGCGACGTCTGCGCATCATCGACCGAGACGACGATCTGAAACAACGGGTGCGCGCCGGGGGCCGCCTGTCCCAGCGCCTGCGCGATGTCGGTGTAGGCGACGTCCCCATGCCGATGCGCCCGTCGTTCGGTCTCGATATGGGCGGCGACCACCTGCTCCAGCGAGTCCGACGCCGCGACGCGATACCGCAGGGGCAGCGTGTTCACGAACATCCCGACCATCTGGTCGCATTCGCTGCGTCGTCGGCCCGCGACCGGCGTACCGATGACCACGTCCGACGCGCCGGCCGTCGCGCACAGATGTCGCGCGATCGAACCTCGGGTGGCGGCGAAAGCGGTTGTGCCGCAATGCTGTGCGGTCGCCTGCAGTGACTCCCATGTCCGCGTGTTCAGTCGGTAGGTGCGGCGCTGTCCGCGGCGATCCCAGGGCGTGGGCCGCGGCCGTGTCGACGGGGTGCGGAAGGCGGGCGGCAAATCCGACAGCTCGCGGCGCCAGTAGCCGATCTGGGCGGCGTACCTACTGCCCGGGTCGTCGGGGTCGCCCAGCCATTCGGCGATCCATCGCGAATAGTCCAGGTAGTCGATCTCCGGCACCGGCAGCCGGGGAGCCTGCCCGCCGACGCGGGCCGCATACGCGGCGGCGAGTTGGGCCGTGAGGATCGAGATCGACCGGCCGTCGATCGCCGCGTGATGCAGCGCGACGGCAAACCGCACATGGTCGCGATGGCGCTGGTAGCCGACTCGGATCGGCGGGTCGCGCGTCAGGTCGAAACCGGCGTGCGCGAACGCCTCGGCATCACCGGAGAACGGTTCGAGTCGGATGGGCATGGCGGTGTCCGGGCAGACCAGTCCGTCGATGAGGGTGGCGCGGAGCAGCTGATGCATCGCGGTGACGTCGGCGAGCGCCGCATCGAGTGCATCGAGGTCGACGGTCGGCGCCCGGACGGCGAACGGAATCACGTTGGCCGGGCCGTGGTCGGTGAGATCGACGTTGCGCTGCGCGGGCGACAGGGCGGTGGGGCCCGGTGCCGCGCCGACGATCGGTGGTAGCTCCGCAGCGGTGATCAGTGCCGCCAGCCCGGCCGGGGTGCGCGCGTCGATGACATCTCGCACCGTCAGCGAACTGCCGGCGATGTCGTTGATGCGGGCGACGAGCTCGGTCGCCGACAGTGAATCGCCGCCGATCGCAAAGAAGTCGTGGTCGACGCCGATCCCGGCGGCGCCGGTGATCTCCGAGAAGCTCTGTTGGCAATGTTTTTCGAGCGGTGTCACGGCGGCCCGGTATGCGGTGGTGGCCTCGGCGTCGGGCGTCGGCAGGCGCGCTCGGTCGATCTTTCCGGTTGCGGTGGTGGGGAACTCGTCGAGGATCGTGATCGTCGATGGCAGCAGAAATGTCGGCAGCGTCCGCGCCAGCTCCGAGCGCAGCCGTCCGGGGTGCAGACCGTATCCGGTGGCATAGCTGGCGAGCGACCAGGTGTCGCCGCGCTGTCGGGCGATGGTGACGGCATTGTCGACGCCGCGCAGTCGCCGCAGCACGGTGTCGACCTCTCCGGGTTCGACGCGAAATCCACGCAGCTTCAGCTGATCGTCGGTGCGGCCACGGAAATCCAGGCCGCCGTCGGGCCGGCGGCAGACCATGTCGCCGGTCCGGTACATCCGGGAACCCGGTGCGCCCCAGGGATGTGCGACGAACCGCTGCGCAGTCGTGCGCGACTCCTGGTAGCCGCGGGCCAGGGCCGGGCCGGCGATGAAGAGTTCGCCGATGGCGCCGACCGGCTGCGGCCGCAGCCGATGGTCGAGCACCAGGGCCTGCACCCCGGGCATGGTCGCGCCGATCGGCACGCGGGGCCGGATGTCGTCCTGGGTGAGGGCGTCGGTGATGGTGACGCTGCAGGTGGTCTCGGTCGGACCGTATGCGCAGCGGAACCGGCGGCCGGACGTGATCCAGCGATCCGCGAGGGCCGGCGGGCAGGCCTCGCCGCCGGCCAGGATGGACCGCAATGCCGGCAGACCGTCCGATGGCAGCGTGGCCAGCGCAGACGGGGTGATCAGCAGATGCGTGACGTGACGATCGTCGAGGACCGCCGCCAGTTCCGGGCCGCCGACGACATCGGGCGGCACGATGGCGAGCGCGGCGCCGGAGATCGCCGCGGCCAGCATCTCGACGATCGACGTGTCGAAGCTCGGCGATGCGAAATGGGCCAGCACGCTGGTGGATTCGAGGTCGTAGCTGCCGTGGATCTCGGCGGCCAGCCCCGCGAGGCCGCGTCCGGTCACCACCACGCCCTTGGGCCTCCCCGTCGAGCCCGAGGTGTAGATCAGATATGCGGGGTGGTCGGGGTGGATCGTCGGGGGCACGGCCGGCGGTGTCGCGGTCGGTTCGGCATGATCAGGCGACAGCCAACGCACCGAGTTCGTGGTCGACGGAGGCGGAGAATGCGCGATACCGATGCGGCAGCCGGCCGCGTTCAGGATCGCCGCGACCCGGGCAACGGGATACCGCGGGTCGATCGGCACGGAGCAGGCGCCGGCGAGCACGATCGCCCACGCCGCGACGACCGAATCCGCCGACCGGGGCAGCAGCGTCGCGACCGGCGTCTCGGGCCCGGCGCCGGCGGTTCGTAAAGATTCGGCCAACTGCCCTGCGCGGCTGCGCAATTGCCGATAGGTGAGGCGGGTAGACCCGTCCAGCACCGCGGGTGCGTCGTCGGTCGGGGCCTGGGCGAGCAAAGCCGCCATCGTCGTCGGCGGTGGCGTACCGCGAGCGTCGACGGTGACCGAATCGAGTCGGATACCGTCGATCGGGTCGTCGGCGGCGAGCCGGGTGAACCGGTCAAGGAATGCCATCAGCTGCGCGTGTAGATCGGAAACCGCTGCAGCAGAAAAGGACTGGGGATTCGCCTCGAGGTCGACCCGCTGCTGCTCGCCGTCGGGGGCGGGGTAGACGTTGACGTTGAGATCGAGAACCGGGCCGGTACTGATCACCTCGTATTCGGCCGACACCGGCCCGAGGTCGATCCGCGGCGGCACCGGAAACATGTTGATCACCGGACCGAACTGATGCAGCGAGGCGAGCGGCACCCGGCGGTCGCGGAGCATGTCCTCGTGCCGATAGCACTGGTGGCGCAGCGCTCCCGAGACTGCGGCGCCGACCGATCCGACGAAGTCCCGCAACGAGATGCCCGGCGGTGCCGAAACGACCAGCGGCACAAGGTTGGACACGCTGCCGGCGGCCGACTTCATTGCGGCGGACGTGCGCGCGGGCACCGGCAGGGAGACGACGATCTGATCGCGGTCGGCGAGCCGAGTGACGAACGCGCCGATGGCGGCGATGACCGTCACCGAGCCGTGTGTTGACAGGGCCGCGCTGCACGAGCGGATCGCGGAGGCCAGGGCGCGATCGGTGGTGGCGCTGACCCGAATCGGTCGTGCTGACGGCGGTGCCCGCACGGTGCCGAGTGCGATCGGCTCGGGCAGATCGCGCAGCTGCGTACGCCAATAGTCCTGGTCGCGCCGATATCGCGGTGACTTTCGATAGACGCGGTCGGCGTCGGTCAACGCGGTCGGCGCCGCCGATTCGGCGACCATCTCCTGGCCGCCGAGTGCGGCGCGGTAGAGCGCGGCGCCCCGTCGCATCACCGTCAGGGCGCCATAGCCGTCCAACAGGATGTGATGGGCCCGAGTGAACAGAAACCAGCGGTCGTCCTCGATCCGCAGCAATGCGGTCGTCAGCAGGTCACCGGTGTCGAGACCCATCGGACGACCACAGGCGTCGGCCATCCATTCCTCGGCGGCAGCGGTCGGGTCCGGGCGGCCGCGCATGTCGACGGTCTCGATGTCGACGTCGTTGTCGTTCAGGCATAGCCGAGGGCCGTCGGGCGTGGCGACGACCGGGCCCGTGCCCACGCGGAGCTCGCGGTAGGCGCGTCGCATCGACGCGAGTACCGCTGCCACATCGAGTGTGCCGTCGATCCGGATGCACTGCGCGACGGCGATCGGGACGTCACCGATCGTCAGCTGCGCAGCCCACAGGCCGCGCTGCGCGGTGGTCAGCGGCACATCGGTCGTCGACACGTCAGTCATCGGCGGTGCCGTAGATCCGTTTGTGGGTACCGTCGCAGAACGGTTTTCGGCCGCTGTGCCCGCACCGGCAGAGCGCGATGGTGGTGCGTCCGGCGTCGATCGGATTACCCTCGTCGTCGAGGAGGTCGAAGTCACCGCGGATGAGCAGTGGACCGCGGTGGCAGACGGTTATGGACGCAGCGGCGGTCGGTTCATCGGTCATCGGTCGACCTCCCCTGGCCGCCGACGAGCGGATGCCGCTGCCGCCGGCTCGCGGCCCACTGTCCGCGGCGACGATCGCCGCGCTCGTCGGTGCCGATTCGAACGATCTTGCGGCGCAATCGGAATCGTTGATCGTGACGCCCGGTTCGGCGGTGGACTTCTTCGCGGACGAGGACGCCCAGCTGACGCTGACGCTGCTGTATGAGCTGCATCTGCGCGGCATCGTCGGCGTCGACGATGGGCTGCAATGGGATCCGGGGCTGATGACGGTGCTCGCCGGGCTCGAACGGCACCTGGATCGTGCGATCGACGCGGCGATCGGTCCCATCAGCGTGCCGGCCGAGGCCGCGTCGTACACCGTCGGCGAACTCGTCCGCCGGACCGTCGACGACGATACCGCGGGTGTGTCGGTGCACGTGCGCGACCGGGCCACCGTCGGCGAGCTCACCGAGTTGCTGATTCATCGGTCGCTCTACCAGCTCCGCGAGGCGGACCTGCACACCTTCGGTATCCCACGGATCGGTGGCCGGGCGAAGGCCGCGCTGATCGAGATCCAGGCCGACGAGTACGGCGGCGGGAGCCTGCCGCGGATGCATTCGACATTGTTCGCGGACACCATGGCGGAGTTCGGACTGCAGACCGGCTACATGTACTACCTGCCGGTCGTGCCGGCGATCACGCTGGCGGGACTCAACGTGCTGTCCCGATTCGGCCTGCACCGGACGCATGTCGGCGAGCTGATCGGTCATCTGTGCGCCATCGAGATGACCTCGTCGCTGCCGAGCGGGCGATATGTACGCGGATTGACCCGGCTGGGCGCATCGCCCCGCGCTCGACGCTTCTACGACGAGCACATCGAAGCCGATGCAGCGCATGAACAGATCGCGATGCGCGATCTTGTCGGCGGGTGGGTCGACAGTGACCCGGTCCGCGGCGCCGCTGTGCTGCGCGGGGCGGCGGCTTTCCTGGCACTGGAGGACCGGATCGGTACTCATCTGCTCGATTCCTGGTCGACCGGGAAGTCGTCGCTGGTGGCTCCGGTACCGAGCTGATCGACACCGGAGTCGGATTCGGCGGGCAGCAGGCCGCGGATCACCGAAATGCGTTCGGTGCATTGGCCGCTGCCGATCAGTCCGCGGCTCTCCAGGATCGCCGATCGGGCAGACATCAAGGGCCCGAACGGGATCGAGCGCTGCATCACCACTGACGGCACCACGCCGGTTCGTCGGAGCAGGTCGCAGGTGCGATCGACATCGTTCACCTCCGACTGCACCAGCAGCAGAGAGCCGCCCGGTGTCAGCAGGTCGGCCGCCCGTTCGCAGACCGGGTCGATCAGCGCGCGGCCGTCCGCGCCGCCGTTGTACGCCAACGCCGCTCCGGTCTGCGGATCCTCGGCGGCGCTCGGGACATACGGCGGGTTCGCGACGATCAGGTCGAACCGGGGGAGCGACGGCAGGTCGCGGACATCGGCGACCGCGGCCGTGACGCGGCCGCGGTTGAGGAATGCATTGAATCGGGTGTTCGTGACCGCCCGGGGATTGATGTCGAGCGCGGTCACGTCCGCGCCCGCCCGAGCCGCCGAGACCGCGATGTATCCGGTTCCGGCGCAGAGCTCGAGCACGGTCAGGGTCCGTTCGGAATTCGCGACCTCGTCGAGCACCGCGTCGGTCAACAACCAGGTGTCGTCGGCGGGCCGGTACAACCGAGGGAATCGGACAAACCTCGGAACGTGGGCGGGGGCGCGGCTGACGATCGTGGAATTGTTCACTGAGTTCGACCCTAGAGCCGATCCTCTGCACGCGCAGCGGGTCGGCGGGATAATTGGCCGATGACGACCGCGCTACCCGATCGTGCTGCATCCGAACCGCTGCGTGCCGACATCCGGCTGCTCGGCGGCATCCTCGGCGACGTTGTTCGCGAACACTCTGGTGCGCGGATCTTCGATCTGGTCGAGCGTGCCCGCGTCGAGTCGTTCCGAGTGCGGCGTTCGGAGGTCGACCGGTCGGAGCTGGCCGGGATGTTCGTCGACCTGACCCCGGCGGAGGCGGTCGGCGTGATCCGCGCGTTCAGTCACTTTGCGCTGCTTGCGAATCTGGCCGAGGACCTGCATCGCGAGCGGCGCCGCGCGATCCATCTCCGCGCCGGCGATCCACCGCAGGACAGCAGCCTGGCCGCCGCATACGACCGCCTGGCCGCGGCCGACCTCGATCCGGTGCGGGTCGCTGACGCGCTGGCCGGCTCGGTGGTGATTCCGGTGGTGACCGCGCATCCGACCGAGACCCGGCGCCGCACCGTGTTCGAGGCGCAGCACCGGATCAGCGAACTGATGCGGTTCCGCGACCGCACCGAGCTGACCGACGCCGAGGACGCCGAGGTGCTCACCGCGGTGCGCCGTCAGGTGCTCACGCTGTGGCAGACGGCGCTGATTCGCCTGGAACGACTGCGAATTCAGGACGAGATCGCGGTCGGCCTGCGGTACTTCGACGTGAGCTTCTTCGAGGTGGTGCCGCGGATCAATGCCCGCCTGGCCGACCGGTTCGCGGAGCTTTATCCGACCGTCGACCCGGCGCCGGCACCGATGATCCGGATGGGTTCGTGGATCGGCGGCGACCGGGACGGCAACCCGAATGTGACCGGTGACGTGGTGGCGCTGGCGGCGGGCAGCGCGGCCCGGACCGCGATGGAACACCATCGGAGCCAGGTGCTTTCGCTAGCGAAAGAGCTGAGCATGTCGGCGCGGCTGATCACCGCCGACGCGCCGTTGCGGCAGCTGGCCGCCCCGACGGATCGGGAGAGCGACGAGCCGTATCGCGCCGCCCTCGACACTGTTGCCTGCCGACTGGCGGCGACCGAGGCGCGAATGTTCGACGACGACGATGTCGAGCTGGGCGAGTCCTATTCGGGGGCGGGAGAATTCGCGGCGGACCTGGATGTGATCGACGCATCGCTGCGGGCGCAGGGGGATGCCGAGATCGCCGAGGATCGGCTCCGGATGCTGCGGGAATCGGTGCGTGCGTTCGGATTCCATCTGTCCGGACTCGACATGCGGCAGAACTCCGAGGTGCACGAGCAGGTGGTCGGCGAACTGCTGCGGTGGGCCGGGGTGCACGACGACTACGCGGCGCTCGACGAGGCGAGTCGCGTCGCGATGCTGGCCGACGAACTCGGCAGCCGGCGGCCGCTGGTCTCCGGCGACGCCGAACTGAGCGAGCTGGCCACGCGCGAGCTGGCCGTAGTCGGATCCGCCGCGCAGGCCGTCGATGCCTATGGGCGGGGCGCGGTCCCGACGTACATCATCAGCATGTGCACGTCGGTCAGCGACATGCTCGAGGCGCTGATCCTGTTGAAGGAGGCCGGCCTCTACGTGCCAGGTCAGCCGGAGCGATGCGGCGTCCGGGTGGTGCCGCTCTTCGAGACGATCGAGGACCTCCAGGCCGGTGCGCGAATCCTGCAGTCGGCGTGGAGTATTCCGCTGGTGCGAGCTCTGGTCGATGCCCAGGGCGGGCTGCAGGAAGTGATGCTCGGCTATTCGGACTCCAACAAGGACGGCGGATATCTCGCGGCCAACTGGGCGCTCTATCGCGCCGAACTCGACCTGGTCGCGGCGAGTCGTACGGCGGGCCTACGGATTCGACTGTTTCATGGTCGGGGCGGCACGGTCGGTCGGGGCGGCGGACCCAGCTACGACGCGATCCTGGCGCAGCCGCCCGGGGCGGTGCAGGGATCGCTGCGGATCACCGAACAGGGCGAGGTGATCGCCGCCAAGTACGCCGAACCCGCACGCGCCGAACGGAATCTGGAGTCCCTGATGGCGGCGACGCTCGAATCGACACTGCTCGATGTCGAGGGTCTGGGTGAATCCGCGGAGGCCGCCTATCGGATCCTCGATGAACTGGCCGCCCTCGCCCGCGATGCCTACGGCGAATTGGTGCATCGCACACCGGGCTTCGTCGAGTACTTCACCACCTCGACCCCGGTCTCGGAGATCGGCGCCCTGAACATCGGCAGTCGGCCGACGTCTCGCAAGCCGACCAGCTCCATCGCCGACCTGCGGGCGATCCCCTGGGTGCTCGCGTGGTCGCAGTCGCGCGTCATGCTGCCCGGGTGGTATGGCACCGGAACCGCCTTCGAACGCTGGGTCGACGGCGATCCCACGCGGCTGGCGCAGCTCACCGATCTCTACCACCGTTGGCCGTTCTTCGCCTCCGTGCTGTCGAACATGGCCCAGGTGATGGCCAAGTCCGACATGGGTCTGGCCGCGCGGTACGCCGAGCTCGTTCCGGACGAGGCGTTGCGGGACAAGGTGTTCGGGATGATCGCAGCCGAACATCAGCGGACCATCGACATGTACTTCGCGATCACCCGCACCGATGATCTGCTCGCCGACAACCCGGCCCTGAAGCTGTCGGTATACAACCGCTTCCCGTACCTCGAGCCGCTCAATCACCTGCAGGTCGAGCTGCTGCGCCGCTACCGGGCCGGCGACGAACACGAACTCGTTCGCCGCGGCATCCAACTCACGATGAACGGACTTGCGACGGCGCTGCGCAATTCGGGTTAGTGGTCGGGCGGCGGTTCGCGAGCGCAGCGAGTCGCGGAACGGACTTGCGACGGCGCTGCGCAATTCGGGCTAGCCGTCAATGCAGCATGATCGAACCGCCGTCGGCCATCAGCGTCTGGCCGGTGACGTACTGTGCCGCATCGGAAATCAGGAACTCCACGACCGGAGCGATGTCGTGCTGCGGGTCGCCGGCGCGGCCCAGTGGAATCCGGCCGACCATCGCCTCGAACTGATCGGGGAACTGATCGGCCCAGTGCTGTACGCCCTCGGTAAGGGCGATCGGTGAGACGACGTTGACCCGGATGCCGTCGAGTGCCCACTCCCGCGCGACCACTCGGCTGAGGCCGCGAATGGCCTCTTTGGCCGCGCCGTAGGACGCCTGCATCGGCATCCCGGCGATCCCGGCGCCGCTGGCGAAGTTGACCACGGCGCCGCGGTGCTGCCGCAGCTGGTCGTGGGCGGCGAGCATGAAGTTGCGCGTCGCCTCGAACCCGGTGCGAAAGGACAGGTCCCAGTCGTCCGGGGTGTGTTCGAGGAACGGTTTCTGCCGGGACACATGCGCATTGTTGACGAGCGCGTGCAGCCTGCCGAACGCGTCGACGGCCACCTGGACCGCCGAGTCGGCCACGGCCGGATCGGACACGTCGCCGTGCACGAACACCAGGTGGTCGGGGAACTCCCGCTCGAGCGCCGTGCCGCGGTCCGAATCCAGGTCGACGACAACGACTTTGGCCACCTGCGACAGCAGGTGCCGGGAGATCCCGGCGCCGATGCCGGCCGCGCCACCGGTCACGAGGACGACTTTGTTCTCGACGGTCATGCGGCGTCTCCCGTCGGCCCCGTGACGGGCAGTTTGTGCGTCACGCGTCGTTCGATCAGCCAGTGGCCGTCGCGGCGCACGAACTCGAACCGATTGATCGACAGCCGGACGATCGCGTAGCCGTCGCCGGTGCCCGCCATCAACACCGATTGGCACGTGGCGGTGGCGCTGTCGTCATCGACGGTGATCGTCGGCGCGCCGAGCAGGTGGGTGCAGCCCCGGCGGATCAATCCCTGATGGTGCGAACCGCGGACCATCGCGGCGATCTCTGCGCGACCCGCCATCACCGAGCCGTCGACACTGTAAGAGCCGTCCTCGGTCCACAGCGCGGCCACGCGGTCGGCCTCGCCGGCATCGACCAGCGGGCCGTAGGACGCGACCACCCCGGCGATCGCGGCCCGGTCTTCGAGCGCCGCCAGTCGGGCGGACAGGTTGGTATCTGTGGTCATGTTTGTTCCAATTCTGTTGCGGAGCGGGACAATCGATCGAGTTGATCGCAGTAGTGTGCTGTCGAGTGCGCGGAGATCCGCACCGACGCGACCGTGGCGCCCGCGTCCCGCAACCGGCGTAGCGCGGTCTCGGTGCCGGTCGGGTCGCCCAGTGGATCGAGGGGCCGCGACGGAGTGAGCACGACGTCGAAGCCGGCGGATGCCGTAGTCGTCGAAAGCATCTCGGTGATCTGCGCCAGCGAGAGTCCGAACGGCATCCAGCCGTCGCCGAGGGAGACAGCCCGGCGCAGCGAGCGGCCGGTGCGGCCGCCCACCCAGATGGGCACCTGCGTCGACGATGCGGCTGGGGAGACGATCATGCCGCCCACGTCGGTCCGGCCCCAGATGTCGCGCAGTTCAGCGAGGCGCTCGTCCGCGACGGTGCCGCGGTCCGGCCACGGCGCGCCGAGCAGATCGAATTCTTCGCGCAGCGACCCGACGCCGACGCCGAGGATCAGCCGGCCCCCCGAGAGCCGGTCGAGGGTCCCGTAGCGCTTGGCCAGCTCGATCGGCCGATGGTAGGGCAGCACCAGAACGGCCGTGGCCAGGCGGATCCGATGGGTGGCTGCGGCCAGAAACGACAGCGTGGCCAGTGGGTCCCAGTAGGTGGTGCCGCGGCCTTCGGCACTTGCCGGCACGGCCACATGCTCCGAACAGGTCAGGTGATCGAAGCCGAGATGATCTGCGGTGCCGGCGATGTCGATCAGGTCGTCGCTGCCGGCGGCGACCTCCCAGTCGGCGCTCTGACCGGGGACGGCCGTCACCACCGGCGTCATCACTCCGATTCGCATGATTCGGTTCTACGCGACATCTCCCGAAAAATCTAGATTCAATTCTAGTTTTGTGATCTAGTGAGAGCCGGAGGTGTCAGATATGAATGATTCGACGCTCGCCGAGCGTTACGGCCCGTGGGCCGTGATCGCCGGAGGCTCGGAAGGGGTCGGCGCCGAATTCGCCGCACTGCTGGCCGCCGACGGGGTCAACCTCGTGCTGCTGGCACGCAAACCGGAACCGTTGCGTGACACCGCGGAACGCTGTCGCGCGCTGGGCATCGAGGTGCGCACCGCCATCGTCGACCTCACCGCGCCGACCATGATGGCCGACGTCGACGCCGTGGTCGACGACCTGGACGTGGGCCTGTTGATCGTGAACGCGGGCGCCAACTCGTATCGACATGAGGTCGCCGGGGCGGATCTGGCAGGGCTGCGGTCAGTGGTGGAACTCAACGTGATGGCGCCGCTCGCGTTGGCCCATCGATTCGCCGGGCCGCTCGCCGAGCGTGGCCGCGGCGGCATCCTCATCGTCGGATCGATGTCCGGATTCACCGGGTCGGCCGGGCTGTCGGTGTACGGCGGATCAAAGGCGTTCTCGCGCATCTTCACCGAGGGATTGTGGGTAGAGCTGCGCGAACACGGCGTCGACGTGCTGCAGCTGATTCTCGGGGCTACCCGGACGCCCGCGATGGCACGCGTCGGGCTCAACTTCGATGCGATGGACGACCGGGTGTCGGATTCGCGGACGGTCGCCGAGCTCGGGCTGCAGCAGCTGCCGCACGGACCGGTCCAGGTGATCGAATCCAACGCGCTTGCCGAGCTGCCGCCACAGCCCGCGGACCGTGCGGCTACGGTGCTGGAGAATCATCGATTGATGCAGCGCCTGATGAAGGGATGAACCGTGCCGAGGCTGGCGCAGGAGCGTGACCCGGCCGTTCCGACGACCGCGAGCCAACGCGAGCGATACGACCGGATCCTCGCGGTCGCAGCCCGGCATGGACGGCGGCTGGATCTGGAGCAGGTGAACATGGCCCAGATCGCCGAGGAGTCCGGGGTCGCCGTCGGAACGCTGTACCGGTACTTTCCGACCAAGCATCACCTGTACGCGGCGCTCCTCGACAAATACGCCAGCGCTGTCGCGGTGCCCGACCAGGGCGGTGACCGGGTGGCCGCGGTAACCGCGTTGATGACCGGGGCGATCGGCGCGCTACTGCGCTATCCGCGGTTGGCGCGGGCGATGATCGTGTCGGCGAACGCGCGTCAGGCGACGTCCACGGAGTTCGTGTCGGCCGACCTGTACGAGTCGATTCTGGACACCGCGGGCCTCGACGAGCCGACGGATGACGACCGCCAGTTGGCCCTGCTGCTGGAGCAGTGCGCCTACGGCATCATCACCTGGGCCGTCACCAAGGGCGACGACGCCGAGAATGCCATCCGCGATATGACCAGGGCCTGCGAGCTCATCCTCGCGCCCTGGAAGTAGTCACATCAGTTCGGGAGCGGCGTCGTCGTCGACGAACCACACGGTGGCCTCGGTACCGACGGCGCCCGCGCACGGCCATTCGGTGCGATCGGCGCCGCCCACGCCGGCGGCCACGGCCTGCGCCTTGTCGGCGCCGGCCACCAGGAACCAGACCTGACGCGCTCGGTTGATCGCCGGGAAGGTCAGCGTGATCCGCCGCGGCGGGGGCTTCGGTGAATCGGTCACGGCGACGACGGTCCTCATCGATTCGGCGGTCGCGGCCGTGTGCGGGAACAGCGAATTGATATGCCCTTCGCCGCCCATTCCGAGCAGGTGCAGGTCGAAGGTGTCGACGCCGTCGATGATCGCCTCGTAGGCGGCCGCCGCGGCGTCGATGTCATCGCCGAACTCGCCGTCCGACGGCGCCATCACATGCACCTTGGTGGGATCGACCGGCACATGATCCAGCAGCGCCTCGTGGGCCTGGCCGCTGTTGCGATCAGGATCCGCAGCGGGCACGAATCGGTCGTCGCCCCAATAGAATTCGATATTCGACCAGTCCAGGTCCGACGCCGACTCGCGCAATGCCCGCAGGATCGCGATCCCGTTGCTGCCGCCGGTGAGGACGACCCGGGCGACACCGCGTTCACGCTGGGCGGCACCGATCACGTCGATGAACTCGGCGGCCGCCGACTCGACCAGCTCGGCGCTCGAATCGTAGAGGCGCACCTCGATCGTGTCGTAGGCCGGATCCGGCGGGAACGGCGGCTGCAGATCGTCGTCGATCGACTCGTCGTCACTCATGCGGCTCCTCCGGTCTGCTCCTGCCCGGTGCGGTCCAGGTCGGCGACCCCGAGCAACGCCAGGTGATAGATCTCGTCCGGGTCGAGGTGCCGCAGCTCTTCGGCAAGGCACCGGGCGGTGTCCGGGGTTCGCATCGCGATCCGGCCGTCGGGCTTCCCTGGAATCGCGAGTATGGCGTTGCCGAGGTTGTCGACCTCGAGCCGCAGGGCGCCGTCGGCCCGTTCGAGAACCGTCTCGAAGCTGCCGGCCCGGCGTTGCACCGGGACCTGCAACGCCGAACGCAGCCATCCGGCGACGAGGTCCGCCGACGGGTAATCGGCGGGGGCGCTGACCGTGACGGAGGTGACCGGCTCGTGCGGCGGTTGGTCGAGCGCGGCCGCCAGCAGGGCCCGCCACTGGGTGGTCTGACTCCATGCGAGGTCCGTGTCGCCGGGCGTGTAGTTATCCAGGCGGGACGCGAGAACCTGCGGTATGTCAGCCGATTTCGTCGCGTTGGTGATCCGGCGATTGGCAAGACTTCCGACCGGATCGGCGGCCGGCCGTTCCGGAGCCTCACCCGGCCACCAGGCCACGATCGGCGTATCGGGCAGCAGGAACGGCATGATCACGTTCTCGGCGTGATCGGCGAGTTCGCCGTAGAGCCGCAGCACGACGACTTCGGAGGCGCCGGCGTCGCCGCCGACCCGCAGTTGCGCGTCCAACCGGGCGACGGCGGACCGATTGCCGCGAGACACCACGATCACGCGGCAGGGGTGCTCTCGGCTGGCGTCGTTGGCCGCGGCGATCGCGCCCTCGGTGGGCTCGCCTTCGTCGGCGATCACGACCAGCGTCAGCACTCGACCGAGTGTCACCGCGCCGCCGGTGTCGCGGATCTTCACCAGCTTCTTGGCGACATCCTCGGTGGTGGTCGACGGCAGGTCGATGATCATCGGATCTCCCTGTGGCTCAATGTTCTTGCCGTGCGGCCGGCCCCGGTCACCGCCGCGGGGCCGTTCATGGTCTCTGCTGCGCGGCAGCTCATGGCCGCCGCCAGCTGCGGCCGGTGCGGTTCATCATCTCGTCGGCGGATGCCGGGCCCCAGCCGCCGGCCGGGTACTCGTCCGGACGGCCGGACTTGGCCCATTCGTCCAGCACCGGATCGAGGATCTTCCAGGACAATTCGACTTCGTCGTTGACCGGGAACAGCGACGGTTCGCCGAGCAGGACGTCCAGGATCAACCGTTCGTACGCCTCGGGGGAGGACTCGGTGAAGGCCTGGCCGTAGCTGAAGTCCATGTTCACGTCCCGGACCTCCATGCCGGAGCCGGGCACCTTGGATCCGAATCGCAGGGTGACGCCCTCGTCCGGTTGGATGCGAATGACGAGCGCGTTCTGCCCGAGCTCGTCGGTCATCGTCTGGTCGAACGGCAGATGCGGCGCCCGCTTGAAGACCAGCGCGATCTCGGTGACGCGGCGTCCCAGACGTTTTCCGGTGCGGAGGTAGAACGGCACGCCGGCCCAGCGGCGGCTGTCGACCTCGACAGCGATCGCGGCGTAGGTCTCGGTCGTCGAATCCTTGGAGAAGCCTTCCTCCTCCAACAGCCCGACGACCTCTTCGCTGCCCTGCCAGCCCGGTCCGTACTGGCCGCGGGCGGTGTTCTCACTGTGCGGCAGGATGTTTCGCACCGCTGAGAGCACCTTGATCTTCTCCGCCTGCAGCTCGCGTGGCTGGAAGGACACCGGCTCTTCCATTGCGATCAGGGCCAGCAGCTGCATCAGGTGGTTCTGAATGACGTCGCGGGCCGCGCCGATCCCGTCGTAATAGCCTGCGCGGCCGCCCAATCCGATGTCCTCGGCCATGGTGATCTGGACGTGATCGACGTAGTGCGAATTCCAGATCGGGTCGAACAGCTGGTTGGCGAAGCGCAGCGCCAGGATGTTTTGGACCGTCTCCTTGCCGAGGTAGTGGTCGATGCGGAAGACTGAATCCTCGGGGAAAACCTGGTTGACGATGCGGTTCAGTTCGATCGCCGATTCCAGGTCGTGTCCGAACGGCTTCTCGATGACCACCCGGCGCCACCGCGAATCGCTGCGCTGATCGAGTCCGCTGCGCTGCAGCTGCTCGCAGACGACCGGGAATGCCGATGGCGGAATTGACAGATAGAAGGCGTGATTGCCGTTCGTACCGCGTTGGGTGTCCAGGTCGTCCAGCGTCGACTTGAGCTGATCGAAGGCGGCGTCGTCGTCGAACGTGCCCTGTACGAAGCGGAAGCCTTCGGACAGTCGCTCCCAGACGTCCTCGCGGAACTCCGTGCGGGAGTTGGCCCGCACGGCGTCGTGCACGATCCGGCCGAAATCCTCGTGGTCCCAGTCGCGTCGGGCGAACCCGACGAGCGCGAACCCGGGCGGCAGGAGACCACGGTTGGCCAGGTCGTACACCGCCGGCATGAGCTTGCGACGGGCGAGGTCGCCCGTCACGCCGAAGATCACCAGGCTGCAGGGCCCGGCGATGCGGGGGAGCCGCTTGTCGCGGCCGTCGCGAAGCGGATTCCTCGGCACGGGATCAGGCCTGCTGCGCTACGGCCTGATCCAGCGTCTTCTGCGTCGCCTCGAGCAGCTCGTTCCAGGCGACTTCGAACTTGCTGACGCCCTCGGACTCCAGCACCTCGAACACGTCGACGAAATCGACTCCGGCAGCAGCGATGTCGTCGAACACCTGCTGCGACGCCGGTCCCAGCCCGATGATCGACTCGTTGTTGACGACGCCGTGATCGGCGAACGCGTCCATCGTCTTCTCCGGGAGAGTGTTCACGGTTCCCGGCGCCACCAGTTCACCCACATAGAGGGTGTCGGGGTAGTCGGGATTCTTGACGCCGGTCGACGCCCATAGCGGCCGCTGCGGCAGTCCGCCGGCGGCGGCGAGCTCGGCGTATGTGTCGCCGGACTCGAACACTTCCTGGTAGGCCACGTAGGCGAGGCGGGCGTTGGCCAGGGCGGCCTTGCCACGCAATGCCAGCGCCGGTCCGGTGCCGATCTTCTCCAGCCGTGCGTCGACCTCGGTGTCCACGCGGGAGACGAAGAACGACGCCACCGAATGGATGGTGGTGAGGTCGTGTCCGGCGGCCTTGGCCTTCGTCAGGCCCTCGAGGTAAGCGTCCATCACCTCGCGGTAGCGCTCGACGGAGAAGATCAGCGTGACGTTGACGCTGATGCCCTCGGCGATGGTGGCCGCGATCGCCGGGATGCCCGCCTTGGTCGCGGGGATCTTGATCAGCAGGTTCGGCCGGTCGACGATCTTCCACAGCTCGATCGCCTGCGCCACAGTCTGTTCCGTGTCGTGCGCGAGGCGCGGATCGACCTCGATCGAGACGCGCCCGTCGACCCCGCCCGACTCCTCGTACTGCGGCTTCAGGATGTCGCAGGCGGCGCGCACATCATCGGTGGTCGCGGTGCGGATGACCGCGTCCACGTCGGCGCCGCGGGCGGCGAGTTCGGCGACCTGCGCGTCGTACGCATGGCCCTTGGACAGGGCGGCCTGGAAGATCGACGGGTTGGTGGTCACGCCGACGACCGACTTGGTGGCGATCAGCTCGGCGAGGTTGCCCGACTCGATGCGATCACGAGAGAGGTCGTCGAGCCAGATCGATACGCCCGCTGCCGCCAGAGCCGCAAGATTGCCATTCTGTTGGAATGTGCCAGCCTGTGCGCTCATTGGATTCTCCTTCTGGGAGTTCTATGGGATTTGTTGGTGGACTTGCTATTTAGCCATTGTCGGCTACTTCGCCAACGACCGCTCGGCCGCGGCGACGACGGCGTCGGCGGTGATGCCGAACTCCGCGTAGAGCGTCTTGTAGTCGGCCGAGGCGCCGTAGTGCTCCAGCGACACGATCTCGCCGCGGTCGCCGACGAAGCGGTACCACGGCATCGCGATGCCGGCCTCGACGCTGACCCGGGCAGTGACCGCCGGGGGGAGCACCGAGTCGCGGTAGGCCTGATCCTGCTCGTCGAACCACTCGACGCACGGCATGGAGACCACGCGGGTGCCGATGCCCTTGGCCTGCAGCGTTTCCCGGGCGGCCACGGCCAGTTCGACCTCGGAGCCGGTGGCGATCACCACGACCTGCAGGTCGCCGTCGGCGTCGGCCAGGACGTAGCCGCCCCTGGTGACACCCTCGGCCGAGGTGCCGGCCAGCACGGGCACGTTTTGCCGGGTCAGCGCCAGGCCGACCGGATGATCGCGGCGGGTCAGCAGGTGGCCCCAGGCGTGCGCGGTCTCGTTGGCGTCGGCGGGCCGCACCACGTCCAGGTGCGGGATGGCCCGCAGGGCGGCCAGGTGCTCGACCGGCTGGTGGGTCGGACCGTCCTCGCCGAGGCCGATGGAGTCGTGCGTCCACACGTAGATCGGGTCGATCTCCATCAGCGAGGCCAGGCGCACGGCCGGGCGCATGTAGTCGGCGAACTGCAGGAAGGTGCCGCCGTAGGCGCGGGTCGGGCCGTGCAGGGCGATACCCGAGAGGATCGAACCCATCGCATGTTCACGGACACCGAAGTGCAGCGTCCGGCCATACGGGTTGGCGCTCCAGGTGTCGGTGCTGATCGACTCCGGGCCGAAGGACTTGGCGCCCTTCATCGTGGTGTTGTTCGAGCCGGCGAGGTCGGCCGAGCCGCCCCACAGTTCCGGCAGCACGTCGGCGAGCGCATTCAGCACCGCGCCGGACGCGGCTCGAGTCGCGACGGCCTTGTCGCCCGGCTCCCAGGTCGGCAGCACGCCGGCGAGGTCGGGAAGCTGGTGCGCCTCTAGCCGGTCCAGCAGCGCCTTGCGCTCCGGGTTGGCGGTGGCCCAGGCGTCGAAGCCGGTCTGCCACTGCGCGTGCGCCGCGGCGCCGCGCTCGATGAGCTTGCGCGAGTGGGCGATGACGTCGTCGGCGACGTCGAAGCTCTTGTTCGGGTCGAAGCCGAGCACCGTCTTGGTGGCGGCGACCTCGTCGGCTCCGAGCGCGGCGCCGTGGATGCCGCCGGTGTTCATCTTGTCCGGTGCCGGGTAGCCGATGATGGTGCGCAGCACGATGATCGACGGCTTGTCGGTGACCGCCTTCGCCGCCTCGACCGCCGCCTCGATCGCGACGACGTCTTCGCCGCCCTCGACCGTCTGAACGTGCCAGCCGTAGGCCTCGTAGCGCTTGGCGGTGTCCTCGGTGAGGGCGATCTGGGTGTCGTCCTCGATCGAGATGTGGTTCTTGTCGTAGAAGACGATCAGGTTGCCCAGCTGCTGGGTGCCGGCGAGCGAGGACGCCTCGGAGGTGACGCCTTCCTCGATGTCGCCGTCGGAGGCGATGACATAGATGTGGTGATCGAACGGGCTCTGACCGGCCGGGGCCTCGGGGTCGAAGAGGCCGCGCTCGTAGCGCGAGGCCATCGCCATGCCGACCGCCGACGCGAGTCCCTGGCCGAGCGGGCCGGTGGTGATCTCGACGCCCTTGGTGTGGCGGAACTCCGGGTGGCCCGGGGTCAGCGAGCCCCAGGTCCGCAGCGCCTCGATGTCGGCCAGCTCGAGACCGAAGCCGCCCATGTACAGCTGCAGGTACAGAGTCAGCGAGGAGTGTCCGCAGGACAGGACGAACCGGTCGCGGCCGATCCACTGCGGATCGCTCGGGTCGTGCCGCAGCACGCGCTGGAACAGCGTGTATGCGAGCGGCGCCAGGCTCATCGCGGTACCGGGATGGCCGTTGCCGACCTTCTGCACGGCATCGGCGGCCAGCACGCGCACCGTGTCGACCGCGCGGGTGTCCAGGTCAGTCCAGTCGGCCGGATAGGCCGGGGTGGTCAGGTCGCGGATCTGATCGGTAACGGCCACTGCGTGGTGCTCCTGAGGGGTCGGGGAACGGTGGTGCCTGCCAGCCTAGTCGGGTGCCTATCCGCGGTGCCGAGCGAACCGCAGTCGCGTCCGGCCGGGCGCCGGGTGTGTCGCCGACGGCGTGCCCGGTGTCGTCGACGGTGCGCCCGGTCACCTCGATTCCAACTTTGGATCACTCGCGGTCTACCATGCTCTGTAGTAGACGCCAGTTCTTCGGCTACACAGCCCCCGCAGACGATTGAGGCCATTTTGACCGGACACGGTTACGCCGCGGCTCCCGCCGGCGTCGATCAGTCTCCTCCGGTCGCGACCTCGCTTCCCGGCCGCGTGCGCGACACCGTCCTCGCCTACGTCGCGTTGACCAAGCCCCGCGTCATCGAACTGCTGCTGGTCGCCACCATCCCGGTGATGCTGCTGGCCGACCGCGGTCACGTGAACCTGCCGTTGATCCTGTGGACGCTGCTGGGCGGTTGGCTGGGCGCGGCCAGCGCCAACTCCCTCAACATGGTGGTCGACGCGGACATCGACCAGAAGATGAAGCGCACCGAGCGCCGGCCGCTGGCCCGGCATGCCGTGTCGCCCCGCAATGCACTGATCTTCGGGCTGCTGCTCGGCGGCGCCTCATTCGCGACGCTGACCGTTACGGCGAACCTGCTCAGCGCGCTGCTGGTGCTGGCCACCATCGCCTTCTACGTCTTCATCTACACGATGATCCTCAAGCGGCGGACCTGGCAGAACGTCGTCTGGGGCGGCGCGGCCGGGTGCATGCCGACACTCGTGGGTTGGGCGGCCGTCACGGGATCGATCAGCTGGCAGCCGCTGGTGCTGTTCGCGGTGATCTTCTTCTGGACGCCGCCCCATACCTGGGCGCTCGCCATGCGCTACAAGGACGACTACGCCAACGCGGGCGTGCCGATGCTGCCGGTGATCGCCACAGAGGAGCACGTCACCAAGCAGATGGTGATCTACACGTGGGCCACGGTTGCCTGCACCGCCGCGCTCATCCCTGCGGCCGGGCCGATCTACGCCGGCGTCGCGATCGTCTCCGGCGTGTGGTTCCTGTTCACCCTGCACGCGCTGTACCGCAGTGTGCGCGGCGGCAAGCCGGTGACGCCGCTCAAGGTGTTCCTGCAGACCAACAACTACCTCGCGGTGGTGTTCCTGGGCCTGGCGATCGACTCGCTGGTCAATCTGCCGACGATCGCCAGCTGGTTCTAGCGGCCGGTCAGCGGTAACCGAGCCGGAGCAGATTCGGCAGGTCCCACGCCTCTGACACGGCTTCCCGAGCCCTTCGCGGCGCCTGTTCGAGCAGTTCTGTCATGCGGTCGAAGGCCTGGCCCGGATGGGTGTCGGCCTTGCGATGCACATATGGCGTCGGATCATCGCCGCCTATCACGCGGGCCATGTTCTTGAAGGCGTCCGAGCCGGGATCGTTCCAGTATCCGCCGTGGCCGCCCGTCCCTTCGACCAGCCGCCCGTCGCTGTAGTAGCCGCTGTCCATCCGGGTGATCTTGGCGTGGTGGTCCGGATCTTGGCCGTCGAAGTAGCCCATTGCCTGCACGTCCTGGATGTAATCGCCGGGCGCGGTGACCGAGTAGCGCTTGACGTCCGCTGCCGGGTTCGTCCAGGGCTGGCTGTGCACCAGGCCGGTAGCGGGCGACGACGCATAGACGACGCGGTCGGCGCGAAGCCCCAGCTCTTCGGCATGTCCGACGACGAGGCCGCCGTACGAGTGCCCGATGAACGTCGTCTTCAGACCTGGTGCGGCGTGGTCGATTTCGTGGTCGAGCGCGCGACCGAAGTCGACCAGCCCGGGTGACATCGCCCGCGCATAGGCGCCGTCAGTCGCCTGCGGAAACCAATCGTTCTTGTCCGGGAACACGTTGTTCGGTAGGTCGCCGTTGACGTACACGAAGACCGCACTGCCGGACTGCCGTGCCAGATTGCGCGCCGATTCATGATTCCGGTCGCTGCCGGCCAGCGTCGTTCCGGTGCCCGGCACATACACGCCGACGCCCTTGGCGGCCGGCGTGATTCGTCCGATCTGCTCGATCCACCGGCCCTGACCGCGGGGGTCGAAGGCGACGAACTGTCGTTCGGTCGTGTTGTCGTTGTGGGCCCGATGGTCTCGGAGATTCGGCTCCTCGATCGGTGTGTCGACCATCGCCGTGTATCGGTCGATGAGCGCCTGGTCGCGTTTCGCGGGCTGCTTGCGCAGCTCTGCGTCACGCGCGTTGCGGATGTTCACATCATTGGCGGCGATGCGCAGGCCGAACGGCACACCGTCGGTGTTGCCGATCGTCACCGGATCCGCAGACAGCAGGACGCGTTGTTCGGCGGGGGACAGGCGCGCGAAGTAGTCCTGTCGTTCTCCGATGCTCATATCCCGCAACTGCGCGATCACGGCGGCGGCGCTCGTCGTGGCGCCGTTCGGGGCGGGCACCCGTGCCGGGTCGGTGACCGCCAGGCGCAGTGCCTGCGCCGTCTCGGCGAGGACCGCTGCGAAGAGCCCGTCCTGCCGGTAGACCTCGGCCAATGCCGCCCGGACGCGCGCGGTGGCGTCCGGCACCGGATTGCCGTCGGGATCGATGACGGCGCCGTCATCGCCGACCACGTCGGGACGGCAGCTGTTCACCAGCTCGAGCAGATGGTTGCGCGCCGAGCCGACCTCGCGGTCCGCGTCGGCTGCGTCATCGGCGATGCAGAGCAATAGGTTTCGCAGTTCGCGGCTCTGCTCGAGTGCGGTGTGAAAGCCGCGTCGGGCGGCGTCGCCGCTCGGTCCCGCCCACTCGTCGGCCGCGCCCACCGCCTCGTCGGCGGTCGTCATCGAGCTGTCGATATCCGCGGCACGGGCCGATGCCGCCCCCGCGGCGGTCCCGAAGGTGCCGGTGTTCCAGCTGCGCACCTCGGCGATCGACATCCGGCTCATCGGTGGCCCGGGAACGACTCCGCGGCGGACGTATCGATGCCGGTGGTCTTTCGCAGGAAGTCGTCGGCGGCATCGGCGAGCCCCGCCAGCCGCTCGCCGATATCCGCGCAGGCCCGTTCAGTCGGATCGCGGAGTGACCGCAAGGCGGCCGCGACGGCGCTGCCGGGCGCCGACACGCCCGCGAACTCCGGAAAATGCAACCCGGACAACCGTTTTCCACTGGCGGTCCAGTGGTCGACGATCCCGCGGACATGGTCCACGTCGACGGTCATTCCTGGCGACGTCATCGGTCCTCCTCGACAGGGTGGGTGTCGATAGGACGCGGCGGGCGCCGGTCGGGTTCCCGGTCTAAGGATCCGGTTTAGGGGAGCAGGACGACCGAGCCGGTGGTCTTGCGCGCCTGCAGGTCGGCATGCGCCGTCGCGGCATCGTCGAGGGCGTAGCGCGCGCCCACCGTGACGGTCACTGCGCCGGATGCGACCGCCGACATGACATCGCCGGCCCGCCAACGGAATTCGCCGGGATCGGCGATGAAGTGGGCGAGCGTCGGTCGGGTGACGGTGAGCGAGCCGGCCGGATTGAGTCGTTGCAGGTCGAACGGCGGTACCGGGCCACTCGCGGCTCCGAACAGCACGACCATCCCGCGCACACGGGTGGCCGCCAGGCTGAGTTCGAAGGTGTCCTTGCCGACGCCGTCGTAGGCGACGGCGACACCGAGCTCGCCGGTGAGCGCGCGTACCTTCTCCGGCAGATCCGCTCCGTACCGCAGCACATGATCGGCCCCGGCCTCGGCCGAGAGCTCGGCCTTCGCGTCGGTGGACACGGTGGTGATCACGGTCAGGCCCTTGGCTTTCGCCAGCTGAGTGAGGATCAGACCGACGCCGCCCGCCCCGGCGTGGACCAGGATCGCGTCCCCGTCCTCGGGGTGAGCGCTGCCGTCCAGCAGATAGTGCGCTGTGATTCCCTGCAGCAGGATGGATGCAGCGGTGGGGTCGTCCACGTCCGAGGGCACGTGGACCAGGCGGTCGGCGCGAACCCGGACCAGTTCGGCATAGCTGCCCAGCGTGTTGCACCAGGCCACCCGATCGCCGATCTCGACGGTGGTGACCCCGTCGCCGATCGCCACGACCGTGCCCGCCCCCTCGGAGCCGAGAACCAGCGGCAGGGGCAGCTCATACATTCCGCTGCGCTGGTAGGTGTCGATGAAATTGACGCCCGCGGCGCCGACGTGAACCACGACCTCGCCGGGCTCGGGTGTCGGGTCGGGCAGCTCCGTGTACTGCATGACATCGGGTTCGCCGGTACTGGTGATCTGGATCGCACGCATCGGTCCAGTATGCTCGCTTCCATGTCAGAGCCTGCCGCCACCAGCGAAGCAACCGCCACCGCCCCGGCTGGAGTGATCCGGATGGTCAAGAGCTATGTCGCCCGCAACGGCGGCTCGGCGACCGCCCTTCTGCAGCCGATCGGCAGCGCCGGCGTGCGGATCACGCTCGTCGCCGCCGATGGCGGGATTCTCGGCGACGAGGTCGTCGCGGATGTGGATACGGCGAATGCGGTCGTCGATGCGGTGGAAGGCGTGACCGTGTCGGAGGAGTGGACCCGCGAGTTGGTCTCGACGGCGAATCCGCGTCCCGGCCACATCCGCAAGATGGCCGGCTGGGTGGCGCATTCACGGCATTTCCCCAAGGCGCGCAACGCCAAGATCGTCCAGAGCTAGTTCGCCCGGGCCGGATTCCGCGCGATTACTTCGCGACGAGAGTCGAGGGCTCGGCGTCTGCCTCGCGGACCGCCGTACGCGGTCGCTGACCGGCCCAGAGCGCCGCGGTGGTCCCGACGCAGGCGGCCGCACCGGCGACGTGGAACACCACCAGCACCGCGGGCACGTTGGTCCAGTACTGGATGAGGCCGATCAGGCCCTGCGCCACCGCGACCGCCAGCACGACGTACAGCCGCCGGCGCACCTGCTGGGTGGTGCCGAGCGCCAGCAGCGCGAACGCCAACGCGATCAGGATCGAGACGTACGCGATCACGAAGTCCGCGTGGAAATGCACCAGGTCGACGATGGGTTCATCGAGCCGCTTGACCGGATCGTCGGCGCTCTTGTCGCCGGCGTGCGGCCCCGCACCGGTGACCATCGTCCCGGCGATCAGCGCGCCCGTGAGCACCACGGCGCTGATCGCGGTCAGCCACCGGATCGGGGCGGGTGTCAGAACCCGTACCGATCCCGCGTCGTCCTGCCGCACCTTTTCGAGCAGCAGCACCGAGATCCAGACCATCGCCATCGACAGCAGCATGTGGATCGCGACCGTCCACCACAGCAGACCGGTGCGCACGGTGATGCCGCCGACGATCGCCTGCACGATGGTCGAACCGGGGATGAACCACGCGTACATCTTGACCTCGCGGCGACGGCCCGCGCGCACGACGGCGATGACGATCGCCGCTGCCGCGGCCACCACGACGTAGGTCAGCATCCGGTTGCCGAACTCGATCGCCTGGTGGAATCCCGCGACGTTGGAGTTGGAGGTGGGAGTCAGGCTGTCGGGGAAGCACTTCGGCCACGTCGGGCAGCCCAGACCGGACGAGGTGACGCGCACGATCGACCCGGTGACCGCGATGCCCGCCTGGGTGAGGACGACGGCGATCGCGATGCCGACTTGCAGCCGCCGCGACGGTTCCGGCAGCCGGAATACCAACCAGGTGAAGGGGTTGCGCCTCGTGGCGAGGTCTTGACCATCAGGCATCAGGGCGTACACATCTTTCTGGCGTGGAATTTCAGGAGAATCGGAAGTAGCGGACGGCGGCGGCGCTGCCGATGGCGCCCCACACCAGGAGAATCGCGAAGCCGTACCAGTCCACGGTGCCGCTCGCCGTCGCGCGGTGCAACGCCTCGCTGAGCGCGCCGGACGGTATCGAGCGGGCCACCCAGTGCGCGGCGTCCGGCACCCGGTGACCCATGACGGCCAGGCTGCCGATGCCGATCATGGCGAACCACAACAGATTCGCCAGGGCGAGCACGATCTCGGCCTTGAGCGTTCCGCCGAGCAGCAGGCCCAGCGCCGCGAAGGTGAACGTGCCCACGGCGATCGCGACGGCGCCGATCAGCAGGCCGACCACGTCGGGACGCCAGCCCAGCGCCAGCCCGATCGCGCCGACGATCAGTGCCTGCAGAATGACGACGATGACGACCGCGATCTGTTTGCCGGCGATGAGACCCCAACGCGGAAGCGGCGTCGCGCCAAGACGTTTGAGCGCGCCATACCGCCGGTCGAACCCGACGGCGATGGCCTGGCCGGTGAATGCCGTCGACATCACCGCGACCGTCATGATCGCGGGCACGAACAGACCGGGCTTCGATTCGCCGATGTCGCCGATCGGCAGCAGGCACAGCCCGACCAGCAGGGTGATCGGGATGAACAGGGTCAGCAGCAGCTGTTCGCCGTGTCGCAGGATCAGGCGCAGCTCCAGCATCGACTGCGCGAGCAGCATCCGCCACATCGGCGCGGCCTGCGGTGCAGGTGCGAACGTGCCGACGGGAAAACGGTTGGCGGCCTTGGGGGGTGTGGTCATTCGCGCATCTCCCGTCCGGTCAGGTCCAGGAACACGTCCTCCAGGCTGCGGGAGGCGACCTGCAGATCGGTGGCGAGGACATCGAGATCGGCGCACCACGCGGTGACCTGCGCCAGCACCCGTGGGCTGATGTCGCCGGTGACGAGATAGCGACCCGGGTCGGACTCGGCGCACGAATAGTCCGGCGGGAGCACGGTATTCAGCTCGGCGATCGGGAGCCCGGTCGGTGCGGTGAAACGCAGTTCGCGCTCGGCGCCGCGGCGGGTGAGTTCGCCGGGCGTGCCCGATGCCACCCGGCGACCGCGGTCGACGATCACGACCTGGTCGGCGAGCGCCTCGGCCTCGTCCATCAGGTGGGTGGTCAGCAGGACCGCGACCCCGTCGCCGCGGAGTCGGGATATCAACTCCCACACCAGTAGTCGGGCGTGGGCGTCCATACCGGCGGTGGGCTCGTCGAGGAAGACGAGCTCGGGTCGCCCGACGAGCGCGCAGGCCAGCGAAAGGCGTTGCTGCTGACCGCCGGACAGCCGGCGGTACGGCGTGCGGGCGACCGAATTCAGGCCGAGCTCGGACATCAGCCAGGCCGGGTCGAGCGGGTCGGCCGAGTAGGCGGCGCAGAGGTTCAGCATCTCCCCGGCGCGCGCGCCCGGGTAGGCGCCGCCGCCCTGCAGCATCACCCCGATCCGGCTGCGGACCGCGTCGCTGTCGGCGACCGGATTCAGGCCGAGCACCTGCACGGTTCCGGAATCGGGGGCGATGAATCCCTCGCAGATCTCGACGGTCGTGGTCTTGCCCGCGCCGTTGGGACCGAGCAGCGCCAGCACCTCACCCGCGCGAAGATCGAGATCGAGCCCGTCGACGGCGACGACATCGCCGAACGACTTCCGCAGACCCCGCACGGTCAGGGCGCCGGCAGCGGTCGCGGTCACCGGCGCGCTCGGGCCGGCGGGACCGGCGGACGCGCCATTGCCGGCAGTCGCGGCGTCGGGCACGGGTGTCACGTCTGACCAGGTTAGTCACGTGTGGCAGCGGCCTTGTCGGCGCGCCATCGACGGAGTGGTTCAGCTAACAGTGCCCGGGCGCTGCGCGACGCCTCCGGTCCGCCCGGTTCGTCCGATGGGCCGTCGCCGCCGGATCGAATCCGGAAGCGTTCGAGGAACAGCGCCATCGTGATCGCCACGATCGGCACGGCGGCCACCAGCGCCTCGCTGATCTGGTAACCACGGGTCGCGGCGGCGGTCGGCAACACCGCCAACGAGATGATCGCGCTGATGGCAATCGAGATGATGCGGAACCAGCGGCCGGTCGCCCAGGCGGCCAGCGGGATCAGCGCCCACAGCAGGTACCAGGGCTGCACGAACGGATAGAACAACACCACCGAGGCGAAAGCGACGCCGAGCGCGCCGAGCGGATGGAGTCGGCCGGCGAGGGCGGCCAGCAGCCAGCGGATGACGAGCACGGCCGCGATCGCCGTGCCGAGTGGCCGGGCGACGTCGAGAATCGCCTGTGTGTGGTCGCCCAGGCCGAGCGCGATCCCGATATGGCCGCCGGTGACCGACATGAAGGTGGACAGCGACATCCACGACCGGACCACGTCGCCGGTGTTGAGGGTCTTCGTCCAGCCGAATCCCAGGCCGGTGCCGACGCAGACCGCGACCACCACCACCGCCAGGATCGAGCCGAGCAGCCCGCCCGCGCCGAGCAATGCGTACACGCTGCGTTTGGATCGTGGCCAGAATTCGCGCAGTGGTGCGTGACGCAGCGCGGGCAGGGTGGCGCCCCAGCGCCGCGCCAGCGCGATCGCGACGAAGCCGAACGCGAGTACGGACGTGACCTTGACCATGGTCGAGGCGGCCAGGACGACGGCGCCGGCGATGATCAGCCATCCGCCCGTCGTCGGCCGCCAGCTGCCGGGCCGGCGCAGCCGCTCGGCCCCGTAGATGCCGCGGAAGCACAGTTCGATGCCGGCGAGCATCAGGCCGATCATCAGCGCCTCGTTGTGGATGCCGCCGATGAGATGCAGTACCACCAGCGGATTCATCGCGCCGAGCCACAGTGCCGCCACCGGGGAGACGCCGCAGCGGGTCGCGAGGCGGGGCAGGGCCCAGACGATCAGGCCGATGCCGCAGAGCGCGACGACGCGGTGCATCACCAGGGCGGCGGGGATGTCGGTGCCGGTGATCTTCGTGATGCCCTCGCCGATCCACAGGAACAGCGGACCGTAGGGCGCCGGGGTGTCGCGCCAGAGGCTCGGCACCGATCGGGTGAAGACATGGTCGATGCCCAGCCCCGCGGCCGGACTGACCTGATACGGATTCATGCCCTTCTCGGCGATCGCGCTCTGCGCCAGATACGAGTACACGTCCTTGGACAGCAGCGGCGGCGACACCATGATCGGGAGCGTCCACAGCAGCAGGGTGCGGTCGGCCTGCCGGCGGGTCATGCGGCGCACCGGAGCGTCGCCGTGCGCGAGTTCGACCGACAGGCGGCCGACGGCATATCGGCCGATCAGCAGCCAGGCGATCACCAGGATGACGGTGCCGGCGATGCTGACCGTCAGCGCGGTGGTCCACATCCGGGACGGCAGCGACAGCACGCGCATTCCGTTCAGCGGGTTCTGCAGCACCGGCAGCTGGCCGGTGCCGAGCGCGCCGACGAGCATCAGGACCGCGCCCGTGGTGCCGAGCATGCGAATCCGGTGGAACCGGATGTTCTCCTCAGGGGTCAGGTTGGGGGAGTCCGGGTGATCGTCGTAGTGGTCGTCGTGCAGCCGGGCCATGGACCTGCCGTAGTCGCCGGTGGTGTCGGCGGTGATCGGCGGCCGCGGCGGGCGGCGCAATCCGAGATAGTCCAGCGGCTGGGGCACAGGTGGGACCATACCGTCGGTGTGTTCTGCCGGACGGGACCCTGCTCGCGGGAATGACCTTAGGTGACCCTTGGTTGTCACTGGTTATCGAATTAAGTCACACTTGTGTTGTGGAAAACGCAACCGCCGCGCATGCGGCCGTCCGGACGGATGGCCATACTCGCGCGTCGGTGGTCGAGTACATCCTCGAACGTGGACCCATCACCGCTGGTGAGATAGGCGATCAGCTCGGAATCAGCGCCGCCGGCGTGCGACGTCATCTGGATGCGCTGATCGTATCGGGCGATGTCGAGGTCGCACCGGCGCCGAAGCTGGCCGATCGGGGACGCGGGCGTCCGGCGAAGCGGTATCAGCTGACGCCCAGCGGCCGGGGCCAGTTGCGGCACGGCTACGACGACCTCGCGGTCGCCGTGATGCGTCGCCTGCGCGATGTCGGCGGCGAGAGCGCGGTCGAGGACTTCGCCCGCGATCGGGTCGCGGCCATGGTCGGCGACATAGACCGCGGCGACAACGCCGAGCGCACCGTCGAGCAGATCGCCGATGCGCTCACCGCCGCGGGGTTCTCCGCGACGACGCGGCGAGTCGGCGCGGGCGTGCAGATCTGCCAGCACCACTGCCCCGTCGCGCATGTGGCGGCGGAGTTCCCGGAGCTGTGCGAGGCGGAGACGGCGATGTTCGCCGAGGTGCTCGGCACGCATGTGCAGCGGTTGGCGACCATCGCCAACGGCGACTGCGCATGCACCACACACGTACCCATTGTCGATGTAGACAACGTAAAAACCGTTGGGGCACAGCCCGCTCCGATGGCCGACAGTAAGCAGGAGGAGGAGCGATGACGGCAACCGAACCAGTCCGGACGCAGCCGCTGAGCCAGACCGAGACGATCGATTCACTCGGCCACTACGGCTACGGCTGGGCCGATTCCGACGAGGCCGGTGCGAGCGCCCAGCGTGGTCTGAGCGCAGCCGTCGTCGAGGACATCTCGGCCAAGAAGAACGAGCCCGAGTGGATGCTCGAGGCTCGGCTGAAGGCGCTGTCGATCTTCGACAAGAAGCCGATGCCGAACTGGGGCTCGAACCTGGACGGGATCGACTTCGACAACATCAAGTACTTCGTGCGCTCGACCGAGAAGCAGGCCGAGAGCTGGGAAGACCTGCCCGAGGACATCAAGAACACCTACGACAAGCTGGGCATCCCGGAGGCGGAGAAGCAGCGGCTGGTCGCGGGTGTCGCGGCGCAGTACGAGTCCGAGGTCGTCTACCACCAGATCCGCGAGGACCTGGAGGAGCAGGGCGTGATCTTCCTCGACACCGACTCCGGTCTGCGTGAGCACCCGGAGATCTTCCAGCAGTACTTCGGCTCGGTGATCCCGGCCGGCGACAACAAGTTCTCGGCGCTCAACACCGCGGTGTGGTCGGGCGGCTCGTTCATCTACGTGCCGCCGGGCGTGCATGTCGACATCCCGCTGCAGGCCTACTTCCGGATCAACACCGAGAACATGGGCCAGTTCGAGCGGACGCTGATCATCGTCGACGAGGGCGCCTACGTGCACTACGTCGAGGGTTGCACCGCGCCGATCTACAAGTCGGACTCGCTGCACTCGGCGGTCGTCGAGATCATCGTCAAGAAGGGCGGCCGCTGCCGCTACACGACCATCCAGAACTGGTCGAACAACGTCTATAACCTGGTCACCAAGCGGGCCAAGGCCGAGGCCGGCGCAACCATGGAGTGGATCGACGGCAACATCGGCTCCAAGGTCACCATGAAGTACCCGGCGGTCTGGATGACCGGCGAGCACGCCAAGGGCGAGGTGCTGTCGGTCGCGTTCGCGGGCGAGGGCCAGCATCAGGACACCGGTTCCAAGATGGTGCACCTGGCGCCGTACACCTCGAGCAACATCGTGTCGAAGTCGGTCGCCCGCGGCGGCGGTCGCGCATCGTATCGCGGTCTGGTGCAGGTGAATCCGGGCGCGCACGGCAGCCGTTCGACGGTGAAATGCGACGCGCTGCTGGTCGACCAGATCAGCCGCAGCGACACCTACCCGTACGTCGACATCCGCGAGGACGACGTGACGATGGGTCATGAGGCGACCGTGTCGAAGGTCTCCGACGATCAGCTGTTCTACCTGATGAGCCGCGGCCTCACGGAGGACGAGGCGATGGCGATGGTCGTCCGCGGCTTCGTCGAGCCGATCGCCAAGGAGCTCCCGATGGAGTACGCCCTGGAACTGAACCGGCTGATCGAGCTGCAGATGGAAGGGGCCGTCGGCTGATGACGAGCAACCTCAACACGGCCGCCGAGAGCGTGCAGGCCGAGGGCAGCATGCTGGGCGCCAACAAGGGCGCACTGTTCACGTCGTTCGATGTCAACGCTTTCGAGGTGCCGCAGCACAAGGACGAGGCCTGGCGGTTCACTCCGCTGCGCCGGATGCGCGGCCTGCACGACGGCTCGGCCGTCGCCACGGCGACCGCGACTGTCACCGTCGACGGTGTCGCCGAGGGCGCCACCGTGTCGACGGTCGACCGCTCCGACGAGCGTCTCGGCCAGGGCGGCGTCCCGTTCGATCGAGTTGCCGCGCAGGCGTATTCATCGTTCGAGAAGGCCACGCTGATCGAGGTCGACAAGGACGTCGAACTGGCGGATCCGCTGATGGTCACGATCACCGGCCCCGGTGAGGGCGAGGTCGCCTTCGGCCACACCCAGGTCCGGCTCGGCAGCCATGCCCGCGCGGTCGTCGTCATCGACCAGCGGGGCAGCGGCACCTACGCCGAGAACATCGAGTTCGTGATCGGCGACGGTGCCCACCTGACGATCGTCAATGTCCACGACTGGGCCGACGACACCGTGCACGTCGCGGCGCATCACGCCCGGCTGGGTCGCGATGCCGTGCTGCGGCATTTCGCGATCAGTCTGGGCGGCAACCTGGTTCGGCTCAGCCCGATCGTTCACTACGACGGCCCGGGCGGCGACGCCGAGTTGCTCGGCCTGTACTTCGCTGACGCCGGTCAGCACCTCGAGCAGCGCCTGCTGGTCGACCATTCGCAGCCGAACTGCCGGTCGAATGTGGTGTACAAGGGTGCGCTGCAGGGGGACAAGAGCGATCGGGCGCGCGAGGCGCACACCGTGTGGATCGGCGATGTGCTGATCCGTCCGGCGGCCGAGGGCACCGATACCTTCGAACTGAACCGCAACCTGGTGCTCACCGACGGCGCGCGCGCCGACTCGGTGCCGAACCTGGAGATCGAGACCGGCGAGATCGTCGGTGCCGGACACGCCAGCGCCACCGGTCGTTTCGACGACGAGCAGCTGTTCTACCTGCAGGCCCGCGGCATCCCCGAGGACCAGGCCCGCCGACTGGTGGTCCGCGGCTTCTTCGGCGAGATCATCGCCAGGATCGCGGTCCCGGAGCTGCGCGATCGCCTGTCCGCCGCCATCGAAGCCGAACTCGAAGCAGCCGGCGCGTAAGCGTCCTGCCTGTACTTGAAGGAACGAAAACTGATGACCACCTTGGAAATCCGCGACCTGCACGTCAACGTCGCACAGACCGACGCCGACGCCGAGCCGATCAACATCCTCAAGGGTGTCGACCTGACGGTGCGCTCAGGCGAGACGCACGCCATCATGGGCCCCAACGGATCCGGCAAGTCGACCCTGTCGTACGCCATCGCCGGGCACCCGAAATACGAAGTCACGCAGGGCTCGATCACCCTCGACGGCGAGGACGTCCTCGAGATGTCGGTCGACGAGCGGGCGCGAGCGGGACTCTTCCTGGCGATGCAGTACCCGGTCGAGGTGCCGGGCGTGTCGATGTCGAACTTCCTGCGCACCGCCGCCACCGCGGTCCGGGGCGAGGCGCCGAAGCTGCGCACCTGGGTGAAGGAAGTCAAGGAAGCCATGGGCGACCTGGGCATCGACCCGGCGTTCGGTGAGCGCAGCGTCAACGAAGGCTTCTCCGGTGGCGAGAAGAAGCGTCACGAGATCCTGCAGCTCGACCTGCTCAAGCCGAAGATCGCGGTCCTCGACGAGACCGACTCGGGCCTGGACGTCGATGCCCTGCGCGTGGTCTCCGAGGGCGTCAACCGCTACAAGGCGGAGGAGGACGGCGGCATCCTGCTGATCACGCACTACACCCGCATCCTCAAGTACATCCAGCCCGACTACGTGCATGTGTTCATCAACGGCCGGATCGCCGAGTCCGGCGGTGCCGAGCTGGCCGACGAGCTCGAGGCCGGCGGTTACGACCGCTTCACGAAAGCGTCTGCCTGACGGCTTCTTTCGCTGACAATCTCTTCCGGGAGTGAGCGTATGACTCAAGTGACCGATACCCGCAGCGACATCGCCACCGGCTTCGACGTGCAGCGGATCCGGGCGGATTTCCCGATCCTGTCGCGGACGGTGCGCGACGACAAGCCGCTGGTCTACCTGGATTCCGGGGCGACGTCGCAGCGGCCGCTGCAGGTGCTGGATGCCGAACGCGATTTCCTGCTGACCAGCAACGCCGCGGTGCATCGCGGTGCGCATCAGCTCGCCGAGGAGGCGACCGACGCCTACGAGGACGCCCGCGCGGCGATCGCGGGCTTCGTGGGAACGACGGCCGACCAGATCGCGTTCACCAAGAACGCGACCGAGGCGCTGAACGTCGTCGCCTACACGCTCGGTGACGATCGGTCCGCGGATGTCCTGGGCGGCAAGGCACTCGGTCCCGGGGACACGATCGTGATCACCGAGCTGGAGCATCACGCGAACCTGGTGCCGTGGCAGGAGCTGTGTCGGCGCACCGGCGCCACGCTGAAGTGGTTCGGCGTCACCGACGACGGTCGCATCGACCTGGACTCGCTGACGCTCGACGCCAGCGTGAAAGTCGTTGCGTTCACTCATCAGTCGAATGTCACCGGTGCGGTGGCGGACGTGCCGGAGCTGGTGTCCCGAGCGCGCTCGATCGGCGCGCTCGTGGTGCTCGACGCCTGCCAGTCGGTTCCGCATATGCCTGTCGACCTCAGCGCCCTCGACGTGGATTTCGCTGCGTTCTCCGGGCATAAGATGCTGGGCCCATCGGGTGTCGGCGTCCTGTACGGCAAGCGGGAACTGCTGAATGCATTGCCGCCCTTCATCACCGGCGGCTCGATGATCGAGACCGTGACGATGGAGGTCTCGACGTACGCCCCGCCGCCGCAGCGTTTCGAGGCCGGCGTGCCGATGACGTCGCAGGTGGTCGGCCTGGGTGCCGCGGTGCGGTATCTGGAGGCGATCGGCATGGATGCGGTGGCCGCCCATGAGCATTCGCTGACGACCGCCGCACTCGACCGGTTGGCGACGATTCCGGGGCTGCGCATCATCGGCCCGCCGACCGCCGAATCCCGTGGTGGGGCAGTCGCGTTCGATGTCGAGGGCATCCATGCTCACGATCTCGGGCAGGTGCTCGACGACGAGGGCGTCGCGATCCGGGTGGGCCATCACTGCGCTTGGCCGCTGCATCGCCGGTTCGGTGTGACCGCCAGCGCCCGCGCATCGTTCGCCGTCTACAACACGCTCGATGAGGTCGACGCACTGGCCGCGGCCATCGTCCGGGCACAGAAGTTCTTCGGAGCGGCGTAATGCGGATGGAGCAGATGTACCAGGAGGTGATCCTGGACCACTACAAACACCCGCACGGCCGCGGACTGCGTGAACCGTTCGGTGCCGAGGTGCATCACGTCAACCCGACCTGTGGCGACGAGGTGACCCTCCGCGTCGCGGTGACACCGGATCAGCGGACGATCGAAGACATCTCCTACGACGGGCAGGGCTGCTCGATCTCGCAGGCGTCGACGTCCGTGATGCATGAACTGCTGGTCGGTCGGCCGGTCGAGGAAGCATTGGCCACCCTCGATGCGTTCAACGAGATGATGACCTCACGCGGACAGATCGAGGGCGATGAAGACGTGATCGGCGACGGCATCGCCTTCGCCGGCGTGAGCAAGTACCCGGCACGCGTGAAATGTGCGTTACTGGGATGGATGGCGTTCAAGGACGCGGTCGCACAGGCAGTGGAGAAGGAGCCGGCATGACAGAACAGCTATCTCAATCCCAGGCATCGGGAGCACAGATTTCGGCGCCGCAGACGTCGTTGCCCACCCTCGACGATGTCGAGGAGGCGATGCGCGATGTGGTCGATCCGGAGCTCGGTATCAACGTTGTCGACCTCGGCCTGGTGTACGGCATCGAGGTGACCGATGACGCCGTCGCGAAGATCGATATGACGCTGACGTCGGCGGCCTGCCCGCTGACCGACGTGATCGAGGATCAGTCCAAGAACGCTCTGGTCAGCAGCGGCCTGTGCACCGACATGGAGATCAACTGGGTCTGGATGCCGCCGTGGGGCCCGGACAAGATCACCGACGACGGCCGCGAGCAGTTGCGGGCGCTCGGCTTCACCGTCTAGCTGCCACAGCGGCGGCGGATCAGGCGGCGATGCCGCAACAAGTGCGTTTGGAGGGATGATGACGAGCAACCACGACACCCCTGACCACGATGATCAATTGGATGCGGATACGTCCGACCGGACTGATCCGACGACCAATGACGTGACCGACGATGACGAGGCCAAGAAGTCATCGCCGGCCACCGAACAGGTTCATTACGAGCGCGCCCGTGAGCAGCAGAAGATCGACGACTTCAACAATGATCGGGATCCGCGGCGTCAGGACTGACCGCGGCCGCGGCGCCACCGACTCAGTGGTTGCGCCAGAGTCCTTCGACTTCAACGGCGTCCAGCGCGGAATCGGCGGTGTCGTAGACCCATACCGGTCGTTGTCGGTCCACCACGTCGAGCAGGTGGTCGATGGCCGGGCTGGTGACGACCGCGCAGCCGATTCCGTGCGAACGGGCCCTTTCCGGCAGTTCGGTCAATGTCGATAGGCCTCGTGCGGCCATGAATGTCACATCGCTGAGATCGATGACCACGTCGGACTGCGCCGACAGGATCTCCTGGGTCAGCGCGCTGATGTCGTGAATATTGGAGGCGTCGATCTCTCCGTCGATGGCGATGACGGTCGGGCGACGGGCGTCATGCCTGGCCGGCGGACATACCCGAACATGTGCCGGACCAACAGGAATCTCTATCCCGAGCTGACTGGTAGTCGTAGTAGTGGAGTGCATCCGATCAACCTCGCTCTCATAGATGACTGAGCGTTACACCACGGTCCCCGTGCGGGGCGTGTGCACATGGCTGTCGTGTTCAACCACCTCGACACTATGCACGGTCCGGCCGCGACGTCAACGCTGCCTGGTCCTGGCGGGTTTGAAGTTGCGCAAAACCGGGTAGGGGCACGGCAATGCCCGAATGGGGTACCGATCATCAATGGGAGTTGGAATAGTGTCCGCTATGGCGACTGCTCGTTCTGAGGTTGACTGGGAAGGCGATTCCGTTGTGCAGCTGCGGGTTCCGGCGCAGGTCGAACAGCTGGCGGTGATTCGCGCAGCGGTGGCGACGGTCGCGGCTTCGGCCGACCTCGATATCGACGCGATCGCCGACGCTCGGCTCGCGGCGGACGAGGCCTGCACTGAGCTCACGACGATTGCCGCCGAGAGAACGACGCTCGACTGCCGCTTCACCGGTGAAGCCGGGCGACTGTGGCTGCACTGCAGCACGACGGCGCGTGCTGAAGATGTGCCGTTCGAGCAGGGACTGAGCTGGTATGTACTGCGGTCGATCGTCACGCGACTGACGACCGGGCACAGGGACCTCGCAGACGCTCCGGGCTGTCGGCGAGTGTGGATCGAATTCTGCATCGAGAACGAGACTCACAGGGCCGGGTGAAGGGAATGGGTCGGGACGCCAACGCCCCGGACGACGGCCGTGACCACGATCAGCTGCGCCAGCAGCTGATCTTGGAGCATCTGAGCCTGGCCGAGAATCTGGCATGGAGATTCGCTGGACGCGGAGAGTCGCACGACGACCTGATGCAGGTGGCACGCGTGGGGCTGGTGAATGCGGCGAACCGATTCGATCCCGAACGCGGGAGAGGATTCGTCGCGTTCGCCGTTCCGACGATCATGGGCGAGATGCGTCGGCACTTTCGTGACACGGCATGGGCACTGCGAGTGCCGCGCCGCTTGCAGGAACTGAGTCTCGCGGTCTCGTCCACCGCGGCGTTGCTCAACCAGGAGCTCCGCCGTGCACCGACCCCGCGCGAGCTCGCGGGGCGGCTGGGGGTGTCGGTGGACGAGGTCATGGAGGCGTTGTCGGCGGAAACGGCGCACCGGGCGCTCTCGATCGATGCCCCGCGGCGAGGGGCCGAGTCCGCCGAAGAAGGGACTCTGCTTGACTCTCTCGGAGACAGCGATTCTGCGTTGGCGAGCGCCGATGACCGGGTCATGCTGAAGGCCTTGCTGGCGGATCTGCCTGCGCGGGAACGCGAGATCATCAAATTGCGCTTCGTCGATAACATGACCCAGAGCCGAATCGCCGATCAAATGGGGATATCGCAGATGCATGTGTCGCGGATACTCGGCGCGACGATCAGCCAATTGCGCGAACGGATGCCTGACCGGCAGTAGACCGCGACGCGCGTGGGGCTCGCCCTGATCGGACGAGCCCCACGATCTACATTTACTGCTGCGACTGGTGCGCTTCCTGGCGCTTCCTGGCGGTCTCCGCGGCCGCTCGGTCGGCGTCCGCCTGGAGCTGGTCCTTGCCGGCCTCCCTGGTGGCCTCGCCCTTGTCCTGCTGCGCGCGGCCCTCCTCGGCGAGATGATCCTGGCCGGTCACGTCGCCGACGGCTTCTTTGACCTTGCCTTTTGCGTGCTCCACGGCGCCCTTGATCGCGTCGCCGGCTGCATTGTTATCGACCATGACTGGTTGCCTCCCTCCATCAGGTGCCTGTCCGATGGACTCGATGCCCATCACAAGGGGAGTTCCCGCTAGCGGCGGAAGCCAAACATTTGTAGTCGACGGCGCGGAAGAGGCCAGCGTCAAGAATCGCTGTGGTCGGAATCGCCGGTTGTCGGGAATCAATGCAGGCAATAGGGGTGTTGAGGACACCATGAGCACAGTCGACATCACCACCGAGCAGTTCAAGGACACCGTCGCGGACAACGAGATCGTCCTCGTTGACTTCTGGGCGTCCTGGTGCGGCCCATGTCGGGCGTTCGCGCCGGTCTACGAGCGCGCCTCGCTGAAGAACGAGGACGTGGTCTTCGGCAAGGTCGACACCGAGGCCGAGCAGGCGCTGGCCGCCGCGGCCGAGATCCGGTCGATCCCGACCCTGATGGCCTTCAAGAAGGGCCACCTGGTGTTCTCGCAGCCGGGTGCGTTACCGCCGGAGGCGCTAGACGACCTGATCAACCAGGTCCGGGACCTTGACATCGACAAGGCCCTCGCCGACGCCGACGGGAAGTAGCCCGTCGGGACCCTGGGTGGTTGAGTCGCGCCGTCGGCCGCGAATGAGTGTGACGACGCCGGTGATCAGCAACAGCCCGCCGAGCACGCCGAGGGCGGTGGGCGCATAGGTCTCGCCCCAGTCGAGCATGCGTTTGTTCTTTTTCGCGAGTGCCGCGGTCTGCGCGATCGTGTCGGGCGTCATGTGGAAGTCGGCGTCGATCTCGGTGAACGTCCGGCCACTCCCGACCAGGTCGCGATGCATGGTGAGGTTCTGAACGACGAGAACACCCGACCGCGGCTCGACCCACAGATCGATGGTGCTGCTGTAGTAGCGGTCGAAGGTGACGTTGCCGGTGCCGGGCAGGCCCCACGCCCGGGCGGAGAGCGACAGGCGGCCATCGTTTCCGGCGATCGGTTCCAGGTTGGTGCGCGGCACATCGACGCGCAAATGGTAGAGCCGCATCCCCTCGACGGTCCGGTTGTCGTCCAGGTACCGCGCGGTGCCCTCGGTTCGGGAGTTCACGTCGTGGTACGGGTATGACCGCTTCGACAGTCCGATCGGGAACGTGTACTGAAACCCCTTGCGGGCCTTCGGCTGTGGAGACTCGCCGATGTTGTAGGCGGTACGCGCCGGCGTGCCCGCGAGCGGCTCGGCTGTGCGCCGGTCGATCGTGATCTGGTCGACGTAGGCGATGACCAGCTCGGGCGGGGTGTTGGGGGAGAGCCTGCTCATCCGGGTGGCGGCCGACAGCGTCACGTCGTTGTCGCCGGTGGGCGGGATCGAGCGGATGTCGGCATGGATCTGGAGATCGACCCCGCTGCTGGTGTGCACCGCTTCTCCGCGCACCAGCGGCTGCACGTCCACCAACCGAGCGTTGTGGGCGTCCATGGTCACCGCGATCTTGACGTCCGACGGGACCTTCTTGAGGCTGGGGACGAGAAAAGTCGGCAGCGCGATCGCGAGAACGAGTGCCGTTGTGCCGAGAAAAATGGCCGTCAACGCCACTGCCCGCCGAGTACGTGTCACGGTGGTTCACACTAAATGTCGACAGGATGAATCCTGTTGTCGGCCACAGTGTTTAGTGGTGACGGACGCAATGGCGCGGGAGCTGTGACCGGGGGTACACCCGAGGGGTCGGTGTTAGCCGGATTGCCGTGATCAGACGCGCTGCGAGCGTCGCGAGAGCGGCCTGCCGACGCCCCAGCCGTGCACCAGCACGCTGGTGGCTACGACCAGCCCCATGACCGGCTTCCCGCAGCCGGCGGTACGCGTGACCGCAGACGAAGGCCGCGACGAATCCGTTGCCGTGCAATTCGACCGCGATGCGCGGAGCGGTCAGCCGAACGATCCGGTGGTGCCCACTCCGCCGTCGATGCGTACCGTCTCGCCCGTGAGCCAGGACGACTCGTCCCCGGCCAGGAATGCCACGAGGTTGGCGATGTCCTGGGGCTCTCCGAGCCGCTTCAGGGGATAGGGCGCCGCCACCGCGGCCTCGTCGTGGGCATAGAGCAGCTCGGCGAACTTCGTCTTGACCACGGCCGGGGCGACCGCGTTGACCCGGATGTTCGGCCCCAGCTGGGCCGCGAGTTCCTCGGTGATCTTGATCAACGCGGCCTTGGAGGCTCCGTAGATGGCGAGCGGCCCGGCCGGTCGCAGGCCCGCGATGCTGGCGACGTTGATCACCGAGCCGCCGGAATCCTTCATTCCGGCGCGGTAGCACTCCTGGACAAATCCCACGGCCGCAACCACATTCACGTCGAAGGTCTTCAGCGCAGCGACCGGATCCATCTCCATCAGGGAGCCGATCTGCGGGTTGATGCCGGTGTTGTTGATCAGGATCTGTACGCCGCCGTGCGCCGCCACGGCCTGCTCGACGATCCCGGCACGCGTGGCCGGGTCGCCCGAGTTGCCGGCGACCGGTAGCACCCGGGCGCCGGGGACGGCGGCGCGAATCTGCTCGGCGGCCTCGTCGAGCGGTTCGGCTTTGCGCGCGTTGATGGTGACGGCGGCGCCGCGGCGGGCTAGTTCGGTGGCGATGGCCAGTCCGATTCCGCGGCTGCCGCCGGTGACGATCGCCGATTTGCCTTCGAGTGGTGCGGTGGTATGAGTCACAGACGCGACGATAGCCGGTAAGCCGCAGGTGAGCGGCCCATATATCGATTCGGATAGACCCGTGTCGCCACGTAGACTGCAATGTCGTGATTACCGCAACCGACCTTGAAGTTCGGGCCGGTGTGCGCACCCTGCTGTCGGCGCCCGGTCCCGCTCTGCGCATTCAGCCCGGCGACCGCATCGGGCTGGTCGGCCGCAATGGCGCCGGCAAGACGACGACCCTGCGCATCCTCGCAGGCGAAGGCGAGCCGTATGCGGGCTCGGTGACCCGGTCGGGCGAGCTCGGCTACCTGCCGCAGGATCCGCGTGAAGGCGACCTCGACGTGCTCGCCAAGGATCGCGTGCTGTCGGCGCGCGGCCTCGACAAGCTGCTGCGTGACCTGGAGAAGCAGCAGACGCTGATGGCCGAGGTCGTAGACGAGACCGAACGCGACCGTGCGGTCCGCAAATACGGCCAGCTCGAGGACCGGTTCTCGTCGCTGGGCGGCTACGAGGCCGAGTCCGACGCCGCCCGCATCTGCAACAGCCTGGGCCTGCCCGACCGGGTGCTGGGCCAGCCGCTGCGCACGCTGTCGGGCGGTCAGCGCCGTCGAATCGAATTGGCGCGCATCCTTTTTGCGGCGTCCGATGGTTCCGGCAAGTCGGCCACCACTTTGCTGCTCGACGAGCCGACCAACCACTTGGATGCCGACTCGATCGGCTGGCTGCGGTCTTTCCTGCAGAATCACGACGGCGGGCTGGTGGTGATCAGCCACGACGTCGAGCTGCTCGGGGACGTCTGCAACAAGGTGTGGTTCCTGGACGCGGTGCGCGGCGAGGCCGATGTCTACAACATGGGCTGGAAGAAGTACCTGGAGGCGCGGGCCACCGACGAGCAGCGCCGCAAGCGTGAGCGTGCCAACGCCGAGAAGAAGGCCAGCGCGCTGCGGACGCAGGCGGCCAAGATGGGCGCCAAGGCGACCAAAGCCGTTGCCGCGCAGAACATGCTCAAGCGTGCCGACCGGATGCTCGCCAATCTCGACGAGGAACGGGTGGCGGACAAGACGGCCACGATCCGTTTCCCGGAGCCGGCGGCCTGCGGCAAGACACCGCTGATGGCGTCGGGTCTGACGAAAACCTATGGCTCACTGGAGATCTTCACCGGCGTCGACCTGGCGATCGACAAGGGGAGCCGAGTGGTTGTGCTCGGACTGAACGGCGCCGGCAAGACGACGCTCCTGAAACTCCTTGCGGGCGTGGAGGCTCCGGATCTCGGACAATTGGAGCCGGGCTTCGGGCTGAAGATCGGCTACTTCGCGCAGGAGCACGATACCCTCGACGACGACGCGTCCGTGTGGGAGAACATCCGGCATGCCGCACCTGACGCCGGCGAACAGGATCTGCGAGGCCTGTTGGGCGCCTTCATGTTCTCGGGTCCGCAGCTCGATCAGCCGGCCGGCACACTGTCCGGCGGTGAGAAGACCCGCCTGGCGCTAGCCGGCCTGGTCTCGTCGGCCGCGAACGTGCTGCTGCTGGACGAGCCGACCAACAACCTCGATCCGATCTCTCGCGAGCAGGTGCTCGACGCGCTGCGCAGCTATGCGGGTGCCGTCGTGCTGGTCACGCATGACCCCGGCGCTGCGGAGGCCCTCGACCCGGAGCGGGTGATCCTGCTGCCGGACGGCACCGAGGATCATTGGTCCGACGAGTATCAGGAGCTCATCGAACTGGCTTAGGCCGAACGTCGACTGAAAGCTCGACGCGCATGCGCCGCAGTCGGTATCGTCGACCTCGGCGATGGATCTCCGCCGAGCCGCCCGTCCTGGACGGTGGCTGAACCGCCCGACTCCGGGGCTGATGGTTCCTTCCACTGATGGGAAGGATGCTGTGCGTCATGGAAACGATTATTCTCGCAAGACATGGCGAGACCTCGATGAATGCCGAGGGCCTGCTGCGTGGTCTGGCCGACCCGGATCTGAGTGACCGCGGCCGCGCCCAGGCGGAGGCCCTGGCCGACGAGGTGACCAGCCGCTTCGATGTCCGTCTGGTGGTGTCGACACCGCTGCAACGTGCGCGACACACGGCGGCGGCCGTTGCGGCCCGCGTCGGCGCCGAGGTGCAGGTCGACGCGGAGCTCAACGATCGCGACTACGGGCCGTGGACCGGGAAGCCCCGCGCCGATGTGATTGCGGAATGGGGATCTCTCGATGCGGCGCCTGGCGTGGAGTCGCCCGACGCGGTCGTCCTGCGTGCGTATCCGGCGCTCGGGCGCTGGGCCGATCAGGCGGCGGCGACCGGCGGGGTGGCGGTCGTGGTCACGCACGACGCCGTGATCCGGCCGTTGCTGGTGCGGATCGACGCCCAGATCACCGAAGCCGAGGTACCGACCGGTTCGTATCAAGTCCTCCAACGGGATTCGGATGGCTGGCGGGTCGTCGAACTCGATCGAATTCCCGTGACCGCCGCCATCGGCGATGCCGGCGAGGCGCGATGATCGACAACAAGGGCAATCCGCTGGCTCTGGAGTACGCGGCGGATCGGGCGGTCGCAGACGCCCGGGCGGCTGTGAGTCGGGCCAAGAAGTTCGCCGAGCCGGCCCGATCGCTGGTCTACCGCCAGGCCGTATTCGTATGTCTGACAGCCGGTTTGGAACGCCGTGCGGCCGGCCGGGAACTGGATCTGAGCTGGCTGGAGATGCACCGCGCACTGGGTCGCCGGCACATGATCGACGCCGATCTCGGACCGACCCGCAGCCGGGTCGCCGAGGACGTCCGGAGGGCCTGGCTATAGCGGGCCCGCCGGTTCGCCGAAGATCTTTTCGTACAGGTCCAGTCCATAGCTGGTCGGAAGCGGCTCGGCGTAGCTCAGACGGAAGCTCCGTTGACGAGATGCGTCGCGCTCCGCCCGGAGAAACACGCCCGTGCGTGCCTCGTAGAAGGTGCGTGCCAGCTCATGCATGTGGGTGACGTAGAAGACGCGATGGCCGTGCCCCAGCAGGGCGCGCACGATGTCGGCGGCGATCGCCGATCCCTCCTGCTCATTGGTGGCGGCGAAGGATTCGTTGAACAGCACCGCCGACGCGTCGGGAAGATGATCGACGAGCTCGCTCATCCGCTGCAATTCTTCATCGAATTTGCCGCTGCGCAGCGTCTCGTCTTCTTCGCGCTTGAAGTGCGTGAACACCCCGCACCGCACATCGGCGGCGAACTCGCGCGCCGGTACGGGTAGCCCGGCCTGCATCAGCATCTGCGCGATGCCCACGCTGCGCAGGAACGTCGACTTGCCGCCGCGGTTGGCCCCAGTGACGATCACCAGGTTCGAGGACCCGGCGTCGAGGTCGTTGCCCACCGGCGCCGCGCCGGTATGCAGCGCCAGCCCGGCGTCGTAGAGATCGGTGCAGCGAAATGTGCGGGTGTCCAGCGGTGCCGGGACCGGCAGGCAGGCTCGTCCGCCCACGGCGTCGAGCGCGTCGAACAGAGCTGCCGAGCCGAGGTAGAAGGCGAGTTCCCAGCGGAGGGTGGCGAAGAATGTCTCCAGGTGGTTCGCCGCCGTGGACAGCAGCCCGGACACCGCATGCATTCCGCGACTTCGGATCTCGGTCAGAGCCATCGACCCGGAGACATCGTGCTCGTCGATTTCGAATCCGGGTCCGGATGAGTCGATGCGCAACCGGTCGCGCAACCGTCGTCCGGCCGGCACGCGCAGCCGATAGTCGGCGCCGCGCAGTCCGGAGCTCAGGCTCGCGCTGAGCACCGCGCCGTGCTCGAATCGAAGTTCGTTCAGATGGCGGCGCAGCGAGTTCAGGTAGTTGCCGTCGACGGTCGTCGTCACGTCGTCGAAGAAGCGGCGGAACGCCGGAGACGTGAATTCGGAACGGTCGCGCAAGGCCAGTGCCAGCAGTGAATCCAACGCGTCGCAGGCGATCTCCAGCACCGCCAGCGAGCGATGCGTGGCCTGTTCGGGGGTCATGCCGTTCCAGGTGAGAAACAGATGCTTGCGGACCTCCCGTTCGACGTCGCCGGCCAGACCGTACAGTGCGGTGATCGTGTCTCGGTGGGCACGGCAATCACGAAGCGCACCATGCCGATAGGCGATCACCCGCGGATCGGTCTGCGGCGTGAACATCTCGGCGGTCGCCACTCGGGAGCGGTAGCTGTCGCCGTTCGCCATGGTCGCTATGATCCCGCGCAGTCCGAGATCGGCGATCACGTCGGCGGCCTGCAGTGGCGGCATCGCGGTCAGGTCCGATTCGCGATCCGGGTGCATCAGAAGGACTTTCATCGGACCAGCCTCCGGTCTACTTCGTCGAATGTCAGGTGGTATTTCTCGGCCAGCGCCGCGGCGAAGGCCCGTCCGTCTGCCGGACGCCGGACGATGGCGAATGTGCGGCGCGACGCGTCGTCCGGATCGGTGCAGCTGACCATGCTGACCGTGCTTGCGGACAGCCGGGAAAGCTCGTCGACGAAGGTGACGTAGACGCCGCGGACGCCGATGCGGTCGAGTTGGGTGAGCACTGCCCGGCCGAGCAGTCGGGCGTCGTGCAACGACGTCGAGCTGAAGGTCTCGTTGAGAATGACCAGGCTGCGGCTCGTCGCGGTCGCGATGATCTGGTGCAGGCGGATCAGCTCGTCTTCGAGCTTCCCGCGTTCGTCGGTGGCCACCTCGGCGTGCTCGAAATGGGTGTATATCTCGTCGAACAGTACGAGGCTGCCCTCCTGGCCGGGTATCGGAAGGCCCAGTCCCGCAAGGTGATGCAGCTGACCGAGCATGCGGGCGAAGGTGGTCTTGCCGCCTTGATTGGGCCCCGTGACGACGATCATCCGCTCCGGCGGATCGAGCCGGAGCGAATTGGCCACGACCCGGGCGGCGGGATCGTCCGCGAAAAGACTGGCCGCGAGGGCGATGTCGAAGGCGTCGGTGGCCCAGGTCGGGGATGAGCGATCATCGCCGACCGCGGGGTAGCAGAATTCCAGGCCGGACTGCCGCAACCACTCGACGTGAGCTCGATAGCGGAGATAGAACTGCAGTTCGCGATCGAGTCGCAGCAGATTCGGGTCGATGAAGTCGTGGGTCCGCTCCACGAACTCCCGCAACAGACCGAACTGTTGGGGAAACAACCCGGCGACCAGCTCGAGTATCGACGACTCGACTCGGTTGAGTCCCGGATGATCCGCGGCCGGGTACGCCCGGTCGGTGCGGTCCGGCTCGTCGAACCGATCGAGGAGGACCCGCGTTCTCTCCAGCATCTCGGGCGCCCCCTCGAAGCGCTGAACATTCACCTGCAGGTCGCGGATCCGGACGGAATAGACGATCTTGCCGAGTGCCTCGCCGATATCGTCTGCCGTGCGCCGCAGCAGTTGGAAGTGGGCCGAGTGGACCTGAGTATCAACGTAGTCGGCCACTGCGCGCAGCGCTGCCGCAGCGGGATGCGCCCGCTCGAGATCATCGCTCAGGCGGACGATCACGGCCACATAGGCTTGAAACGCGTTGACCCGCCAGCCAAGTCGTTCGGTGTCGGTCGATGCGGCGGAAAGTTCCGACAGCAGGGTGCGGATCGTCTGCATGCCGGCACCGAAACGAACGAACGCGGAGCGGATGGTCGCGTTGGAGTCGAGCTCGCAGTAGACGGACTGTCGCAGCGACACATCCGCGGGATTGTCCACAGGTGTGTAGAACCACGGCCGGATGTCGAACTGGTCGTCGTCTCCGACCACGGCATCGACGACCGCGTCCAGGCGAAGGTCGTGGAAGTAGTCGGGTTCGGCGGTGCGCACGACGGCACGTTCCGGATCGCCGAACAGAATGCTGATCCCGCCGGTACTCATTGGCCGCGATAGTCGCTGTTCTCGGGAACGATCACGACCGGGCAGGCTGCGCGGTGGAGCAGGCTTCGCGACACGGATCCCGAGAGAGCGTGCTCGAGCATGGCACCGATGCCGTGCTGCGGCCGACCGACCACGATCATGGCGGGATGCAGCCGCTGTGCCATGTTCATCAGGACCGATGCGGGCAGACCGCCGTGCGCGGCGTACTCCCAGTCGTCGTGGCTGCCGAGCATGCCGGCGACGACCTGGCGGTGCGTGCTCAGGTGGGCCTGCAATTCGTTGTCGTAGTCGAGCGAGTCGGGGTCGACCGGAAGGTCGTCCGAATCGACGACATGCACGACATGGATCTTCGCCCCGATGTCGCGGCCTATCCACACGGCGAATCCGAGCGCAGCCTGACTGGCGGGGTGGGCGTCGTAACCGACGATGAGATGCATAACGGGTCCTTCCGGGTCGGGAAGGGCCCATTAGCTGTCGTCCAGCGGTTCAGGCCGTCGCGCCCGCAGCGGGCATCGGTGCAGCCTCGGCAGGGTCCATTGCCGTGACCGCGACGGTACACCGTCGCCCAAGTTGCAGCTGTCATTCGGCGATTCGTGTCGTGATGCGTCTTGCCGTGTGATTCACTGATTTTGGCGATGGAGCCCGCCGGGGAGCTTTCCGCTCCCGAACTGCCACCGAGTGCTGATGGCCCCTACGACTAAGGGAGTCGTAGGGTGCCCGCACATCGAATGCTCGTCTCGGTCCGAACTCGTCGACGATGCGCGTCTGCCCGGAGTGGGTGGACGCGGCGCCGATGATGTTGTCGCCCTGGGCGGTCCAAATACTCCAGGTGCTCACGGTGCTGGTGTTCTCGCCGGGCGTGAGCGGCTTCGCCGCATGGCTGGAGGCGCGGCTGCAGGGCCGTCGGGGGCCGCGGATTCTGCAGCCGTATTACACGCTTGCGAAGTTCTTCTCGAAGGAGATCGTGGCGCCGGAAGGCGTCGGTCCGATGTTCTTCCTCGCGCCGGTGATGTCGCTGGCACTCGTCTTGACGGTGCCCATGCTGATCCCGGTGCTGACGAGCTATGCGCTGCCGCTCGGGTACATGGGGGACATCCTCGGCGGCGGAATCCTGTTGGCGGCGAGCAGCTTCCTCATCGCGACTGCCGCCGGCGAGACCGGCAACGGATATGCGCAGCTGGCCGCGAGTCGGTCGAAGACCTTCGCGGCCATCACCGAGCCGGTGGTGCTCATGGTGGTGTTCACCGTGGCCCTGATCACCACCACAGATCTACCGTACGTGCTGGGTGCCACCGTTCGCAGCGGGCCGGATCAGATCGTGCGCCCGGCGCACCTGCTCGCCTCCGGGGCGCTCTTCATGGTGATCCTGTTCGAGACCGCCCGTATCCCGGTGGAAACGCATTCCGGGACAATAGAACTGGGAATGATCGAAGAGGGTAGGGGATTCGAGCATTCCGGGCCGCTGCAGGCGTTGCTGATGTGGAGCAGCGCCGTCAAACAGTTCGTCTTCTACACGATCTTCTGCAATGTCTTCGTGGCCCCGTGGGGGATGGCCTCGACCGGCGAGGTGACCGCCGTGGTGCCGGCGATCTTCGCCATCGTCGGCAAGGGATGTCTTGTCGGTGTGGTGGTGGCCGTCCTCGACAACATGTTCGCAAAGCTGCGGCTATACAAGATCTCTGAGTTCGTTTCCGCCGCTTTTCTTTTCGCTGTTCTTGCGGTGGTGACGCTATTCCTGGGAGGCGGATGATGTCAATGGTTCTGACGATTCTCGGGTCCGCGAGCGGTCCCGCTCATTCGTCGCCGTCGGTCTTCGAGGGTGTGACCAACACGGTGGCGGTGCTCCTGGTGCTGACCGAATTCGGGATGCTGCGCGTCGCCATGCTCCGGGCACAGGTGCGGTTGTATGCGCTGCAGTCGCTGGCACTGAGCGTGCTCGCCGCAGTGGTGGCCGGCGGCAAGGACATCCCGGAGCTCTATGTCCTGGCCGTCCTCTCGTTCCTGCTGAAGGTGGTGGTGGTACCGCTGCTGATCCTGACCCTCCTGCGCGGTGCGGGCACCAGCATCGCCGGCAGCGGTGTCCTGGGTGTGGCCACCGAAGTGCTCTTGTCGCTGGCTGTGGCGCTCTTCGGATTCTTCGCCATCGGGGGCCTGGGCATCCGCTCGAATGTCCTGTCCTCGGCGGCATTGGGCCTGTCCGGCAGCGTGGTGCTGGTGGCGTTCGTGATCATGGCCCTGCGTCGCGACGTGGTCAGTCAGGCGATGGGATTCTTCTCGCTGGAGAACGGCGTCTCGTTGGCCAGTCTGGTGGTCGCGGCCGGTATGCCCCTGATCCTCGAGGTGGCATTCCTCTTCGATCTACTGGTCGCCGTCGTCGTGTTCGGTGTGCTGATGCGGGTTCACCATCGCCGCGTGCGGTCCTTGTCCACCGCCACGCTCGATCGGCTGCGAGGGTAAGACATGGTGCTGCTGCTTCTCGTCGTCGTCCCGCTGGCCGTCACCCTGCTGAGCCTGCTGCCGTTCGAAGGTTTCGTGCGCTGGTTGACCGCGGCGAGCGGGATCGGCTGCCTCGTGCTGTCGCTGTTCGTGATCGGGCCGGCGAGCAGCGGCACGGTGACCGCGTTCCGCTACCTGCGCGCCGATGCGTTGTCGACGGTATTCCTTCTGGGCGCGACCTTCGTCTACGCGGTGACCTCCGTGTACGCGATCGGGTATCTGCGGGCCGAGAGCGCCGGGCATCGGTCCGCCGAGAGTGTGGCATGGTTTCGGAGCTATTCGCGGCGGTTCTACCTGGGGTTCAACGCTTTTGCGTGGTCGCTGATCTGCGCCCCGCTGATGAACGGGCTGGCCCTGCTCTGGGTGGCCATCGAGGTCACCACAGTGGTTTCGGCGCTGCTGGTGGCTCTGGATCGCACCGAAGAGGCGAGCGAGGCGGCCTGGAAGTATGTGTTGATCGCATCCTCCGGCCTGGGGATCGGCTTGCTCGCAACGATTTTCATGTACTTCGCGGGCTCGCAAGTACTCGGCGAGTCGTACGATCTCGGCCTCGACTCACTACTCGGCGTGGCCCGACAGTTGCCGCCCACCCCCGTGCGGATCGCCTTCGTGCTGGCGGTGGTGGGGTTCGGCACCAAGGTGGGGCTGTTTCCGGTGCACACCTGGCTGCCGGATGCGCATGCCGAGGCGCCGACGCCGGTGTCGGCGATGTTGTCGGGTTCGCTGCTGGCGACCAGCTTCTACGCGATACTGCGCTATCACCAGATCGCGCTGCGCACGCTCGGGCCGGACTTTCCACAGACGGTCCTGTTGGTATTCGGGGTGTTGTCGCTGTTGCTCGCGTCGCTCTATTTACTACAGCAGCGACATCTCAAGCGTCTCCTCGCCTATTCGAGCGTCGAGCATATGGGGATCCTGGCGATCGGGATCAGCTTCGGTGTGACGGTCGCGTTCGTGGGGGTGATGCTGCACGTACTGGCGCACGCGGCAGCGAAAGCGAGCGCCTTCATGGGGGCCGGGATCCTGGTGCACAGCTATGGGACACGGACGATCCAGTCCATCCGAGATGCGGTCGGCCGGCTGCGATGGACGGCGCCGCTGTTTCTCATGGCGGTGCTCGCACTGTCGGCCATGCCGCCATTCGGCCTGTTCCGCAGTGAGTTTCAGATCGTGGCCGGTGGGCTGTCGGCCGGACGGGCCAGCGCGACCGCAGCCGTGATCCTGATCGTCCTGGTGACCGTGGCGTTCGCCGGGCTCATCGGTTCGACGACGGGAATGCTGTACCGCCCGCAGTCCGTGGGTCGCGGATCCGAGCCGGTTCCCGGGGGCCCCGACGCGGAGATCGAAGGTCCCACGGCAACGGAGCCCGGTCTGTTGATGACAATACCGATGGCGGTCGGTATCGGCGTCCTGCTGCTGCTCGGTATCTACCTTCCGATGCCACTGGAACACCTGCTGTCGGCGGCCGCGACCGAACTGAAGGGGGCATCATGATCGATCCGCATGTCGGTCAAGTCGTGCGGTCGTACCGATCGGACGTCGCGGCATGGCGCCAGGCTGTCGTCGATCGCCTGGCGGGCGATCGCTTGGCGGGTCTGTACTGCGCGCATTCGGAACAGGCAGATACCGCGCAGATCTACGCGCTCGTCGGATCGGCGACGCGAATCGATTGTCTTGGTTGTGAACTCGCCGCCGACGAACAAGGCATACTCACCTATCGGTCGTTGACTCCCGAGATTCCGGCGGCGTTCTGGTACGAGCGCGCCCTGCACGACCTGTCCGGGGTGACGCCGACGGGGCATCCCCGCCTCGAGCCGCTCCTGTTGCCGCCGGTCGAGAACGCGGCCGCGCCGCTGCCGGGAGCGGGCAGCCACATCGAGATCCAGTTGACGGCCGTCGACGAGTTCGGTCCCGTCGATGTCGAGGGGGAGGGCATCTTCGCCCTGCCGTTCGGCCCGGTCCGGTCCGGGGTCTTCGAGTCGATCGAGTTCCTCATCGAGTCGCCCGGCGAGAACATCCCGTACCTCACGATTCGGCCGCACTACAAGCATCGCGGAATGGCGAAGCGCTTCGAAGGACTGCCGCCGGCGGACGCCGTGCTGGTCGCCGAACGGGTGGAAGGGATCTCGACGATCGCCCACGCCCTGGCCTTCTCGCACGCGGTCGAGGCCGCCGCCGGTGTCCGGCCTCCCGAGTACGCACGGCTGAGTCGGGTCATCTACGCCGAGCTGGAGCGGATCGCCAATCATCTCGACGTGGCGACCCGGCTGTCCGAGGCGGCCGGTCTGGCGGTCGCGCAGTCACGCCTCGGGTGGCATAAGGAAACGGCGATGCGGCTGATGTCGTCGTTGTGCGGGAGCAGGTTCGGGCGTTCGGTGATCGTGCCGGGCGGGGTGGCCAAGCCGCTGGAGCTCGATCCGGAGCACGTCGCGTCGGCGGCCGGGATCCTGGGCGCCCGGGTGGGCGCCGACATGCGGGCGCTACTCGACGACGCCTCGTTCCTCGACCGTCTTCGAGCGACCGGCGTGCTGGACGAATCGTTGGCGAAACAGCATGGGACGCTCGGGCCGATCGGCCGGGCGAGCGCCTGCAACAACGACTGCCGGCAGCAGCGACCCTACGACGGTTACCTGGATCTGCCTCCGGTGGTGCCGTCGATCGACCGGGCCGGCGACGCCATGGCCCGACTCGCCGTACGCCGGCACGAGATGGCGGCGTCGTTCCAGCTCATCGTCCAGGCCGCGGATCGGTTGCAGAGCAATCATTTGTCGCGCGGTGACCGCCGTCCGTCGATCGAGATGGACGGTCTTCGCGACGGAGTGTTCCTGGGATGGGCCGAGGCGGCTCAGGGCGAGGTGCTCTATGCGCTGCACCTGCAGGGAGGCGTGGTGCAGCGTTGTTTCGCGAGATCGCCCGGCCTGCATAACCTTCTGCTGTTCCGGCATGTGTTCCGTACGGACATCTTCACCGACTTTCCGTTCATCGAGGCCAGCTTCGGTCTCAGTTATGCGGGGGTGGCGATGTGATCGAGTGGTGGCCGCTCCGCGGAGTGCGCAACGGAATCCTGACGAGCCGCTGGCCGCGTGCGGCGGATCCCTATTTCGACGAGTTCCGGGGCTCGGTGGCAGTGCTGTCCGACGATCCGGTCGCCGCGGTCGCCGCATCGAGAACCTGCCCGACGCAGGCGATCACGATCGACGAGTCGAACGAGCGGCCGATCGATCTCGACCGCGGCCGCTGCATCCTCTGTCGGCGCTGCATCGACGCCGCCCCCACCGTGTTCGGATGGCGACCGGGTGCCGATGTCGCCAGGCTGTCGCGGAGCGAGCTGCATAGCGCACCGACGGACGACGACGATCTCCCGGCCCTGCAGGAGCGCCTGGCACGACGGGTGAAATGGCTGCGGCACTCGGTCCATATCCGGCACGTCGATGCCGGTTCGGACGGGAGTGACGAATGGGAGATCGCGGCGTTGGCGAATCCCGTCTACGACCTGCACCGGTTGGGTATCTTCTTCACGGCGTCGCCGCGCCATGCGGACATCCTGTTGATCACCGGGGTCGGCGCCATCGGCATGACCGGTCCGCTGTTGCGGACCATCGAGGCCGTACCCGAGCCGCGAGTGGTCATCGCTTGCGGCACAGATGCGATCAGCGGCGGCCTCATCGGCGACGGCTACGCCGCCAGTCGGGGTATCGACACGATTGTGCCGGTGGACGTCTGGGTTCCGGGTGCACCGCCGACGCCGTTCAGCCTGCTGCACGCGATCCTGCTGGCGCTGCATCGGCTGCCCCGCTCGTCGACCGAGGTCTCGTCATGATCGGGGTGACCCTGGTCGTGTTCGCCGCGTCGGCGGCTATCGGGTTGTGGGGGCGTGGCCGGGCAGCGGTGCTCGCCCTGGTCATCAATGCGGTCGGCGCCATCCTCGCCATCGTCGTCGGAGCGCGCGGGATGGCCGGGCACACCGCGCATCTGACGATGGGAAACTCGGACGGCATGACTCCGGTCGCATTGTCGTGCGACCGGCTCTCCGGCATGTTCATCGTGATCGCGTTCGCCGTCGCGCTGCCCGCGATCGCCGGCATCCGACAGGCGGAAGGTCCGCTGCGCGGGCGGGTGCAGAGTCTTATCGGGCTCGCGCTTGCGGCCATGCTGGGAATCATCGCGGCCACCAGCATCTTCGCCTTCCTGTTCTGGTGGGAGATGCTGACAATCGCGTTCTATCTGCTCACCGTGTTCGAACGGCATCGACCGGACCGGCCGGCGGCGGCCACGATCACCGTGGTGTTCGGCCGCGCGAGCGGCGCATTCCTACTCGCCGGCACCCTGCTGCTGGTTGCCTGTGGTGATGGCGGATATCGACTGGTCGACCTCGCCTGCCCCAATCCTGCTGTCCGGGCGACCGGCTATGTGTTGCTGCTGGTGGGATTCGCGATCAAAGTCGGACTGGTGCCTGCGCACGTCTGGTTGCCCCGTAGCTATTCGGCCGCGCCGGCGGCGGCCCGTGCCGTGATGGCGGGAGCCGCGGTCAACGTCGGGTTCTACGGCATGTGGCGCGTGCTCGACGTGCTCGGCCCGCCACCGGTATGGCTGGCCTGCACTGTGCTCGTAGTCGGCGGTGTGAGCGCCGTCTACGGGATTGCCCAGGCGGCCGTGAACCCGCGGCTGCCCTCGCTGGTCGCGTGGTCGAGTGTGGAGAACGCCGGCATGATCGTCGCCGGCTACGGCGTGGCGCTGACGGGTGCGGTGGTGCACAGCCCGGGGATCATGGCGACCGGAATCGTGGCCGCGACCGCGCAGGTGATCGCCCATGCGATCGGCAAGTCGCTGCTCTTCGTGTCCACCTCCCGCATCGAAACATACTGTGGTGAAACGGAACTGGACGCGATCGGCGGTATCCGCGATCGGTTGCCATGGTCGAGTGCGGGGTTGACCGTCGGCGCGCTGACGCTGGCGGGCCTGCCCCTGACCGCGGGCTTCACGTCCGAATGGCTGACGCTCGAGGCGCTCATGCAGCAGTTCCGGATCGACGGTCTCGGCTTGCAGTTGTGCATGACCGTGACGGCGGCGCTGATCGCGCTGACGATCGGCGTCGCGGCCCTGACATTCGTCCGCCTGGCGGCTCTCACCTCCTGCCGAGCGGACCGGGACGCCAGCCCCGGTCGATCCCGGGGTGGTGAATCGTGGTCATACCGAGTGGCGGTCGTGGTGCTGATCGGCTGTTCGTTGGGCGTGTCAGCGCTTGCGCCCCTGCAGCTGCGGTTCATCGGCCGGGGAGTGGAGGGGATCGTCGGCGGTGTGCCGCGATCGATGATGCACGGCCCGTGGGTGATCCAGCCGGCGTTCGACGAATTCTCGGCACTCTCGCCGAGCTGGTTGTGGGTGGTGCTGCCGGGCATGTTCGCCGTCGTACTGGTGGCCGCGGCGGCACTGTCGCGGGGCAGAATCCTCCGAGTGCGTCGGGTGCCGGTCTGGACCTCCGGATCGCCGGGAGTCGAGCGCGGGCAGGGATACACCTCGTTTGCGTTCGCCAATCCGATGCGTACGGTCCTGAGCAACCTGTTGCGCACTCAGCACCGGGTCAGCGCGGAGGCCGCCGGCGAACCGGTCGCCTTCAGCACCACCGTCAGCGATGTGATCGACAGCTACCTCTACCGGCCGGCGGTGGCGCGGCTGCTCGCAATAGCTCGCTACTCCAAGAGGATTCAGTCGGGCCGGCTGGACGCGTACATGGCGTATGCGTTGATCGCGGTCGTGGCCGTGCTGGTCGTGGTGCTTGCCACTAAATAGGCCTCTTGCGGGCCGGTCTCCTCAGTCGGTCGCCGTGCCGCGGTGCAGCCGCACCGGCCGAGTCTCGATCCAGTCGATGTGCACGGCGCGGCGGGCGATCCGCCAGCCGTTCGGGGTGTGACGGTACTCGTCCTGATAGTGCAAGTACCACACCAAGTTTCGATGTTTGTCGGCATCGCTGGTCACATGGTTGGCCTGCCCGGTGACCCACCCGGTCGCGGTGTCGGGCCCACCGAAATCGATCACGGTGCCCAGCACCGCGTGCTGGGTGACCGGAATGTCGTCCAACGCGTGCATCGCCACGAGGATCGCGTCTCTGCCGACAAGGCTGCGCGCCGGCTCCAACGAGCGCGGCGGATCGGGCTGCAGCAGTTCTGCGTCCGCGGTGAACAACTCGGCGAGGGCGAGCCAGTCGCGGCGGTCGACGTAGTGGGCATAGCGTGCGACGAGGTCGGCGATGTCGAGCCGATCGGCGACGGAGCTCATCGGACAGTCGCCGGGACGAGGCTCATGCGCTCTGCGCATGCCGATAGCTCGTCCTTGATCGCCGAGAGATCCGGCGTCGGGGTGAGGGTGAGCAGCAGTCGGTCGGCACCCAGATCCGCCAGTCTCGTTGCCTTTTCGGGAGTCACCCGGGCAACCGAGTGGCCCAGCGTGAGCTCCAGGTGATCCGGATCGCGTTCGGCCCGCTCCGCCTCCTGACGCATCACCGCGATGAGGCGGGCCAGCTCGTCACCGGCGACGCCCAGCGGCTGCAGTCCATCGCCGCGCCGGCCGGCCCGGCGGGCCGCTGCTTCGCTGTGTCCGCCGATATGAATCGGAACGCCTTGGGGTGACGCGGGTTTCGGGTAGCTCATGGCGTTGTCGAAATCGAAGAAGCGGCCGTGATGGGAGGCGCCGCCCGGGGCGCTATCCGCCCACAGCGCCCGCATGACGTCGATCGACTCGTCGGTCCGGCGACCGCGGGTGCCGAACTCGGCGCCGCAGGCCTCGATCTCTTCGGACATCCAGCCGACACCGACGCACAGCCGCAGTCGACCGCCCGAGAGGGCGTCGACCGTCGCGACTCGTTTGGCCAGCACCACCGGATGATGGTTGGGCACCACCAGGACCCCCGTGGACAGGCCGATCGTGCTGGTGGCCGCCGCGAGGAAGCTCAGCAGATCCAGTGGGTCGGGGATCACGCAGTCGTCGGTCAGCTCCATCCGGCCGTCGGCCGCGTACGGATACACGCTGGAGTAGCGGCTCATCACGACGGCATGCTCGACCACGGTCATCGACTCGAACCCGCAGCTCTCGGCGTGCCGGGCGAACTCGATCATCCATTGCGGATCGGCGGTGGTGTTCGCCGCCACCGGCGCGAGCACGGCGTATTTCACGGTTCCTCCTCGACCGGTCGCGCCGACTCATCGCCGAGCAAGCGCTTGGTTGAGGCCACGGTACCCGAGCGGGTGCAGCCGGATCGGAGGATCACATCGTGCTTGGACGCTAGGCGAGGCCTTCTTCCTCGGACAGGATTCCCTCGCCGTCGCCGTCGATCTCCTCGGCGACCGCGGCCTGGGCATCCAGTTGCGTCTGCTTCGCCTCGGCCGCAGCCTCCGCGGGGGTCTCCGTCAGGTCCGCGGGATTGGACTCGGCGCTGTCCGACATGTCGGTCATTCGAGACGCTCTTTCTCCTCGCGCTCGAGACGATCACGCTCGGCCTGCTTGCGCTTCTCTTCCTGCTCGATCTCTTCTTCGCGGGCGTTCTTGTCGCTCATGGGTTCTCCTTACGTGTCGTCCTGTTCGCGACTATAGGCCGCGGAACGGTGAAGCGGTGCCGCGAAGTAATGGCACGATTGGCCGGTGGGAAATGAGACCGCCGTGCGTGGGCAGATCTGGGAACGCGGTACACCCGTGGACGGTTTCGAGCTGTCCAAACTCTCTGATTGTGTGTCCGACCCAGACAGACTGATCTGGGCTGACTTGACCAACCCATCGCATCAGACGCTGCAAGCGCTCGCCGACGAGCTCGAGCTGGATCCGTGGGCGGTGGAGGACGTGGTCGCCGAGGCCGAACGGGTCAAGGCCACGGTGTACCGCCACCACACCTTCATGACTGTGTACGCCGTCAGCTACGCGACACCCGAGGCGCCCAACCGCGAGGCCGACCCGCTCGTGCTCGCCCGCATCTCGATCTTCGTGCGTGGCAACGCATTGATAACCATCCACGACGACTCCATTTTCGATGCGCAGGCCGTAGTCGAACGGTGGCAGGAGATCGGTATGCAGCAGTACGGCGTCGGCGCCCTGCTGCACGGGCTGCTCGATGTGGTCGTCGACGGGCATTTCGATGCGGTGCAGACACTCGACGACCAAATAGAGGGCCTTGAGGGACTGTTGTTCGACCAGCGCGGCGGCCGGGCTGGACTGCAACGCGCCACGTATGCGCTGCGGAAGGATCTGGTTCGGCTGCGACGTGTGGTGCTGCCCATGCGCGAGGTGGTCGGATCGATCGAACGCCGCCGCATGAGCGGAGAGTCGCCCAAAGAACTCGATCCGATGTGGTCAGACCTGTACGACCACACCCTGCGAGTCGCCGAGTGGACCGAGTCGCTGCGGGACATGGTCACGACGGTCTTCGAAACCAATCTGTCGTTACAGGACGCCCGGCTGAACACGGTGATGAAGAAGCTGACCGGGTGGGCCGGCATCATCGCCGTTCCCACAGCGATCACGGGGTTCTTCGGACAGAACGTGCCGTACCCCGGTTTCAACCACTGGTCTGGATTTCTCGTCAGCACCGTACTGATCATCGTGATGATGATCGGGCTGTATGCAGTCTTCAAACGCCGCGACTGGATTTAGGTGTCACCAACCGCGGCGACGGATGCCGAAATGGCGACGTTAAGGTGGGCCAAATGGCCATCGACACGGGACTCACAACGCGACTGACCCGACGGTGGGGCCACGAACACGTGGTCGAGGGGCGCCTGCGAGCGCTCCGCCGGCTGATGCGGCGCAAGCCGCCGTTGACCGAAGAAAGCATTACTGTCGTGGACCAGCCCATGCTGAAGCGCGCGATAACTGCTGCGGCGCTCGGCAACATGATGGAGTGGTTCGACTTCGGGGTCTACGGCTATCTGGCCGCAACGCTCGGGAAGGTTTTCTACCCCGACTCGTCCGGGTCGGCTCAGGTATTGGCCAGCTTCGCCACCTTCGCGGCGGCCTTCGTGGTGCGACCGCTCGGCGGCATGTTCTTCGGTCCGTTGGGCGACAGGATCGGTCGGCAAAAGGTTCTCGCGGTCACGATGATCATGATGTCGATCGGCACCTTCTCCGTGGGGTTGATTCCGAGCTATCACGCCATCGGCATCGCCGCACCCATTCTGCTGCTGCTGGCGCGGCTCGTTCAGGGATTCTCGACCGGCGGCGAATACGGCGGCGCGACAACCTTTATCGCCGAATACTCGCCAGACCGCAGACGTGGGTTCCTCGGCTCGTGGTTGGACTTCGGGACGTTCATCGGATACTCGTTGGGGTCTTCACTGGTCACCGTGCTCAACCTCCTGGTCAGCGAGCACGACATGCTCGAATGGGGTTGGCGTATCCCATTCTTTATCGCCGGGCCGATGGGCCTGATCGGCCTGTATCTCAGGCTGAAGCTGGAGGACACGCCCGCATTCCGGAAGCAACTGGACGACCACAGTCGAAAAGTCTCCGAAACCGAATCCGGTGGACGCGAACTACTTTCGATCTTCACGCGATTCTGGCGACCGCTGTTGGTGTGCATAGGGTTGGTGACGCTGTACAACGTCACCAACTACATGGTGACCGCATACCTGCCGACATTCTTCACCGACGAAGTCCACCGCAGCCAGACTGAAGCCGACCTGTTGGTGTTGCTGTCGATGCTGGTCGTGGTGTCGTCGATCGTCGCAATCGGCCGACTCAGCGACTGGACCGGCCGTCGACCAATATTCGCCGTAGCCGCGATCGCCCAGATCGTCCTGGCAGTACCGCTCTTTCTCATGCTGGACACCAAAGCGCTGTGGCCGGCGATCGTCGCCTGTGTGTTCCTCGGACTCATCCTGGCCTCGTTTGCGGCGCCGACCGCGTCGACGCTCCCGGCGCTATTCCCGACCGCGGTGCGTTACGGTGCGCTGTCGATCGGATTCAATATCGCGGTGTCGGCTTTCGGCGGTACGACACCGCTCATCACGTCGGCGTTGGTCGGCACGACACACAATCACTTGGTGCCCGGCTTCTATCTCGTCGTCAGTGGCGTCGTCGGTCTGGTCGCAGTCGTTTTCATGCGCGAATCGGCTACGCAGCCCCTGGAAGGTTCACCGCCCCAAGTTGATTCGCCGAGCGAAGCAACAGCCGTCTACGACGACGCGCTGAGTGTTCGGTGACCAAGAGGGCGCCATCACGTCCTGGGCTTCGACCTGGCGGCCCGTTCGTCCGCGAGTCGCCTGGTCTGATCGGATGCCGGAGCGGCGAGCATTGCCACGACGACATCGACCAGCTGTGAGATGAAGAGCGCGTCGTTGGTGTGCGGCGCGGTCGCCGCCCGCTGAGCCAACTCGGCGACGACGAATCGGATGACGACGAACCGTCGGTGCAGTTGCACCGCAGTGCGATCCAGGAATGGATCGACGACCTGTCGCCACCGAATGATGCTGGCGGCATCCTCTTCGAGGAGAACGTCCGGCAGCAGTGGTTGACGTCGATTCAGCAGATCCGCATAGATGCGGAGATAGGCATCGCCGCCGTCATCGGACAGTTTGGCCGCAACGGGGAGTACGAGCGCCTCGGCGACCGCGCGGATGTCGGAGACGCCGGCGGCCTCGTAGCTGTCGAGCAGGGCGTGCCGACGTTGTTCGATGTCGCGATTGTGGCGATCGAGCAAGGCGGTCAGCAGGCCGGCACGGTCACCGAAGTGGTACTGCATGGCGGCAGCATTCTTGACGCCGGACGCACGCTGAATCTCTCGCAGGCTCACGCCGTCGACACCCCGAGCCGCGTACAGGTCTTCCGCAGCGGCGAGCAGGCGGTCTCTCGTTTCCATTGTCGCATAATACAACAGTTAATGCGCATGCATTGACGGTTAATGCGCATGGCCTTATGGTTCCGTCATGAGTCAATCCCTTGGCGCCGAGCTCGATTGGGCTGCGCTGGCGAACTGGATGCGATCCAGAGGCATCGGTGACGGCGAGGTCGCCGACATCGAGCCGATCGGCGGTGGCACCCAGAACCTCATGTTCGCGCTCTCGAGCGGCGGCAGCCGTTTTGTCGTGCGACGCGGGCCGAAACACCTACGGCCACATACCAATGACGCGCTGCGCCGGGAGATTCGGGTACTGGACGCACTCGCCGAGAGCGCGGTGCCCCTCCCGACGCTCGTGGCTGCAGAGAATGACGAGTCCGTGTGGGGGTCGGTGTTCTATCTCATGCGGCCCGTCGATGGGTTCAACGCGACAGTGGCGCTGCCGGAGCTGCACGCCGCAAGCCTGGATGTGCGGCATCGTATGGGTTTCTGCGCCGTGGACGCGTTGGCTGCGCTGGGCGCCATCGACCCGAGTGACGTCGGCCTCGGCGATCTTGGCCATCCCGACGGTTTCCGTGATCGTCAAGTGCCGCAATGGCTCACGGCGCTCGACAAGTATGTCGAGTTCGACGGTTACGCCGGTCATCAGCTGCCGGCGGTGGATGCGCTTGCGGAGTGGCTGACGGCGAACCAGCCCACGGCGTTTCGGGCAGGCATCATGCACGGAGATTTTCACCTGGCCAACTTGATGTTCCGCAATGACGGCCCGCAGGTCGCGGCGATAGTGGACTGGGAGATGTGCACGGTCGGCGACCCGCTGCTCGACTTGGGGTGGCTCTTGGCGACCTGGCCCGAAGGGGACAGGACGCCGGCGGCCGCCGACGTCCTGCGGCAGGCCGGCGGTCTGCCGACTCGCAGCGAGTTGGTCGAATACTACGGCACGGTCGCGGCGCGACCCGTCGACGATGCGCTCTGGTACGCGGTAATGGCGTCGTTCAAGCTGGCGATCGTGCTCGAAGGGACCCATGCCCGGGCCTGTGCCGGCAAGGCCCCCGCGGCGGTCGGAGACCTACTGCACTCCATGGCTGTTGGATTGCTCAGCCAGGCAAGTCATTTCACGGAGAAGGGATTCTGATGCCGCTGTCGATCGATCTTTCGGGCAAGGTCGCGTTGGTGACCGGCGGCAGTCGCGGCCTCGGCAAGGAGATGGTCCTGGCATTCGCCGAACACGGTGCGGATGTCGTCATCGCCAGCCGCAAGCTCGACAGCTGTCACGAGCTTGCCGCCGAAGTTCGTTCGCGGTTCGGTCGCGCAGCGCTGCCTGTTGCCTGCAATGTCGGCGACTGGGACGACTGCGATGCTTTGGTCGATGCGGCGTACGCAGAATTCGGCGCAGTCGACATCCTGGTGAACAATGCCGGCGTGTCGCCGCTGTATCCGAGCATCGATCAGGTCTCGGAGGCGTTGTACGACAAAGTCTTTGCGACCAACTTGAAGGGACCTTTCCGACTGACGGCTACCATCGGCACTCGGATGGTCGAGGCGGGTGGTGGCGTAATCCTCAACATCAGCTCGGTCGGGTCGGTTCGCCCGAACCCCACGATCCTCCCGTACGCGGCGGCGAAAGCCGGTCTCAATACGCTCACCGACGGGTTCGCGCAGACATTCGCTCCGACGGTGCGGGTCAACTCGATCATGTGCGGCACATTCCGCACCGATATCTCCAAGGCGTGGACACCGGAGATGTTCGATTTCATCGCTTCGCAGGTCGCTCTCGGCCGCGTGGCAGAGCCGCACGAAATCATCGGCGCGGCACTCTATCTGGTCTCCGATGCGGCGAGTTACTGCACCGGTTCAATCCTTCGACTCGACGGCGGGGTGAAATAGTATGTGGGACTTCAGTACTGATTCGGAGTTTCAGGAGAAGCTCGACTGGATGGACAAGTTCGTCACGGATGAGGTCGAGCCGCTCGACCATCTGACGGGCCAGGACGAGCACCTGATGTATCGGCCGGTCGAGGGGGCGATCGCGGACATCGTCAGGCCTCTGCAGGCGAAGGTCAAAGAGCACGGTTTGTGGGCCTGTCATCTTGGCCCCGAACTGGGCGGTCAGGGATACGGCCAGGTGAAGCTCGCGCTGATCAACGAGATCCTGGGGCGTACCGCCTGGGGCCCCATCGTCTTCGGGTGTCAGGCGCCCGATACCGGCAACGCCGAGATCCTCGCCATGTTCGGTACCGACGAGCAGAAGCAGCGCTACCTGCAGCCGCTGCTGGCCGGTGAACTGTTCTCGGCATTCTCGATGACCGAGCCGCAGGGTGGTGCCGATCCCCGCATGTTCCGAACGAAAGCCGTTCAGGACGGCGAGGATTGGATCATCAACGGGGAGAAGTATTTCACGTCGAACGCGCGGAACGCGGCGTTTCTCATCATCATGGCGGTGACCGAGCCCGACGCATCACCGCGCGAAAGCATGTCGATGTTCCTGGTGCCCACCGAGACCCCGGGAATCGAGCGGGTGCGCGATACCGGGATGATCGGCGATCCGCCCGGCGTCGGCATCCATCCGCACATGCGATACACCGACGTGCGGGTGGGCCCGGACGCGCTCCTGGGGGAACGCGGCAAGGGCTTTTTCATCGCCCAGGCGCGGCTGGCCGGGGGTCGGTTGCACCACGCGATGCGCACCGTCGGACTGATCAAACGCGCCTTCGGCATGCAGTGCGAACGGGCATTGTCACGCAATACTTTTCACGGTGTGCTGGCCGACAACCGGTCGTCAAGGCGGGCATCGCCGACTCGTGGATCCAGATCGAACAATTCCGGCTGCTGGTGCTGCACGCTGCGTGGCAGATCGATACGAATGGACATCGCGCGGCAATGGAATACGTATCGGCCTGCAAGGTCGAGATGGCCCGCGTGGCGCATGACATCGTCGAACGATCACTGCATCTGCACGGCGCGCTGGGTGCTTCCAACGAGACGCCGCTCGCGCGGCTATGGCAGATGGTGCCGACCCTCGCTCTTATGGACGGGCCCACGGAGGTGCACCAGGACGTGATCGCTCGCCGGGCGCTGGGGCACTACCGGGCCGCCGAGGGGAATTGGCCGGCTGCATTCCTGCCGGATCTGGTGGCCGCCGCGCAGGCACGCTACGGCCTGTCAGGCCGGTAAGACTCAGCAAAACTTTTTGTGTAGGAACGAATTTCCGCCTCTCTAGGCCGGTCGACCGGCTGTCTTCGCGGCGTGGCGGTGGCGACGGACTGCGTCGCGGTTGGCGCAGGCGTGGGAGCAATAACGCTGACGACCGGGGCGGCTGTGATCGACATAGGCGCGCTCGCAGTCGGGTAGTGCGCAGCGCGCCAGACGATGCATGCCGTGTGCGGTGAGATGTTGGGCGATGGCGACGGTCGTGGAGGCTGCGAGAATCTCGCCGAGGCTGGCGGCCGCGGGGCGGTAGTGGATGTGCCAACCGCTGCCGTCGTGGTCGGTGACGGTGGGCGGGCTGGCGTAGCGGGCGAGCAGCTCGTTGAGGATCACTACCCGGGCCGGCTCGTCGATAGCGTCGATGAGGCGCGCCCAGCCGGTCAGGTAGTCGCGCACGATGTTCAGGTCGCTCGGGCGGGGCTCGTTCTCCAGCGGCATGCCGACGGCCACCCACCGAGCGGCGATGTCCTCGACGTCTGCCGGTGGTCGGTTGAGTAGATCGATGGTGTTGTCGAGCAACTCGCGACTGTAATGGTTTACATGCACAAGACCATTACATCATGGTCGAAGCATGACGAGTACCGATGCGCATTCGGCAACCGCCACACGAGCCGGAGCTGGGTGGCTGCTGTTGACGGCCTGCTGTCTGGGCACGTTTCTGCTGCTCTTGTACACCTCGATCGTCACCGTCGCGCTGCCGAGCATCGGCACAGGATTGGATGCCGCATTCGGTTCCAGGCAGTGGGTGATCGACATTTACACGCTCGCGCTGGCCGGCCTCCTGCTCGGTGCCGGCGCGGTCGGCGACGCCGTGGGCAGCCGCCGGCTCTACCTAGTGGGTCTGAGCGGGTTCACCCTCGCCACCCTCGGGTGCGGTCTGGCACCCTCGGCAGCCGCGCTCGTCGCCATGCGGGCCGCGCAGGGCGTGGCCGGCGCGGCGATGTTCGCGGCGATTCTGCCGCTGATCGGACTGACCTACACCGAAGCAAAGCAGCGGGCGACCGCCTTCGCCGTCTGGGGCGCAGTGGCCGGGGCAGCGTCGGCCGTCGGCACCGTCTGCGGTGGAGTGATCACGGAATACGCCAGCTGGCGGTGGCTGTTCCTCGGCGCCGTCCCCGTGTGCGTGCTGACCCTGTACCTCGCATCCCGGACGCTGCCCGTCGTCATCGAGCCGGGCGCCGAATCGGCGTCCGCCGGCCGGCGGATCACGGACATCGACTGGCCGGGCATCGCGCTGATCACGCTGGCCGTCACCGCGTTCGCCTACGCGGTCATCACAGGCGGCGAGTCTGGTTGGGACACAGCCGGTTCGACCGTCGGCTGGATGTTGGCGGCGACCGCCGGGTGCGCGTTCATTCGGGTCGAAAGATTCGCGACCGAGCCGATACTGCCGCTGGGTCTATTCCGCACGGCCCGGTTCGTCGCGGTTCTCCTCGTGGCGTTCGGCTACTACTTCGCCGCCTTCGGAGCCCTGCCGGCGATCGCCGCCTGGCTGCAAACCGACGTCGGTCTCGGTTCACTCGCGACGTCCTTCGTGCTCGTTGTGCAACTGCTCGTCTTCATCGCGGTCTCGGGCCTGCTCGGGCGGCAGCTGCACCGGCGGCATCCCGCCTGGATGCTCGGCGGGGGCACCATTCTGGTCGGCATCGGCGCGCTGGCCGGGCTCGCCGTCACCGCCGGGAATGGCTGGGGTGCTCTGCTGCCTTTCCTGGTCCTGTCCGGCGCCGGCGCCGGCATCGTCTCCCCGGCGCTGCCCGCGGCAGCGATCGCGAGCACTGCCGACCGCTATGCCGGAGCCGCGAGCAGCGCCGCCAACGCCGCGCGGCAACTCGGCCTCGCCCTCGGCATCGCTGTCTGCGGCACCATCACTCGTACCGCCACCACCGACAGCATTTCCATGGCGCTTACTGCGTGCGGCGCGCTTGCTCTCGGGGCGGGTGTGGCGGCTGTCCATCTCCTGCGTCGGGAACCCGACTGAGCCCCGGGCGTGGTCCTGGGGCGGGTGTCGACCTGGTGGGGTCGACTTCGAGCGGTTGCGCGACCGGGACGATCAGAATGGCCAGGATCGACACGGCGCCGACCACGAGCAGCGCGTGCAGGATGCCGAAGTGGTCGCCGAGAAAACCGAGCGCGGGCGGGCCGGCAAGGAAGGCCAGATAGCCGATGGTCGACACGGTGCTCAGGCGCATCGCCGCGCGGCGCGGGTCGTCGGCGGCGGCGGACATGCCGACGGGGAAGCCGAGGCTGGCGCCGACACCCCAGATCGCGGCGCCGACGAAGGCGAGCCAGGTGTTGCCGAAAACGACCAACGCGCAGCCGGCTACCGCCATCGCGAAGAGCACTCGCAGCACCGGGACGCGGCCGCAGCGGTCGAGCAACCTGGTACCGAGGACGCGGCCGAGCGTCATGAATATCAGGAAGGTCGAGAACGCGACCACGCCGAGCGCCTTGGAGACGTGGTGTCCGTCGACGAATCCCACCGCCATCCAGTCGTTTGCGCTGCCCTCGGCGAACGCTGCAGCCAGTACCAGCACACCGATGAGCAGAGTGCGCGGTTCCAGCCATGCGGTGCGCATGTCGCTGCGCGCAGATCGGTCGGAGTCCTGCGCCATGTCGTCGCCATCACCGTCGGCGGATCTCGGAGTGAAACGTGTCGTGGCCACGCAGAGCGCGACGAGAATGAGCCCGGCGACGACGCTGACGTGAATTCCCACGGGGACAGCGAGGTACGTCGCGATGGCCCCGGTCACCGCACCGGCGACGGTGCCGAAGCTGAACGCGGCATGAAACCACGGCATGATCGCCTTGCCCATCGCGCGTTCGACGATGGTGCCCTCGAGGTTCTGCGAGACGTCGGCGATGCCGATGCCGAGCCCGAGTAGGAATAGGCCTATCGCCGCGAGCCACAACGGGCCGTGCTCCTGCACGATGATCGCGCTGAGCGCTACGCCGGGTGCACCGATACCGAGGCCGAGGCGCACGCCGTTCGCGGTACCGACCTGGTGATTGAGCCGCCCGGCCATCGGCAGGCCGAGCACTGAGCCGGCCGAGATCGCCAGCAGCAGGAGGCTGAGCTGGCCGGGTGTCAGCGACAGAATCGCTTTGAAGTCCGGTACCCGAGAGGCCCACGTCGCGAACATGAACCCGTTGCCGGCGAATACCACGAGCACGGCGTTGCGTGCCCGAGTGGTCATCGGAGGGGTAGTGGTGGTGCTCTGGGTCATTGCAATCTCTGTCGGCGTCTGCTGGAACGCATACGACCTCAACGGTACGGCAACTGCGGAAATGAGAAGTGCCACAAGTCGTCTGAATCGTTCGCATGGGACAATGGGTCGGTGCGCGTGCCGGCGAAGGATCCATTGACGAGTCAGACCGAGACGAGCAGACCGACGCTGGCCGCATGGGTCTGTCTCGTGGGCCTGGCGATGGCCTTCGGCGTCATCAACTTCGACGCGTCGGTGGTCAACACCGCATTGGTGACGATCCGCCGTGACCTCGGCGGCGGAATCTCCGCATCGCAGTGGGTGCTCGACGGCTATACGCTGTTCTTCGCCGCCGGCATGCTGACCGCCGCGTCGGTGGGAGATCGCATCGGTCACCGACGCATGTGCGGAGCCGGATTCGCGTTGTTCGCCCTGGCGTCGGCGGGATGCGCGCTGGCCGACTCCATGTCGCTGCTGATCGGCGCGCGGGTGGTGCAGGGCATCGCCGCGGCGATGCTGCTGCCGTCGTCCCTGGCGCTGATCGCCGCGCTTTTCCCGGATATGCGCGAGCGGGCCAAGGCGCTGGGAGTCTGGGGCGGCATCGCGGGCATCGGATTCACGGTCGGGCCGGTGCTCGGTGGTTGGCTGGCGCAGATCAGTTGGCAGCTGATCTTCTGGGTCAACGTGCCGCTGGCGGCCGTATTCGGGGTGATGGTGGTGCTGACCGCCAAGCCGACGGTGGTGCGACAGCACGACTTCGATCTCGTCGGCGCGTTGCTGGCGGCGGTCGGGCTGGTGGCGCTGACGGGCGGCATCATCGAACTGGGCCGTGTCCAGGAGGCGGCCGGGGACACGGTCTGGGCGGCATTGCTGATCGTCGTCGGCCTCGCGGTGCTCGCGGCGTTCCTGCGCGTCGAACACACCCGTGCGGAGCCGATGCTGCCGCCGCATCTGATCGGCTCACGTCCCTTCCGGAACGCGGTGATCACGGGTGCATGGTTCAACTTCTCGATGTACGGCGGCCTGCTCGCGGTGTCGTTGGCGGTCCCCGAACAGTTCGGACTCACGCCGCTGCAGACCGGCCTCGTGATCGCCCCCATGATGGGGGTGACGATCGTCGGGACCGTGGTCAGCGGGTTCCTCGCCTCACGATTCGGCCCACGCGGTCCGATGACGAGTGGATTCATCTGCGGGGCAACGGGTTATGCGGTCATGGCGATCTCGGCCGCGGAGCACTGGCTGCCGGGGATCGTGATCGGTTGGGCCCTGAGCGGGTTAGTGTCACTGGCGATGCCGGCGATGACCGGTGTCGCCATGCAGACGGCGCCGCACGAATACGTCGGCGTCGCGTCGGGTGTTCTCAACACCTTTCGGCAGACCGGTGGGGCGCTCGGAGTCGCGGTGGCGGGATTGGCCATCGCGGTCGCCGGGAGTCCGGCGACCGGTCTGGCGATCGTCGGGGCCCTCGCGGTCGTGTCGGGGTTGTCGGCGGTGGTCACCACCCGGCGGGCGACGGCGAATCTCCGCGTCTCAGGAACCGAACCAGCCTCAGGAGCCGAACAGGCCGACCACGCCGCCCAACGCCGCTGAGCCGGTGGACGAACCGGACGCGCCCACCGAGCCGCCGTCGTTGCCGCTGGGCAGCGTGATGCCGGCCGAGCCCGGCCGGTTGATCTTGACCGTGACGGGTCCGCCGCCCGATGCCGCGATCGTGACGATGCGCGCATTCGGCGCAGACGTCACGCCGCCGCCGACGACGTTCACGATGTACCCGGTCGGGTACTTGATATCGGAGACGTAGATCTCGGTCGGTCGCGCTGCCGGCCCCGGGGAGTAGCGATAGGCGAAGTCGCCGTTGCCGGAGTCGTACTGCATCCGCTGTGGCATCCCCGCGGTGGCCTGCGGATAGGTGCGGACCAGCTTGTCGGCGACCGGTCCGCTGTCCAGCGGATAGGTGTTGGCGGCCGGCGGCCAGTACTCCCAGCCGGTGAAATGCTTGTCGGCCGGGTCGAGCGTGTTGTCCAGAATCGACGCGTCGTTGTCGCCGAATTCGCCTATGACGGTGGGGATATGCGTCCGCGCTGTCAGCGAATTGACGTTGCCCCACGTCACGCCGTGCTGCAGCGGGCACGCGGTGCGAAGCTCCTGCGGCAGCCCGAGGTAGATGGCGAGCTGGCTGGGGATGCAGTAGTCGTGCGGGGCGAACACAACGTTCGGCGGGATCGGGGCGCTCCGCCCGAGATTCGACGGCATCAGCTGATTCCAGGTGACGTTCGGCTCCCAGAACACGGTCATGCTCGGGTCCTTGGCCCGTACCGCGTTGGTGAGGGTGGTCAGCGCCCGCTGGTATTTGGCGTCGAAGCCGGGGCAGCCGAACGGGTAGCAGGTGAGGAAGCCGGTGCCCGGCCACGGCTCGTTGAGCAGCTCGATGCCCATGACGCCGGGGTGGCCCTGCACGCGTGCGGTCAGCGCGCCGAGCGCCTGGCCGAGATAGTCGAGGACGCCGTAGGTGTTGTTCCACACCTCCGACCAGCCGGCGCTCATGCTCGGCATCAGGTAGTTCATCGGGAAGCCCGGATTGGACTCGCCCGGGGCCGGGCGCGCGTGGATCGACCATGCGGGGAAACCGTTTCCGCCCCAGGGCGATCCGAGGCCGTCCTGATGGTTGTCCAGCAGCGTGCGGATGCCGTGACTCGCCAGTATCTCGACCTGGGCGGCGATCCGGTCGAGGTAGGCGTGGTCGAGCTGTCCGCGCGTTGGCATCAGTCCCTGGAAGGACACGCCGAGACGGATGTTATTGATGCCGTGGCGGGCCAGGGTGGCCGCCATCGGCGCGGTGATGGTGTAGCCATTGCCCGGCACGATCAACGGGCCGTCGCTCTTGTCGACGCTGTTCACACCGTGCAGCAGCAGGACGCGGCCGTACTGGTCGTAGATCTTGTCGCCCTGGGTGTGGATACGCACGACGCCGCCGGTCGGGGCCGCAGAGGCGGGCTGCGTGCTGATCAGCAGCACGCTGGCGACCACCGCCGCAATAGTGACGACCAACGTGACGACGAGAAGATGCGAACGCACGAATTCCCCCGGTTGAACTCAAACCCCACCCCGATTGGGTCAGTTGACCCACAATTTGGGGAACGTTATCAGAGTCCGCCGGGCACATTCATGATTACCAATATCTCGTGCGCAATTTGCCTTTCACCAGCTTGCCGGTGGGGGTCCGGGGCAGATCGTCGACGAAGTCGACGGACTTGGGCGCCTTGTAGTGCGCGAGCCGCTCGCGGGTGAAGTCGATCAGCTCGGCGGCCAGCTCGTCCGAGGCCTCGAAGCCCGGTTCGAGCTGAACGCAGGCCTTCACCTGTTCGCCGAGCTCCTCGTCGGGCACCCCGATGACGCCGACGTCGTACACGGCCGGATGACCGATGAGGACATTCTCGGCCTCCTGCGGATAGATGTTGACCCCGCCGGAGATGATCATGAAGCTCTTGCGGTCGGTGAGATAGAGGTAGCCGTCGTCGTCCAGGTAGCCGACGTCGCCGGTGGTCGCCCAGTTGGCATGCTCGGGATGCTGTGCGGCAGCGGTTTTTCCGGGATCGTTGTGGTACGCGAACGGCATCTCTTCGCGCTCGAAGTAGATGGTGCCGGTCTCGCCGACCGGCAGTTCGGCCCCGTCGTCGCCGCAGATGCGGATCGGCCCCATCGCCGACCGGCCGACCGAGCCGGGGCGTTCGAGCGCCTCGGCCGCGCTGATGAAGGTGGCGCCGGCGGATTCGGTGCTCGCGTAATACTCCTGGATCACCGGCCCCCACCACTCGATCATCTGCCGCTTCACCTCCGCCGGACACGGCGCCGCGGCGTGGATGGCGCATTTCATGCTCGACACGTCGTACTTGTAGCGAATGTCTTTGGGCAGCTTGAGCATCCGGATGAACATGGTGGGCACCCACTGGCTGTGCGTCACCCGGTATTCGTCGATCAGCGCCAGTGCCTGTTCGGCGTCGAAATGATCCATCATCACCAGCGTGCCGCCGACCGAGTTGACCATGCCGCAATAGCGAAGCGGCGCAGCGTGATACAGCGGCGCAGGGGAGAGGTAGACGGTATCGGCATCAAAGCCGTACAGCGGCGCGAAGATGGCGGTGAAGCGATCGGGTTCCTCGCCGATCTGCATTCCGGGCAGCTCGAGCTTGATGCCCTTCGGCCGGCCGGTGGTGCCGGACGAGTAGAGCATGTCGACGCCGCGGGGCTGATCGGTCAGCGGCGCGTTCGACGCGGACGCCATGACCTGGTCGTAGTCCTCGAAGCCGGGGATCGGTCCGCCCCACGCGACGCGATGGTCGATACCGGCGACCTCGTCGGACTTGCTGACCGCGGCGGCGCAATCGGCGGAGGCGAACAGGACTTTCGCCCCGCAATCGTCCAGGATGTAGTTCACCTCGTCGGCGGTCAGGTGATGGTTGACCGCCGTGATGTAGAGGCCGGATCGCAATGCGCCCCAATAGACTTCGAGTACCTTGATGTCGTTGGTCGCGACCACGGCCAGGTGGTCGCCCGGCACCAGTCCGAGCCCGCGCAGATAGTGCGCCGCTCGCGTCGAGCGCTCATCGAGCTGGGCATAGGTGATGCTCTCGCCGGTGGCCGGCCGGATGACGGCGGGCTTGTCCGGTGTGGTTGCGGCGAAGGTCCCTGGGAACACCGATGTTCCTTCCTGCTGCGCGTAGATGAGCGACCGAGTGATCGTTCGCCTAGTTAATCACGAGCGAATGTCAGGCGGGAGCGGTTCCCGTCAACAGCAGGTGCCGACCGACGAAGTCGTGGTCTCCGGGGTCGCGCCCGAGCTGTTCGAGGATGCGGTGGCAGCTGACGTGTTCGGGGTTCCAGCCGTGCTCGGCAAGCCATTCCTCCGGGTCGGCCCGATCATCCTCGTGGAACCATAGGTCCGTCGGGAACGGGCGCGCGCCGTCCGCCGCCCTGGTGCGGTCCTGGTGCTGCGCCATTGCCTGTGCAGCCGACCGCGTGTTGAAATTCGCGGCGAACCTGCTGGTCGGGGCGCTTTGCGCGGCGACGTTCGCGAGCAGCCGCACGAGCGCGTCCGAGGGGAGGTAACGCAGCAATCCCTCGGCGAGCCATGCGGTGGGTCGGGCCGCGTCGAATCCGGCCGATCGCAGTGCGGCGGGCCAGTCGCGGCGCAGGTCGATGGCCACCTCTCGGCGATCGACGCCGGGTTTCGCGTCGTGCTTGGCGAGCGCTGCGGATTTGAACTCGAGCACCCGCGGCTGGTCGACTTCGAACAGCACCGATCCGGCGGGCCAGGTCAGTCGGTAGGCGCGGGCGTCGAGCCCGGCCCCGAGTATGACGAATTGCCTTATGCCAGAATCGATCGCCTGCCGCAAGTAGTTGTCGAAGAACCAGGTGCGGGCAACCATGAAGCCGCCGAGTCCGCGGCGGATCCGCTCGGCGATCGGGGAGTCGGCAGCTGGCTCGCGGCCGGCGAGATGGTCCGCGAGGACGGCGGCGAACCGCGAATCGGTCTCGGCGACGAGCATTTCCGCGTAGGGATCGGCGAACACCGCGTCGGGGCGGTGCGTCTCGACGGCTCGCATGGTGGCGACACCGATCGCGGTCGCGCCGACGCTCGTGTTGATGTCCCAGGTGTCGTCCTCGGTCCGCATGTGCTCAATCTATAAAGCCGGGGCGCAGGGGAGTCGGATCCGAGCTGTGGGTCTACTGACAGTTCGGCGGGTGACGCGGCATAACCGGCGAAACCGTCGGGCCTGTCGGTGTTCGGACATGATCCGCCGCTTCCGTACAGTGTCAGCGTGAAGAATATTGAGCGCAGCAGCACGATCGAGGTGCCGGTATCGGCTGCCTTCGAGTACGTGGACGAGGCCGCGAACGTCCCCAAGTGGATGTACGGCGTCAGCACGTTCGAGCCACTGACCGAGCAGACCCACGGACTGGGTGCCACCTTCAAGTCCGCGATGGTGGTCGGCCCCAAGACCTTCCCCAGCGTGATGAAGTGCACCGCCTGGGAGCAGAACAAGCTGATCGTCATGGAGTCGATCGAGGGCACCATCTGCGTCACTCGCTGGAAGTTCACCGAGCTGGGTCCGACCAGCACTCGTGTCGACATGGAGTTCGGCTACGACCTCGGCGGCGGCCTGGCCGGCAAGGCGCTCAACAAGGTGGTCGAACCGGTTGTCGGCGTGGCGGTTTCGTCGACGGAGAACAAGCTTCGCGAACTGGTGGAGGCGGCACACGCCGACTAGGAGCGGCGGACCGATTCCTCGACCAGATCGAGTACGGCGTGCAGCCCGGTGATGTCCTGACCTGAGGCCAGGCGGGTGATGAGTCCGTCGAGGACCAGATCGAGGTACTTCACCAGGACTTCCGGCGGCAGGTCGTCGCGTAGCCGTCCGGCCGTGCGCTGGCGTTCGAGCCGGGCGAGCGTCGCCGACTCCAGGTCGGCCGACCGGGCGATCCATTCGTCGCGAAAGCCCTTGTCGGTCCGCAGCTTTCGGGCGATCTCCAGTCGGGTGCCGAGCCAGTCGAATTCGTCGGGGCGGTCCAGCATGTCGCGCATGACCTGAACCAGGCCCTGTTCGGCCGCGACATCGGCCATGCGTTCGGCGTCTTCATGCGCCAGCGCCAGGAACAGCGCTTCCTTGTCGCGGTAGTGGTGAAAGATCGCGCCCCGCGACAGTCCGGTCGCTTCTTCGAGCCGGCGGACGGTGGCTCCGTCGTAGCCGAACTCGGCGAAGCAGGACCGCGCGCCGTCGAGAATCTCCCGACGGCGCGCGGCCAGATGGTCTTCGCTGACCTTGGGCACCTGTCAGTACCTGCTCAGCCCGGTGCGCTATCCGCGAATCATGTTGCGGAGCACGTACTGCAGGATGCCGTCGTTGCGGTAATAGTCGGCCTCACCGGGGGTGTCGATGCGGACGACGGCGTCGAACTCGACCTTGTCGCCGTTCTCCTTGGTGGCGGTGACGTGCACCGTCTTCGGCGTGACGCCCTCGTTCAGCTTCTCGATGCCCTCGATGTCGAACATCTCGGTGCCGTCGAGGCCGAGCGTCTTGGCGTTCTCGCCCTCCGGGAACTGCAGCGGGATGACGCCCATGCCGATGAGGTTGGAGCGGTGGATCCGCTCGAACGACTCGGTGATGACGGCCTTCACGCCGAGCAGGCGGGTGCCCTTGGCGGCCCAGTCACGCGACGATCCGGAGCCGTACTCCTTGCCGCCGAGCACGACCAGCGGAATACCGGCCTTCTCGTAGTTCTGGCAGGCGTCGTAGATGAACGACTGCGGGCCGCCCTCCTGCGTGAAGTCGCGGGTGTAGCCGCCCTGGGTGCCCTCCAGCCCGATGGTGTCGAGCAGGCGGTTCTGCAGGCGGATGTTGGCGAAGGTGCCGCGGACCATGACCTCGTGGTTGCCGCGCCGGCTGCCGAGGGAGTTGTAGTCCTTGCGGGCCACCCCGTGCGAGTCCAGGTACTGCGCGGCCGGGGTGCCCGGCTTGATCGGACCGGCCGGGGAGATGTGGTCGGTGGTGACCGAGTCGCCCAGCAGCGCCATGACGCGTGCGCCCTTGATGTCCGACACCGGCTCCGGCTCCATGCCCATGCCGTCGAAGTACGGCGCCTTGCGCACGTAGGTCGAATCCTCGCCCCACGCGAAGGTGTCGCCCTCCGGCGTCGACAGGTTCCGCCAGTTCTCGTCGCCCTTGAACACGTCGGCGTAGGACTTGCGGAACATGTCCTGGCTGATCGAGTTCTTGATGGTGTCGTCGATCTCCTGCGCCGACGGCCAGATGTCCTTCAGGAAGACGTCGTTGCCCTCGGTGTCCTGGCCGAGCGGGTCGGTCTCGAAGTCGAAGTCCATCGTGCCCGCGAGCGCGTACGCGATGACCAGCGGCGGCGACGCCAGGTAGTTCATCTTCACATCGGGGGAGATGCGTCCCTCGAAGTTGCGGTTGCCCGACAGGACGGCGGTGACCGTCAGGTCGTTGTCGTTGACGGCCTTGGAGATCTCGTCCGGCAGCGGACCGGTGTTGCCGATGCAGGTGGTGCAGCCGTAGCCGCCCAGGTAGAAGCCGAGCTTCTCGAGGTACGGCCACAGGCCGGCCTTCTCGTAGTAGTCGGTGACGACCTGCGAGCCTGGCGCCATATTGGTCTTGACCCACGGCTTGCTGGTCAGGCCCTTTTCGACGGCGTTACGGGCCAGTAGCGCGGCACCGATCATCACCGACGGATTGGACGTGTTGGTGCACGAGGTGATGCCCGCGACCGCGACGGCGCCATGATCGAGGATGAACTCGCCCCGCTCGCCCGAGACCTTGACCGGCTTACTCGGGCGCCCCTCGGCGCCATTGGCCGCCGACTGCACATTCACCGCGCCGTCGTCGGCGAACGACAGCACCGCCGGATCCGAGGCCGGGAAGGACTCCTCGACCGCCTCGTCAAGTTGGGTGTGCGCCGGCGGGTGGTTCTCCTCGACGTAATTGTGAATATCCTTGCGGAACGCGGTCTTGCTCTCCGACAACAGGATTCGGTCCTGCGGACGCTTCGGGCCGGAGATCGACGGGACAACCGTCGATAGGTCCAGCTCGAGGTACTCCGAGTAGGCCGGCTCGTTGTCGGCGTCGTGCCACATGCCCTGCTCCTTGGCGTATGCCTCGACGAGCGCGAGCTGCTCGTCGGTGCGGCCGGTGAGGCGCAGGTAGTTGATGGTCTCGCCGTCGATCGGGAAGATCGCACAGGTGGATCCGAACTCCGGGCTCATGTTGCCCAGGGTTGCGCGGTTGGCCAGCGGCACCTCGGCGACGCCCTTGCCGTAGAACTCGACGAACTTGCCGACCACACCGTGCTGACGCAGCATGTCGGTCACGGTCAGCACGACGTCAGTCGCGGTGACGCCCGGCTGGATCTCGCCGGTCAGCTTGAAGCCGACGACGCGCGGGATGAGCATGGAGACCGGCTGGCCGAGCATCGCGGCCTCGGCCTCGATACCGCCGACGCCCCAGCCCAGGACGCCCAGGCCGTTCTCCATCGTGGTGTGGGAGTCGGTGCCGACGCAGGTGTCCGGGTACGCCTGGCCGTTCCGCACCATGGTCACGGGGGCGAGGTACTCGATATTGACCTGGTGGACGATGCCGGTGCCCGGCGGGACGACCTTGAAGTCGTCGAACGCGCCCTGGCCCCAGCGCAGGAACTGGTACCGCTCGGCATTGCGCTGGTACTCCAGCTCGACGTTGCGCTGCAGGGCGTCGGCGGTGCCGAACACGTCGAGGATGACGGAGTGGTCGATGACCATGTCGGCCGGCGAGAGCGGGTTGACCTTATTCGGGTCGCCGCCGAGGGCGGTCACGGCCTCACGCATGGTCGCGAGGTCGACGACACAGGGCACACCGGTGAAGTCCTGCATGATCACGCGGGCCGGGGTGAACTGGATCTCGACGCTCGGCTCGGCCGAGGGATCCCAGTTGGCGAGCGCGTTGATGTGGTCGGCCGTGATGTTGGCACCGTCCTCGGTGCGCAGCAGGTTCTCCGCCAGCACCTTGAGGGCGTAGGGGAGCTTCTCGGTGCCGGGGACCGCGTTGAGGCGGAAGATTTCGTAGGAGTCGTCGCCCACCGTCAAGGTGCCGCGGGCGCCGAAGGAATCAACTGACATACCAACTCCACTTTCGTGTTCGCGCCGAACCGGGCTGATTTCGACGCTGTCGGACCATCGCCTGGGCTGAGTCGATGGCATGTTGCGGCGCCCAACAGCCATGGGCGCATGGTGCAAGTCTAGCAGTACGGCCGTACTGCTAGCGGCGGGGGCGGGGCGTCGGGCGTGCCGTCTTCGATTGTGTCGTACTGTTCTGACTGGTGTTGCCGCATCGGCAGGACTAGATAGAGGAACCACCGGCCTCGGGTCTGCCCCGAGGGAAAGAGGATGCCGCACATGACTGGTCTGCTCACGGTCGTGCCCGACGAGGCCGACATCCCGGCGATGGTCGCGGGTGTCAAACAGGACGGCGTCTACGTACCCGCCGGTTCCGAGAAGCTGATTCCTGGCCTCGAGAAGGTCGTCCACGAGTCGGCCGCGTCCGGCCACAAACTCAACTTCGTCGTCTACGACGGCCCCACCGAGATGGTGACGAATTACCGCGACATCGCGGCGAAGGTGCAGCAGCAGACCGGCGGCACCGTGATCGTTCTCGGCAATCCTTCCGATGCGTCCGGTGCAATCAGCGATCACTACAGCCGCGTCACCCTCGAACAGGCCGAGGACAAGACCGATAAGCAGCCGACGGTGGCCGCGCAGCAGATGTATGAGCGGCTGAATAAGGACCAGGTCCCGTGGACTGCGGTGACGGCCGGGTTGGTGATCGTCGTCGTAGTCGGTGCCGTCATCGCGCGCTGGTGGCAGCTGCGCAACCGGGCCCGCCGGGCGGACGCCGCGGCCTGATCGGGCCGGAAATCAATGCCCGAATCGGGCTATCAATACGCGTTGTCGTGACGCGAATCCGCCTTTGCGGAAAAACACATCGTTGTAATTAGCGCAATTCGCGATTTTTATTTCCGATGTGTTTTTCCCGCATACGCACATATTCACCCGAATTACTGCTCTGTAATTTGTTACTCATGTTTCGTTGGTGTCCGATGTGGCGTACGGTTCAGATGTCGCCAATGCGTCTGAGGGTGTCAATGGGGAAGTTGAACACCTCCGTGATGGTTGGCGATTGCCAGATTTGAGGCGATCTGCAAGGAGACATACGTTGAGGCGAACCGCTGGCTGGTTGCGTGCCGCCATAGCATCCGTATCCGTCGCCGGCGTCATCGCCGGGGCCGGCGCGGCCGGGGCGGGGTGGGCCGGTGCTGATCCGGCCGACCAATCGCCGGCCGGCCAGATCGCATCCCTGGTGAACAAGATCGCTGATGCGAATCAACAACTGTCGGACCTCGATGAGCAACTCGCGGGTAAGCGTGAGGCCGTGAACCGGGCGCTGGTCGATCTGCAGAATGCGCGTTCGAGCCAGCGGCTGGCCGCCGCCGCGGCCGTCGGTGCAAAGCAATCGCTGAACGATTCCAACAACGCGATCAAGCAAGCGCAGGATCAGTTCAACTCGTTCGTGCGCAACGTCTACCGCAATGGCGGCGACGGCTCGACCGTCTCATTGCTCTCCGGCGCCTCCGATCCCGGCGCCGCGCTGGACCGCGCGTCGGCAATCGACCGGCTGAGCCGCCAGCAGCAGGGCGTCATCGACCGGCTCAAGCAGGCCCGCAACGCCAATGCCAACAAGGTCGCCGCCACCGCCGCTTCGCAACAGCAGGCGCAGTGGGCGACGAACAACGCGGCCGCGCTGCTCGGCAACGCGCGCAAGGAGATCAATTCCGCCAGCACGGCCGTCGCCGACGCGCAGAAGAACCGGCAGAAGTTGACCGAGGCCCGTGATCAGGCGCAGGCGGCGCTGGACAAGCTGCGCACCGGTGGCGCGGTCGCCGGCCCGACGCCGGCCGCGGCCCCCGTTCCGGGGGCGACGCCGGCCGCCGGTGCCCCCGGGGCGACCCCGGCCGCCGGAGGCTCGGACTTCGAGGCGGCGAGCAACGCGGCGATGCAGGTCGCCGGCGAGGCCGCCCTCAAGCTGGCGACCAACGCGGGACAGAAGCTGCTCGCGGCGATGGTGGCGAAGCTGCAGAACGGCCATCTGGACTTGAGTGATCCGCTGGGCTCGCTGGGCTCGTCGACCGGATCGCTCGACGGCCTGGACGACAGCAGTAGCGACGGCTCCCAATCCGGTACCCCGAGCGACGGCACCAGTACCGGGACCGACAACCCGACCGTCACCGGTTCGGCCGGCGTCGAGATCGTGGTGAACCGGGCGATGTCGCAGCTGGGCGTCCGGTACTCGTGGGGCGGCGGCGACGCCAATGGGCCGACGCTGGGCATTCGCGACGGCGGCGTGGCCGACAGCTACGGCGACTACGCGCACCCCGGCTTCGACTGCTCCGGCCTGATGATCTACGCGTTCGCCGGCGTCGGGATCTCGTTGCCGCACTACACCGGCTACCAGTACCAGGCCGGCCCGCACTATCCGCTGTCGGAGATGCAGCGTGGCGACATGATCTTCTACGGCGCCAACGCGAGCGAGCATGTCGCGCTCTATCTCGGCAACAACCAGATGATCGAGGCGCCGCAGTCGGGCGACGTCGTCAAGATCTCGCCGCTGCGCACCAGCGGCGCGATGCCCTACGTGGTGCGCATGCTCTGACCGGCGCCGCCGACGCAATGGCCGCGATGCGGCGGCCGAACTCCGGTCGGCCGACGGGGAGACCCGGCGGCCGACCGGTCCGGTTTCCCGGCGACTTCTCGGTTGTTCAATCGACAGCGCGCGGCGTGCCCTGGTCCGTGTCGGCGAGGCGCGGCTAGGCTCGGTGGGCGACACAACCGACCGGTTCCGGCCGACACAGGAGGATGCGGGTGACCTCAGCTGAGGAAATGACTCGGGACGACAAGATCGTCGATGCCGACGTCAAGCTGCTCGAACAGGCGATGTACGAAGTCAAGCGCGTCATCGTCGGTCAGGATCAGCTGGTCGAGCGGATCCTTGTGGGCATGCTGGCCCGCGGGCACATCCTGCTCGAGGGTGTTCCGGGCGTGGCCAAGACGCTCGCGGTCGAGACGTTCGCGAAGGTCGTTGGCGGATCGTTCTCGCGCGTGCAGTTCACCCCCGACCTGGTCCCGACCGACCTCATCGGCACGCGGATCTACCGTCAGGGCCGCGAGGAGTTCGAGACTGAACTCGGCCCGGTCCTGGCCAACTTCGTGCTGGCCGACGAGATCAACCGCGCACCGGCCAAGGTCCAGTCGGCGCTGCTGGAGGTCATGGCCGAGCGGCATGTCTCGATCGGCGGCACCACCTACCCGATGCCCGATCCCTTCCTCGTGATGGCGACCCAGAACCCGATCGAGAACGAGGGCGTCTACCCGCTGCCGGAAGCGCAGCGCGACCGCTTCCTGTTCAAGGTGCTCGTCGACTATCCGTCGGTCGAGGAGGAGCGCGAGATCGTCTATCGGATGGGCAACACCCCGCCCACCGCCTCGCAGGTGCTCGATCCGGAGACGATGCTGACGCTGCAGCGCAAGGCTGCCAATGTCTTCGTCCACCACGCGCTGATCGACTATGTCGTGCGGGTCATCACCGCCACTCGTCGCCCTGCCGAGGCGGGACTCGACGAGGTCGCGGGCTGGCTGTCGTACGGTGCGTCGCCGCGTGCCACGCTCGGCATCGTCGGCGCCGCGCGCGCCCTCGCGCTCATCCGCGGTCGCGACTACGTCATCCCGCAGGACGTCGTCGAGGTGATGCCGGACGTGCTGCGGCACCGGCTGGTGTTGTCCTATGACGCGCTGGCCGACGAGATCGACGCGGATCAGATCATCACCCGGGTGCTGCAGACCGTCGGTCTGCCGCAGGTGAGCGCGCAGCAGGCGCCGATGCCACCCGCCCCGCAGGCACCGCCGCAGCAGCAACCCGCCCGGGCGCCGCAGATGCCGCCGCAGCAGCCGCCGGCTCCAGGGCAGCCTCAGCAGCAACAGCCGCCGCAACCGCAGGCGCGATGACTGCTGCGCTGCCCTCGTTCCGTGATGGGACGTTGGAGGACCCGAAGCTCACCGCGGCACTCAAGACCCTGGAATTGACGGTTCGGCGCCGGTTGGACGGCGTGCTGCAGGGCGATCACCTCGGGCTGATCCCGGGGCCCGGAACCGAACCCGGTGAGGCTCGTGAATATCAGCCCGGCGACGACGTCCGCCGGATGGACTGGTCCGTCACCGCCCGCACCACGCAGCCGCATGTGCGGCAGATGGTCGCCGACCGCGAGCTCGAGACCTGGCTGGTCGTCGACGTGTCGGCGAGCCTCGACTTCGGCACCACCGACTGCACCAAGCGGGATCTCGCCGTCGCCGCCGCGGCTGCGGTCGTGCACCTGACCGTCGGTGGCGGCAACCGGATCGGCGCGGTGATGGTCACCGGCGACCGGATCGTGCGCGTGCCGGCCCGCAGCGGCCGCGCGCATGCGCTGAATCTGCTCAAAACCATTGCCACGACCCGGCGCAGCGCCGACGGCGTTCGCGGCGACCTCCGGGAGGGCATCGATGCATTGCGCCGTCCCGAACGCCGTCGTGGACTGGCCGTCGTGATCAGCGACTTCCTCGGCACGATCAACTGGGATAGGCCGCTGCGAGCGGTTGCCGCGCATCACGACGTGCTGGGCATCGAGATCCTCGATCCGCGCGACATCGAGCTGCCCGCGGTGGGCGATGTGGTGCTGCGGGACGCGGAAAGCGGTGAGGTGCGCGAGTTCTCGGTCACCGACACGGTGCGCCGCGACTACGCGCGGGCCGCGGCCGAACATCGCGGTCAGGTCGAGCGGACTCTGCGCGGCTGCGGTGCGCCCTTGATGTCCCTGCGCACCGACAGGGACTGGATCGCCGACGTCGTGCGGTTTATCGGGCAGCAGCGCCGCAGCATCGGCGCCGGAGCCGGGGTGCACCGATGAGCGACGGTGACATCGATGTTTGATCTGGCGCACCCGTGGTGGTTGCTGCTGCTGATCCCGGTCGCCGCCTTGGCGGCCGGATACGTCTTCATGCAGTACCGACGGCATCGTCGCGCGCTGCTGTTCGCGAACCTCGAGGTATTGGAGAAGGTCGCACCCAAGCAGCGAAACCTGTTGCTGCACATCCCGATCGTGCTGATGGTCGCGGGCCTGGTGCTGCTGACCATCGCGCTGGCCGGCCCGCAGGCCGATCGCAAGGTGCCGCGCGACAAGGCCACTGTCGTCCTGGTGATCGACGTGTCGCTGTCGATGCAGGCGACCGACGTGGCGCCGTCGCGACTGGTCGCGGCGCAGAAGGCGGCCAAGCAGTTCGCCGACGAGCTGCCGTCGGGCATCAACATGGGCCTGATCTCGTTCGCAGGCACCGCGACCACGCTCGTGACGCCGTCGACCGACCGCACCGCGATCAAGAACGCGATCGACAAGCTGCAGCTGGCCGAGAAGACGGCGACTGGCGAGGGCATCTATGCCGCACTCGATCAGATCACCACGTTCAACAACCTGCTGGGCGGCGGGAAGTCGGCGCCGCCGGCGCGGGTCGTGCTCGAGTCGGATGGCAAGGAGACGGTGCCGCAGGATCCGGATAACCCCCGTGGCGCGAACACCGCGGCTCGAAAGGCCAAGGAGCTGAAGGTGCCGGTGAGCACCATCTCGTTCGGCACCAAGAGCGGCTCGGTGCAGATCAGCGATCCCCAGAGCGGTGAGCAGCAGACCGTGCCGGTGCCGGTGGACGATCCGTCGCTGAAGAAGATCGCCGATATCTCCGGCGGCAGCTTCTTCACGGCCTCGTCGCTGGACGAGTTGAAGAAGGTCTACGGCACGCTGCAGCGGCAGATCGGGTATACGACGGAGAAGGGTGACAACTCGCATCCATGGGTGATTTGGGGCACGCTGCTGGTGCTGATCTCGGCCCTGGGCGCGGTGGCCCTCAACCGACGGTTGCCGTGACGCCGGAAGGTGCCCTGATAGGTTTCCCCCATGGCAGATGCTGAGAAGAAGTCTCGTTCCATCCTTGTCACCGGTGGTAACCGGGGTATCGGTCTGGCGATCGCGCAGCGACTCGCGGCCGACGGACACAAGGTCGCCGTGACGCACCGCAGCTCCGGCGCCCCGGAGGGACTGTTCGGCGTCCAGTGCGACGTCACCGACACCGAGTCGGTCGAGGCGGCGTTCAAGACCGTCGCCGAGCACCAGGGCCCGGTCGAGGTGGTGGTCGCCAACGCCGGCATCACCGAGGACACCCTGCTCATGCGGATGAGCGTGGAGAGCTTCGAGAATGTCGTCAACTCCAATCTGACCGGCGCCTTCCGCGTCACCAAGGCCGCGACGCGCGGGATGCTCAAGAACCGTTGGGGCCGTTTCATCTACCTGGGCTCGGTCGTGGGCATGATGGGCACCCCGGGCCAGGCCAACTACGCGGCATCCAAGGCCGGTGTGATCGGTCTGGCACGGTCGGTGACGCGCGAGCTCGGTTCGCGCAACATCACCGCGAACGTGGTCGCGCCCGGTCTGATCGACACCGACATGACCCGCGCGCTGCCCGAGGAATACACGAAAACCGCTGTGGATCAGGCGATCCCAGCCAAGCGGATGGGCACCGTTGACGATGTCGCCGGTGTCATCTCGTTCCTGGTGTCCGACGACGCGGCGTATGTGACGGGCAACGTCATCAACGTCGACGGCGGCCTGGGCATGGGTCACTGATCCGGCCATCGATTCCACGGCAACAACTTTCGACTCTGAGGAGACAGCAGTGAGCGGATTGCTCGAGGGCAAGACCATCCTGATCACCGGCATCATCACCGATGCCTCCATCGCCTTCTCGGCCGCCAAGGTGGCCCAGGAGCAGGGTGCGACGGTGATCATCACGGGTATCCCGGACCGGCTGCGGCTGATCGACCGGATCGCCAAGCGGCTGCCGCAGGAAGTGCCGCCGGCGATTCCGCTGGATGTCACCGACGAGGAGTACCTGGGCACGCTCGCCGACAAGATCCGGGAGCTGGCGCCGCAGGGCATCGACGGCGTGCTGCACTCGATCGCCTTCGCGCCGCGCACGCTGATGGGTCCGGACGCCCTGCCGTTCCTGGAGGGGCCGGGCCCGGACGTCGCGAAGTCGTTCGAGATCTCGGCGTGGAGCTACGCATCGCTGGCGCGGGCCGTTCTGCCCGCCATGAACGAGGGCGGCTCCATCGTCGGCATGGATTTCGACCCGCGTACCGCGCTGCCGGACTACAACTGGATGGGCGTCTCGAAGGCGGCGCTGGAGTCGGTGAACCGCTACGTCGCCCGCGAGGTCGGTACGGCCAAGCGCATCCGGTCCAATCTCGTTGCCGCCGGCCCGATCAAGACCCTTGCGGCCAAGGCGATCTCCGGCACCGCGACCGATGACGCCAAGAAACTGAACATGCTCAACGAGTACTGGGACGGTGCGTCGCCCATCGGGTGGAACGTGGACGATCCGGAGGTCGTCGGTAAGAGCGTCTGTGCGCTGCTGTCCGATTGGCTGCCCGGCACTACCGGCTCGATCATCTACGTCGACGGCGGCGCCAGCCACAACACCTGGTTCCCCGAAGAGTTCCTGAACAAGTAGCCGCGAGGACGGGCCGATGCCCCAGTTCGATGCGATCCTCTTCCTGTCCTTCGGTGGACCGGATGAGCCCGATGACGTACTGCCGTTCCTGCAGAACGTCACTCGGGGACGCGGCGTGCCGCCGGAGCGGCTCGATGAGGTGGCGCAGCACTATCTGCATTTCGGCGGCGCCTCGCCGATCAATCGCCTGAACCGGGAGATGATCGATCGGCTGCGCGCTGAACTGAGGAGCGCGGCAATCGATCTGCCGGTGTACTTTGGCAACCGAAATTGGCATCCGTTGATCGAGGACGCGGTCGGGTCGATGGCCGCGGCCGGGCATCGCGAGATTCTCGTCTTCACCACGTCGGCCTGGGGCGGCTACTCCGGGTGCCGGCAGTACGACGAGGACATCGCCCGCGCGCTGGTCGCCAACCCCTGGGCGGAGCTGACGATGCGTAAACTGCCGCACTACTGGGACCACCCGTTGTTCCTCGAGGCCTGCGCCGATGCGGTTGTCGCGGCACGGGATTCGCTGCCGGCCGACCAACGCCATGCGGCCCGGCTGGTCTTCACCGCCCATTCCATTCCGCAGGCGGCGGACCGGGCCGCCGGACTGCCCGCGAACGGCGGTGGCCTCTACAGCCGGCAGATCGCGGAGGCCTCGGCGCGGGTCGCGCAGCTGTGCGGCTACGCGGAGTTCGATCAGGTCTGGCAGTCGCGATCGGGCCCGCCGGAGGTGCCGTGGCTGGATCCGGACATCTGCGACCACCTGGAAGGCCTTGTGGCACAGGGGACGGTATCGCCGGGGACCGGGGCAGTGATCGTGTGTCCCGTCGGATTCGTGTCGGACCATCTCGAGGTGGTCTGGGACCTGGACAACGAGGCGCGCGAGAAGGCTGCCGAACTCGGCATCGGTTTCGCCCGGACCGCCACCGCGGGCGAGGATCCGCGATTCGTCCGGATGATCGTGGATCTGGTTGCGGCGCAACTCGAAGGACGCGACGAGACCGCGCCCGGGGTGACGGAGAACGGAATGCCGTGCGCGGCCGGGTGCTGTGAACCCGTGCGGCGACCCGCCAAACGGCGTTAGCGTTGAGGCATGCCACGCGTGGATGAGGCCGATCGGTTCCTTGAACACCACGCCGGCGCCATCTATCGCGCGCTGACCGATGCCGAGGCGCTCGAGGCCTGGTTGCCGCCGGCGGATATGACCGGGCAGATCGAGGGCTACCAGCCGGTGGTCGGCACTGGGTTCCGGATGGTGCTGACCTACCGCGATAAGGCGCGGCGAGGTAAGACGTCGGACGCATCGGATGCAGTCGAGCAGACGATCGTCGAGCTCACGCCGGATCGTCGAGTGGTGTGGGCTGTCGATTTCGATTCAGCGGACCCTGCCTATGCGGGCGTGATGACCATGACCTGGACGATTGTCGAGAGAGATGGCGGGTGCCTGCTTCGGGTGGCCGCGACGGACGTGCCGTCGGGCATCTCCCCGGACGATCACCGTGTGGGGATGACGTCGTCGTTGGCGAATCTCGCCGCGTACCTGGGCGCTACAGCATGACGCGGCAGAGCGCGGGACTGCTGCTGTTCCGGCGCAGCCCCGAGTTGCAGGTGTTGATCGGGCATATGGGCGGCCCGTTCTGGGCCCGCAAGGACGCGCGTGGCTGGTCGATTCCCAAGGGGGAGTACACGACTGAAGAGCCGCTGGTGGCGGCCGAGCGGGAGTTCGCCGAAGAACTCGGGTCGTCCGCGCCGGGCGGGACCGTGCACGAACTCGGGTCGACCCGGCAATCCGGCAAGGTGGTCACGGTGTTCGCGCGGGAGGGCGATTTCGACGCCGACCACATCGAGTCGAACACCTTCAGCATCGAGTGGCCGCGTGGATCGGGCGAGCAGCGCGAGTTCCCGGAGATCGATCGGGCCGGCTGGTTCGACATGGCGACGGCTCGCGAGAAACTGGTTGCGGGGCAGGTGGTGTTCCTCGATCGGCTTGCGGAGTTGCTGGCCTAGGCGCGCCTGGCCAGGAACTCGCCGATGATGGTGTTGACCGCGGTCATTCGGGCATCACGGACGACCCCGGCGAGATCCCGCAGGGTGTCGTCGCCGTCGGCATGGTGACCGGCGGTCACGCCGAAGTCGGTCGCCGCCTCGGCGGACAGTTGCAGGATCGCGTCGATCCGAGCGGCCTCGTCGAGCACCCGCGTGGCACGTTCGTTACTGCCGGGCGGCGGGCGCAGACGCGCGGCCTGCTGTTGCAGATCGAGGAGCCGGGCCCGTGGATCGTCGATGGTGCCGCCCGTCGATCCGATCCGGGCGAGCCGTTCGGCGGCATCCCGAACGGCCTGGCGCAGTTGGTATTCGGTCTCGCCGAGGCCCATTGTGAGGGGCGGTGCCGCGAAATTGATGCTGTGCAACTGGAATTCGACCTCGACATGGCTGCGCAGGTGCGGGACGAGCGCGTAATGCTCGTCATGGTCGGTGTGGATCAGCAGCACCTCGCCCGCCTGCAGCGCGGCCGTCGTCACCGGGCTGGCCGGCGGCAGGCCACTGGGCGATCCCGCGGCGGGCAGCAGGGATGTGATGGCATCGGCACGGCGCAGCAACGGCAGCAATGCCGCCAAATCGTCGTCGGTGTTGAGGGCGTAGCGCTGGGCCACCTGCGCGTCGGCGGGGACGAGGCGGGCCGAACCCCAGCCCGATACGGAGTCGAGCAGGTCGTCGGGGGAACAGAAGCCGGCCAGCCAGGCCGCGCTCCAGCACCCGAGGGCGGCGGGTGCGCCTCGGTGCTCGGGTGGATGAACGATGTCGCTGGTAGTCATGGTGCAACTAACCAGAGTACTGAGGCGGTCGACTCTGCACCTCAGCAGTCGAATACCGACCAGCAGATGTCGTTGCGCAATCGCTGGTCATCCAGCACGAGCGTACGGATCTCCAGCGGCAGTCGATCCCGTTGCCATCGGCATTCGTCTCGTCCAGCGGCGACCGCCGACGCCGCGGACACGGAGGCGCGCACCGCCTTGATCGCATAGGCGGCAGCACCGAGTTCGTGTGCCGCCACATGTGCGACCGCGCCCGCCTGGCCGGCCGCATATGCGGCGTGCCGGGGAGCCCCGCGCAGGTCCCGCGCGGCGCCCATCGCATGCCCGCCGGCGGCGCGCGCCTGCATCATCGGCAGCTCGCCGTGGGTCCAGGCCCGAGCGGCTGCGATCGCGTCGGGGGGCCGAGGGTCGTCGGGCCGGGCTGTCTCGAACAGGCTGAGGACGTGTTCGGCGCAGTCCGCCGCCCACAGTGCCAGCAGCTGGTGGTCGGCGTCGGTGAGCGTGCCGCCCCGCCGGATGGTGATGAAGCGAGGATCCCGGATCTTCGGGAGGATCACGGCTACTCCGGGATCGCCGTCACGAAGTCGATGAGCTCCTCCATGGCGCGGATCAGCGGCACCTCGACATCGCGGAAGCTCGACACCGACGCGTTCACCTTGCGCCAGCCGTCCCGTGGTGTGCCCCAACCCAACTCGTGGCAGATGCCGGTCTTCCAGTCGGTGCCGCGCGGGATCGTCGGCCAGGCGGTGATGCCGACCCGCTCGGGCTTCACTGCCTCCCAGACGTCGATATACGGATGTCCGCACACCAGCACGTGCTCGGAGAGGTCCTCGGTGAGCCGACTCTCCTTGGATCCGACGACCAGGTGATCGACCAGGATCCCGGCCCGGCGACGCGGACCGGGGTGGAAATCGGCCAGCACCTCGTCGAGATTGTCGAGACCGTCGAGACTGCAGACGACGATGCCCTCGATCCGCAGGTCGTCGCCCCAGATCCGTTCGACGAGGGCGGCATCGTGAACGCCCTCGACGAAGATGCGACTGGCTCGCGCGGTGCGGGCCTTGGTGCCCTGCACGGCGACCGAGCCGGACGCGGTGCGGGTCGGCTGCTTCGGAGCGGCGATCTTCGGCTTCACCAGGGTGACCGGCCGTCCGTCGATGAGGAATGCGGACGGCCGCATGGCGAAGATCCGTGTGCGGCCGCGGGCGTCCTCCAGACGCACGAACTGGCCGTCGTAGCTCTTCTCGAAACCGACTACGGCGCCGCAGAATCCGGTGGCCGCGTCCTCGATGACGAGCCCGGGCTCGGCGTCGACGGTGGGCACCTGGCGCCGCTGCGTCCGGGGGTGTTTCGAGGCCAGCACGTCGCGGCTGTAGCGATCGTTCACCGCGCCAGCCTAATATGCCAATCGCCGTCTGGGGTCGTGGTTCGTCGGCGCGTCGCCGCGCGACACGCGGATGATCGAGTGAAGTGCATGTGAGAAGTGTTGTGGGACAGGATTTGTCGGTGGGCGGCGGCATGCTGTCACCATGTCGGTGGCACTGCCTGAACAACTCGACGGCCACTTGTCGGTCGATGAGTTGGTGCATGCTGCCGGCTATACGCAGCGTGTTCGTGGAGCGGCGGATTATCGGTTGTTGCAGATCGTTTCGCGGATTCACGAGTTTCGCGAGGACGAGTACATCGCGGAGTTGGCCGGGCAGGATCCGCCGACTGAGTCGGCGGGTGCCGAGCAGGTGCTGTCGCCGCGGGAGAAGTACGGGCCGAACGGCTTGGAGCGGGCGGTCGGCGATGTGGGGGGGCAGTTGTGCGTGACGCCGCACCGGGCCAAGCGGTTGATCGCTGCCGCGAGCGCGGTGCGGTACCGGCTGCCGGAGACCGGCCGGACGCTAGCCGAAGGGTTCATCGATCTGGACCGGATGATGGTGGCGGTCGCCCGCACGGACCTGCTCGGGTTCGAGGCGATCACGCGGCTGGATCGGGAGTTGGCGGTCACGATATTTCATCGGGGTCCGATGTCGACACAACGGTTCCAGACGTTGATTGATCAGCTGATCCACCGCTTTGACCCGGATGCGGTCCGCCGTCGCGCCGCGCGGACTGAGGATGATCGCAATATCAGTGTTGGTCCGGATCGGTTCGCCACCGGTCAGGCCCGGATCTCCGGCAGTCTGCCGCAGGAACAGGCGGCGGTCATCGATGCGCGGCTGGATGCGATGGCCAAAGAGGTACACAAGGGCGATGGGCGCACGCTCGAGCAACGCCGCGCCGATGCGTACGTCGCTCTGGCGCAGGGCGAGCAGCACATGGTCTGCCGCTGCGATGAATGCAATGCAGCGGCAGGCGCAGCTACTCCCGCTGACATGGCTGGTGCGGTCACCGGCCCGAACACGGCGTCGGCGTGTAACCATCCGACCAAGCCCCGGATGTATGTGGTGGTGAATCTGTCGACGTTGCTGGGGCTGGATGAGGATCCGGCCTATCGGGATGGGCAGGGCCTGATCGATGCGGACACCGCGCGATCTCCTCTGGCAGAGGTGAAGCGGGTGTATGTGGGACCGCCGCAGGAGGATCCGGCGGCTGCGGCCGAGCGTTACCGCCCCAGCCGCAAGTTGCGGTCCCTGCTGCATGCAGGTGAACTGTGCTGCCAGTTCCCGGGCTGCAACAACCCGATCGCGTACACCGATCTCGACCACCAACATCCGCACGATGAGGGTGGCAGGACCGTCCGCGGGAACATGGGGCCACTGTGTCGATTTCACCACCGGCTCAAGACCTTTACGCCCTGGCGGCAGTATCAGGACCAGTGGCATAAGACTGTCTTCACCAGCCCCGAAGGGCTCCGGTACGTGGGGAATGCCTACAACGGGCTGGATCTATTCGACGCGATCAGCATCGAGCCCGCCGACAGGCCGTCGGCACATCCAACCCGCAGCAGATTCGATCAACTGAGACAGGCCACCCGCACTAAACAAATTCACGCACAACAAGATTGGGAACAGCGACATCCACCGCCGTTCTGATAACACGGTGACACCCATGGCTGCTGCGGTCGTCCAGATAGCCTGGACGGATGAGTTCCCCGAAGCCGCGCTGGTTCACCGACACCGAACCCGGACACAGCGAGTGGTACATCGAACGCTTCCGCACGATGGCCGCCGAGGGCGCCGATCTCGATGGCGAGGCCCGGCTGATCGATGCGATGGTGCCGCGGAAGTCGCGGATCCTGGACGCCGGCTGCGGACCCGGCCGGATAGGCGGTCGCCTGCATCAGCTCGGTCACGAGGTGGTGGGCGTGGATGTCGACCCGAAGCTGATCGCGGCCGCCGAACAGGACTATCCGGGCCCGCATTGGCTGGTCGGCGACCTGGTCGAGCTGGATCTCGCGGCGGGCGGCGAGGACGAGCCGTTCGATGCGATCGTCTGTGCCGGGAATGTTTTGGTTTTCGTGGCCGAGGGCACCGAGCCCCGCGTGCTGAGCAATTTCGCGAGGCTTCTCAAGCCCGAGGGCTTCGCGGCGGTCGGATTCCACGTGAATCGCGGCCTGTCGCCGGATCGGTTAGATGAGATGGCGGTCGGGGCCGGGCTGCGGACCGACATCCGGCTCGCCACCTGGGACGTCAAGCCCTGGCATGCGGATGCCGATTTCGCGGTCACCATCCTGCGTCGGGCGGACTGATCAGGTCAAGAGCAGGTAGCCGGTGCCGGCCGCGGCGATCGCCCACAGGACGGATGTGAACGTCCCGATGATGAACTGTTCGGCCGCGTGCGGGGCACGCAATTCGGGATAGCGCGCAAGACCTTTCATCGCGAGGATGATCGCCAGGCCGGCCGGCCAGTGCGCCAGCAGGGCGGCGGCCACCGAGGCGCGCTCGAGGAATCCGATGAGGCGTCCGCCGCGCAGCGGTCCGGAAACCGCGGGTGTCTCAGAGTCATTCGGTTCCGAGGTCTCGGTCGTGTCGTCGTCGGTCGTCTCCGTGGTGGTGTCGGACGCCCAGGGGCTGAGTCCGCCGACAAGCAGCACCGCACGCACGACGATGCCGCCGCCCGCGATCGCGGCCAGCATGGCGGCGACGATGGCGACGAGCCGGGCCGCGCCGCCGGGACTGTGCGCAGCATGGGCCAGAAACCCGGAAACACCCAGGGCGACAACGAGAATCCCGGCGGCACCGAGTGTCGCGGCGCGGTGCTGGATGCGGACCAGCGGGGTGAGTGCGAAGGGGAGGGTGGCGGTGATGCAGAGCGCGACGATGGTGGCTGCGGTCATCGGGGAGATCCTTCGCTTGCGTCGTCGGTCGAATGGGCGGCAGCGGCCAGCGTATGTGCCGCGAGCAGGCGGGCGTCGTCCTCGATATCCCAGCCGGCGGTGCGCAGCCGCTGCGACATCGCCTGCGGTGTGATGCCGAGGGCGGCCGCGGCGGCCGCCTGGGTGATGCCGGTGCGCATCGCGGCGACGGCGTCCTGGCCGGTGGTCGATCGGCCGGTCAACAGCCCGATCACCAGGGTTAGCGCCGTCTGAGCGTCGCGGCAGGCGGCGGTACTCGAGCCTGCGACGGCCAGCCCATGACGTGCGGACTTGGCCCGGGTGACGGCATCGCGCGCGAATTCGAATGCTGGCCCGCGGCCGGCGCGGGTCTGACGGGGCAGCGGCCGCTCGGTCGGGCCGATGCCGATGCCGATGCTCCACCCGCCGGGAAAGGTCTCGGCGATGCCGAGGGCCGCGGCGACAACGTCGGAGGCGTCGTCGAAGACGCCTTGGACCTCGTCGCCGGCCGTGCGTTCGAAGGCTCGCAGCGGAGTGGTGTTCTGGGAGAGGTGCCGCAGCAGCTCATCGACGCGATCGACGTCGCGACGACTGCCGCGCTGATCGATGGTCACCACATAGGTGTTCATGAGTAAAGGATTGCACCTTGATATCCATAAATCAACGTTGAAAGCTTGATTCTTCTGAATCCAGTTCCTGGGCTTGATTCTCGACGTTCAGGCGGGCGTCGAGGACGAGTCCGGCGATCCCGAGCAGGAAGAACGAGCTGCTGATCGCGATCTGCCAGATGCTGGCCTCGCCGGCCAGGGCGTTGCCGATGATCACGACCGACGCGGTGCCGGGCGCGGTGCAGATGACCGAGGCGACGACGTAGGGCACGAAGCGCACGGATGACACCCCGGCGGCATAGTTCGCCACCGAGAACGGGCAGATCGGAATCAGGCGCAGCGAGCCGATCGCCAGCCAGCCCCGTTGCTGCAGCCGCGCCTCGATCGCCTGCAGCAGCCGATGTGCCAGAAACGGCTGCACGCGTTCCCTTCCCAGATGCCGTGCCAGGAAGAACGCGCAGATCAGGGCTACCGTGGTGGCGGTCATCGCCCCGACGAAACCGGTTCCGGCGCCGAACAGCACCCCCGAGGTGACGGTGAACCACGTCCGCGGAATGGGGCCGATCGTGATCACCGCATACGCGATGAAAAAAGCAACCGTGAATCCCGGCCCCATCGAGTCGGCCCACTGACGCACCCAGCCGGCGGACGGCAGCGGGACGAAGTACGCGCCGATCAGGATGGTCACCGCAATTGCTGCGCCGATCGACGCACGTATCAGCGTCCGGCGCTGGAGGCCGGTGCGGTCGGCGAGGGCGGTGAGCATCGAATCACCCTACTGCGGAGTAACCTGCCCGCCGCCAGAGCGAGCGCTCGGGTGTTGGACGGCAGACCAACAATCACAGCAGGTCGCGGCGGGTCCGCTGGACGGAACCCGGTGTAGGACCGAGCACCCTGGCGACGCTACTGTCGAGAGACCATTACCCACATCACAAGTGAGGCGTATGCATGGCGGAGGCACAGTCTCTGGAGCGGGAATACCAGCAGTGGTCGCAATCGGCGGCTGCCGTGCTGGCGAAGTCCCGGCGGGTCGAACCCGATCAGTTGCCCGGCACCCCCGAGGAACTGCTCTCGACGACCACACCCGATTCGGTCGTCATCAAGCCGCTCTACACGCGACGCGACGAACTCCCTGAGCCCGGACTGCCGGGCTCCGAGCCCTTCGTGCGCGGTGCCGACGCCGCCCGCGACATCCATGTCGGCTGGCGGGTCACCGAGCGGTTCGGCGACATGCAGGGCGAGGCGGCCACAGAGCTTTCGGTGCTCAACGACCAGATCCTCGACGCGCTGACCTACGGAGCCAGCGGCCTGTGGCTCGCGGTCGGCGAGAGCGGCATCGCCGTTGCGGATCTGCATCAGGTCTTGCAAGGCGTGCTCACCGATCTCGTGCCGATCACCCTCGACGCCGGCGCGGACGGCATTGAGGCCGCCGCCGCGCTGCGTGAGCTGCTGGCCCCCGAGGCGACCGGTTCGTCGACGATCGCGGGTTACGGGCTGGCGCCGCTGACCGCCGAATTCTCCGGTCGTGCAACGGTCGCGCTGGATGCGGCGATCGCCGTGGCGGCCGAAGCGCCCGCCACGGTGCGCGCCCTCCGGGTCGACGGAACCGATTTCGCGATGGCCGGTGCCACCGACGCGCAGGAGTTGGCGCTGCTCGCGGCCGCCGGAATCGACTACCTGCGACTGCTGACCGAGAAGGGCCTGTCGACGGCGGTCGCACTCGGGCAGCTGTCGTTCGCAGTCTCGGTCGGCGACGACCAGTTCGGCGTCATCGCCAAACTGCGTGCGCTGCGCAAGATCTGGGGTCGCATCGCCGCCGCCAGCGGTGCTCCGGCGGCCGGCGCCGCACATACGCACGCGATCACCGCGCTGTCGATGTACGCGCAGCGCGATCCGTGGGTGAACATGCTGCGCAGCACGGTGTCCGCCTTCGGTGCGGGCGTCGGCGGTGCCGATCAGATCACCGTCCTGCCGTTCGACGCGACGCTGCCGCCGACCGCACGGACCACGAGCGCCGCGTTCGCTCGCCGGATCGCCCGCAACACCCAGCTGCTACTCCTGGAGGAGTCCAACCTGGGGCGAGTTCTCGACCCGGCCGGCGGCGCCTGGTTCGTCGAGTCGCTGACCGACGACCTCGCCGCGGCTGCGTGGAAGTCGTTGCAGGAGATCGAGTCTCGCGGTGGCTATCGTTCGGTGCTGGCCGACGGCTGGATCGCCGATCAGATCGCGGCGGCGCTGGCCGAGCGTGACAAGCGGGTGGCCCGCCGCAAGGCCGCCATCACCGGCGTCAACGAGTTCCCGAACCTCGATGAGGAACCCATCGCGGCAACCGATTTCGTGCCCGTCACGGCGACCGCCGGCCTGGCCCGCGTCGCGCAGCCGTTCGAGTCGTTGCGTGATCGCGCCGATGCGATCACCGCGAGCTCGGGCAGCCGTCCGAGCGTCACGATGCTGCCGCTGGGGCCAGTCTCCGAGCACAACGGTCGCACGACGTTCATCGCGAACCTGTTGGCCGCCGGCGGCATCGCCGCCGCCAACCCCGGTCCGGTGACCGCCGAGAACGCCGCGGCGCATGTCAGCGCGGGATCGATCGTGGTGATCTGCGGTACCAACGGCCGCTACGCGGACGAGGGCCCCGGGCTGCTCGCCGCGGCCCGGGCCGCCGGCGCCGCGCAGGTGCTGCTCGCCGGGCCCGACAAGGCCTGGCCGGACGCGGAGAAGCCTGACGGCTATCTCGCCGTCGGCATCGATGCCGTGGCCACCCTGACCGGACTGCTGGATCGACTGGAGGGCACTCGATGACCACCACTGGTGCACGAACCGAACTGGGCGGCATCCCGAATTTCGCCGACGTTCCGCTCGACAGCACGGACGACCCGGCCGTTGCGGACGATGCCTCGGGCGAATTCATCAGTGCCGCGGCCAAGTCCGGCGGCTATACGGCGGAGCAGTTGATCTGGTCGACGCCCGAGCAGATCGACGTCAAGCCGATCTACACCCGCGCCGACCGCGACGCCATCGCCTCCGGCGCCGGGAGCGAAGCGAGCGGGCCGAATGACGCCGGGTATCCATTGGACACCGTTCCGGGAGCGGTGCCGTTCCTGCGTGGCCCGTATCCGACGATGTATGTGAACCAGCCGTGGACCATTCGGCAGTACGCCGGTTTCTCCACCGCGGCCGAGTCGAACGCCTTTTACCGTCGCAACCTCGCGGCCGGCCAGAAGGGCCTGTCGGTGGCCTTCGACCTGGCGACGCACCGCGGCTACGACTCCGATCACCCGCGCGTCACCGGTGACGTCGGAATGGCCGGTGTGGCCATCGACTCCATCCTCGACATGCGTCAGCTGTTCGACGGCATCGACCTCGGCAACGTGTCCGTGTCGATGACGATGAACGGCGCCGTGCTGCCGATCCTGGCGCTGTATGTCGTTGCGGCCGAGGAGCAGGGGGTGCCGCCGGAGAAGCTCGCGGGCACCATCCAGAACGACATCCTCAAAGAGTTCATGGTGCGCAACACCTACATCTATCCGCCCAAGCCTTCGATGCGGATCATCTCGAACATCTTCGAGTACACCAGCGCCAAGATGCCGAAGTTCAACTCGATCTCGATCTCCGGCTATCACATCCAGGAGGCCGGTGCGACAGCCGATCTCGAGCTGGCCTACACGCTGGCCGACGGTGTCGAGTACATCAAGGCGGGCATCGAGGCCGGGCTCGACGTCGACAAGTTCGCGCCGCGGCTGTCGTTCTTCTGGGGCATCGGCATGAACTTCTTCATGGAGGTCGCCAAGCTCCGCGCGGCGCGCCTGCTGTGGAGCGAACTGGTGGCCGACTTCGAGCCGAAGAACTCGAAATCGCTGTCGCTGCGGACGCATTCGCAGACGTCGGGCTGGTCGCTGACCGCGCAGGACCCGTTCAACAACGTGGCCCGCACCTGCATCGAGGCGATGGCCGCGACGCAGGGTCACACCCAGTCGCTGCACACCAACGCGCTCGACGAGGCGATCGCGCTGCCGACCGACTTCTCCGCGCGCATCGCCCGCAACACCCAGCTGCTGCTCCAGCAAGAGTCGGGCACCACGCAGTCGATCGATCCGTGGGCCGGGTCGAACTACGTCGAGTGGCTGACCCATCAGCTGGCCAACAAGGCACGGGCGCACATCGAGGAGGTCACCGAGGCGGGCGGCATGGCGCAGGCGATCGGCGAGGGCATCCCGAAGCTGCGCATCGAGGAGGCCGCCGCCCGTACCCAGGCGCGGATCGACTCCGGACAGCAGCCCGTGATCGGCGTCAACAAGTACCAGGTCGTCGAGGATCACGAGATCGAGGTCCTCAAGGTCGAGAACTCCAAGGTGCGCCAGGAACAGCTCGACAAGCTGAAGAAGCTACGCGCGGAACGGGATTCGGTGGCTGTCGAGGCGGCCCTGAACCGACTCACCGAGGCCTGCGCCAGCACCGAGCGCACCGGGGACTGGGAGTCGACCAACCTGATGGCCCTGGCCATCGACGCGGCGCGGCACCAGGCCACCGTCGGCGAGATCTCCGACGCGATGGAGAAGGTATTCGGCCGGCACCAGGCCGAGATCCGCACGATCAGCGGTGTGTACCGACATGAGGCGGGCAGCGTGTCCAATATTTCCTCGGCCGCCGAGCTGGTGGCGAAATTCGCTGAGGCAGAAGGCCGTCGGCCGCGTGTGCTGATCGCCAAGATGGGTCAGGACGGCCACGACCGAGGCCAGAAGGTGATCGCGACCGCGTTCGCCGACCTCGGCTTCGACGTCGACGTGGGCCCGCTGTTCTCGACTCCTGAGGAAGTCGCCCAGCAGGCGGCCGACAACGACGTGCATGTCGTCGGGGTGTCCTCGCTGGCCGCCGGGCACCTGACGCTGGTTCCAGCGCTCAAGGCAGCCCTGGCCGCGGTGGGCCGCGACGACATCATGATCGTCGTCGGTGGCGTCATTCCGCCGGGTGACTTCCAGGAGCTGTACGACGCGGGCGCCGCGGCGATCTTCCCGCCCGGCACCGTGATCGCCGACTCGGCCGTCGAGCTGATCAACAAGCTGGCCGACCAGCTCGAACTGCAGCTGGATGCCTAGGCCGACACTCGATCTGGCTGAGCTGGCCGAGGCGGTCCGCGCCGATCGTCGGCCGATGCTGGCCCGGGCGATCACGCTGCTCGAGTCGACGCGTCCGGATCACCGGGCGCTGGCCCAGCAGCTGCTGCTGGAGCTGACGCCCGACGCGGGGAAGTCGTTTCGCGTCGGCATCACCGGCGTGCCCGGGGTGGGGAAGTCGACCACTATCGAGACGCTCGGCATGCACCTGATCGAGCTCGGGCACAAGGTGGCGGTGCTGGCGGTCGACCCGTCCTCGACCAGGACCGGCGGGTCGATTCTCGGTGACAAGACCCGGATGGGGAAGCTGTCGGTGAACCCGAACGCCTACATTCGGCCGTCGCCGACATCGGGCACGCTGGGCGGCGTCGCCAAGGCCACCCGCGAGACGATGGTGCTGCTCGAGGCGGCCGGCTTCGACGTGGTGCTGGTCGAGACCGTCGGCGTCGGGCAGTCGGAGGTGACGGTGGCCGGGATGACCGACACCTTCTGCTTCCTGACGCTCGCACGGACCGGAGATTCGTTGCAGGGCATCAAGAAGGGTGTCCTGGAGCTCGCCGATGTGGTCGTCGTGAACAAGGCGGACGGTGAGTACGCGGGGTTGGCACGTTCGGCAGCACGCGAGTTGAACGGCGCGCTACGGCTGTTGTATCCCAAGGAATCGCTGTGGCGGCCACCGGTATTGACAATGAGCGCGATCGAGAACACCGGCGTTGCCGAGTTCTGGGACACGGTTCGAAAGCATCAGAAGGTGCTGACCGACGCCGGCGAGTTCGACAAGCGTCGCCGTGACCAGCAGGTCCAGTGGACGCGGTCGATGGTCGAGGAGACGATCCTGCATCGCCTCGACTCAGACCCTCGGGTACGCACGCTGCGTCAGGACGTCGAGCAGCAAGTGCGAGACGGATCGATGACGCCGGCGCTGGCGGCCGAGAAGATCGTCGCCGCGATGGATCTCAGCGTGTCCGGTCACACAGCTGATAACTGACGGCTGGAACGCTAGCCATGACCATGGTGATCTTCAGACGGAGGATTGCCGCCCATCATCCTCAGCATGCTGATGCCCTTGGTGCGCAGGAATCGGAACAACAGTGCCATCGATATCAGTGCGGCGATGATATTCAGCCATGTCGTGTAGTTCCAGCTGATACCGGCTGTCCCGGTGAACGCGTGACCCGACGGCGGGATCAGCCTGAGCCCTCGGAACAGCAACTCGACGAGGTAGCCGGCCACCACCATGGATAGGTAGAAGATCACCACAATCCGCGCGGTCATCGCCCAGCCGTAATACTTCCGATAGATAGCGATGATCGGAAGGATCAGCAGGTCGGCGAATAAGAAGGATACGACGCCGCCAAAGCTGATGCCCCCGTTCCAGAGCACCGCCGCCAGTGGCACATTGCCGATGGAGCAGACGAACGCGGCGATGGCGATGAGCGGACCGACGACGGGCCCGAGCACGGCCGCGCCTACGGGGTGGTGTTGCAGGAAGAGCTGCTGCCAGAATGCGGTCGGAATCCACGCGGCGACGGCTCCAGCGATGAGGAGGCCGATCACGATGTCACGAAGAATTGCGGCCCACTCCATTACGTAGATGTGACTCACACTGGTGAACCCCTTGGTACTGAACAGTCGCGACATCATCGAGCCCGACCCGCCTACGGACATGTCCATGGCGGCATGGCCTTCCATCGATCCGGCGGCTCCCTTGTCGGCTTGTGTTCGCGCTGCTCGAATCATGTCGCCTCGCAGCACTATGCGGAATACGACGGCGACAAGAATGATGATGAGTGGGCCGCCGACGAACTCGGCGAGGGTGAATCGCCACCCCAGGAGCAGGGCCAGGATGATCCCGAGTTCGATCACGAGATTCGTCGATGCGATCTCGAACACCATTGCCGCAGTGAAGCTCGCACCCTTCCGAAATAGGGAACGGGCAAGGGCCACTGCGGCGTAGGAGCACGACGACGACGCGATACCGAAGCCGGTCGCGCGCACCAGCGCGCCGGGGCTGTCGTCGCCAAGCGCCTTGGAAATTGCATCCCGGCGAACCACTGCCTGCACAACCGATGCCAGGAGGAACCCCAGCACCAATGACCAAGCGATCTGCCATGCCATCAGGCCAGACATTCGAAGGGCCTCGGCCACAGCGTGCATCGCACTCTCCTTCCGTCGCGGCGTGCACGATCCGGATCGTCTTGAGGTGCCTCAGGCCGTTCGCGGATCGCGGGTGACCACCTGCTCGAACAGGTAGTAGCCCGCGAGTAGGAACTGAATCACCAGTGCGGCGAGCGGGCTCACGAAGGCGATGCCGATCGTTGCGGCGTAGACCAGCGTGCCGACCGAGAACCGCCAGATGGAGCTCCGCTGCGCCTCCCGCGACATCGGCACGGCCAGCAGGCCGGACCGGACAGCGTGAAACCATAAGCCGCTGAAAGCGATCGCGGCAAGGGTCAGATTCGCGCTGTACACCGCCTCGGCGGTCGAAGCATCGGCTCCATTGCCGCTGAGGTGCCGGGAGACCAGCGCGGTCGGAAACGGGATCAGCGACGTCCATAGCAGCAGAAGCAGATTCAGCAGCAACAGTTTGCGATCGGCCCGAACGATGTTGCTGAACATCGAATGGTGATTCATCCACATGATGCCGATAATGAAGAAGCTCACCAGGTACGCGGCGAACTGCGGCCACTCGTGCACCAGACCGTGCCACAGCCCGCCGCTGCCGTCGGCGGGCTCCTTGAGTTCCAAGACGAGCAAAGTGATCGCGATGGCGAACACGCCGTCGCTGAACGCCTCGAGCCGCCCGGTGCCTTCGGTCTGCGTACTGCTCACCGGAGAAACCCTGTCACATCCGTTGCTGACGCGTGCGTCGAAATCGGCGGGCGGCCGTGTCATGCGTTCGAACGACCGGGCTGACGCGATGCCGCCAATGCGGCGAAAGGGAACTAAGACTGAATCGGTTCGGTGATGTCAGCGGTCGGGCATATTTCGTGAGGAGTGCCATGAAGTACGCAGCAGTGAACCGAATCCGAATCGTCGGATTCGGGGCCGCGGTGTCCGCTGTCGCCGCGATGGCCGTCGGATGTTCAGCGACGCAGGATGATTCGTCCCCGACAAGTTCGGCGACCAGCTCGGCGTCGCCCAGTGCGGCAATGAGTGTGTCGGCGTCCACCACGGCGGGCACGGTGCGGACGGAGGTGCCGCCCGAGACCGGCGGAGACGCCACCACCGACCGACCCGCCACCGAGGATCAGCCGCCGGCCACGGACGTGGACTATTGCGCGAGCGCCAGTCTGGCCGGGCTTCGGGATGCAGTCGCCGCCAGCCCGCTGGCCCCGCGGCTGTACCAGCCGATCACTCTCGACAGGTTCAGCTGCTCCGGGAAGTATGCGGTGGCGCATAACGTCACCGACGGCACCGTCACCCCGGTGTCGATCCTGTACGTGTACGCGCAGGGCGCGTGGACGCCGATCGATATGGGCAGTGCGATGGACTGCGGCAGCCAGGGCGTGCCGGGCGCCGATCGCCACGAGCTGCCGGGCTGCTACTGAGGTTCCGGGCTGCTATTGGGGTTTTGGGCGCTTGCCGACCGCGACCGCGAGCGCGGCCACCCGGTCGATCAGATCGTCGAGGACGGCGTCGACGTCGGTTGCGGTGGCGATGAGCGCGTTGGGCTCTAGGCCCCAGTGGCCGCGGTCGTCGCTGATAGTGGTGCCGCGGGTGAGCCTGCCGGTGGTCTCGACGTCGATGCGTGCGGAACGGGTCTGCACCACAGCGGGATTCACCGCGACTGCGGCGGCGAAGGGGTCGTGCATATGCGCGATGTAACCCTCATCGTGGTCCTCGTGGAATTCGAAGTAGAAACGGACCGCGTCCACGAGGCGGCGGATGACGGCGTTGCTGGCGACCGAACGCAGGCCGCGCTCATCCTCCGGTGACGGCTGTTCGACGGGGGAGCTGGCCGCCGCCGCGGCGAGGCGGCCGAGATGGTCGGGGGTCATCACGATCTGTTCGGTGAGGTCGAGCGGGCAGACGATCGGCTCGGGCGCACCGTCGCGGCCGAAGGCGGCGAAGACCTCCTGCGCCGCTTCGGGATCCACCGCGATGTTCCACTCGCTGGTCGGCGTGGTGTTGCCGGGATGATGGAAGGTGCCGCCCATGATCACCAGTCGTCGCAGCCGTGCGGGCAATGCGGGATCGGCGCGTATCGCGAGCGCCAGATTGGTCAGGGGACCGGTGACCAGTCCGACCAGTTCGCCGGGCCGCTCGGCGGTCAGCTCGATCCAGGCGTCGGCGGCGGACCGGCGCGACTGGGTGATCGTCGGCGTCGGCAGTTCCGCGTAGCCGATGCCGAACGGCCCGTGGGTGTCCTCGGTCGTCATCAACTCGCAGGCGACCGGCGCGGCGGCACCGAGGCACACTTCGATATCGGTGCGGTCGATCAGCGTCAGCCAGCCGAGATTGCTGGCGCACACGACATCCGCCGGAACGTTGCCCGCGGTCGACAGTATGGAGACGAGGTCGACCTCGCGGTGGGCCAGCAGGTACAGCAGCGCCAGCGAATCGTCGATTCCGGTGTCGCAGTCGAAGATCACCGAGGTGGTCATCGGGGTCCTTTCAAAAAGAGGTCGCGCGTGATCTCCATGTGGCCGGTGTGCTGGGCGATGTCCTGCAGGATGTGCAGCAGGCCCATTGCGGCGTCGCGGTCGCGAGCACCTCGACCCGCGTGGTACCGCCCTTCGCACCGTCCGCGACGTCTCGGTCCCGGATGCCCTCGGTGACGGCGATATCGGCCCAGGCCGGCAGGCGGCGCTGGAGCTCAGCCAGTCGGTCGACGATGTCGGGCACCGTTCCTGTGGCGGTGAACTCGGCATCGCGATCGCGCGGAATGCGTTGCCCGGCAATGAACGAACCGGCCCAGTAGTCGACGACGCCGATGCAATGATTCGCGATCGCGTAGCAGCTGTTGGCGCCCGGCAGGTCGGGCCGCCGGTTGGCGAGTTCGTCGCCGAGTGTAGTGAGGATCTCGGTCATCCTCGTGAAGCACTCGGTCGTCTTGGCCAGAAATGCCTGGGCAAGTGGATCATTGGAGGCCGTGGCGGTGCCGGGCCGGCGACCGGCGAGCGCAAGAAGCCGGTCGGCGGGCGAACCGCCTGAGATCTCGACCGCCGGATCGATCATTCCGGCCCGGCGCAGTTCGGCGAGTGTGGCCGGGATTTCATCCAACAGGAACTGGGTGATGGCCGGCGATGGGTTCCAGCGTTGCGCGGTCGCGACACAGAGATCGTGGCCATGCAGCGCCAGCTCCATGACCCGCATGGCGACCAGATCGGTTCCGGGCCGCGGTGCCACGCGGTGATCCACCGGAGCCGCAAGGTCGACGGTATCGGCGGCCGCGCGGAATGCGTCCTCGTGCCGGCGGAATTCGGCGAGGGCATCATCGCCGAGATAGTCGTTGCCTCTGGTGGCGGCGGTCTGTTCGGCCGACGCGCCGCGCAACAGCATCGTGTACCGCTCGCCGCCACCCGTGACGTGGTTGATCAGATCGGCGATCGACCAGTCGCCGCAGCCGCTGGGACGGGCGTAGGTCGCCGGGTCAACCTGGCGCAGTGCATCGATCCACAGTGCCTCGGCCTGGTTCAGCGCCGTGGCGGTTCGGTCGGGCAGCGGCATCGAGATCTCCTTCGTCGCGCGACTCATCTCACCATGTCGCCCCGTGGCCGTCACCACGGATAGCGTTGGAAGTCTTTCAGGAAGCAGCCGTACAGGTCGATTCCGTTCTCGCCCTGCACGATCGGGTCGTACACCCGGGCGGCGCCGTCGACTAGGTCGAGCGGCGCCCGAAAGCCGTCGGCGGCCAGCCGCACCTTGCTGGTATGCGGGCGCTCGTCGGTGATCCAGCCGGTGTCGACGGCCGTCATCAGGATGCCCTCATCGAACATCTCACCGGCGCTGGTGCGGGTCAGCATGTTGAGCGCGGCCTTGGCCATGTTCGTATGGGGATGGCCGGCACCCTTGTAGCCGCGCGAGAAGATCCCTTCCATCGCAGACACATTCACCACGTACTTGCGGTGCGCGGGCGACGCTCGCAGTGCCGGCCGCAGCCGCGATACCAGGATGAACGGCGCGACGCTGTTGCACAGCTGCACCTCGAGCAGCTCCAGCGGATCGACCTGATCGACCGTCTGCACCCAGCTGTTGGTGTCCACCAGGTCGGGGAGCAGACCGCCCGCGTCGATCGCGACACCATCGGAGATCCGCTGCGGCGTCGCCGAACCCGCGGTCATCGCCAGCTGCACGAGCGACTGCGCTGCGGCCTCGCTGCTGGCGCCGCCGGCCAGCGCGTAAGGATGCAGTTCGGATGCGTCGCCCAGGGTCAACATCGGCACCTCGGCCGCGTTGCCGCTCAAGGCGGCGGACTCGGCGTCTACGAGCGCGGAGTAGGCGCCGGGGGAGCGTCGTACCGTCTGGGCGGCGTTGTTGATGAGGATGTCCAGCGGGCCCTGCGCGGCGACATCCTCGGCCAGTGCGACCACCTGCGCCGGGTCGCGCAGATCGATACCGACGATCCGGAGCCGATGCAGCCAGTCGTCCGAATCCGGGAGTGCGGCAAAGCGGCGGGCCGCGTCTTTGGGGAACCGGGTGGTGATGATCAGCTCGGCGCCGTCACGCAGCAGCATGAGCGCGATGTACATCCCGATCTTGGCGCGGCCGCCGGTCAGCAGCGCGCGCCGGCCGGTGAGGTCGACGTGCTGATCACGGCGACTGCGGTTGTCGGCGGCACAGGTCGGGCACAGCTGATGATGGAACGAGTCGATCTCGGTGTACGACTGCTTGCAGATGTAGCAGCTCTGCGGTCGTACGAGGGTCCCGACGGTGTCGCCGGGACCGCCCTGCAGCGGAATGCCGGCGGTCTCGTCGTCGATCCGCCCGGCTGACCCGGTGGCGGTCGCCTCCAGGACGGCGCGATCGGCGTCCATCTGCGCCTGCTTCTTCTCCTTGCGGCGCGTGCGCTTGGCCTTCTTGAACATGTGGCCGACCGCGCGCTGCACGGCGACCGAGTCGGGATGATCGAGTGGCAGCGCGGCGGCCTGGTCCAGGACCCGGTGCAGCGTCGCCAGGTCGTCCCGAGTTATCCCGTCAGTCACGGGTGACAGTCTACGAAATCGGTGATGACCTGCACAAAAGACGTCATCGTCGCGCGCGTGATGGATCGTGGCGATACCGGGATGGGGATTCTCCGAGGGCGGCTGTGAATGCCTCGATGAAGCTGGTCGGATTGGCCCACCCGCAGGCTGCTGCTGTGTGGGTGACGGTGTGTCCGGCGGCGAGGAGAGTGAGGGCGTGGTGAAGGCGTAGCTGGGTGCGCCATTGGCGGAAACTCATGCCGAGTTCGTCGTGGAAGAGGCGGGTGAGCGTGCGCTTACCGGCGCCGACGTGGGCACCGAGTTCCGTCAACGTGGCGTTGTTGGCGGGATCGTCATGGAGGAGCGCACTGAGGTTGCGGAGCCGATCGTCGTGTGGTTCGGGCAAGTGGAGTGGTTCTTCGGAGATCGGCACCAGTTCGTCGATGATCACGGTCTGCAGCCGGGTTCGGGCCGCCTGTGACCGGGGTGCGGCGTCGTCGGTCAGGGCGAGAATGACCTCGCGTACCAGGGGAGAGACGGCGAAGACCCCTGGGTGATCGGGGAGTTGAGCGGCGAGCCTGACCGGCAGGAAGAAGACGCGCATGTCGGTGTCGCCGTAAGCGCGGTGATGGTGCTCGAAGCCGCCCGGCGTCCAGGCCAGTCGCGTCGCCGGAGCTATCCAGGTGCCCGCCCCGGTCGTGATCGACAACACCCCGGTCGCCGGGTACACGATGTGGCCCAGGCGATGCTGGTGGACGGGGACATGCTCTCCGTGGAGGAGTGGCAGACGCCCGGAGCGTAGGTCGGGCCCGTCGTGGAGAATGTGGCCCGTTTCCGGCATAACTTGGCACTCTACCGGATGTAGGCCGGAGCGAAACCGGCCATTCTCAATTGCATGAGCGTTATGACAGCAATCGAACCGGCGACCTCACGCCGCCATCACCACTTCGGCTTCTGGGCAGCGGCGTGGGTATTCCTGACCGTTCTGGCCTTTTCCACGGTTCCGAGCCCGTTGTATGTCCTCTACGCCGAGCGGGACCATTTCTCGTCGCTGATGATCACGATGATCTACGCCGCATACGCCGTCGGCGTGATAGTCAGCCTGTTCTTCGCCAGCCACCTGTCGGATGTCCACGGCAGGCGTGTTCACCTGCTGGGGGCGGTGACGCTCGCGCTCGTGAGTGCCGCGATGTTTATCGCCTGGCCCGCCCTGCCCGGCTTGTTCGTCGCTCGGGTGCTCTGCGGAATGTCGGTCGGTTTGACGGTCTCCACGGCCACCGCGTACCTCACCGAACTGCACCACGCACACCGGCCAGAGGAGGTCACCGCGCGCCGACCGCAATTGACTGCCACGATTGCCAATCTCGGCGGACTGGGGGTCGGCGCGCTGGTCGCGGGGCTGTTGGCGGAGTATGAGCCGCACCCGCTGGTTCTGCCTTACGTGGTACTCCTGATCGCTCTGGTGGTCGGCGCCGTCGCATTGCTCGCTGCACCGGAAACTCGTCAGCGACGGCGGCCACTGCCGACATATCGACCCCAGCGGGTTTCGTTGCCGCATGCTGCTCGGGCTGAATATTTCGCAGGGTTGCTGGTGGTGTTCGTCGCCTATGCCGGCATGGCCGTCTTGATCGCGCTCACCGGCACGTTTCTGGCCGAGGTCATCCACGACACGTCGCTGGCGATGGCAGGGCTGTCGATCTTCATCGTGATCGGGGTGGGAGTCGCGTTCTTGGTCGCGACCAGTGCGTGGCCCGCCCGGCGACTCCTGGCGGCCGGCGTGGTGCTCGACATCATCGGTGTTGCCCTCGTCGTAGTCGCCGCCTGGCTGCCGACCCCGAGCCTCGGCCTGTTCCTCGCCGGCGGCGGCGTGGTCGGTGCAGGCGCGTCAGCCTTGTTCAAGGGCACACTCAGCATGGTGGTGGCGATTTCACCTGCCGACAAACTCGGCGAGAGCCTCGCCGGGTTCTTCCTCGCGGGCTATGTCGGTCTTTCGCTCCCCGCAATCGCGGTAGGCATCGCGCTTGAGTACATCAGCCCGCGCACCGCTCTTCTGGCCTTTGGTGTCGCAGCAATGATCGGGATCCTGGCCTCATCGCGGCTACTGCTCGGCGCGGCGCGGTCCAGCGACTTGTCCGACTCATGAAGGCGCATGGTAGATCGCAACCGTCGGCCATAGCGTGACAAGCGGGCCCGGGCGAGATCGGGATGTTCCGTCTCCCGCCGTCAGGCAGGCAGGACACGCTCCAGGTAGGCGTCGAGCAGTGTTTCGAGGTGCTCGGGGTCGGGCAGCTCGCCGCGGGTGACCGCGTCGAACGTCAGCCCGTCGGCGACGGCCAGCAGCAGTTCGGCCTCTCGCCGCGGATCGGCGCCGTGGAATGGCACCGCGACCTGTTCGATGATCATGTCCAGAGTGCTGCGCTGCACGACCGCGAGCCGGGGGGACGTGATGGCACGGGATGCGAAGGCGACGTAGACCTTTGCCTCGCGGAGCCGAGTCTCGTCGAGGGGCAGCAGTTCGCGCATCACCAGCCCGAGATTCCGGCGGACGTCGGGGCCGAAGGGAACCTTCGCGACGCGTTCTGCGGTCGTGTCGACGACGTGTCGGAAGGCGGCCTCGAGCATGTCGTCCTTGGTGTGGAAATGATGCTGCACGGCCCCGATGGATACCCCGGCGGCCGCGGCGACCTCCCGGACCGTCGCGCCGTCCAGTCCGTTGGTCGCGATCAGCGAGCAGACCGTGTCGATGAGTCGAGCCGCCGGTGCCGAGGGGGTTGACGTCGCGTCCATGCGGCCTACCATACATACGTATGGGACAATACGAACGTATGGTTCGGCCGGTGATGGCATTGCTTGTGGCATCGGTCATCGTGGTCGCGATTCAGCTGGCCGAGGTCGCGTTCGGGTGGAGCGGCCGGACGACCGTCTGGTCCTACGTGGCCGTGCTCGCCATGAATATCGTTGTGACGTTGGCCTTTCCCGCTGGAAAGGCGCGGGTGGTCCGCTTCGTGCAGCGCTGGCTGATCAATCCACCGGTGCGTCTGTTGCTGCACCTGGGTCTCATGCCGCTGGGTTACGCGCTGCTGGAGACGACGGGCCGGCGGTCGGGAAAACCTCGGCGGACCCCGGTGGGCAACGGCCGTCAGGGGTCGGTGTTCTGGATCGTCGCCGAGCATGGCCCGCGCGCCGGATACGTCCGCAACATCACGCGTGACCCGCGCGTTCGCGTCCGGATGCGGGTCGGCCTGCGGTTTCGGTGGGTCGACGGCATCGCATCCGTGCACCCGGAGCTCGACCCGGTCGCGCTGCAGCTGCGGCTGTCGAGATGGCATCCGTTGCGTGCATTCAACGCCGTCCAGGTCCAGGTGCTCGGCAGTTCATTGCTTGTCGTGCATGTCGAGCTGGCCGGCGCGGGCGAAGCGAATGCGAAAGAGCCGGTCGGGGTCTCGGCCGAATCGTGAAGTCGGAAGACCCAGAATTGCAGTCAGGTATTGGCGATCAGTCGACATTTATCGTCGGCTGCTGCGAGATTTCTGACAGAAAAACGGGGCATCAACGAGGACAGCCGCGACATCGGGTCGATGTCGCGGCTGAATTCTGTGTCCGGAGGGGGACTTGAACCCCCACGCCCGTTAATAGGGCACTAGCACCTCAAGCTAGCGCGTCTGCCATTCCGCCACCCGGACTTGAGAGACCCCGAAACCAGGGCCAGCGACGGCTAACATTAGCCGACGTCGTGGCCGCGCCCAAATCGCCTGATCCCGCTCGGTTGATCGGTGCAATCGATTCGGTGCTAGTAATGGGGGGTGACGTCTGCGGCACCGCGTGCAACCGATGAAATCGTCGATCTGGTGAGCCGGTTCATCCGGTTCGACACCTCCAACACCGGCGAGCCAGAGACCACCCGCGGAGAGGCCGACTGCGCCCGCTGGGTGCAGCAACAGCTCGAGGAAGTCGGATATAAGACCGAGTACATCGAGTCAGGTCAACCGGGGCGGGCGAATGTGTTCGCGACATTGCCCGGCGCCGACGCCGGCCGCGGAAAACTGCTGCTGCACGCCCACCTCGACGTGGTCCCGGCGCAGGCGTCCGATTGGAGCGTCGACCCGTTCTCCGGTGCCGTCAAAGACGGATACGTGTGGGGGCGCGGGGCCATCGACATGAAGGACATGTGCGGCATGGCGCTCGCCCTGGCCCGTCAGTTCCGCCGCGAGGGAACCACGCCGCCGCGCGACATCGTGTTCGCCTTCCTCGCCGACGAGGAGGCCGGCGGCAAGTGGGGATCGCAGTGGCTGGTCGAGCATCGGCCCGATCTTTTCGAGGGGGTCACCGAGGCCGTCGGGGAGGTCGGCGGATTCTCGCTGACGGTCGACCGGCCCGATGGGTCGTCACGCCGCTTGTACCTGGTGGAGACCGCCGAGAAGGGCCTCGCCTGGATGAAGCTCACGGCGACCGCGAACGCCGGTCACGGTTCCTTCCTGCACGACGACAACGCCGTGACGATCCTCGCGGAGGCGGTCGCGAAACTCGGCCGGCATCGGTTCCCGCTCGTGATGACCGAATCGGTCGGGCAGTTCCTCGCCGCGGTCTCCGAGGAGACCGGACTGGAGCTGCGACCGGACAGCCCCGACCTGGAGACCGCCCTGCACAAGCTGGGCAGCATCGCCCGGATCATCGGTGCGACGCTGCGCGACACGGCCAACCCGACGATGCTCGACGCTGGCTACAAGGCGAATGTGATCCCGCAGACCGCCACCGCGGTCGTCGACTGCCGGGTCCTGCCGGGTCGACAGGCGGCGTTCGAGGCCGAGGTGGACGCCCTCATAGGGCCGCAGGTGACGCGCGAATGGGTCACCAAACTCGACTCGTACGAAACGACGTTCGACGGCGACCTGGTGGACGCGATGAACGCCGCAGTGCTCGCGCATGACCCGAACGGCCGCACCGTGCCGTACATGCTATCCGGTGGCACCGACGCAAAGGCGTTCGCCAAGCTGGGAATTCGCTGCTTCGGATTCGCGCCGCTGCAGCTGCCGCCGGACCTCGATTTCGCCGGCCTGTTCCACGGCGTCGACGAGCGGGTCCCGGTGGACGCCTTGATCTTCGGCACCAACGTGCTGGAGCACTTCCTGTTGAACAGCTGAGTCGTGCTGAACGGCTGAGCCGAGGCGCCGCCCCTCAGAGGTGCGCGCGGATGAATTCGATTGCGTCGTCGATGACTTCGTCCCGGTTGATCTCGTTGAAGATCTCATGTCGTGCCTCGGGATACATCTTCTCGGCGCTGACCTCCGGCTTCACCTGCGCCCAACCGATCGCCGCGTCGGCATAGTTGGCGAGCGGGTCCAGCTCGCCGTGCAGCCAGATCGTCGGCGGCGTGAGCCGCCCCGAAGCCGCGATGGTGTCTTCCATCTCCTTCATCGCCAGCACGGTCGGACGTTTGAAGGCGCCGTGCCAGACCAGGGGATCGGCGGTGTACTGCGCGCCGACCTCGGGCACGCGCGACAACGCGTCGGGCGGTAGTGGAGTATCGGGGATCTCGTCCAGTTCGAGCAGCGCGGCCAACATGCCCTGCGGCCCGATGACCGGCCCGGACAGCACAACGGCGGCGAGCTCGTCGCCGAATCGCTGGGTGTAGCGGGTGGCGATCAGCCCGCCCATCGAATGGCCGATGAGCGCCACCGGCAGGTTTGGGTATTCCTCGCGGGCCCGCAGCGCCAACAGGTGGACGTCGTCGACCACCTTGTCGAAGTCGGTGATGAGGACGCGTTCGCCGGCCGAGCGTCCGTGTCCCACATGGTCGAGCGCGTAGACGACCGCCCCGGCGTCGACCAGCCTCTCGGCGAGGTAGTCGTAGCGCCGCGCGTGTTCGCCGTAGCCGTGGGTGATCAGCACGACGAAGCTGCCAGACGATGGGGTGGGAGCGTCGGTGCCGGTCCAGCGCACGGCGGCGAGGTCGCCGGCGTGGCCGGCGAGCCGGAATTCGGTGGGGTCGGTCCCCGAAGGCTGCGTTGCGGTCACCCTGAGCTCCCTTGTTCGGCACGCGCGTGTGGTTCAAGAGGCATGATGGACCACATGGCCAATACCTATGACCCGTATTCGCAACTTCCGCAGCTTCCGTCGTTCACCGTGACCTCGACGAGCTTCACCGACGGCGGCACCCTGCCCGACAATCAGGTCAGCGGCATCTTCGGTGCCGGCGGCGAGGATCTGTCTCCGCAGCTGAGCTGGTCCGGATTTCCCGCGGAGACACAGAGTTTCGTGGTCACCGTGTATGACCCGGATGCCCCGACGGTCTCCGGCTTCTGGCATTGGGCCGTCGCGAACATCCCCGCGTCGGTCACGGAGCTCGCCGAAGGCGCGGGCGACGACACCGGCAGCGGCCTGCCTGACGGCGCGGTCACGCTGAACAACGACGCCAGCCTGGCGCGCTTCCTCGGCGCGGCGCCGCCACCCGGACACGGCCCGCACCGCTACATCACCGTCGTGAACGCGCTCAACGTGCCCAGCCTGGACCTCCCGGCCGGTGCGACGCCGTCGTTCCTGATGTTCAACCTGCTCGACACCGCGATCGCGCGCGCCACCATCACAGGGGTCTACGGGCGCTGATTTCGACCGGATCGGCCATTCCTCGCTCCATACCAAAAAGTACGGTAGGTTTCGGGAATGGCTGATCCGATTGTTGACGTCGCTGCTCCGTTCATCACCGACGAGTTCGTGCAGCGACTTGCCGAACGCGCTGCCGACGCTGAGAAGCTGCGCCGGCTGCCCGCCGACACGCTGACCGATCTACGAGCGAGCGGCTTCACGGAGCTGCTGGTGCCCAAGGTATTCGGTGGCATGCAGGCGCCCTTCCCGGAGATCCTCGATCCGGTGCGGAAGATGGCGCACGGCTGCGTGGCCAGTGCCTGGACGCTCGGCTTCTACGCGCTGCACAACTGGATGCTCGCGCTGTTCGACGAGCGTGCCCAGGCGGAGGGCTTCGCCGACCGGCCGTTTCTCGCACCCGCCCCGTTGGCGCCGACCGGCCGCGGTGTCCCGGTGGACGGCGGGATCCGGCTGACCGGGCGCTGGTCATGGGCGACCGGCGTGCTGGACGGCAACTGGGTGCTGGTGGGCGCGCTCTGCGGATCCGACGATGCGTTCTATCCGGCGCTGGCACTGTTGCCGGCGGATGAGGTCGAGATCGTCGACACCTGGCACACCGACGGCATGTGCGCCACCGGTTCCAACGATGTGATTGCCACCGACGTTTTCGTGCCGGAGCATCGGCTGGTGCGGGTCGCCGATATCTACACCGGCACCGCCCCGGGTGCAGGCCTGCACGATGCGTCGACCTACCGCTGGCCGCTGGTGCCCGCGTTGGCGCTACTGGCGGCCATGCCCGCGCTCGGCGGCGCCGAACGGGTGGTGGAGCTGTATACCCAGCGGGTGAGCGAGCGCGTGCTGCTCTACGAAGGCGGAAAGGCTCAGCGCGACAAGCCGATCGCGCAGGCGCGCCTGGCCGAGGCCCGGGTGCGGCTGCGTGCGCTGAGCGCGCTGCGCGACGATGTCGTGGCCCAGATCGAGTGTGCAATCGCCGTAGGCGAGGAGGTGTCGCGCGCCGTCCGCGGGGAGGCGAGAATGGCGGCCGCGCATATCGTTCGAGAATCGCGTGCGGTGATCAACCTGCTTCTCGAGGCGTCCGGCGCCAGCGTGCATTTCCTGTCGCATCCGTTGCAGCGGATCAAGCGGGACGTGGACGTGCTCGCGGGGCATGTCGTCTTCGACTACGACACCATCGGCGAACTATCCGGCGCGCTGGCCCTGGGGATGTCGGTGCCGTCGCGGGCGATGATCTGATGGCCGTGCGCCGTTCGCCGGACGACTGGCTCGACGACGGGTTCGCGATCCTCGGCGAGGAGGGGCTGTCTGCACTCAAGTTGGATCGGCTCTGCAAGCGCGCGGGTGCAACCAAGGGGAGCTTCTATTGGCATTTCGCCGACATGGCGGCCTACCGGTCGGCGTTGATCGCGGCGTGGGCCGAGCGACATGGGTCCGACGGGGCGCTGTACGAGAGCATTCAGGAGCTGCCGCCCGCAGATCGGCTCGATCGAATGGTGGCCGGGCTGCTGGACCCGCAGCACTGGCAGACCGAACGCGCGATGCGCGAGTGGGCACGCAGCGACCCCGACGTCGCGGCCGGCGTGGCCGAGGCCGATCGTCGGGTGCGGGCGGCGGTGCTGTCGGTGTTCACCGGCCTCGGCTTTGATCGCGATGAGGCGATGCTGCGTGCGTCGACGACGTTCGCGGCCGGGATCGGGCAGTTGACGCTGGGCGGTCCGGACGGCTCGCCGATGACCGAGGCGCAGCGAAAATTGTTCGTGGAGTTCATGATCCGTCCCTGACGGGCATGGTGGTGCGCAGAAATCAACCCTTGACACGACCGCAGAAGTAAAACTAACTTCAACTTTAGTTACGGCAGAGAGGCCGCTCATGGAATCCTTCGTCCACCTCCGTAAGGGCGTCACGCCGCGACGGCTGCATGCCGATCTCGACGGGCTCAAGGATGACGAACTGGGGCGCGGCGGATTCACCGGCCGCACCGCGAATCTCTATCGGACCGGCGACCCGACCGCCTACCGGTCGGAGGGGCCGCTGCGGCCGACCGACGCGCTCACGAGCGCACTCGCCCCCGAGGACCAGTCCGCGGCGACCGGCTCACCCATGCTGCTGTACTCCAACGTCGACTGCCGGATCATGTTGTCCCGCAGGGCCGAACAGATGCCCTTCTTCGTTCGGTACGTGGACGGCGACCTACTGATCTTCGTGCACGCCGGCAGCGGCCTGGTGGAAACGGAATTCGGCCCGCTGCGGTACCGGCCCGGCGACTGGTTGTACCTGCCGAAGGCGACCACCTGGCGCCAGGTCCCGGACGAGGCCGGCACCTGGTTGATGATTCAGGCGACGGAGGAGTTCCGGGTACCGCCGGCCGGACAGATCGGCCGACACTTCCCGTTCGACCCGGCGCAGGCCGAGATTCCGGAACCGCAGGCGATGGAATCGGACGGGCGAGACGAATACGAGGTCCGGCTGATCCACGAGGGCGGCCCGACATCGCTGTTCTACCAGCACCATCCGCTCGACGTGGCGGGTTGGCGCGGCGACAATTTCGCCTTCACCTTCAATATCGCCGACTACAACGTCATCACCTCGGACAGCGTGCATTTGCCGCCGACCGTCCACCTGTTCATGCAGGCGGCCGGCGTCTACGTGATGAACTTTCTGCCCAAGCGGGCCGAGTCGGTGCCGGGTACCGAGCGGGTGCCCTGGTATCACCGCAACGTCGACTATGACGAGATCGCCTTCTTCCACGAGGGGTCGCTCTTCGGTGCGCCGATGCCGCCCGGGCTGATCTCGCATGCGCCGCAAGGGGTTCACCACGGCGCCCCGGAGAAGGCGCGGGAACGCGCCCGGCGCAAGTTCGACGACTACGACCGCATCGAGTGGACGGTGATCGCAGTAGATACTCGCCGTCGACTCACGCCATCACCCGAGATCCTGGCCGCCGATCTCGGCCAGCACTGAAAGGGCACATATGACGACCTCGACACAGGTTCCCGTGCGGCACGACTATGACCGCATCCCGTACCTGATTGCCTTCCAGAACAATTCGAGCGTCCGTGACGTGTACGGCGGTATCGCCGAGACGGTCTTCCTCGAGAGCCATCTGCTGCGGCCGAAGGACAAGCCGTCCGACACTGTGCTGGTGTTTATGCATCCGATCGGCGGCGGCGCGTACCTGCCGATGATGAACGGCCTGGCGCGGGCCGGACATCACGTCATCTACTGCAACAGCCGATTCCGCGGTACCGACTCGGCCCTGCTGATGGAAAAGGTCGTCGAGGATCTGGGCGCCTGCATCAAAGACGCGAAGGACCGTCTCGGATACGAGAAGGTGGTGCTGGCGGGCTGGAGCGGCGGCGGCTCGCTGTCAGTGTTCTATCAGCAGCAGGCGCAGCGTCCCACGATCACCGCTAGCCCGTCCGGCGACGGTCCGGATCTGACTGCGCTGGAACTTGTTCCGGCCGACGGCTTGATGCTGCTGGCCGCGCACATCAGCCGCCACGGCACGCTCACCGAATGGCTGGACGCATCGATCCTGGACGAGAACGACCCGACCCGGCGCGACCCCGAGCTGGATCTGTACAACCCGGACAACCCGAATCAGCCGCCCTACAACACGGAGTTCCTGGACCGCTATCGCGCCGCGCAGGTGGCGCGCAACCGGCGGATCAGCCAGTGGGTCAAAGAAAAACTGGCGGAGCTGAAAGCGGCCGGCCGGCCCGACGACGAATACGGATTCGTGGTGCACGGCACCATGGCCGACCCGCGATGGCTGGATCCGGCCGTCGATCCCAACGATCGCGCGCCCGGCACCTGCTATCTGGGCGATCCGCAGGTGGTGAACAACGGCGCCGTCGGGCTGGCACGGTTCTGCACGCTGCGCAGCTGGCTGTCGCAGTGGAGTTACGACGATGCGCACGCCGACGGGGTGCGCTGCGGCGCCGACATCGCGGTGCCGACGCTGGTGATCGGCAATCTCGCGGACGACGCCTGCACGCCGAGCCATACGCATCGGCTGTTTGAGGCGATCGGCCATCCGGACAAGGAGATGCATCAGATTCCCGGTGCGAACCACTACTACTCGGGGCCGGACCAGCGGGACACGCTGCGGGCGGCGACCGAGGTCTGCACCGATTGGCTGCATCGGCACGGGTTCTCGCTGTGAACGAACCCGCGGTCACGGGCCCGCTCGACGGCATCCGGGTCATCGAGGTCGGCACCCTGATCTCCGGGCCGTATGCCAGCCGCCTGCTCGGGGACATGGGCGCCGAGGTGATCAAGCTCGAGCCGCCGAATCAGCCCGACCCCCTGCGTACCTGGGGGCAGGCAGAACTGGACGGCCACCACTTCTTCTGGACGGTGCACGCGCGCAACAAGCTGGCCGCGACTCTTGACTTGCGATCGGAGCGGGGTCGAGAGCTGTTCCTGGACTTGGTGGAGCGCTCCGACATCATCGTCGAGAACTTCCGGCCCGGCACGCTGGAGAAGTGGGGGCTGGGCTACGAGACGCTGCGGGAACGCAATCGCGGCATCATCCTCGTGCGGGTCTCCGGCTACGGGCAGACCGGTCCGGATGCCGGCAAGGCCGGCTATGCGTCGGTGGCCGAGGCGGCCAGCGGGCTGCGGCATATGAACGGCTTTCCCGGCGGCCCGCCGCCGCGGCTGGCGCTGTCGCTCGGCGACAGTCTCGCGGGCATGTTCGCCGCGCAGGGCGCGTTGGCCGCCCTCTACCGGCGGACCGTGACGGGCGAGGGCCAAATCGTCGACGCCGCACTGACGGAGGCCTGCCTCGCCGTGCAGGAATCGACCATTCCCGACTACGACGTCGGCGGCGTGGTGCGGGGGCCGTCGGGCACCCGGCTGGAAGGCATTGCGCCATCGAATATCTACCAGAGCAGCGACGGCAGCTGGGTGGTGATCGCGGCCAACCAGGACACCGTGTTCCGCCGGCTGTGCAGGGCGATGGGTCAGCCGGAACTGGCCGACGACGAGCGGTTCGTGAATCACGTTGCGCGCGGACGCAACCAGGACCTGCTGGACGAGATCATCGGTGCGTGGGCGGCGACGAGAACGCCCACAGAGATCATCGACACGCTCTCGGCGGCGGGGGTCATCGCCGGTCCGATCAACACGGTCGCGGAGGTGGTGACCGATCCGCAGCTGCAGGCCCGGGGGATGATCGCCGATCACTGGGACGAGCGCATCCGGCGGAACATCAAGGGCCCGGGCGTGATTCCCGTCCTGTCGGAGACCCCGGGAACCATTCGCCGGTCCGGCTCGGCGCAGCCGGGTCAGGACAACGGCGAGGTGTACGGCGGTCTACTCGGGCTGTCGGACGACGAACTGTCGACACTGGGTGAGGCGGGTGTGCTGTGAACGCATTGCCGGAACACGTCACGATCCGTGAGGTGGCGCTGCGGGACGGGCTGCAGATCGAGGATCCGATTCCGTTGGCGGCCAAGATCGAGTTGCTGGAGGCGGTGCTGGCCACCGGGGTGCGCGAGGTGGAGGCCACGGCCTTCGTGTCGCCCAGCAAGGTGCCCACGCTCGCCGACGCCGCCGAGCTGACGGCCGAACTGCCGCGGCTGCGTGCGCAATTCGACGCCGAATTCTCGGCGCTGGTCGCCGGCCCGGGTGGTGCCGCGCGGGCGATCAAGGCGGGCATGGGGTCGCTGGAGTATGTCGTGTCTGCGGCCGACGGACACAGCCAGGCGAATGTCGGCCGGTCGACGGCCGACTCGACCGCGCTCATCGCCGAGATCGCCGCCATCGCCCACGAGGGTGGCGCCAGCATCGAAGTGATAGTCGCGACCGCCTGGGATTGCCCGTTCGACGGCCCGACCGATCCGGCCCGCGTCGTCGACATCGTCTCGGCCGCAACCGAGATCGGCGTCGACCGCATCGCCATCGCCGACACCATCGGCACGGCGACGCCGCGGCGGGTGACCGACCTGGTCGGCCGAGTGCGGCCGGTGATCGGCGACCTGCCACTCGGCGCGCACTTTCACAACACCCGGGGTGCCGGCCTGGCCAGTGCGTATGCCGCAGTGCAGGCCGGCGTCACCCGTCTCGACGCCTCGGCCGGCGGGCTCGGCGGCTGCCCGTTCGCGCCCGGTGCCACCGGCAATATCGCCACCGAAGACCTGGTGTATCTGCTGCGGGACAGCGGGATCGGCGTGGACGTCGACCTGACCGCGGCCATCGCCGCGGCCGAGGTGGCCCGGCAGGTGGTCGGCCACGACCTGCCGAGTGCGCTACTGCGGGCCGGGGATCGGCTGCGCCGATGACCGTGGAAACGCTCTCGCCGAAGGGACAGCAGACTCGCCGGGCGCTGGCCGACGCCGCGCGAGTCCTGTTCGCCGAACGCGGCTTTCACGGCACCAACCTCGCCGACATCACCGCCGCGGCCGGCAAGTCGACGGCGATCTTCTACCGCTACTTCGTCGACAAAGAAGACATCCTCGCCGCGATCGCCGAGGAGATTCTGTTCACCATCATTCTGCCGTCGCGGGATTCGCTGCCGCTGCCGCACGGGGGAGACGACGACGAGTACTTCCGGGCGATGACGGCGGGATACTGGCTGGTGTTCAAGCCGAATATCGGGGTGATGATCGCCGTCGGCCAGCTCGCCGACGGCAACGAGCGGTTCGCCGAGCTGCAGAACGGGTTCCGCCGGTTCAGTATCGACCTGATCTCGGCATCGGTGCGCCGCGCGCAGGAACAGGGGCACTGCACGGACCTCGACCCCGAACAGGTCGGCGCCGCCCTGGGGCTGATGTTCGAGAGCTTCACCGCCGTCGCCTGGCGCCCCTCGGGACTCGGCGTGGAGATCGACGACGACGCCGCGATCACCACGCTGTCGGCCATCTGGCAGCGCACCCTCTACGGCGGCTAGTGCCCTGCAAGATATTCAGGAAGGACGACACCAGTGGATTTCTCTCTACCCGAGCATCTTCCGGAGCTGCTCGCCGAGATGGACGCCTTCATCGACGCGGAGATCGCGCCGCTGCAGGCGGAGCACGAGCAGTATTTCGACCATCGGCGCGAACATGCGCGCACCGACTGGGAGAACGGCGGCGTGCCGCGTGCCGAGTGGGAGGAACTCCTCGGCGAGATGCGTCGGCGCGCCGATCGCGCGGGTTGGCTGCGCTATGGTCTGCCCGCCGCCTATGGCGGCCGTGACGGCACGAATATCGACATGGCCGTCATCCGGGAGCACCTGGCGCACAAGGGGTTGGGCCTGCACAACGACCTGCAGGACGAATCGTCGATCGTCGGCAACTTTCCTCAGGTGATCATGCTCGACCGGTTCGGCACCGCCGAGCAGAAGGCGGAGTTCATCGAACCGATGCTGCGCGGCGAGAAGGGGCTGGCGTTCGGCCTCACCGAACCCGACCACGGCTCCGACGCGACCTGGCTGGAGACCGCTGCAGCGCGCGACGGTGACGACTGGATCATCAACGGGGCCAAGCGATTCAACACCGGCGTGCATCGGGCCTCGCATGATCTGATCTTCGCCCGCACCTCCGGCGAGCCCGGCCAGGCACGGGGGATCAGCGCGTTCCTGGTACCCATCGACAGCCCGGGATTCGAGATTCCCTACTACTGGTGGACCTTCAACATGCCGACCGACCACGGCGAGGTCGAGCTGCACGACGTGCGGGTGCCGTCGTCGGCGATTCTCGGCGACCTCGACGACGGCCTGGCCGTCGGGCAGACCTTCTTGCACGAGAATCGGATTCGGCAGGCGGCCAGCAGCCTGGGTGCGGCGCAGTACTGCATCGACCGTGCCGCGGCCTATGCGGGCGAGCGGCACGTGTTCGGGAAGCCGCTGGCGATCAATCAGGCGGTGCAATGGCCGTTGGCGGAATTGCAGACCGAGGCCGCGATGGTGCGCCTGCTGGTGTATTTCGCGGCCTGGCACCTGGACCGCGATCACCACATGCAGGTCTCGGACAAGGTGTCGATGGCGAACTACCGGGCCAACCGGTTGGTCTGCGACGCCGCCGACCGGGCCATGCAGATCCACGGCGGCATCGGATACAGCCGGCACGAACCGTTCGAGCACATCTACCGACACCATCGCCGCTATCGGATCACCGAGGGGGCGGAGGAGATTCAGATCCGCCGGGTGGCCCAGCGGATGCTGCGATTCGGCAAGCAGCCGTCGTGACGCCCGACGAGCTGTCGGCGGCGCTGCCGGCCGTGCTGGAGCCCGAACTCGGCCCGGTCGAGACACTCGATCTGCAGGCCGTCACCGGCGGAGCCAGTCGAACGACCTGGGCGTTCGCCGCACAGACCGCGGCCGGTGTGCGACGCCTGATCCTGCGTATGGGACCGGCAGACGAGCAGCACTCGGGAATGGCACTGGAGGCCGCCGCGATCTCCCGGGCCGCGGCCGCGGGCACCCCGGTGCCGGCCATCGTGGTGGCCGACGAGTCGGCGTCGGCGCTGGGCGATCCCTACCTGATTTGCGACTATGTGCCGGGGGAGAGCCTGGCGCCGCGGATCCTGCGCGCCGTCGATGCGACGGGCGGGCGAGAGCTGTTGCGGCAGTGCGCTGCCGCGGTCGCCGCGATTCACCGGTCGGATCCCGCCGGACTGGACCTGGCGGTCATGGATCCGCTCGCGGATTGGTATCCACAGCTCGAAGCGATGGGCGTGCGCAACGCCACGTTCGAATGGGTACACCGCTGGCTCGCCGCACGCCGCCCAGATGCCACACCAGAGGTGTTGGTGCACGGCGACTTCCGAATGGGCAACGTGATCATCGATACCGGCGTACCGCGGTTGACCGCCGTCCTGGACTGGGAACTCGTCCATCGCGGCGACCGCTACGAAGACCTGGCCTGGTTCTGCATCCGGGCATGGCGATTCGGGCGTCCGCGGTCGCAGGGGGCCGGCGGCCTCGGGAGCGTCGAGGACTTCGTCGCCGACTACGAAGAAGCCGCGGGGGTGACCATCGACCGCGATGTACTGCGGTGGTGGATCGTGCAATCAACGCTGCGGTGGGGAATCATCTGCTGCTATCAGGCCCATCGGCATCTGAGCGGTCGGGAGCGGTCGGTCGAGCTCGCGGCCATCGGGCGGCGCGCGGCCGAGACCGAGCACGATCTGCTGACGTTGATCGAGGAGGCGTCATGAGCGAACTGGCCGGGCAGCCCACCGCCGCCGAACTCGTTGCGGCCGTGGCGGAATTTCTGGAAACAGAGGTCGCGGAGGCGACGACGGGCGCGGTCAAATTCCACAACCGGGTCGCGGTGGGCGTGCTGCGCATGGTCGAACGCGAACTGCTGGCCGATGCGCCGGATCGGACGCAGACGCGGCTCGCCGGCCTGGGATTCGCCGACGAGGCGGCGTTCGCCGAAGCGATCCGGCGCGGCGAGCTCGATGATCGCGATGCCGAAGTCGTTGCAGCGCTGCGGGATATCGTCGACTATCGGCTGGCGATCGTCCATCCGGGGTATCAGAACGAATAGTCAGCGCGTGGCCGCACTGCCGACCGCGTCGGCGATGCTGGCGAACCCGGCGGCACGGGCGCGGGCCGCGAGGCCGCGATGAATCTGGGTGGTCCAGAACGGTCCGCCGTAGATGAAGCCGGTGTAACCCTGCAGCAGCGAGGCGCCGGCGCAGACGCGTTCCCACGCCTGGTCGGCGGTCTCGATGCCGCCGACCGATACCAGCGTCAGCCGGTCGCCGACACGGGCATACAGGCGGCGCAGCACCTCCAGCGAACGTGCGGCGACGGGCGGCCCCGACAGTCCACCGGTCTCGGCGACGACCGACGGATCCGACTGCAGGCCGTCGCGGCGGATGGTCGTGTTGGTGCAGACGATGCCGGCCAGCCCCAGCTCGACCGCGAGATCGGCGACCGCGTCCACGTCGGCGTCAGCCAGATCCGGCGCGATCTTCACCAGTACCGGCTTGTCGTCGACGGCCTCCAGCACGGCGGACAGGATCGGTCGCAGCGAATCGACCGCCTGCAGGTCGCGCAGTCCGGGGGTATTCGGCGAACTGACATTGACGACGACGAAATCGGCAAGGGGACCCAGAAGTCGGGCGCTCGCCCGGTAGTCCTCGGCGGCGTCCTGTGGTTCCACGACCTTGGTCTTGCCGATGTTGGCGCCGATCGGCACGGCGGTCCCGGTCGCCTTGCGCACCCGAAGCCGACCGGCCGCCTCGCCGGCGCCATGGTTGTTGAAACCCATCCGATTGATCAGGGCCCGGTCGGCCGACAGGCGGAACAGCCGCGGCTGCGGGTTGCCCGGCTGTGCGGATGCCGTGACCGTGCCGATCTCGGCGTAACCGAACCCCAGTGCGCCCCAGGCGTCGATGGCCTCGCCGTTCTTATCGAAGCCGGCCGCGAGTCCCAGCGGCGCCGGGAACTCGACGCCGAAGGCCGTGGTGCGCAGCACCGGGTCGTTGACCGCAAACAGGCGGCCGGCGATCGACCGGAGGATCCGGAACCGGCCGAGGAAGCGGAAGGCGGCGAATACCAGGTGGTGGATCCGCTCCGGCGAGACCAGGAACATCACGGTGCGGAGTAGAGGATAGAGACCTCGGTTGAACGCCGCGATGGCGGCGTCGGCGGCGGTGCGCCGGGGCGCCGTGCCGACGGCGGTAGCGGGGGCTTGTTCGGTCATCAGGCGATCAGTCCGGGGTCGTAGTTGTCGGGGTCGGAGATGTCGTGCTTACGTTTGGGCCTGCGCAACAGGACCTTTCGGGTGCCGTCGGCGTAGAGCCGTACGCGGGTCAGTTCCCAGCCGCCGAATTCGGCCTGGATCGACAGCCGCAGCGAGGCGGTCACCCGGGTGACGTCAGGGGGCAGGCGCAGCGGAACGTATTCGTAGCGGTCCGACTCGGAGTGGTGTTCCCACTCGAGCGGAAAGCCGGGCTTGCGAACGCGTCTGGCCATGCCGTCACCCCAGCGCTATTGCTTGCAGGCCGTCGCCGGCGGCCGAGCCGATGAATAGTGTTCCGCCCGCGGCGTCGACCGCGATCGAATCCGGTTGCCGCACGGTCGGCGATTGCTTGGTCTGGATCGGCATCCCGCTTGCCAGTTCATAACCGGTGACGGTATTCGCGCCGGACTCGGCCACCCAGGCCACGTTGCGGTTGTCGTCATAGGCGACGCCGTAGGGACCATTCGGGACGGGGAACGCGAAGCGCTCGACCGGCGGATCGCCGTAGAAGCTGATCAGCTGTCCGTCCCGCGGATTGGTGATGAGGAATCGGCCGTAGCGGTCGGCGATCACGTTCGCGGCGCCGTTGCCGGCCCGCTGGCGGCCCTCGAACTCCTTCTTGGACAGGTCGACCTCGGCGATCGCCGACTGCGCGCGGTCCAGGGCGACGAGCCGACCATCGTGGGCGGCAAGCGAATCCACCCGCACCAGGCCGCTGATCGTGTCGACGTCGCCGGAACGATGCACGAGCAGCACCTTGCCGTCGGCCGTCCCCACGGCCGTCGTGTCGCCGTCGACCGCGGTGATCGACAGCGGGTCCGGCGCGGAGATCTCGCGCCGGGCGATCGCGCCGGTTCCGGGATCGATGGTGAGGACCGCGTCGGGTACCGCCGCCAACAGGCCGGTGGGCCCGGCCGCGACGGCTGCGGCCGATGCGGGGAGGGAGATGGTGTGTGTTGTCGGCGGTGTGCCTACCAGAGGCCGACGCTCGGCAGGATTGTGGAAAGTCGTAATCACGAGGCTGCGGCCGTCGGTCGACAACGTTGCCGCCTGTCCAGGAACCGGCAACGCGACGACCTGCTTGATCGGTCCCGACGGAACGACGATGCCGGCCGGCGGCTGGCTCACCGCGGTCGCAGAGGCCGGGGTGGCGGGCTCCGTGGTGGCGACCGAGCTGCTCTTGCTGCTCGAACATCCGACGGCCAGCATCACGACCACGGCACCCGTCGCAACCGCTCCTGCTGTCCGCCGCACCGATTTCATGCCCCCCATCTTGCCGGGCGGCACCGCCGTCACCCGAATCCGGCCCCTGCGCGAAGCCGGAATCCGAGACGGTCGGCGCGTCCGAGTTCGGGCGATTCGGACGCGAGGCCGTACGATCTCGCCTCGTGGTGGAAGTGGCGTCCCTGGCGACAACGACGACGGATTCGATGAGCTGGTTGCAGACGATCGTGCTCGGGCTCGTGCAGGGACTCACCGAGTTCCTGCCGATCAGCTCGTCCGGCCACTTGCGGATCGTGTCGGAGATCTGGTTCTCCGGCGACGCCGGCGCCTCGTTCACCGCCGTCACCCAGCTGGGTACCGAGGCCGCGGTGCTCGTCTACTTCTGGAGTGACATCGTGCGGATCGTGCGCGGCTGGTTCCTCGGTGTCCGGCACCCGGAGCGCCGCGGCGATCTCGACTATCGGATCGGCTGGTACGTGATCATCGCGACCATCCCGATCCTGATCATCGGCTACCTGCTCAAAGATGAGATCCGCACCGGGGCCCGGAACCTGTGGCTGGTAGCGACCATGCTCATCGTCTTCTCGTTCGTGATCGTGGCCGCCGAACGATTCGGCACCAAACAGCGCACGATCGAGCAGCTCGACGCCAAGACCGGCATCACGATGGGGTTGGCGCAGTGCCTGGCGCTCATTCCGGGTGTGTCCCGGTCGGGCGCCACCTCCAGCGCGGGCCTCTTCCTGGGCATGGAACGCGCTGCGGCCGTGCGATTCTCGTTCCTGCTGGCGATTCCGGCGGTGCTGGCGTCGGGCCTGTACAGCCTGCCGGACGCGTTCAAACCGGCCGACGACGGCATGAACGCCAGCGGCCCGCAGCTGATCGTGGCGACCGTGATCGCCTTCATCGTCGGCTACGCCGCGATCGCCTGGCTGCTCGGATTCGTCTCCAAACACTCGCTCAACTGGTTCGTCGGCTACCGGATCATCGTCGGTGCGATCGTCCTCGGACTGCTCGCCGGCGGCGTCATCAGCGCCACCTGAGTTCGCTTCGCGCGTAGGCCGCGCCGGTGATTGACGGTTAACCTCGTTCGGTGACCGTATTGCTGGTGCGGCATGGGCGCTCGACGTCCAACACCGCCGGAACGCTGGCCGGGCGTACCCCCGGAGTCGGACTCGACGAGAAGGGAGTCGGGCAGGCGCAGGAACTGGTCGAACGGCTGGCCGGGATCGCCGACCTGACCGCGGTGGTCCGATCGCCGCTGCAGCGTTGCGCGGAGACGGTCGCGCCGCTGCTGGCCGCCCGCGGCCTGCCGGACATCGTCGACGATCGGCTGATCGAGGTCGACTACGGCGACTGGTCCGGCCGCGAGATCAAGGATCTCGTCAAGGAACCGCTGTGGAAGGTCGTGCAGCGGCAACCGTCGGCCGCGGTGTTTCCCGGCGGCGAGGGGTTGGCCCAGGTGCAGGCGCGTGCGGTGGCGGCGATCCGCGAGCTCGACGCGGTGCACGGCGCCGACGGCAAGGCGTGGGTCGCCTGCACGCACGGCGACGTGATCAAGGCGGTCCTGGCCGACGCGCTCGGCACGCATCTGGACGGGTTTCAGCGGATCGTGGCCGACCCGGCGTCGATCAGTGTGGTCCGGTATTCGGCGGATCGTCCGTACGTGCACGGCGTGAACTGCGCCGCATTGCCGGGAATCCCGGCCAAGCCACCTGAGACGGTCGGCGGGAGTCGCGAATAATGGGTGTCAGATGTCGGGGTCCGCACGATCGAGGGAGATTGCATGGCGCGCGCGATACACGTCTTCCGTAGCCCGGACCGGTTCGTCGCCGGCACGGTCGGGCAGCCCGGCGACCGCACGTTCTATCTGCAGGCCGTGCATCAGACACGGGTGGTCAGTGTTTTGTTGGAGAAGCAGCAGGTGCAGATCCTCGCCGACCGTGTCGGCGCGCTGCTCGACGAGGTGCATCGCCGATTCGGAACCCCGGTGCCGCCGGCGTCTGATGAGGTGGTCGATCTGAATCCGCTGGTCATGCCGGTCGACACCGAGTTCCGCGTCGGCACGATGGGCCTGGGTTGGGATGCGGAGTCCCGCGCGGTCGTGGTGGAGCTGCTGGCGATCACCGAGGGCGAGTTCGACGAGTCGGTGGTACTCGACGACACCGACGAGGGCCCCGACGCGGTGCGGGTATTCCTGAGTCCGGAGGCCGCCCGCGAATTCGCCAACCGGGCCGCGAAGGTGATCTCGGCCGGCCGGGAGCCGTGCCCGCTCTGCGGGGAGCCGCTGGACGCGGCCGGCCATATGTGTGTGCGGACCAACGGCTATCGGCGGGGCGGCATCACCGGCGAGCTGTCGACGCCGATCGATCCCGATGACCCCGACGACGAGAATGACTGAGCTGCTGCGTCCGGCGGCGATGGAGCTATTGACCGGCGGCACGTTGGAACCGCTCGGTCAGATCCGCGAGGCGAGCAACGCGACGCTGCTCTGCGACGTCGAGCTCGACGGCCAGGCCGCGCGCTGCGTCTACAAGCCGGTCCGCGGTGAGCAGCCCCTGTGGGACTTCCCGGATGGCACGCTGGCGGGTCGCGAGGTGGGGTCGTACCTGATCAGCGAGGCGATGGGGCTGCAGTTGATCCCGCCGACCGTCATGCGGGACGGCCCCTACGGGCCCGGCATGGCGCAGCTGTGGGTGGAGCCGGACACGACCGAGGCCGACGATCATCGGCTCGAGCCGGTCGATCTCTGTGCACCCGATGCGGTGCCGGACGGCTGGATGCCGGTGCTGTCGGCGCGTGGTCCGGACGGCGGGCCGCTGGTCCTGGTCCACTCTGACGACCCGGCGCTGCGCCGGCTGGCGCTGCTGGACCTGGTGATCAACAACGCCGACCGCAAGGGCGGCCACATCCTCACCGGGCCGGGTGGTGAGCTGTTCGGCGTCGATCACGGCATCTGCCTGCACAGCGAGGACAAGCTGCGGACCGTCCTGTGGGGCTGGGCGGACCAAGAGCTGGTGGACGACGAGCTGCTTGCCGTCGAGAAGGTCAGCGGGGCGCTGGCGGGCGAGCTGGCGGACGAGCTCTCGGACCTGATCACCGCCCACGAGATCGATGCGCTGGCTGAACGGCTGCGAAAGCTGTTGGACCATCCGGTGTTTCCTACGCCGCATCGCCCTCGACCGATCCCGTGGCCGCCGTTCTAGGGCGAGCGCGGATCGGTCCAGGCGCAGTGCGGATCGGGGCTGCCCCGAATCGGACGCCTCAGAGGAGACTCCTAAGGTGAGGGCATGAAGTCGTGGAACACGCCGGAGCCCGTCGCATTGCCCGGAACCGGACCGCAGCTGCGGCTGTTCGACACCGCCGACCGACAGGTGGTTCCCGTGAGTCCGGGGAGCACCGCGACGATGTACGTCTGCGGCATCACCCCCTATGACGCCGCGCACCTCGGCCATGCGGCCACCTACGTGACGTTCGACCTGATCAACCGGGTGTGGCGGGATCTCGGCCACGACGTGCACTACGTGCAGAACATCACCGACGTCGACGATCCGCTGTTCGAGCGGGCCGAACGCGACGGCGTCGACTGGGTGGATTTGGGCAACCGCGAGATCGAGTTGTTCCGCGACGACATGTCGGCGCTGGGCGTCCTACCGCCGCGCGACTACATCGGCGCGGTCGAGTCGGTGGACGAGGTCATCGAGGTCGTCGAGAAGCTGCTGACATCGGGCGCGGCGTATCAGCTCGAGTACGACGAGTACCGGGACGTCTATTACCGGATCGACGCGACCAAGCAGTTCGGCTATGAATCGGGATACGACGCGGAGACGATGGCGACGTTCTTCGCCGAGCGTGGCGGCGATCCGCAGCGGCCGGGCAAGCGCAACCCCCTCGACGCGCTGCTGTGGCGCGCGGCCCGGCCGGGCGAGCCCTCCTGGGACGCGCCGTTCGGATCGGGGCGTCCGGGCTGGCATATCGAGTGCGCCGCGATCGCGCTGAACCGCATCGGCGCGGGTTTCGACGTTCAGGGCGGCGGCAGCGACCTGATCTTCCCGCATCACGAGTTCTCGGCGGCTCACGGCGAGGCGCTGACCGGCGTGCGCCGATTCGCCAACCACTACGTGCACACCGGGATGATCGGGCTGAACGGCGAGAAGATGTCCAAGAGCCTGGGCAACCTGGTGTTCGTGCACAAGCTGCGCGACCAGGGCGTCGACCCCGCGGCCGTCCGGCTGGGCCTGATCGCCGACCACTACCGCACCGATCGGACCTGGTCCGATCAGGTTCTCGACGACGCTCGAAATCGGCTGTCGCGCTGGGCGACTGCGACCGCGGTGCCCGCCGGGCCGGACGCGGCGCCGACGATCGAGCGGGTGCGTCAGCACCTCGCCGACGACCTGGATACGCCGAAGGCGTTGGTCGCGATCGACGCCTGGGCGGCTGACGCGACGCGGGGGATCGGTCATGACGCCGAGGCGCCAGGACAGATCGCCGCCACGGTCGACGCGTTGCTGGGCGTCCGGATCCCGACTTCCCAGTAGGATCTGCCCGTGGCCAGCACCCAGGAGATCGACGTCGACACCGCCGAGGGCGTGTGGACGGTCGTCACCCGCACCTCGACCTATCTGCTCGACTTCGATGAGATGACGCTGTTGCGTGCGCCGGGCGTGGGCAGCAGCGAGGACGAGAACTGGGCGGTGAGCGAGCTGCGGCGCGACTCCGAGGACATTCCGCTGCTCGGCGTGAAGTCGTGCCGGGTCGGGGAGTCGGCGCAGTTCTGGGTGCGTGCGGCCGACGATCCGGACGTGCGTACCTGGCGGATCACCACGCCGGTCGTGTCGATCGAGCGGATCAGCTGACCCGGGCCATTCAGCCCGGTCCTTCCGACCCGCCGCGTCGCCGCAGATAGCGCTCGAAATCGGCGGCCAGCGCGTCGCCGTCGATCTTGCGCATCGTGTCCTCGACGTTGTCCTCGGCGTCCCCGCGCTCTTCGAGTCCGCGCACGTAGTCGGCCATTTCTTCGTCCTCGGACGTCATCTCGGTGACCGTTCGCTCCCACTCCTCGGCAGCCGCGCTCAGCTCGCCGACCGGCACCTCGACGTCGAGCACCTCCTCGACCTGTGCCAACAGCGCCGCGGTCGCCTTCGGATTGGGCGCAGCGGTCACGTAGTGGGGAACGGCGGCCCAGAACGAGACCGCCGGAATGCCGGCCTGGACGCAGGCGTCCTGCAGGACGCCGGTGATCCCGGTCGGACCCTCGTACCGGCTCTCGTTCACCTTGTACTTGGCCGCCGATTCGGCGCTGTACGCCGATCCGGTGACCGGCACCGGGCGGGTATGTGCGGTGTCGGCCAGCAAAGCGCCCAGCGTCACCACCGTCTGCACCTCGAATCGCATTGCCAGTTGCAGGATTTCGTCGCAGAACGAGCGCCAGCGCAGGTTCGGCTCGATGCCGCGCAGCAGGATCACATCGCGATCCGAGCCCGGCGGGCGGCAGTAGGAGAAGGCGCTCGTGGGCCAGTCGATGCGCCGCGTGATGCCGTCGATCTGCTTCACCGACGGCCGATTCACCTGGTAGTCGTAGTAGTCGTCGGAATCGATCGCCGCCAGCGGCTGCGCGTCCCAGATCAACGCCAGATGCTCGACCGCGGTGGAAGCGGCATCGGCGGCGTCGTTCCACCCCTCGAAAGCCGCGATCAGCACCGGTTCCCGCAGCACCGGCTGGGGTGTCTGAGAGTCGGTGCTTCCAGCGTCTTCGCGATCGGTTCCATCCACGATTTCAGGGTAGTGCTCTCGGTCGACCACCGGCCGCTTTCTCCGCCGCGCGGCCGACAACTACCCTGGTGACCATGGCATCTCCCCGTTACGACTCGCGGTTCTTCGATGCGCTGACCGAGCGCGTCCTGATCGGCGACGGCGCGATGGGCACGATGTTGCAGGCAGCCGATCTGACGTTGGACGATTTCAACAATCTGGAGGGCTGCAACGAGATTCTCAACGTCACGCGGCCGGACGTGCTGCGCAACATCCACCGCGCCTATTTCGAGGCCGGTGCCGACGCGGTGGAGACCAACACCTTCGGCTGCAACCTGTCGAACCTCGGCGACTACGACATCGCCGACCGGATTCGCCAACTGTCGCTGCGCGGCACCGAGTTGGCGCGTGAGGTCGCGGACGAGATGGGCCCTGGCGCCGATGGCATTCCGCGGTTCGTTCTCGGCTCGATCGGGCCAGGCACCAAGCTGCCCACGCTGGGTCACACCACTTTCGATGTGATCCGGGACGCATATCAGGAATGCGCCGAAGGCATGCTCGACGGCGGCGCAGATGCGATTCTCATTGAGACCAGCCAGGATTTGTTGCAGGTCAAGGCGGCGGTGCTCGGCAGCCGGGCGGCGATGGAGAAGCTCGGCCGGGCGATCCCGATCATCACGCATGTCTCGGTCGAGACCACCGGCACCATGCTGCTGGGGTCGGAGATCGGCGCAGCGTTGACCGCGCTGGAGCCGCTCGGCGTCGACATGATCGGGCTCAACTGCTCAACCGGTCCGGATGAGATGAGCGAGCACCTGCGCTACCTGTCCAAGCACGCTCGGATCCCGGTGTCGGTGATGCCGAACGCCGGTCTGCCGGTCCTCGGGCCGAACGGGGCGGTGTACCCACTCGAGCCGGAGGGCATGGCGTCAGCGCTTGCCGGCTTCGTCCAGGAGTTCGGCCTGTCATTCGTCGGCGGCTGCTGCGGCTCGACGCCCGAACACATCCGGCAGACCGCGGCTGCGGTTCGCGAGGTCACCAAGAAATCGCGTTCGCCGGAACATGTTTCGGAGATCGGCTCGCTGTACTCGGCGGTCCCCTTCGACCAGGAGGCCAGCTTCCTGGTGATCGGGGAGCGGACGAACTCGAACGGCTCCAAGGCATTTCGTGAGGCGATGATCGCCGAGGACTACCAGAAGTGCCTCGACATCGCCAAGGAGCAGACCCGCGATGGCGCGCACATGCTCGATCTCAACGTCGACTACGTCGGCCGCGACGGCGCTTACGACATGGCCGCGCTGGCGAGCCGGTTCGCGACCGCATCGACGCTGCCGATCATGCTCGACTCCACCGAACCCGCTGTGCTGCAGGCAGGCCTGGAACACCTGGGCGGCCGCTGCGCGGTCAACTCGGTGAACTACGAGGACGGTGACGGTCCGGATTCGCGGTTCCAGAGGATCATGCGGCTGGTCAAGCGGCACGGCGCGGCGGTCGTCGCGTTGACCATCGATGAGGAGGGCCAGGCCCGTACCGCCGAGTGGAAGGTGCGCATCGCCGAGCGGCTGATCACCGACATCACCGAGAACTGGGGGCTCGCGGAAGAGGACATCATCATCGATGCCCTCACCTTCCCGATCTCCACCGGTCAGGAGGAGGTGCGCCGCGACGGCATCGAGACGATCGAGGCGATTCGTCAGCTCAAGGCGGCCCATCCGGACATCCATTTCACCCTTGGTGTGTCGAACATCTCGTTCGGCCTGAACCCTGCCGCGCGGCAGGTGCTCAACTCGGTGTTCCTACACGAGTGCGTGCAGGCCGGCATGGACACCGCGATCGTGCACGCGTCGAAGATCCTGCCGATCGCCCGGATCCCGGACGAGCAGCGCGAGGTCGCGCTCGATCTGGTGTACGACCGCCGTCGCGAGGGCTATGACCCGCTCCAGCGGCTGATGGAGCTCTTCGAAGGGGTGTCGGCCGCCTCGGCACGCGAGTCGCGCGCCCAGGAGCTGGCCAAGCTGCCGCTGTTCGAGCGGCTCGAACGCCGCATCGTCGACGGCGAGCGGGGCGGTCTGGAGGAAGACCTCAACGCGGCGATGACCGAGAAGCCGCCGCTGGCGATCATCAACGAGACCCTGCTGTCCGGCATGAAGACGGTCGGCGAGCTGTTCGGCTCCGGTCAGATGCAGCTGCCGTTCGTGCTGCAGTCGGCCGAGGTGATGAAAGCCGCTGTGGCGCACCTGGAACCGCATATGGATGCCACCGACGAAGCCGGCAAGGGCCGCATCGTGCTGGCCACGGTCAAGGGCGATGTCCACGACATCGGCAAGAACCTGGTCGACATCATCCTGTCCAACAACGGCTACGAGGTCGTCAATATCGGTATCAAGCAACCGATTTCGACGATCCTCGAGGTCGCCGAAGACAAGAAGGTCGATGTCATCGGCATGTCCGGGCTGCTGGTCAAGTCGACGGTGGTGATGAAGGAGAACCTCGAGGAGATGAACTCCCGGGGGCTGGATCGCTATCCGGTGCTGCTCGGCGGGGCGGCGCTGACCCGTGCCTATGTCGAGAACGACCTGTCGGAGACGTACCAGGGCGACGTGCATTACGCGCGCGACGCGTTCGAGGGCCTGCGCCTGATGGACGACATCATGAGTCTCAAGCGCGGCGAGGGGCCCGACCCGGATAGCCCGGAGGCCATCGCGGCCCGCGAGAAGGCCGCCGAACGCAAAGCACGGCACGAACGTTCGCGTCGCATCGCCGAAAAGCGCAAGGCCGAGCAGGAGCCCGTCGTGGTGCCCGAGCGGTCCGATGTGGCGGTCGACGTGCCCCTGCCGACGCCGCCGTTCTGGGGTTCGCGCATCGTCAAGGGCGTGGCTGTCTCGGAGTACCAGGGTCTGCTCGACGAGCGGGCGCTGTTCCTCGGCCAATGGGGACTGCGCGGCACTCGCGGCGGTGACGGCCCCGACTACGACGAGCTGGTCGAGTCCGAGGGCCGCCCGCGGCTGCGGTACTGGATCGATCGGCTCAAGACCGAGGGCATCCTGGATCATGCCGCCGTGGTCTACGGATACTTCCCGGCGGTCAGTGAGGGCGACGTCGTCCATGTGCTCACCGAGCCGAAACCCGATGCACCGGTGCGGTTCTCGTTCGAGTTCCCGCGCCAGCAGCGGTCGCGGTTCCTGTGCATCGCGGACTTCATCCGGTCGCGTGCGGACGCGATCGAGTCCGGGCAGGTCGACGTGCTGCCGTTCCAGTTGGTCACGATGGGGCAGCCGATCGCCGACTTCGCCAACAAGCTGTTCGCCGACGACTCATACCGGGACTACTTGGAGGTGCACGGCATCGGCGTGCAGCTCACCGAGGCGTTCGCCGAGTACTGGCACCAGCGAGTGCGATCCGAATTGCGGTTCGGCGGCAGTGATACCGGGGATTGGGCGATGTCGGACGAGGACCCGGAGTCGGCACAAGACTTCTTCGATCTGAAGTACCGCGGTGCGCGCTATTCATTCGGTTACGGCGCCTGCCCGGACCTCGAAGACCGCGCCAAGATGATCGAGCTGCTCGAGCCCGAACGCATCGGCGTGACATTGAGCGAGGAGTTGCAGCTGCATCCCGAGCAGTCGACCGACGCGTTCGTGCTGCATCACCCCGAGGCCAAGTACTTCAACGTCTGACGGAGGTCGACGGTCGGCCCGGCCGCGTCGTCAGTAGCTGATGCTGAGGCACCACGCGAAACTAAGTAATTGGTGCTGTCGGCGTCGGTTCGACAGGATGTAGGCCGTGCAACCGAAGCGAACTGTCCGCGCCGCCGGGGCCGGAGCGACGAGTCTGCCCGGGGCGATCTTCTGGGACATGGACGGCACGCTGGTCGACACCGAACCACTGTGGGATATCGCGCTGGAGCGCTGGACCGCGCGCATCGGCACGACGATGACGCCTGAACTGCGCGAGTCGACGATGGGCAACTCCCTGCCGAATGCGCTGCGCAAGGTATATGCAGCCGCGGGCATCCCGGTCGACCAGCAGGATCGCGACGGTGACGCGCGGTGGCTGCACGATGCGATGGCCGAACAGTTCGCCGCCGGCATCCCGTGGTGTCCGGGCGCCGAGGAGACGCTCGATCGTATTGGTGCACTGGGTATCCCGATGCTCCTGGTCACCAACACCGAACGTGAACTGGCCGACGTCGCGCTGCGGGTGATCGGACTCGATCGATTCACCACGACCGTCTGCGGCGACGAGGTGCCGGAGGGCAAGCCCGAACCCGATATCTACCTGCGCGCGGCCGAGCTGGTCGGCCTGGAGCCGTCGAGGGCCCTGGCCATCGAGGACTCGCCGACCGGGGTCGCGGCGGCGACGGCGGCGGGCTGCCCGACGCTGGTGGTGTCCGGCCGTGACGGCGGGGTCCGGCCCGGAAATCTGCGGACCTTCCGCGATGGTGTCGCGAGCTTGACGGCGGCGGAGATCGGCTCTGCCTGGGCAGCCGAGATGGTCCCCGCCCAGGCATGGGAGACTGGTCAGTCGTGAAAACGTTCGAGGAGCTCTTCGCCGAGCTGACCGACAAGGCCGAGACCCGTCCCGAAGGCAGCGGCACGGTCGCCGCGCTGGATTCGGGCATCCATACGCTCGGCAAGAAGATCATCGAAGAGGCGGGCGAGGTGTGGCTCGCCGCCGAGCACGAGTCGGACGAGTCGCTCGGCGAGGAAGTGTCGCAGCTGCTCTATTGGCTGCAGGTGCTGCTGATCAAGCGGGGCCTGACGCTGTCCGACGTCTACCGCTACCTGTGAGGACTGAATAGATGTTGCGTGTCGCCGTTCCCAACAAGGGTTCGCTGTCCGAGTCCGCGCAGGAGGTGCTGCGGGAGGCGGGATACCGCCGTCGTGCCGACGCCAAGGATCTGACGGTCCTCGACACCGCCAACGGTGTCGAGTTCTTCTTCCTGCGCCCCAAGGACATCGCGATCTACGTCGGGTCGGGTGAACTCGACCTCGGCATCACCGGCCGCGACCTGGCGATGGATTCCGGCGCACCGGTCGCCGAACAGCTCGCACTGGGCTTCGGAGCGTCCACCTTCCGCTACGCCGGCCCCGCCGACCAGGCCTGGGCCGTCGAGGATCTCGCCGATAAGCGGATCGCGACGTCGTACCCGAATCTCGTGCTCAATGATCTGGCCGCGCGCGGCATCGAGGCGGAGATCATCCGTCTCGACGGCGCCGTCGAAATCTCCATCCAGCTCGGCCTAGCCGACGCCATCGCCGACGTCGTCGGTTCGGGCCGGACACTGCGCCAGCACGGACTCGCCGCGTTCGGCGACGTGCTCTGCAAGTCCGAGGGGGTGCTGGTGTCGCGCGCCGATTCCCGTGGCGAGTCGGTCGATCTGAGCGCCGAGGCGCGGGGCCTGATCGCGCGCATGCAGGGTGTCGTGCGCGGTCAGCAGTACGTGATGCTCGACTACGACTGCCCGCGCGAATTGATCGACGCGGCAAGCGCTTTGACGCCCGGGCTGGAGTCGCCGACGATCATGTCGCTGGCCGACGAGAAATGGGTGGCGATCCGCGCCATGGTGCTGCGCAGCGAGCACCAGCGGCTGATGGATGAGCTCTCCAGACTCGGTGCCAAGGCGATCTTCGCGATGGATATCCGCAGCTGCCGCTTCTGACCCTGATCTGTTGACGGCGGATTGTCCGGGATTTCCCGGATCCGCAGCGGCTCTTCCCGTGGCACGCTGTCGATCATGAGCAATCCTTATGACCGACTGAGCCGGGCGGGTGGCCGCCGTGTGTCGCCCGCCGATTGGCCGCGCGACCCGGCGGCGGCCGGTCACCTGCAGTGGATGGTGGCAGCGGGTCTCGGCACCGTGCTGATCACGCGGGCTTATCTGGCCGCCACCGGATACCCACAGGTCGGCAGTGGATCGCTGCATATCGCGCACGCACTTTGGGGTGGTCTGCTGCTGCTTGCCGGCCTGCTCGGCGCTCTGGCGTTCGTCGGCAATCGGTCGCACCGCGTCGCCGCGGTGGTGGGTGGCGTCGGCCTCGGCCTGTTCGTGGATGAGGTCGGCAAATTCGTCACGCAGACGAACAACTACTTCTTCCGGCCGGCGGCAGCCATCATCTACGCGCTCTTCGTCGTGCTGGCGCTGTTGGTCGCGACCGTCCGCTCCGCGCGCCAGCGAACTCCGGCCGCCCGGCGCTCGGCTGCCGCGAGTATCGCCGCTGCCGGGCTGTCCGACGGCCTGACCCCTCGGCAGCGTGACAACGTCGACACCCTGCTGACCGGGGATGACGATCCCGTTGCCGATGCCATTCGTCAGCTTGCGGCTGTCGCACCGATTCGACAGCCGTCCAACGGTTTTGGGCAGCGGTGCCTACCGGTGGTCCACTGGTTGGGCCGCCTGCTGCGACGAGACCGTGTGGTCATCGGCGTGCTGATGCTCTTCGTTCTTTCCCGGATGGTCGTTGCGGTCGTTTTCTGGGCGGACGCGGCGCCGGTCCTTGCCGGACATGGCGCCGGACCGGGGCACGATGACGGGGCGCTGGTCGCCGGAGCGATCACCCGGACCGCCGAGGCGATACTGGCGGTCGTCGGAGCGCTGTGCTGGAGCCGCCGACGGGATCTCGCGATCTGGGCGTTCGGCGCGGCGCTCGCGGTTGACCTGCTGGTCAGTCAGCTCTTCAACTTCACCGACAGCCAGTTCGTCGCCATTACCGAGTTGCCGTTCCTGATCGTCGTGCTCGCCGTGGTCTCGGCCCAGGCGGTCGATCGGCGGCCTGTACGAGTGCCGATCAGGACAGGACCGGCCCGCCCTGGTTGGCGGCGGTGGGCTCGGGTGGCGGATCGGCGATGTAGTCGCCACGGATCAGCGAGTCGGTTGCCTGCCGCCACCGCCCGAGTTGCTCAGGTGCGTGTAGCTCGCGTCATTGTTCTTGCGGAACAACTGATCTCCGACGCGCGCCAGCCCGGGAGCCGATTCACCGGCGAACCGCCGGTACCACGCCGGCATCGACCATCGCGACTGCCCGGTGAGCAGGTCGACCGCGCGATAGTCGAACTGCAGCAGCATCTCGGCGGGGGACACCAGGCGCCGTTCCGAGTTCTCCACGACGATCATGTTGTCGTGGAAGGCGACGATCATGCCGCCGCCATCCGATCGCGGTGGTAGCGGTTGCCGGGTGGTCAGGTCGAATGACTGGGTATGGGCGGGCTTCTCGCCGCCGGCGGTCTGCACCGTGAGGAACCGACCCACGCAGCTGGAAACCAGGGTCTCGTTCGTCGTGAACGCCAGTGGCGCCGTCCACGACAGCTGGCTCGTGTCCGGGTCGAGAATGCCGATCGAGCCCGGGCGATACACGATTGCCGTCGGGCAGCCGGCCGCGGCATTGGTAGCCCCGTACCGGGTGGTCAACGACCATCCGGGCAGGTGCGACACCGGCCTGCCGGATGCGTCGTACGTATCCACTCCGGCTGATGCCCGTGCGGGATCGGCTTGGGGCTGCACGGCGTATCCGTCCGAATAGGCGGCAGCGATCGGCTCGCCGTGGCCGACGGTGGTCGTCAGCACCCGCCGATCGGCGTTGCGGATGACCGCCAGATTGAACCCTTGCTGGTATCGATGTTCATACGCATCGGTCATCGGACGTCGCTCGATACGGAACGCCGGCGGCGCGGCCGGCGGCGGGGCGATGGTCGCGCCGGTTCGGGCGCTCAGCCAGACGTACTGCGGCGGCCGGGACCCGCCGTCGCCGATCCGGCAGACGACGTCGCCGCGCACCTCGCAGTTGTCGAAACGGCTCGTGCGGCGCCATTTCTCACGACCCGATTCCGTATCCAGTGCGGCGATCCGGTCGGCGGTGCCGAATACCGTGATGTCGGCCGAGGCGCCGAAGGCGTACAGGTACGGCGTGCCGAGGCCGAGCGCGGTCGCCGATGTCGACCAACCGGGGACCGGTTGCCGCGTGAGATCGACGCCGACCTCGTAGTCGGCGAGGGGCCGATACTTCGTGTACTCATGGCCCGGCGCCGGCTCGAGGCGGAGCACCACCACGGCGCTACCGACGAGCACTACTACCGCCGTCAGCCATGCCGTGGCCCACAGTCGGGGCCGGGTGTGCGCGGTGATCGATGGCATGGCGGCTCAGTTGCGTTGCAGCAGCAGCGTTTGCGCAGTCGTGGCGACTGGTCCGCCGACATCGCAGATCTCGGCCTCGGTCGCGCCGACACCGGCGGGCCCGACGCGGACTTCGGCGCTGATACCGACCCAATCGCCGACCGGTGGTCGATAGAAATGCACCGTGGTATCGGTGTTCATGAAGGTCCAGTCGCGGGCCTGCAGCCGCGCGCCCAGTCCGTTGGCGACGTCGATGACCGTGAGGAAGGTCTGCAAGGGGGTCGACCGCTCTCCGGCGACCAGCGGCACCGTCGGGCGCAGCCAGGCGCGTGTCGGGTCGCCCGGAAGATAACTGTGGGGCTGCGGCACGACGGCATGCTCGAGGGTGGAGACGAACCCGATATGCGCCCACTGCGCCAATTCCGGTCCGGCCGACTGCAATCCGTGTTCCTGCTGCAGGCCGGCGGGGTCGGGCAGCGCGACCACGCCGGCGTAGCGCTCGACGTCGCTGGTGTCCGAACCGTTCAGCAACCATGCCGTGGCGCGGGCCGCCGTGCGGAATTCGCCGGACGGCCCGAGACATTCCAGTTCGGCGACCAGCTGCGCGATCTGCCGGCCAGGACGCAGCACGGAGGCGCGAACCCGGTTCTCACCCAATGCGATCGGGCCGAGGATGTCGATGGTGATGCGTGAGAAGACCATACTCGCCATGCCGTTCGCGGCCGCGAAACGCTCGAGCGTGCGGCTGAGCAGGCCGCTCGGCGGGCCGCCGTGCTGCAATTCGGGGGACCAGACACTCACGGTCGCCTCGGTGGCGGTGAGGTATTCGTACTCATCGTCGACACGCAGCGGCAGGTAGTAGCCGGTCATCGGACCTCTTCCGGTTCTTCGGGCGTCGCTTTCTGTTCGGGCCAGCCCGGGTACTCCGGGATGGTGCCGCCCCACTCGGGGCAGTGCGCCTTGTGGTCGCACCAGGCGCAGAGCCGGCTCTTCTTGGGCCGAAAGTCGCCGGTCCGGCCAGCGGTCCGGATCGCCGTCCACATGGCCGTCAGGGTGCGGCCGAAACGTTCCAGTTCGGCCTCATCGGGTTCGTACACCAGGTTCTGGCCGTCCGCGAGATACATCAGCTGCAGCCGGGCCGGCACCGTGCCGCGCAGGCGCAGGATGGCCAGCGCGTAGAACTTCATTTGGAACAGGGCCCGCGCCTCGAACAACTCGCTGGGCATCCGCCCGGTCTTGTAGTCGACGACGCGGATCGCCCCGGACGGCGCCACGTCGAGCCGGTCGACGAAGCCGCGCAACAGGACGCCGTCGGCGAGTTCGACCTCGACATGCAATTCGCAGGATTCCGGCGTGAACCGGGTCGGGTCTTCCATCGTGTAGTACGTGGCGATCAGCCGGCGGGCCTCGGTTAGAAACCCCTCGACGTCCGCGTCGGGCACGAGCTCGTGCAGCTCGGGCTGACGCTCGCAGATGGCGCCCCACGCACCGTCGACCAGGTCGGCGGCCGACTCCGGGACGCGCAGCTCGGGCGGCAACTCGAACAGCGTTTCCAGCGCCGAGTGCACGACCGTGCCGCGGACCTGCGCGGTGGTCGGCGGTTCGGGCAGTCGGTCGATCGCGCGGAATCGGTAGAGCAGCGGACACTGCTTGTAGTCGGCCGCCCGGGACGGGGAGAGAGCGGGCGCGCGGGGGCCGCTGCTGCCGGCGGTGTCCGGCTGGTCGTCGATCAGGGTGGTCACACCCCGAAGCGTAGGCGGCGGTCACGACAAGATTCGTTGCACGCGCCGCCCGTGCCGCACAATGTTTCGCATGTCCAACCCCTTCACAGTGGGCGATCGGGTGCAGCTCACCGATTCCAAGGCCCGCAAGTTCACCGTGGTCCTGCAGCCCGGCGGACAGTTCCACACGCACCGCGGCGCGATCGCGCATGACGATCTGATCGGGAGCGACGAGGGCACCGTGGTGACCGCGACCAGCGGCACCGCCTACCTGGCGCTGCGGCCGTTGCTGGTGGACTACGTGTTGTCGATGCCGCGCGGCGCGGCGGTGATCTATCCGAAGGATGCGGCGCAGATCGTCGTCGAGGGCGACGTGTTCCCCGGCGCGACGGTGTTGGAGGCCGGGGCCGGGTCGGGCGCGCTGACCTGTGCGCTGCTGCGGGCCGTCGGCCCGGAAGGCAAGGTCGTCTCCTACGAGGTCCGCGACGATCACGCCGAACATGCGGTCCGCAACGTGGACACCTTCTTCGGTGAGCGCCCGCCCAACTGGGATCTGACGATCGGCGACCTCGCGGATTCGGAGCTCGCGGACGACTCGGTCGACCGCGTCGTCCTGGACATGCTCGCGCCGTGGGAGACGCTGGAGACGGTGGCCCGGGTGATCAAGCCGGGGGGAGTGCTGATCACCTACGTCGCGACCGTCACGCAGCTGTCCAAGATCGTCGAGACCATCCGTGAGCAGGGCTGCTGGACCGAGCCGCGCAGCTGGGAGTCGATGGTCCGTGACTGGCATGTCGTCGGCCTGGCGGTGCGTCCGTCGCACAAGATGCAGGGCCACACGGCGTTCCTGGTGAGCGCGCGGCGTCTCGCGGACGGCACGGTCGCACCCCGGCCGCAGCGCCGGCCGTCGAAGGGCTGAGCGGCGGTCGAACCGGGAGGTCGGCGCGCCGAACGGACTATTGACTCGACTCGCCCGGTAGCGTGGTAGCTACACCCATTGATCAGCCCACTGATCACGGGGGCGATTGCAGAGGAGTCGTCATGACGTCTTCCACGACACCGGGATCGACCGGTCCGGAATCGGGCGGCGCTCGCCCGCGCACAGAGTCGGCATCCGCTGCCGATCTCGCCGAGCGGGTCGAAACGCTCACCGCGCGTAACACGAAGCTGCTCGACACGCTCAAGGACGCGCGCGAACAGCTGGTTGCGCTGCGCGAAGAGGTGGACCGGCTCGGTCAGCCGCCGAGCGGTTATGGCGTGCTGCTCGCGGTGCACGACGACGACACCGCGGACGTCTTCACCTCCGGCCGGAAGATGCGGCTCACCTGCTCGCCGAATATCGAGACCGAGTTGCTGCACCGCGGCCAGACGGTCCGCCTCAACGAGGCGCTGACGATCGTAGAGGCCGGCGACTTCGACTCGGTCGGCGAGATCTCGACGCTGCGCGAGGTCCTCGACGGGGGCCATCGGGCGCTCGTCGTCGGTCATGCCGACGAGGAGCGGGTGGTCTGGCTGTCGGATCCGCTGGTCGACGGCGAGGACGTGGGCGGCGACGACAAGCGCACGCTGCGCCCCGGCGACTCGCTGCTGGTCGACACGAAGGCCGGCTTCGCCTTCGAGCGCATCCCCAAGGCCGAGGTCGAGGACCTGGTCCTGGAAGAGGTGCCGGATGTCGGCTACGAGGACATTGGCGGCCTGGGCCGGCAGATCGAGCAGATCCGCGACGCGGTCGAGCTGCCGTTCCTGCACAAGGACCTGTTCCGCGACTACGACCTGCGTCCGCCGAAGGGCGTGCTGCTCTACGGCCCGCCCGGATGCGGCAAGACGCTGATCGCCAAGGCGGTCGCGAACTCGCTGGCCAAGAAGATCGCGGAGGTGCGGGGCAACGACGCGCGCGAGGCGAAGTCGTACTTCCTCAACATCAAGGGCCCCGAGCTGCTGAACAAGTTCGTCGGCGAGACCGAGCGGCATATCCGGCTGATCTTCCAGCGGGCGCGCGAGAAGGCGTCCGAGGGCACGCCGGTGATCGTCTTCTTCGACGAGATGGACTCGATCTTCCGTACGCGTGGCTCCGGCGTCTCCTCCGACGTCGAGACCACCGTGGTGCCGCAGCTGCTGAGCGAGATCGACGGCGTCGAGGGCCTGGAGAACGTGATCGTGATCGGCGCGTCCAACCGCGAGGACATGATCGATCCAGCGATCCTGCGGCCGGGCCGCTTGGACGTCAAGATCAAGATCGAGCGGCCGGACGCGGAGTCGGCGCAGGACATCTTCTCCAAGTACCTGACCGACGCGCTGCCGATCCATGCGGACGATCTGGCGGAGTTCGGCGACGACCACAGCGCCTGCATCAAGGCGATGATCCAGAAGGTCGTCGAGCGGATGTACTCCGAGACCGAGGACAACCGGTTCCTGGAGGTGACCTACGCCAACGGCGACAAGGAGGTCATGTACTTCAAGGACTTCAACTCGGGCGCGATGATCCAGAACGTCGTCGACCGGGCGAAGAAGTACGCGATCAAGTCGCAGTTGGAGACCGGTGCACCGGGTCTGCGGATCCAGCATCTGTTCGACTCGATCCTCGACGAGTTCGCCGAGAACGAGGATCTGCCGAACACCACCAACCCGGACGACTGGGCACGGATCTCCGGCAAGAAGGGCGAGCGGATCGTCTACATCCGCACGCTGGTCACCGGCAAGAGCGCGGGTGCCAGCCGGGCGATCGACACCGAGACGAACACCGGCCAGTACCTGTAGCCCGACCAGTCGACAGCGCCGCCGGTTGAGGCCGGTGTCCGGGAGTTTCGCCGCTATTGTTGCCGGTGATGAACTCCTCAGTGATGCCGACGCTCACGGTGGCGGTGAACGGTGTGCCGCAGAACGTTCCGTTCGGTCCGCGGGTCACGATCGGCCGGACGCCCGACAACGATGTCGTGATCGCGCAGCCGCAGGTGTCGCGGCACCATCTGGTGCTGGAACTGCGTGGCGGCGTGTGGCATGCCGTCGACGCCGGCAGCACCAACGGCTTCTTCGTGGGCGGTCAGCGGGTGCGCGGCTATCCCATCCGCGGCCCGCTGGCGCTGCGTCTCGGTGACCCGGTCAACGGGCCGGTGGTCGAGGTCGGCGTGGTCGCGCCGGCAGTCCCGCCTCAGGCCCCACCGTCTCGGCCGACACCGCCGCGTGTGAATCCCGCCGTTCTCTCGGCGCCGCCATCACGGCCGCAGCCCGCTCAGCGCCCGCCGACCGGCCGCCTCATCCAGCCGATCGGTGTCCGACAGTTCACCCTCCCCGCGGGCGGCGCCGATCTGCCGCATCTGCAGGCGATGCGCCAGAATCTGTCCGCGGTCTATCAGGTCGCCGCGCCCGAGGCCGGTCCCGCGACCCCCGCCCCGCCGCCGGTACGGGACTCGATCTCCGTGTCGGCGGCGTCGGCAATGCGGATCGGCCGCACGCCGGACAACGACATAGTCATCCCCGACGTGCTCGCGTCCCGGCACCACGCCCAGGTGACCCGGACCGGGAGCGCAGCGGGCGGGACCGACTCGGCGCAGTCCGGTGTGGTTCTGGTGATCGAGGACCTGCGCAGCAGCAATGGCACGTTCGTCAACGGTCGACGCATCACGCGCCAGCAGCTGTCCGACGGTGACGTGGTGACGATCGGCAACTCCGACCTCGTCGTCGCCGGTGGCACCCTGGTGCGCGGCCAAGAGAAGGAGATCGTCGCCGGCGGCGTCAACGTCTACGGCGTCAGCCTCACCGTCGACAACAAGAAACTGCTGAACGACGTCGACTTCGCGGCCGGTCCCGGCAGCCTGACCGCGATCATTGGACCCTCGGGTGCGGGCAAATCGACGATGTCCCGGGTGATCTCGGGAACCTCGGCGCCCACCGAAGGGGCGGTGACCTTCGAGGGCCGCGATGTGCACGCCGACTACCAGGCGCTGCGCACCAGGATCGGCATGGTGCCGCAGGACGATGTCCTGCACGGTCGCCTCACCCTGCAGCAGGCGTTGCGGTACGCGGCGCAGCTGCGGCTGCCGCCGGACATGAGCCGTGTCGATCGTGACGCGGTCATCGACGGTGTTCTCGCGGAACTGCAACTGACAGAACACAAGTCGACTCGCGTCGACAAACTCTCCGGCGGCCAGCGCAAGCGCGCGTCGGTGGCCATGGAGCTGCTGACCGGCCCGTCGTTGCTGCTGCTGGACGAACCGACGTCCGGTCTCGACCCGGCCCTCGACCGGCAGGTGATGCAGACACTGCGCAGGCTCGCGGACGCCGGACGTGTGGTGATCGTCGTGACGCACTCGGTGTCGTACCTGTCGATGTGCGATCAGGTGCTGATGCTGGCCCCGGGCGGCAAGACTGCCTTCTGCGGGCCGCCCGATCAGGTGAAAGCGGCTCTGGGAACCGATGATTGGGCCGAGATCTTCGCCTATGCCGCGGCCCAGCCGGACCAGGCGTGGGAGCGGCACCGCAGCCGCAGTCGGCGTCAGCCGCCGCCGCAGCCCAGCGCGATCCCGCCGGAGCGGGCGCGGCCCAAGCAGGCCAGCTTCGTCCGGCAGACCGCGACGGTCGCCCGGCGGCAGAGCCGGTTGATCTTCGCGGACAAGGGCTACCTCGGATTCCTGCTCGCGCTGCCCGTCGTGATCGGCCTGCTGTCGTTGGCCATCCCCGGCAAGGTCGGGCTGCGGGTGGAACGTCAACTGACCGACCCGATGAGCACGCAGACCCTGCAGATCCTCGTCGTCCTGGTGGTCGGCGTGGTGTTCATGGGATCGGCCCTGACGGTGCGTGATCTGGTCGGCGAGCGGGCCATCTTCCATCGGGAGCGGGCGGTCGGGTTGCGGCCCGGCGCGTATCTGCTGGCGAAGCTGCTGGTGTTCGGTGTCGCGCTGGTCGTGCAGATCGTCATCCTGATGGCGGTGACTTACGCCGGGCAGGGAACTCCGCCGAGCAAGGGCGTGCTGCTGCCGAGCATCATCGAACTGCCGCTGGATCTGGTGTTCGTCGGCATGGTCGGGGTGCTGTTGGGACTGCTGATCTCGGCGATGGTGCGTACCAGTGAGCAGACGATGCCGCCGCTGGTCGTGATCGTGATGGTGCAGCTGGTGATGTGCGGCGGCATGTTCGGTCTGCACGGTCGGGCCGGGGTCGAGCAGTTCGCCTGGTTCATCCCGTCGCGGTGGGGATACGCGGCCGCCGCCTCGACAATCGACGTCAAGAGCTACATGACATCCGTCGCGCTGGTCACCAAGGAACCGTTGTGGAAGCACGAGGCCTCGGCGATCGGCCTGGCGTGGGGCGTGCTGGCCCTGATGGCGATCATGTTGTGGTTCCTGGTGTATCGCCGGCTGCGGCTCAAGGCCCCGCGCCGGTAGCGGGGCAGGCCGGAGGCCACGTGGTTCTCGTCGGTCCGTACGCTCGGTGACATGCAGCGGATCATCGGAACCGAGGTCGAGTACGGCATTTCCGCACCGGGAGACCCCGGGGCCAACCCGATCATGACCTCGACACAGGCGGTACTCGCGTATGCCGCCGCCGCCAGCGTCCCGCGCGCCAAGCGCACCCGCTGGGACTACGAGGTCGAGTCACCGATGCGCGACGCGCGGGGTTTCGATCTGGGCCGCACCACCGGGCCGGCGCCGATCATCGACGCCGACGAAATCGGCGCTGCCAACATGATTCTCACCAACGGGGCGCGGCTCTACGTCGACCATGCGCACCCGGAGTACTCGGCACCGGAGGTCGCCGACCCGTTCGACGCCGTCGTCTGGGACAAGGCCGGCGAGCGGGTGATGGAGGCGGCGGCGCGGTATGTCGGCAGCGTGCCGGGGGCGCCGAAACTGCAGCTGTACAAGAACAACATCGATGGCAAGGGCGCCTCGTATGGCACGCATGAGAACTATCTGGTCGACCGGCAGACGCCGTTCAACGACCTGATCGTCGGGCTGACGCCGTTCTTCGTGACGCGGCAGGTCTTCTGCGGCTCGGGCCGGGTCGGCATCGGGCAGTCGGGCGACGAGGCGGGTTTCCAGCTGAGCCAGCGCGCCGACTACATCGAGGTAGAGGTGGGTCTGGAGACCACCCTCAAGCGCGGCATCATCAACACTCGCGACGAGCCGCACGCCGACCCGGACCGCTATCGCCGGCTGCATGTCATCATCGGCGACGCGAATCTGGCCGAGACCGCAACATATCTGAAGGTCGGCACGACGGCGCTGGTGCTCGACCTGGTCGAGGCCGGTATCGACCTGTCCGATCTGGAGCTGGCCCGGCCGGTCACCGCCGTGCACACCATCAGCCACGATCCGACGCTGACGGCCGTGGTCGCGCTGGCCGACGGGCGCGAGCTGACGGGCCTTGCGCTGCAGCGGATCTATCACGAGCGCTGCGCGAAATTCGTTGCCGCGCATCACCCGGAGGACACCCGCGCCCAGCATGTGCTGGACACCTGGATCGACATCCTCGACAAGCTCGAGCGCGATCCGTCCGAGTGCGCGGATCTGCTGGACTGGCCGGCGAAGCTGCGGCTGCTGGAAGGATTCCGCAATCGCGAGGGGCTCAGCTGGTCGGCGCCGCGGCTGCAGCTCGTCGACCTGCAGTATTCCGACGTGCGGCTGGACAAGGGCCTCTACAACCGCCTCGTCGCCCGCGGATCGATGCTGCGCATGACGACCGAGCAGCAGGTGTTGGATGCCGTGACGACCCCGCCGAGCGACACCCGTGCCTACTTCCGCGGCGAATGCCTGCGCCGCTTCGGTGCCGACATCGCGGCGGCCAGCTGGGACTCGGTGATCTTCGACCTGGGAGGCGAATCGCTGGTGCGGATCCCGACCCTGGAGCCGCTGCGGGGGAGTCGGGCCCACGTCGGGGAGCTGTTGGATTCCGTGGATTCGGCCGCCGAACTGGTCGATCAGCTGACCACCTGACGATTCGGCCCGACATGTCCGGGCTTTGCGAAACTTCGCCTCAGCTGTGCAGATCGTCAGTCGCGCTGGCTGCGGGCGTGCCACACCGCCCGCAATGCACCTGCGGCGACGGTGGTGACCGGTAGTGTTTTAGTTCTAGGGACTTCGGCCCCGAGAACGAGGGAGGCAGCATGGCGCAGGAACAGACCAAGCGGACCGGTGGTGGCGACGACGGTGACGACGTCGGCCCGGATGCCGGAGCGGGGCAGGAGCGGCGCGAGAAGCTGGCCGACGACACCGACGATCTACTGGACGAGATCGACGACGTCCTCGAGGAGAACGCCGAGGACTTCGTGCGCGCCTACGTGCAGAAGGGCGGCCAGTGACGGGGCTGCACGAGGTCGGCCGTGACATCTCGTCGTTCACCGAGTTCATTCGTGATCAGGCGCCGCATCTGTTGCCGCACAATCGCGTTCGTACGGTGACCGATGCCGATAAGGTGCCGCACGGCACCACGATCGTCGCGATCGCGTATCCCGGCGGAGTGATCCTGGCGGGCGACCGGCGAGCGACGGCGGGCAATCTGATCGCCAGCCGCGACATGCAGAAGGTGTTCATCGCCGATGAATTCTCGGCGGTGGGCATCGCCGGCACCGCGGGCCTGGCCGTCGAGATGGTCCGGCTGTTCGCGGTCGAACTCGAGCACTACGAGAAGATCGAGGGCGTCCCGCTGACGTTCGCGGGCAAGGCGAACCGGTTGGCGGGCATGGTGCGCTCCAACATGGAGCTGGCCATGCAGGGCCTGGCGGCGATTCCGCTGCTCGTCGGCTATGACGAGGACGACGAGCGGGGCCGGATCTTCGGTTTCGACGTCGCGGGTGACCGGCACGAGGAACTCAGCGGCTACCAGGCGATCGGCTCCGGATCGGTGTTCGCGAAATCGTCGATCAAGAAGCTCTACCGTGCGGATATGGATGCCGAAGCGGCGCTGGTTGTGGCCGTCGAGGCGCTGTACGACGCGGCCGACGACGATTCGGCGACCGGCGGGCCCGATATGACCCGCGGGCTGTATCCGACGGCGGTGCGCGTCGACGCCGCCGGTGCGGTCGAGTTGTCGAAGGATGAGCTCGCGACCGCGGTGCGGTCGGTGATCGAGCGCCGGGCCGCCGAGTTCGCCGGCGAAGGCGAGGGGGACGCATGACATTCCCGTATTACGCCAGCGCCGAACAGATCATGCGCGATCGTTCGGAGCTCGCCCGTAAGGGCATTGCGCGCGGACGTAGTGTCATCGCCCTGACGTTCGCCGACGGCGTGCTGTTCGTCGCGGAGAACCCGTCCAACACGTTGCGCAAGGTCAGCGAGATCTACGACCGGATCGGTTTTGCGGCCGTCGGCAAGTACAACGAGTTCGAGAGCCTGCGAAAAGCCGGCATCCAACTCGCGGACATGCGCGGCTACAACTACGACCGTGCCGACGTGACGGGCCTGTCGCTGGCCAACGCGTATGCCAACTCGCTCGGCTCGGTGTTCACCGAGCAGGCCAAGCCGTTCGAGGTCGAACTGTGCGTCGCCGAGGTTGCGCGGCCGGGGCGGGATACGCCGTCCCAGCTGTATCGCATCACCTACGACGGGTCGATCGCGGACGAGTCGAAGTTCCTGGTGATGGGCGGCGTGACCGAACACATCACCGAGGCGATGACCGAGTCGTATGTGCCCGACGCCGAGCTCGGGGCCGCCCTGAGCGGCGCCGTGCGGGCGCTCGCGGCCGGCGGGCCGGCGAGCAATGGCAAGGACAAGCCCGAGCCGCGGGAGATCGGCGTCGGCGACCTGGAAGTGGCGATCCTCGATCGATCGCGGCCGCGGCGGGCGTTCCGCCGGCTGTCGGCCGCGACCGTTGCAGAGTTGCTGCCCGAGGCGTCGCCCGATTCTGAGTAGGGTTGCTAACGTGCAGCGGCGAATCATGGGGATCGAGACCGAGTTCGGGGTCACCTGTACGTTCCACGGGCATCGGCGACTGAGTCCCGATGAGGTGGCGCGGTACCTGTTCCGGCGGGTGGTGTCCTGGGGCCGATCCTCGAACGTGTTCCTGCACAACGGCGCCCGGCTGTATCTCGATGTCGGCTCGCATCCCGAATATGCGACCGCCGAATGCGACAGCCTGGTCCAGCTCATCGAGCACGACCGCGCCGGCGAACTGGTCCTCGAGGATCTGCTGGACGACGCCGAGCATCGGCTGGCCGATGAGGGTATCGGCGGGGACATCTACCTGTTCAAGAACAACACCGATTCGGCCGGCAACTCGTACGGGTGTCACGAGAATTACCTGGTCGTGCGGGCCGGTGAGTTCTCGCGCATCGCGGATGTGCTGCTGCCGTTCCTGGTGACCCGGCAGCTGATCTGCGGCGCCGGCAAGGTGCTGCAGACGCCCAAGTCGGCGACGTTCTGCCTGTCGCAGCGCGCCGAACACATCTGGGAGGGCGTGTCGTCGGCGACCACGCGCTCGAGGCCGATCATCAACACCCGCGACGAGCCGCATGCCGACGCCGAGAAATATCGGCGCTTGCACGTGATCGTCGGCGATTCGAACATGTCCGAGACGACCACGCTGCTCAAGGTGGGCTCGGCCGCGCTGGTGCTGGAGATGATCGAGGCCGGCGTGGCGTTCCGGGACTTCTCGCTGGACAACCCGATCCGCGCGATCCGCGAGGTCAGCCACGACACCACCGGCACCCGACCCGTGCGGCTCGCCGGAGGGCGCACCGCGAGCGCATTGGACATCCAGCGCGAGTACCACAATCGGGCGCAGGAGTACTTGGCGAGCCGGGAGCCGATGGAGGGCAGCCAGTCGCCGCAGGAGCTGGCCCAGGTCGTGGACCTGTGGGGCCGGGCACTGGACGCGGTTGAGCTGCAGGATTTCTCGAAGGTCGATACCGAGATCGACTGGGTGATCAAGCGCAAGCTGTTCCAGCGTTATCAGGATCGCTACGACATGGATCTGTCCGATCCGAAGATCGCGCAGCTGGACCTGGCCTACCACGACATCAAGCGCGGCCGCGGCGTCTTCGACCTGCTGCAGCGCAAGGGGCTCGCGGCCCGGGTGACCACCGACGAGGCGATCGCCGCGGCGGTGAACAATCCGCCGCAGACCACCCGCGCCAAGCTGCGCGGCGATTTCATTGCGGCGGCGCAGAAGGCCGGCCGCGACTTCACCGTCGACTGGGTGCATCTCAAGCTGAATGACCAGGCCCAGCGGACGGTCCTCTGCAAGGACCCGTTCCGCAACGTGGATGAGCGCGTCGATCGTCTGATCGCTTCGATGTAGCTCTATGGTGGTCAGCGTGACGACCGCACAACAGTTCGAGCCGCAGCCGAAGTCGAAGGTCGAACGGCTGATGAACCTGGTGATCTGCCTGCTCTCGACGCGGCAGTACCTGTCGGCCGAGCAGATCCGGGGGAGTGTCGCCGGTTACGAATCGTCCAAGTCGGACGAGGCGTTCAACCGGATGTTCGAGCGCGACAAGAACGAGCTGCGCGACCTCGGCATCCCGCTCGAGACCGGCCGCACGTCCGGCTGGAGCTCGGTCGACGGTTATCGGATCAATCGCGACGCCTACGAGCTGCCGGATATCGACCTGGATCGCGACGAGGCGGCCGCTGTGGCGCTGGCCGCGGCGCTCTGGGATTCGCCGGAGATGACGGCCAATTCCCAAGGCGCCCTGATGAAATTGCGGGCCGCGGGTGTCCAGCTGGAGGCGGAGGCGGTCGACCCGATCCGCCCGGCACCGCCGCGCGGGCTCGGCTCCGAGTCGGTGCTGGGTTCGGTCCTCGCCGCCATCAACGACGGCCGGCCGATCCATTTCGATCATCGGCCCGGGCGCGCTCAGCCCTACGTCGAGCGGACGCTCGAACCGTGGGGCGTGGTGACCCATGGTGGCCGGTGGTATCTCGTCGGGCACGACCGGGATCGCAACGCGCCGCGGACGTTCCGGCTGTCGCGAATCGGTGGCGCCGTTCGGCCGTTCGGTGATGCGGGGTCGGTGCAGGTGCCGGCGGAGGTCAATCTCCGCGAGCTGGTCGCCGCCGCGGTCACGCGTGGCGATACCGGGCGGCCGCTCGCCGTGGCGACGCTGTGGATCGCCGAGGGACGGGGCGGCGGGTTGCGCCGGATGGCGAATTCGGAACGTGCCGAGACGCGCGGCGCGCGCGCCGGAACCGTTGTCGACGTCGACATCTGGTCGATGGAGGCGATGACCCGCCAGGTGCTGGCCGGGGGACCGGACGTCGTCGTGCTGGAGCCGGAAGAGCTGCGCGACAACGTTGTCGAAGCGCTGACCGCGATGGCCGGGGGTGCTCGATGAACGCCGGCGGAGCACGACTGAACCGGATGCTGGCGATGGTGCCCTACTTCCTGGCCCATCCGGGGGCCAGCGCGGAGCAGGCCGCGCAGGACCTGGGGACCAGCTCGAAGCAGATCATGAAGGATCTCGAGCAGCTCTGGCTGTGTGGGCTGCCCGGTTACACCCCCGGCGACCTCATCGACCTCGCCTTCACCGAAGACAGCGTCGCGGTGACGTTCTCCGCCGGCATCGACCGTCCGCTGCGGCTCACGGCCGCCGAGGCCGCGCCGATGCTGGTGGCCCTGCGAGCGCTGCTGGACATGCCCGGCGTCGTCGACCGGTCGGCGGCCCGGTCGGCGATCGCGAAGATCGAGGCCGCGGTCGGCGGGCTGATTCCGACCGCGGTGCAGTCCGCGACGAGTGATGGCGAGGCAGACGGCGACGCGGAGTCGGACGGTCCGGCCGAGCTGGTCCGGGGCGCGCTGCTCGACGGGCGGGCGCTGTCGATGCGGTACTACTCGGCGACCCGGGACACGGTCAGCGACCGCGTGGTCGACCCCATCCGCATCTCCGCGATCGGCGATCACAGCTACCTGGAGGCCTGGTCGCGGGAGGCGGGGAGCGTGCGGTTGTTCCGCTTCGACCGCATGGACCGGGTCCAGGTGCTCGATGAACCCGCTCAGGTGCCGTCGGATGCCGTCGAGGCGGAAGCGTCGGTCACCGCGCTGTTCGATGCCGATCCGGCGGTACCGTCGGTGCAGGTCGACATCGATCCGAGGGAGTTCTGGGTGCTCGACTACTACCTGATCGAGCCGCTGGACCAGATCGAGGATCACCCAGCTGACCAGCCGATACGTGCACAGATGAGTTACGGGTCGATCGACTGGATGGTGCGGTTCCTCGCCGGGTTCGGTGGCCGGATCCGGGTCGTCGATCGGCCCGACATCGCCGAGCAGGTGCAGGCGCGGGCGGCCGCGGCCCTCGAGCTCTACAGCAATACGGCCGCGCAGCAATAACTCAGCACCGATCACATCGGTTAGCATTGAGATGTATTCAAGGGAAGGGTTTTGGCAATGGGTGCGATCCAGCCGTGGCACATCATCGTCGTGGTGATCGTCGCGTTGATTCTGTTCGGTTCGAAGAAGCTTCCCGATGCCGCCCGAGGACTGGGCCGGTCGCTGCGCATCTTCAAGAGCGAGGTGCGCGAGATGCAGAACGAGAGCAAGGCGGCTGATACCGCCGACGCCCCCAAGCAGCTCGAGAAGTCCGAGCCGGCGGCAGACGCCGTCGAGACGCCGACCGAGACCGAGAAGCGCTCGGCCTGACCGTGAGCCCGGGAGCCGTCGCTGCATGGGCGCCCGGCATCTGAAACGTGCGCATCCCCTTTGATCCGCGCCGTAGTAAGCGGCGCATAAATCCCGACGGCACGATGTCGTTGGTCGAGCATCTCTACGAGCTGCGTACCCGCCTGCTGATTTCGATGGCGGCGATCATCCTGACCACGATTGTCGGGTTCGTCTGGTACTCACACGGCCTGTGGCATATCGAGTCGCTGGGCGAGCTGCTGCGCCGGCCTTATTGCGATCTGCCGTCCGATGCGCGCGCGTCACTGACCCCCAACGGCGAGTGCCGGCTGCTCGGCACCGGGCCGTTCGACCAGTTCATGCTCCGCCTCAAGGTCGGGCTGACCGCCGGCGTCGTGCTGGCCTGCCCGATCTGGCTGTACCAGCTGTGGCAGTTCATCGTGCCGGGCCTGCACAAGAACGAGAAGCGCTACGCGCGCGGATTCGTCTTTGTGGCATCGGTGCTCTTCATCGCCGGCGCCGTGCTGGCCTATCTGGTGGTGGCCAAGGCCTTCCACTTCCTGTTGACGGTCGGCTCGAACGTCCAGGTCACGGCCCTGGACGGTATGAAGTACTTCAGCTTCATGATCCATCTGCTGATCATCTTCGGCGTGAGCTTCGAACTGCCGCTCCTGGTGGTCGCGCTGAACCTGATCGGCGTCCTGACCTATGCGCGGCTCAAGAAATGGCGGCGCGGGCTGATCTTCGGTCTGTTCGTCTTCGCCGCGGTGGTGACGCCCGGGTCGGATCCGTTCACGATGCTCGCGCTCTCCTGCTCGCTGGCGGTGCTGTTCGAGGTCGCCGTGCAGTTCGCCCGAATCCATGACAAACGCAAGGCCAAGCGCGAGGCGCACCAGTGGGGCGATGTGTCCGACGATGAGGCCTCGCCGCTGGATCTGCGTGTGCAGTCGGTCGGTGCGACGGCGGCCGCCGCACCGGGCCCGGTGGTCCATCCGGCGCCGCTTCCAGAGTTCGATGACACGCTGTGACGGTCGTGCCGGGGTCTGAGCTGGACCGGTTCGTCGAGCATCTCGACTTCGGCCTCGACGACTTCCAGGTCCGTGCCTGCGAGGCGCTGGAGCACGGCCACGGCGTCCTGGTCTGCGCGCCGACCGGGGCGGGCAAGACGATCGTCGGCGAGTTCGCGGTGCACCTGGCGCTTGCGGCCGGCACCAAATGCTTCTACACGACGCCGATCAAGGCGCTGAGCAATCAGAAGTACTCCGACCTCGCTGCCCGGCATGGCGCCGAACAGGTGGGTCTGCTCACCGGCGACAGTTCGGTCAATTCTGATGCGCCGATCGTCGTGATGACCACCGAAGTGCTGCGCAACATGCTGTACGCCAATTCGCCGGCGCTGCGGGGCCTCTCGCATGTGGTGATGGACGAGGTGCACTACCTGGCCGACCGGTTCCGCGGAGCCGTCTGGGAAGAGGTGATCCTGCATCTGGCGCCCGCGGTGCGGGTGGTCAGCCTGTCCGCGACGGTCAGCAACGCCGAGGAGTTCGGCGCGTGGATCCAGACCGTGCGTGGCGACACCGCCGTCGTCCTCGATGAGCATCGCCCGATTCCGTTGCAGCAGCACATGATGGTCGGCGGGCGGATGTTCGACCTGTTCGATCCGCGGCAGCGCCAGCCGGGCGCGGGGAAACGCCGCGAGGTCAATCCGGAGCTGTCGCGGTACATCCGCGAGCGGGAGCAGCGCGAGCGTCTCGACGACCTGCCGGCTCGGCGCCGATCCGGCCGGGACCGCAATCGTCATTCTCATCGCGGCCGCCGCCGGCCGCTGTCGCGGCCCGATCTGATCGGCCGGCTCGACCGCGACGGGCTGCTGCCGGCGATCTCGTTCATCTTCTCGCGGGCGGGCTGCGACGCCGCGCTCAAGCAGTGTCTCGATTCGGGCCTGCGGCTGCTGGAACCGGACGAGACCGCCGAGGTGTTCGCCGTCGCCGACAGGTATGTCGACCAGCTGTCACCCGCGGATCGGGACATCCTCGGCGTCGACGAGTGGCGGGCCGGCCTGGGCCGGGGGTTCGCCGCTCATCACGCGGGGTTGCTGCCGGCGTTCCGTCACGCCGTGGAGGAGTTGTTCGTCCGCGGCCTGGTGAAGGTCGTATTCGCCACGGAGACACTGGCTCTCGGGATCAACATGCCGGCCCGGTCGGTGGTGCTCGAACGGCTGGTCAAGTTCAATGGCGAAGCGCATGTCGACCTGACCGCCGGCGAGTACACCCAGCTGACAGGGCGCGCCGGGCGCCGCGGCATCGACATCGAGGGCCACGCCGTCGTCGTGTGGGCCGACGGGCTCGACCCCGGGGCGGTCGCGGGTCTGGCCGGTGCGCGCACGTTCCCGTTGCGGAGCTCGTTCTCGCCGGAATACAACATGGCGGTGAACCTGATCGAGCGTCTCGGTCTCGAGGGCTCTCGTGAACTGCTGACCCGCTCGTTCGCCCAGTTCCAGGCCGACAGGTCGGTGGCGACGCAGGCGAATCGCATCGCGTCGGCGACCCGGTCCCTGCAGGATCTCGATGATCGGCTGCGCGAGGAGGCGCAGCGAAACGGCATCGACCCGGGTCCGGCCGCACCGGGCACCGGCGACTATTCGGGGTTCACCGGCTACATGCGGCTGCGGGAAGAGATCCGGCAGCGCGAGCGTGAGGCCAAGTCGCGCAATCGATCACGCCGTCAGGAGACCCTGGTCGAGGACCTGTCGGCGCTCAAGCGAGGTCAGGTCATCGCTCTGCACGGGCGTCGACGCGGCCTCGCGGTGGTGCTGGAGCCGGCCGGTGACCGGCGCGATCCGAAGCCGCTCGTTCTCAGCGACGACGCCTGGTGCGGCCGGGTGGGCGTCCGCGATTTCCTCAATGCGCCCGAAGTTCTGGGGCACATGCGGCTCGCGAAGAACGTCGACCGGCGGACCGGCAAGGGGCGTCGGGACATCGCGTCGGCGCTGCGTTCGACGGGGATCGAGCTGCCGCGCGGGAAACAGTCGAAGACGGTCGACAAGGTCACCGACGAGGAGTTGGTCCGGTTGCGGGCGGTGCTCCGCGATCATCCGGCGCACGATGTGTCGCATCATGATTCGTTGATCCGCCTTGCCGAGCAACGCAATCGGGCGGCCCGCGAACTCGAGAGGTTGCAGGCCGCGGTGTCGGCGCGCACATCGACGCTCGCCAACCGTTTCGACCGGCTGGTCCGCATCCTGACCGATCGCGGATACCTGGCGCCGGGCGAGGGCGGTGCGCTCACGGTGACCGAGGACGGTCGCACGCTGCGGCGGATCTACAGCGAGAGCGACCTGCTGATCTGCGAGTGCCTGCGAGCCGGAGTCTGGCAGGGGATCGGCCCGGAAGACCTTGCCGGGGTTGCGTCGGCGATGGTGTACGAGTCGCGCCGGGACACCTTCAGCGGACCGGCATTGATCACCACCAATCCGAGACTGCGTGAGGTACTGACCCAGACTTTCGAACTCTGGCGCGAGCTGTCGGCCGCCGAGGGCGCCGCGTCGGTGACCCCGACGCGGGAACCCGACGCGGGGTTCGCATTGGCGATCCACGCGTGGGCTTCCGGGCGGTCACTGTCGGAGGTTCTTGCGGCCGCCGGTGAACGCGGTAAGCCGTTGCCCGCCGGGGATTTCGTGCGCTGGAGCCGGCAGGTGATCGACCTGCTCGGTCAGCTGCGCGGCGCGGTCGGCCGAGACGACCCGTTGCGGGGTGTCGCCGATCGCGCGATTGCGGCCATTCGCCGGGGTGTTGTCGCCGTCGAAATGCAGTGACGCCGGTATCGTCGGCGTCGAGGACAGCGGATCAGGCAACCGATCTGATCGGCCTGCCGACCATCAGCTGTAGTGAGTAGTGGAGGACCGATGAGCGGCCCAGAGAACCCCGGCAATCCCGACCCGAATGCATCGCAGGGTGGGCAGTCGTCGGGCTGGAATCAGCAGCCGAGTCCAGGTCAGTGGGTACCCGGATCGCAGCCGCCGACGGCCGCGGGTCCCGATGCGACACAGGTGAGTTCGCCCGGCCATTTCCCGCCCCCGGCCGCGCCGGGACAGTTCGGTCAGTCCCATGACCCCAATCCCGGCCAGTCCGGTAGTGGTCAGTTCGGCGCGCCGCCGCAGGGGAGTTTTCCGCAGTCGGCGCCCGGTCAGTATCCCCAGCCGGGCGGATACCCGCAGCCGCCGACCGGTGGGTTCCCGCAGCCGGGCCAGTACCCGCAGCCAGCCCAACACCCGCAGCCGGGCCAGTACGCGCAGCCGGGGCAATATTCCCAGCCGACGCCGTACGGTCAGCCCGCGTCGGGCCAGTTCCCGCAGCCGGGTTACACCCAGCCCGCACAGTCGGGACAGCTCAGCCAGCCCGGCTATCCGGCTCCGTCGGGGTATGCGCAGCCCGGCGCGTACAGCCAGCCGGGTCAGCCGTACCAGCCATTCGTCACCGACCCGGGCCATGCGGGCCAGGCGCCGCAGCAGTCCGGTCAGCCGACGGGGACCGACGGTGCCTTCTCATCGATGGTCAAGCCGGCCGCGGATCGTAAGCCACGCATGATGCTGATCGCCGCCGCGGCGATCGCCGTCATCGCCGTGGCGCTGGCGGTCACCGCTTTTCTCGCGCCGGGTTTCGCGCTGCAGAAGAAGCTGAGTCAGGGCGGTCTGCAGGACGGGGTCACCAAGATCCTGACGTCGGCACCGCCCGAGGGCTATCAGGTGGATTCCAAGACGCTCAGCGACGTGAACTGCCCGTCCGGGCAGAAGGCCAAGAAGAACGCGACGTTCACCTGCACCGCCAAGATCAACGGCAACAGCTTCACGGTGCCGATCACGGTGACCAATAGCGACGGCAATTTCCAGGTCGGCCGCCCGGTCGCCGAGAACTAGCGCGACACCGCGAGCGCTCCGTCAGTCGGTCCAGCCGAGCGCCTCGCCCAGACGGCCGATCGAATTGCCGATTCCGAGCTCGGCGGCGATCTCATCGAGCCGTGGGCGGTCGGCGGGAGCGGCCGGTAGCAGATCGTCCCGATCGAATTCGACCGGTGCGTCCGGGCGCACGAAAACGACTGTGCGCGCGGCCTTCAGATAGTCCACCGACTCCAAGAGCGAAGCCCGGTTGCGCGGCGTGATGCCCTTCGCGCCGTCGCGGGCCGCGGCCTCGACGCCGTCAAGGTCGCCGAACGCGGTGATGAGTTTGGCGGCGGTCTTGTCGCCGACCCCGGCCACGCCGGGCAGCCCGTCGGACGGGTCGCCGCGCAGCATCGCCATCTCGGCGTACGAGGTGCCCGCGCGCTCGGCGGGCACGCCGTACTTTTCGGAAACCTCGGCCGGGCCGAACATCTCCGCCTTGGCCAGGCCGCGTCCCACGTAGAGGACGCGCACGGGGACCGGGTCGTCGGCCACGACCTGCAGCAGGTCCCGGTCACCACTGACCACGACGACCGGATGGGTGGCTTCGCCGTCGGCCAGGGTGCCGATCACATCGTCGGCCTCGCAATCGTCGGCGCCGGCCGTCGCGATTCCGGCGGCCGCCAGGACGCCCATGATCATGTCGACCTGCGGGGTCAGCGTGTCCGGCACCTCTTCGACGTCGGCACTCGTCGCGTCGGTGGCCACCTCGGCGACCCGATGCGCCTTGTACGACGGAATCAGCGCCGTGCGAAAGTGCGGTCGCCAGTTCACATCCAGGCAGACGACCAGCCGGGACGGCCGTTCGCGGACGATCAGCGAGGCGAGCATGTCGACGAAGCCGCGGACCGCGTTGACGGGCCGGCCGTCGGGGGCGGTGATCTTGTCCGGGACCGCGAAGTAGGCGCGGAACCACAGTCCGGCACCGTCGATCAGCATGAGCGGCGGGCTGGACGGGAATGCGGGCGACGTCATACGGCACAGGCTAGCGGGCCCCCGCAACGAAATGGTCGGCCGCGATATGTTGGGACGATGACCGCGCCTGATGATCGCCCGTCGCCCAGCTCGCCGCAACGCTTTCCGGCATCGGTATACGCCGACCGGGTGGCGCGTGCGGCCGCGCTGGCCGCGGCGGCCGGGCTGTCCGGCATCGTGGTGACGCCGGGCCCGGATCTGCGGTATCTCGTTGGGGCGCACATTGATACGTTCGAGCGGATCAGCGCGCTGGTGATTCCGGCGGAGGGCGATCCGGCGGTGGTCGCGCCGCGCATGGAGTTGGCCGCGCTGCGTGATTCGGCGCTGACGGAGATCGGGGTGCCCATCCGTGATTGGGTCGACGGCGACGATACGTACGGGATGATCGTCGAGGCGCTCGGCGACGGGGCGGCCCGCGTCGGCGTGAGCGATGCGATGCCGGCGCTGCACAGTGTGCCGCTGGGCGATCGGCTCGGCATCCGGCTGGAGCTCGCGACCGGGGTGCTGCGCGAGCTGCGAATGATCAAGGATGCCAGCGAGATCGAGGCGTTGCGACGGGCCGGTGCCGCGATCGACGCGGTGCATCGACAGGTGCCGGGCTGGTTGAAAGCCGGACGGACCGAGGGCGAGATCGCGGCCGATATCGAGTCGGCCATGCTGGCGGCCGGACACACCCGGGCTGAGTTCATCATCGTGGGATCAGGTCCGAACGGCGCCGATCCGCACCACGAGGTCTCCGATCGAGTCATCGAGGACGGCGACATCGTCGTCGTCGATATCGGCGGTCCGGTGGCGCCGGGCTACAACTCCGACTGCACCCGAACCTACGTCGTGGGCGACGTCGACGGGCAGGCCGCCCACAAGATCGAGGTCCTGCGGCAGGCACAGCAGGCGGCCGTCGACGCGGTGCGTCCCGGAGCCACCGCGGAATCGATCGACGCGGCGGCGCGCGACGTGCTGGCCGCTGCGGGCCTGGCCGACGCATTCGTGCATCGCACCGGGCACGGGATCGGACTGTCCGTGCACGAGGAGCCGTACATCGTGGCCGGCAATGACCTGGTGCTGCGCGAGGGGATGGCGTTCAGCATCGAGCCCGGGATCTACTTCCCGGGCGGGTGGGGCGCCCGCATCGAGGACATCGTGATCGTCACCGCCGATGGCTGCGAGTCGGTCAACAACACCCAGCACGGGCTGACGCAGGCGGGCTAGCTAACCGGCGCGGAACTCGGCCGTGCCGAGGGTGCGCTGCACGGTGACGACGATGACGACCCGCCGCGGGTTCTCCCTGGGCGGGCGATAGCGCTGCGTGTAGCGGGCCTCGGCCTCGCGCACATCGGAGGGTTCACGCAGGACCGTCGCCGGTCCCTCCAGCGTCAGCCAGCGGGCGCCGTCGAGCTGGGTCACCGCGGCATAACCGGACCGTTCGACGTTGCGAACCTTCTGATTGCCGTCGGAGGTGATGATGCGGACCAGGCCGTGCTGCGCATCGAAGGTGAATCCGACCGGAACCGAATGCGGGGTGCCGTCGGCTCGCGCGGTGGCCAGAGTCGCCAGATGACGCTCGGTGACGAAGTCGAGCCCGGCATCGGACAGGATGGCTGGGGTCAGCATAGGTGCAGCCTACGAGCACCGGCCGGGCTCACGAACCGCCGATGGGATACTGAGCCGGTGAGTAGGCGTGCAAGTGGGCTCGACGGCGACGGCTCCATCGTGCTGTTCGGCGGCCGCAGCGAGATCGGTGTCGAGGTGGCCGCGCGAATCGCGAACGGCCGCACGGTCGTCCTCGCGGCCCGCCGGCCCGACGACCTGGCCGCCCAGCAACAGCGAATGCGTGACGCCGGGGCAACGGCCGTGCATTGCGTGCACTTCGACGCGAACGACACCGACTCGCATCCGGCGCTCATCGATCAGATCGTGGCGGATCACGGGCCGATCGGCGTCGCGGTCATCGCGTTCGGCATCCTCGGCGACGGCCCGCGCGCGGAAACCGATCACGCGCATGCGTTGGAGATCGTGCATACCGACTATGTGGCGCAGATCAGCGTGCTGACCCCGCTGGCGGTGGCGATGCGCGCGCAGCGATCCGGGTCGATCGTGGTGTTCTCGTCCATCGCCGGGGCCAGGGTACGACGCGCGAACTATGTCTACGGCTCCACCAAGGCCGGCCTGGACGGCTTCGCATCGGGCCTGTCGGATGCGTTGCATGGCAGCGGCGTCGACCTGCTGCTGGCCCGGCCCGGGTTCGTCATCGGCCAAATGACCAAGGAGCTCATGGCGACCGGCGTGAAACCGGCGCCGCTGTCGATCACCGCACCCCAGGCCGCGGACGGCGTCGTCAAAGCGCTGCGCCGCGGACGCCGGGTCGTGTGGATACCGGGCGTTCTTGGATTGGTGTCATTCGTGTTCCGGCTTGTGCCGCAGTCGATCTGGCGACGGTTACCGCGATGAGAGTCGTAGTTGTCGGCATCGGCGCCGATGGATGGGACGGGCTCGGCGGTCCGGCGCGGCGGGAGCTGCTGGGCGCCACCGAGATCTACGGCTCGCGGCGTCAGCTGGACCTGCTGGACGCCGAGGTCGATGCGGGTCTCATCGCCTGGCACAGCCCGATGTCCCAGCATCTCGGCGAGGTGCTGGCCGGCTCGGCGGATCGCGAGATCCATGTGCTCGCGAGCGGCGATCCGACGTATTACGGCGTCGGCAGCACGATCATCGAATCGATCGGCGCCGAGCATGTGACGATCATCCCGGCGGTATCGAGCGTGACGCTGGCTTGTGCCCGGCTGGGCTGGGATCAGGTGAGCACCCCTGTTGAATCGTTGCTGGAGAAATCGGTGCTACCGACCCTGGCGCAGCGGAAGGCAGGCGACCGGATGCTGTTCCTCAGTCGCGATGCCGCGACCGCGGGTTCGATTGCGGAGGCATTGCGGCAGAGCGGATTCGCCGATTCGAGAATGTGGGTGTTGAACGATCTCGGCGGCCCCGATGAACTGATCCAGTCGTCGACCGCGCAGGACTGGCGTGGGAACGCGGCGAGCTCGCTGAACATCGTGGGCGTGGTGTTCAGCGGGGGCTTCGATTGGTCGCGCGGCGAATGGGTTCCCTATGTCGCGGGCACGCCACGGCCGGATCGATTCACCAATGACGGGCAGATCACCAAGCAGCCGATGCGGGCGATCACGGTGTCGGCGCTGGGCCGGGTCGCGGAGCCGACGCTCCTGTGGGATGTCGGGGCCGGATCGGGGAGCATCGGAATCGATTGGCTCCGGACGAACCCGCGCGGACGGGCGGTCGCGTTCGAGTCCCATCCGGAACGTCGTGAGTTCGTTGCCGCCAATGCCGAACACCACGGGGTCGCCGACCGGATCGACATCAAAGGCCCAGTGCCGGAGAGCTTTGCGCGGGTTCCGGCGCCGGATCGGATCTTCATCGGCGGCGGCCTGACGGCCGAGCTGCTGGACGATTGCCTGGAACGTTTGGCCGCAGGCGGTCGGCTGGTCGCGAATGCCGTGACCCTGGAATCGGAGACGATCCTCATGGCGGCGTATGCGGAGCACGGTGGCGAATTGCAGCGAATCCAGTGGGAGACAGCCGGTTCGCTGGGTAGAAGGTCCGGGTGGGAGCCGCGGCGCACGATCATGCAGTGGACGGTGGAGCCGTGACGGTATTCGTGATCGGCGCCGGACCCGGTGCCGCCGATCTGCTGACCCTGCGCGGCGCCGAAATCCTGGGCCGGTGCCAGGTCTGCCTGTACGCGGGTTCGCTGGTACCGCCGGAGATGCTGACACATTGTCCGGACGGTGCGGAGCTGGTCGATACCCGGCACATGCTGCTCGACGACATCATCGAAACGATTGCCCGGGTGCACCGCGAGGGCAAGGATGTCGCCCGGCTGCATTCGGGCGACCCGTCGCTGTATTCGGCCGTCGCCGAACAGCATCGGCGCCTGACTGCGCTGGAGATCCCCGTGGAGATCGTGCCCGGCGTACCGGCATTCGCCGCCGCCGCGGCGGCGCTGGATACCGAACTGACCGTGCCGACCGTTGGACAGTCACTGCTGATCACCCGGGTCTCGACGCTGTCGACGGATATGCCGCCCGGCGAATCGCTGGGCGAGCTGGCGCGCACCGGCGTGACGCTGGCGCTGCATCTCGCCGCGCACCAGGCGTCGCAGATCGTCGAGACGCTGGTGCCGCACTACGGATCCGACTGCCCGACGGCGACGGTGGCGTTCGCCAGCCGGGACAACCAGCAGATCGTGCGGTGCTCACTCGGCGAGCTGGCCAACACGCTGGAGACGGCCGGAATCGCGCGCACTGCCGTGATTTTCGTGGGCAGGGTGCTGGCGGCCGAGCGATTCGACGACAGTTATCTGTACTCCAAGGCCCGCATGACGAAGCTCCGGCAACCATGACCGGACCGGTGCTGATCCTGGGCGGCACCGGGGAGGCCCGGGCGCTGGCGAGGCAGTTGGTCGACGCCGGGGTGGCGGTGGTGTCGTCGTTGGCCGGTCGGGTGCGCGATCCGGCGCTGCCGGTCGGGGAGGTGCGCATCGGCGGTTTCGGCGGAGTACCGGGACTGACCGATTGGCTCACCGAGCATCGCCCGACCGCGGTGGTGGATGCGACGCACCCGTTCGCGCAACAGATCTCCCGGAACGCTGCTGCCGCTACAACGCAGGCCGGTGTGCCGCTGCTCGCGCTGCGCCGGCCGCAGTGGCAACCGGAGACCGGCGACAGTTGGATCGATGTCCCCGATATTCGCGCGGCCGCAACCGAAGTCGGCCGTCGATCGCGGCGGGCATTCTTGACGACGGGTCGCCAGGATGTCGGAGCCTTTGCCGCACAGGCCGATACCTGGTTCCTCATCCGCGTCGTCGATGCGCCGACGGCGGATCTGCCGCCGCACCACGAACTGCTGCGCAGCCGCGGACCCTACGACGTCGCCGGCGAACGCGAACTCATCGACCGGTACGGGGTCGATCATCTGGTAACTAAGAACAGCGGCGGATCGATGACGTCGGCGAAGCTGACCGCCGCTCGCGACGCCGGTGTACCGGTGATCATGGTGCGGCGGCCGGCATTGCCCGACGGAGTGGCGGCGGTGGATTCGGTGGACGCGGCCGTCGGTTGGGTCGCTCAGCTGCGGTAGTAGCGCGGCGTGAACGACAGGTCGCCGCCGGGACGTTCCAGAACTCGAGTGGTGCTCGAACCGATGATCAGCAGCGTGCGCATGTCGACGGTGTCCGGGTCGAACTCTCCGAGGGTGGTGGTGCGCACCGTTTCGGTGGGACCCCCTACGTCGCGGCCCTGGATCACCACGGTCTCCGGCGACTTCAGCTGCAGCAGGAGCGCTTTGAGCTGCGCTACCTGAGTGGTGCGTTGGCTCGATCCGGGGTTGTAGATCGCCAGCACCAGGTCGGCATCGGCGGCCGCGCGTATCCGCTTCTCGATGATGTCCCAGCCCTTGAGCCGGTCCGACAGCGAGACCACGGCGTAGTCGTGGCCCAACGGCGCGCCGGTCGCGGCGGCGACCGCGTTGGCCGCGGTGACTCCGGGAACCACGCGCACGGGCACGTCGTGCCACTGCGGATCGGCGGCCTGCTCGACGACGGCCGTCGCCATCGCGAAGACCCCGGGATCGCCGGAGGACACGACCGCGACCCGGGCGCCGCGTTTGGCCAGATCCAATGCGAGGCAGGCGCGTTCGGACTCGACCTGGTTGTCGCTGGCGTGCACCTGCTGACCCGGCCGGACGTCGACCCGGTTGAGGTAGGTCTTGTAGCCGACCAGGTCGGTGGCGCGCGCCAGCTCGGCGCTCACCTCCGGGGTGGTCCAGCGATCCGCGCCGGGGCCGAGACCGACCACGACGACCTCACCACGGTCGGCCGAATCCGGTTGGGCTGCGGGATTGTTGAGCGGCCCGGGCACGACGACCATCGAGAAGTAGGGGACCGTCGTCGGGTCGACCTCCCTGACCGGCAGCACCCGTTGGGCACCGGTCGATGCCCGCTCGACATACCAGGCGTCGTCGAGACGTCCGGAGTCTTCCAGCGCCGCAAGCACATCGGTGAAGGTGCGGCCGAGTTTCATGATCGCGGCGGCGTCGGCCGACCGCAGCCGGTGCGCGAGTTCGGTGCGGGGCAGGGTGCCGGGCAGCACGGTGAGGACCTCGTCGGCCTCCACCAGCGGCACACCGACGGCCGCGGCCGAGGCGCTCACCGAGGTGACGCCGGGAATGATCTCGGCGTCGAACTCATCGTGCAGCCGCTTGTGCATGTGCATATACGAGCTGTAGAAGAGCGGATCGCCCTCGGCGAGCAGCGCCACGTCGCGCCCGGCGCGCAGATGTTCGGCCAGCAGTTCGGCCGACTCGGCGTAGAAGTCGTTGAGCGCACCGCGATATCCGCCGGGGTGACTCGTCGTCTCGGTGGTGATCGGATACATCAGCCGCTCTTCGATCTGGCCCTCGCGCAGATACGGTTCGGCGACGGAGCGGGCGATCGACCGTCCGTGCCGGGCGCAGTGATACGCGACCACGTCGGCGCGGCCGATGGCGGCCGCGGCCTTGACGGTGACCAGCTCGCTGTCGCCGGGGCCGAGGCCGACGCCCCAGAGCTTGCCGGATGCGGTGTTCGTTTCGCTCATTCCTGCGCACTCGCGATCGCATTGACGGCTGCTGCGGTGATGGCGGATCCGCCGCGGCGGCCGAGGACGGTCAGGAACTCGACGTCCGTGCGTTCGGCAAGTGCCGCACAGGATTCGGCGGCGCCGATGAATCCGACCGGCGCGCCCACGATGACCGCGGGACGGGGTGCGCCCTGGTCGATCAGGTCGAGAAGATGGAAGAGGGCGGTGGGTGCGTTGCCGATGGCGACGACGGCGCCGTCGAGCAGCGGCAGCCACAGCTCCACGGCGGCGGCGGTCCTGGTGTTGCCGATCTGCGCCGCCAACTCGGGTGTTCGCGCGTCCCGGAGGAAGCAGTGCACCTCGTTGTCGGCGGGGAGGCGGGTCCGGGTGACGCCGGCGGCGACCATGTTCGCGTCGCACAGGATGCGGGCGCCGGCCTCGAGCGCGGCCCGGCCGGCCGTCACGGCGGCATCGCTGGCGCGAATATCGGCGACAAGGTCGACCTGGCCGCTGGCGTGGATCATCCGCACCGCGGCCGACCGCACCGATTCCGGCAGACCGGCGAGGTCGGCCTCGGCACGGATCGTCGCGAACGAGCGCCGGTAGATCTCGGCGCCGTCGCGGATGTAGTCGTACACAACCGTCGACAATAGCCAGTCGTCAGTCGCCGAAGACCTCTGCGGTGGTGCGCAGCTGCACGCCGATCAGTGCTAGGTCGTGCAGGCGGGAGTCGTTGGTCTGGGAGGTGGCATCCGTGACGAGCACCGTCCGGTAGTCCCGCTCGGAGGCGTCGAACAGGGTGGCGCGCGGGCAGTTGGGCAGGTTGCATCCCGCGACGACCACCGTGGTGATGTTTCGTTGTTGCAGCAGGTCGTGCAGGCGGGTGCGATGGAACGCCGACCAGCGCGGCTTGAACAGCACGAACTCGTCGGCGCCGATCGGCTGAGCGGCACCCGTGAGCAGGGTGCCCGTGTCGAGATCGATGGCGATCCCGGCGGGCAGCAGCCGGGCCGGGATCTGAGAACCGGGCGAGCCGGGGGCGACGACGTGATCACCGGCTTCGACGGCAGCGCGCCGGGGCGGGTCGACGTCGCTGCCGCCCGGCGGGTACAGCCGCACGATGTGCACGACCGGCCGGCCGTGTGTGCGGAACCTTTCCGCCAGGTGGGCCATCGCGTCGATCTTGTCGGCAGTACCGGGAACGGGCGTCGCGCCGTCGACGAAGTCGTTCTGGACATCTATCAACACCAGCGCCGACCGTTCCCAGTCGGGTGCGAGGTAGTCGGGGAGCGTGGGATCGACGGTCATCGGTGACTACCCGAACTGGCCGTCGATGAAGCCGGCGAGCAGCACGGCGAAGCCGCCGACCTCGCCGATGATCAATGCCGCCATCGACGCGTGCAGTGCCGCGTCGGCATGCTCGAACTGGTTGGTGGTGTCGCGCCGCAGGCCGTGCGCGATGTAGCTGGCGATCGCCGCGACGAAGAAGAACACCAGAACCATTGCCGCCGTGAGGTTCACCCAATCGGCCCAGCCGCTCAGCTGCACGAAGACCGCGATCAGCAGCGTGGCGAACGAGTACAGCAGCGCTGCCCGGTGGGCGATATCGACATACGGATGCGCAAGGTGGTCGTCGTTGACAGACATCTCGCGGTACTTCCAGATTCCGAGAATCAACGCCAGCAGGAAGATCAACCCCGCGGCAAGCAGCGTGATCTTGGTGGCGGTCGTCAGATCCATGGGATCGACCGTACGTCAGGCGACCGGCGGCGATGCTCAGGATCGGTGATCGTGCAGCTGATCGATCGCCTGCACGACAGCCGGATCGCTGCACGATGGGCGGCCATCGATGCGGCGGGCACTATTTCGACACCGTGACGAGTTCGTCCGGGGTGGCGATGATCAGCGTGTGCGTACCGGCGGGAGACCCGCAAGCCCGATCGCAGCCGACCCAATGTTCGCGCGCGGCAACGGGTTCGGCGTCGCCGGCCAGGCTGTGCACGCGCTGCGCCGCCAGAGTGCGGACATCCGCGGTGGCCTTCGCGCACCCGGGCGCGCCCACGCAGCAGCTGATATGCGTCCACGGCGAGTTGGCGTCGAAGATCAGGCCCATCGGCGCGAGCACCCGCAACACGGTGTCGGCGACGCCCTCGGACAGGTCGGTGATGAGAATTTCCCGATCCGGCGTGATGACGATGTCGGTGCCGACGGCGCCGAGGAATTCGGCGAGCTGTGCGGTGATCCGGCCGTGCGCGACGACGCCGCCCAGCATCACGGTGCCGTCGGACTGTTCGAGCCACCCGATCCGCGGGACCCGGTGATAAACAACGGATTCCCCGGATCCCGATGTTCCCGGCAGTTGCCCAATCACGTGCTCGAGCGTGGCGTGGTCGAGATCGCGCATCCGCCATCGACCGTCGGCGGCGGCCAGGAATGCCTCGGCGGCATCGAGAATCGCGGAGACGACATCGTCGGTGTGCGCGAAGCGCCCGGTCGCGATCCCGCCCAGGATGAGCTCGGCGCGGTCGGCCGAATGCCACACCGCCGCCGAATCCGGTTGCAGGGCAAGTACATCGCCGCGACCGTCGTCGAGGCCGAACAGGAAGCGGCCGGACAGGCGCTCCAGGCCCGGCCGCATCTGGAGCTCGCGGTCCAGGCGGGAAACGTGCTCGCGCACATCGGCATTGCCGCCGATCCGGCCCGACTGAGGCGATGCTGCGATGTTGCGGACCTGTTCATGCGTCGGGGGCACCAGTCCCGCTGCGGACAGCCGGCCCGAGACGGCGTGCACGTCCGCGATTCCGCGAATCTGGATGTTTGCGCGAGAGGTGAGTTCGAGATGACCGTCACCGAACTCCGTGGCGACGTGCGAGAGCTCGGTGAGCTGGGCGGCGGTGACCACGCCGCCGGGGACTCGGACCCGCGCCAGCGCGCCGTCGCGGGCCGAGTGCGGCGTCCGCACGCCGGGGCACCGGTCGGCGGCCGGTCGGCCGGCCTGGTCATCAGTCACTTCTCCAGACTAGGTCCCCAGGTCGGGCACGGGCGCGCCGTGCGGCAGGCCGTCGGCGATGTAGGACTCGTAGATCGGCTGCCAGGGCTCCGCGTCGTCGGCGTGCGGCCCGGCGGTCGGGATCGCGTGCGCGTGCACGACGTTGTCCAGCTCGCGCAGGCAGACATCCCAGCCGGCGGCGTTGCGCGCGGCGCTGTTCTCGGCGTCGAGCACGTCGATCAGGGTCAGAATCGCGGCCTCCGGACCATCGGCTTCGACGGCGAGCCGGACCTCGTTCTCGCCCCAGGTGAAGGCGAACGTGGCAGGCGGGTCGTAGGCGAGCACGGTCCCGGTCAGGTCCATCGAATATTGATCCTCGACGAATCGGATCGTGCCGCCCACGCGTGGTTCGTAGCTCACCGTCGCGGGGTACCAGGTCGACAGCTGCTCGGGATCGGTGATCGCCTCCCAAACACGTTGCTGGCTATGGGAATAGCGGCGGATGAAGCGAACGGCCGGGCGACCGTCGACCGTGATGTATGTGCCCTTGTCGCGAATCGATTCAGTCATGAGTGGTGCTCCTTCGGGGTGGTCGTGTCGGTCGTCGTCGCGTCGAGATGGCGCCCCAAGGCGTCGAGGCGGTCATTCCAGAGCTGGCGATAGGGGGCCAGCCATTCGTCGAGCCCGATGAGCCCGTCCGGATCGATGGCGTAGATCCGCCGCTGCGCCTCCGTGCGCACCTGCACCAGATGTGCTTCCCGCAGCACGCGTAGATGCTTGGACGCCTGCGGCTGCGCGATCTCCAGGCGCTGCGCCAGCTCGCCGACGGCGCACGGTTGGAGCCGCAAGTGGTCGAGGATCCGTCGGCGCGTGCGATCGCCCATCGCGGTCCACATCTGATCGGTCACCTGCTTATATTCCAGCACCGGAATATGCCTGTCAAGGAATACTTGCCGGCGACCGCCGTCGCGTCGCTGCCCGATAGGGTGGCCACGACACGAACACGCAGGGAATCCGGTGAAAATCCGGGACGGTCGCGCCACTGTAAGACGCCCTGAGAAGACGACATGGGCTGTTGAGTCAGACCTCGCGTGTTCACCACCGACGCCGGGCGCGCCTCCCGGTAGGGAAGGAAATTCGCGTTGAGCGACGTCACTACCGGACCGATCGTCCTCCTCTCCACCTCCGACACCGACCTGCTGACCGCCCAGGCCAGCGGCGCGAACTACCGGCTGGAGAACCCGGCCCGGCTCCTACTGTCGGAGGACCTCCCGGCACTCCTCGACGGCGCCGGCGTCGTGGTGGTGCGGATCCTGGGCGGCCGTCGTGCCTGGGAAGAGGGGATCGACGCCGTGATCGCGGCCGGTCTGCCGACCGTGTTCCTCTCAGGCGAGCAGGTACCCGACCCGGAGCTGATGTCGTTGTCGTCGGTGCCGGGCGGCATCGCGGCGCAGGCGCACAACTATCTCGCCCAGGGCGGTACGGAGAATCTCAAGAACCTGCACGCCTTCCTGTCCGACACCGTGCTGCTGACCGGCGAATCGTTCGACGAGCCGACCATGACACCGCAGTGGGGGATCGCCGACGGTCTGGCGGCGCCGATCGCGGCCGATCGTCCGGTGATCGGCGTGCTGTTCTATCGCGCACAGCAGCTCGCCGGCAATACTGACTACGTCCGGGCGCTCTGCGTGGCAATCGAATCCGCGGGCGCCTCGGCCCTGCCGATCTTCTGCGCCTCGCTGCGAACGGCGCCGGACGAGCTGCTGGCGACGCTGGCGACGGCCGACGCGCTCGTGGTGACCGTGTTGGCCGCGGGCGGGACCACCCCGGCGACCGCGGGTGCCGGCGGCGACGACGAGGCATGGGATGTCGAACGCCTTGCCGCCCTGGATATCCCGATCCTGCAGGGCCTGTGCCTGACGTCGAGTCGCGAGCAGTGGGACGCCAACGACGACGGTCTGAGCCCGCTCGATGTGGCGACGCAGGTGGCGGTGCCGGAGTTCGATGGCCGGATCATCACGGTGCCGTTCTCGTTCAAGGAGATCGACGCCGACGGTCTGCCGCGCTATGTCGCCGACGCCGAGCGGTGTGCGCGGGTGGCGGGAATCGCGGTGCGGCACGGGCGGCTTCGGCATCTCGCGCCGAAGGACCGTCGAGTGGCGATCATGCTGTCGGCCTATCCGACCAAGCATGCGCGGATCGGCAACGCCGTCGGTCTCGACACCCCGGCCAGTCTGCTGCGGCTGCTGAACGAGCTGCAGGCCGCGGGCTACGACCTGGGGTCGACACCGATTCCCGGTATGGCCGAGAACGATTCGGATGCCCTCATCCACGCGCTCATCGATGCCGGCGGTCAGGACCAGGACTGGCTCACCGAGGAAGTGCTGGCCGCCAATCCCATCCGGCTCGCGGCTGCCGACTATCGGACCTGGTTCGACACGCTGCCGGAGAGTCTGCGCAGCGACATGACCGAGCATTGGGGCGCGGCGCCGGGCGAATTGTTCGTCGACAAGTCGGCCAATCCCGAGGGCGACATCGTCATCGCGGCAATGCGATTCGGCAACGTGTTGCTGATGGTGCAGCCGCCGCGCGGGTTCGGCGAGAACCCGGTTGCGATCTACCACGATCCGGACCTGCCGCCGTCGCACCACTATCTCGGCAGCTACCACTGGGTCGCGGCGCCCGCGGGTGCCGACGGCACCGGCGGGTTCGGCGCCGACGCGATCGTCCACCTCGGCAAGCACGGCAATCTGGAGTGGCTGCCAGGCAAGACGCTCGGCATGTCGGCGGCCTGCGGCACCGATGCCGCCCTCGGCGATCTTCCGATGATCTATCCGTTCCTGGTCAACGATCCGGGCGAGGGCACGCAGGCCAAACGCCGCGCGCATGCGACGCTGGTCGACCATCTCGTCCCGCCGATGGCGCGTGCCGAAACCTACGGCGACATAGCGCGTCTGGAACAACTGCTCGATGAGCACGCCAACGTGTCGGCGCTGGATCCGGCGAAACTGCCGGCCATCCGGCAGCAGATCTGGACGCTGCTCACGGCCGCGAAGATGGATCACGATCTGGGGCTTGCCGAGCGCCCGGACGAAGAGGTCTTCGACGACATGCTGCTGCACGTCGACGGCTGGCTCTGCGAGATCAAGGACGTGCAGATCCGTGACGGCCTGCACATCCTCGGCCAGTCCCCGGACGCCGAGGTCGAGTTGGATCTGGTGCTGGCGATGCTCCGGGCCCGCCAGGTCTGGGCTGGCAACGTGCATCTGCCGGGCCTGCGGGAAGCTCTGGGGCTCAGCGAATCCGGTGACGAGGCCAAGGAGCGCGTCGATGCGGTCGAGGCGCAGGCGCGTGAACTGCTGACGGCCCTGCAGGCAACCGGCTGGGATGCCGCGAAGGCCGGCGGGTTGACCGACAACCCCCAGGCGCGGCAGGTTCTGGAATTCGCCGCGACCGAGGTGATTCCGCGGCTGCGCGGCACCGATCAGGAGATCGCCCGGGTGCTGCACGCGCTCGACGGCGGCTTCATTCCGGCCGGTCCCAGTGGGTCGCCGCTGCGCGGGCTGATCAACGTGCTGCCGACCGGCCGCAACTTCTATTCGGTCGACCCGAAGGCGATCCCGTCGCGCCTGGCGTGGGAAACCGGTCGGGCGATGGCCGACTCGTTGGTGGAGCGATACCGGACCGATCATGACGGCGCCTACCCGCCGTCGGTCGGCCTGTCGGTGTGGGGCACCAGCGCGATGCGCACGTCCGGCGACGACATCGCCGAAGTTCTTGCTCTGCTTGGTGTTTCGCCGGTATGGGACGAGGCGTCGCGCCGCGTCACCGGGCTGGAGGTGATCGGGCTCGAGGAGTTGGGCCGTCCGCGCATCGACGTGACCATCCGCATCTCCGGCTTCTTCCGTGACGCGTTCCCGCATGTGCTGTCGATGCTCGATGATGCCGTCCGGATGGTCGCGGCGCTCGACGAGCCGGACGACATGAACTTCGTTGCGGCGCATACCCGTGCCGACGTCGCCGACCACGGCGACGCGCAGCGCGCCGCGACGCGGGTGTTCGGCTCCAAGCCGGGGACCTATGGCGCCGGGCTGCTGCAGCTCATCGACAGCAAGGAGTGGCGCAGCGATGCGGATCTCGCCGAGGTGTACACCACCTGGGGCGGGTACGCGTACGGCCGAGGCATCAACGGCGAGCCGGCCGTCGACCAGATGCGGTCGGCGTACCGCCGCATCGCGGTGGCGGCCAAGAACACCGACACCCGCGAGCATGACATCGCCGACTCGGACGACTATTTCCAGTACCACGGCGGCATGGTCGCAACCGTGCGCGCGCTGACGGGGTCGGATCCGGAGGCCTACATCGGCGACTCTACCACTCCGGACGCAGTCCGCACGCGCACGCTCTCCGAGGAGACCGCGCGGGTGTTCCGGGCGCGCGTGGTCAACCCGCGCTGGCTGGCGGCGATGCGCCGGCACGGTTACAAGGGCGCCTTCGAGATGGCCGCCACCGTCGACTACCTGTTCGGCTATGACGCGACCACCAACGTCGTTGCGGACTGGATGTACGAGCAGCTGGCGCAGAGCTACGTCCTGGATGCCGAGAATCGCGAGTTCATGCGCGAATCGAACCCGTGGGCCCTGCACGGCATCGCCGAGCGCCTACTGGAGGCCGCCGAGCGCGACATGTGGGCCGAGCCGGACGCGAACACCCTCAACGCCCTCAAACAGGCGTTCCTGGAGACCGAAGGCGATCTGGAATCCTGACGAACCGGAGTCCCGGAAACCGGGGCGAAGGCTGAGTAACCGCTGAGATTTTGGGACCTATCCACCGACAACCGCAGGACACGGGCGTGTAACGGTTGCTACGGCGGCGATAGCGGCATATGAACGAAGAGTGGCAGTACGGCAATCGAGGGAATCTGTGAGTCCGATCATCTTCGTCGGAGTCGGGATCCCGCGCGAGGTTTCGTTCGTTGATGGATCAGTACAACGAACAGGCGGTAGCAAATGAAGCGACTGGTATTCCTCGGGTACGTGGCGATCGAGATCGCCGCGTTCGTGGGGCTCACGTATGCGGTGGGCATCCTGTGGGCGCTGGTCGCGACCCTGGCGACGATGGCGATCAGCTTCTGGCTGCTGCGCCGCCGAGGTGTCAAGGTGTTCCGCGAGCTCGCGCAGGCAGCCCGCGGGGAGGTCGATGCAGCCCGCCCGGCGGCGGACGCGGTGTTGCTGGCGTTGTCGACGGGGCTGCTGATCGTGCCCGGCCTGGTGACGACGGCGCTGGGCATCCTGCTGCTGATCAAGCCGGTGCGCGCACTCGCGCGAATGGCACTGGTCGCGCTCGGCACCCGCAAGGCGATGACCGTGCTCGACCGAGCCGGCGCCTTCACCGCCGGTTGCACGAACTGCGAGGCGACCGTCGTCGAGGGCGAGGTCGTCACCACGTCGACCAGCGGGGGCTGGGGCACAGCCGCCCCGCGGCGCGCGCTCGACTGATACCCGACATCTCCGGCTGCCCGGCCGATCCGTGCACACCCTGCGGCTTCGCCGAAGCGGGGCAAGGCAGACTGGTTCCCCGTGGATACCGAACTACTCACCGGCGGATACGTCTATTCGCCCACTAACCCGGACGCGACGGCGATCGCCATCACCGACGGCGTGGTGTCCTGGATCGGTACCGACGACGTCGCCCGGGCCCTGCACCCCAGCGCCCGCGAGACCGACCTGGCCGGCCGCTTCGTCGCGCCGGCGTTCGTTGATCCCCATGTCCACCTGACGACGACCGGGCTGGCCTCGTCCGGCCTGGATCTGTGCGGCGCCGGTAGCCGGGACGAAGTGTTGCGAGCACTCGCGGACCACGCGCAGGCCTTGGCTCCGGACGCGTTGATCTGGGCGCGCGGCTGGGACGATGCGCAGTGGTCCGAGCGCGGCCCGCTGACCACCGCCGATGTCGACGCCGCGGTGGGTTCGCGGCCGGCATACGTGGTTCGGATCGATGAACATTCCGCTGCGGCATCGACCGCCCTGCGCAGCCGCTGCCCGGAGCTTTCCGCAGCAACAGGATTCGACCCGGACCGCCCACTGACCGCGGACGCGCATCACGCCGTGCGCGCGGCCGCGCGCGGTCTGCTGGACCCTGTGGCCCGGCAGGCCGCCCAGGCTGCGGCCTGTCGGCAAGCCCTCGCCAACGGGATCGTCGCCGTGCACGAGAACGGCGGCCCCGATATCGGCGGCCTCGATGATTTCCGGGCGCTGGCCGATCTCGACACCCCGCTGATGATCCGCCGCTACTGGGGCGAGGCGGTCACCGATGCCGATGCCGCGACCGCATTGCTGGCCTCGGCCGGCGCCGACGCGCTCGGCGGCGATCTGTTCATCGACGGCTCGCTCGGTTCGCACACCGCCTGGCTGCGCGAACCCTATGCGGACAGGCCCGGCCGCGGCGTCGCCTACCTGGACGCCGACCGGGTCCGTGCGCATCTGCTGGCCTGCACCGCGGCCGGCATTCAGGCCGGGTTCCATGCGATCGGCGACGCGGCGGTCACGGCGGTCACGGATGCGCTGGTCGCGGTGGCCGACGAGCTGGGCCGCGACGCCGTCGTCCGGCGCGCGCACCGGATCGAGCATGCGGAGATGGTGACCGCGGAGCAGGCCGAGGCGCTCGCCGGACTCGGGGTCGTCGCGAGCATGCAGCCGCTGTTCGACGCCCTGTGGGGCGGGCCCGACGGGATGTACGGGACGCGGCTCGGCGGCGAACGAGCCTTGGGGCTAAACAACTTTGCGCAGCTGGCCCGAGCCGGCGTGGGCCTGGCCTTCGGGTCGGACTCGCCGGTGACGCCGCTGCGGCCATGGGAGTCCGTGCAGGCGGCCGCCCATCATCACACCGAGGCCAGCCGGGTCTCGCCGCGAGCGGCCTTCGCGGCCGCCACTCGCGGCGGCTGGCGAGCCGCGGGGTCGCGCGACGGCGAGATCGGCACCCTGGTGCCAGGGGCGCCCGCGACGTTCGCGGTGTGGGAGGTCGACCGGCTGGTCGTCGCCGCCGGCAACTCGCGCGTCCAGCGCTGGTCGACCGATCCGCGGTCGCGGGTCCCGGCGTTGCCCGATCTGGAGCCCGGTGCCGCCCTGCCCGCCTGCGTCCGCACGGTGCTCGACGGAACGACGGTGTACGAGGCCGGCGCATGAGTGGGCGCCAGCGAGCGAAGCGAGTAGGCGCATGAGCCTGGCTGAGCGTTACGACCGCGTCGTGGCCGCGACCGTCCGCACCGTCACCGATCGGCGTTATCTGCTGCGCACGGGAATGTCGGTCGCAGGCGGCATCGCCATGTGGGCCTCGTTCCCGCCGCGCAACCTCTGGTTCTTCGGGATCGTGTCGTTGGCGCTGCTGTGCGGTGCGCTGAGCGAACCCGGCCTGCGGCTGCGATCGGGCGCCTGGTGCGGCTTCGCCTTCGGGCTGGCGTTCTATCTGCCACTGCTGCCCTGGATCGGCGTCTACGTCGGGCCGCTGCCGTGGATCGCGCTGTCGGTCGTACTGGCCGGGTACACGGCGCTGTTCGGACTCATCGCGGTCGTCCTGATGAGGTTTCCGGCGCGGGCGCTCTGGTTCGCGCTGGCCTGGGTGAGTATCGAGTGGGCGCGCTCGTCGTTCCCGTTCGGCGGATTCCCTTGGGGCCGGACCGGATTCGGCCAGATCGGCAGCCCTCTGCTGTCGCTGGCGGCGCTCGGGGGAGTGCCGCTGGTGTCGTTCGCGGTGGCCGTGATCGGCGCGGGAATCGCGCTGCTGATCGCCGACGGATACCGCGACCGCAGCAGCCTACGGTCGGTGCGGGTGCTGGCCGCGGCCGGAGCGGCAATTATCATCGCGCCGATCGCCGCGGCTGCCACGTGGCCATCGGTGAACGCGCACAACACCTCTCGCGACAGCATCACCATCGCCGCGATTCAGGGGAATGTGCCGCGTCTGGGGCTGGACTTCAACGCCCAGCGCGAGGCCGTCCTGAACAATCACATCAACGAGACGCGGGCACTGATCGACGCCGTCCATGCGGGCAGCGTGCCGCGGCCCGATTTCATTCTGTGGCCAGAGGATTCGTCCGACATCGACCCGACGATCAACCTGGACGCGTCGCAGATGCTCGACTCGTTGGCACGCAGCGCGGGCGTGCCGATCGTCATCGGCACCGTGCTGGAGAACCAGGATCCGGATACCGGCAACACGCACGAGACGAACTCGATGCTGGTGTGGGATCCGAATGCCGGCCAGCCGGCGGATGCGACCGTCGGACCGGGTCCGGGGCGATACGACAAGCGGATTATCCAGCCGTTCGGCGAGTACCTGCCGTGGCGCAGCTTCTTCCGGCTGTTCTCCTCCTATGCCGACATGGCGGGCAACTTCCACCCGGGCTCCGGGCCGGGCGTGCTGAAGATCAACAGCGGCGGCACCTGGACGACGGTCGGCGTATCGACCTGTTGGGAGGTCGCGTTCGACCGGTCGGCCGAGAAGTCGGTGCGCAATGGAGCGCAGATTCTGGCGGTGCCATCGAACAATGCCACCTTCGGCCGCACCCAGATGACTTATCAGCAGCTGGCCATGTCGCAGGTGCGGGCCGTCGAACACGGTCGAACCGTCGTGGTGGCCGCTACCAGCGGCGTGTCGGCGATCGTGCGGCCGAACGGCACCGTAGTGTCCCGGACCGGCATCTTCGAGCCGGGATTCCTGGTCGCCCGCATGCCGCTGCACAGCGACAAGACGATCGCCACCCGATTGGGGGCGATTCCGCTGTATCTTGCGGTGATCGCGACGATTGTCGGGCTTTTGGTCGTGATGGTGCCACGTACTAGGTTCAATGAGTTGATCACCGGCCGCCGGCGTGACCGCGGTGCCCGGGTAGATGCGAGAGGAGCTCGGGACACCGATGACAACGGAAGCCACTAGCGTTGTCGGCCCATCGGGGGAGGGCGCGCTCGTCATCATTCCGACGTACAACGAGCTGGAGAATCTGCCGCTCATCATCGGTCGGCTGCATGCCGCGATGCCCGCCGCGCACGTCCTCGTGGTCGACGACAACAGCCCGGACGGAACCGGCCCGTTGGCCGACCAGCTGGCCGTCGACGACTCTGACAAGCGCATCTTCGTGCTGCACCGGACCGAGAAGAACGGTCTGGGCGGCGCCTACCTCGCCGGCTTCGAGTGGGGCCTGGCTCGCGAGTACACCGTGTTCATCGAGATGGATGCCGACGGTTCGCATGCTCCCGAGCAGCTGCACCGACTACTCGACCGCATCAACTCCGGCGCCGACATGGTCGCCGGGTCTCGGTACATCCCCGGCGGCTCGGTGGTGAACTGGCCGTGGCATCGGCAGTTCATCTCCCGCGGCGGCAATATCTACTCGCGGCTGGCGCTCGGCGTGAAGTTCCACGACATCACCGGTGGCTACCGCGCCTACCGGCGTGCCGTGCTCGAGAAGATCGATCTGGGGTCGGTCGAATCGCACGGCTACTGCTTCCAGATCGACCTGGCCTGGCGCACCATGCTCGCCGGATTCACCGTCGCCGAAGTGCCGATCACCTTCACCGAGCGCGAATACGGCGAATCCAAGATGAGCGGCGGCATCTTCCAGGAGGCCTTCGTCAAGGTCGGCCGGTGGGGCATGGCGCATCGAGTCGCCCGGCTGCAGGGCCGCGCCGCCAAGATCCGCTGATTCCACGCAAACGCAAAATCCGCGCCGCTTTCGTGGATCCGCGCCGGTTGTAGCCGGCGCGGATCTGCAGAAGTGGCGCGGATTCTGTGTAGTTCGTCTGTTGGTCAGTGACCCCGACGACGCTGCTTCAGCAACTCCAAGCGCTCGTTCAGAAGCTCTTCGAGCTCCTCCTCGGAGCGCCGCTCCAGCAGCATGTCCCAGTGCGTGCGCGGCGGCTTGACCTTCTTCTCTTCGGGCTCCGCGCCCTCGAGCAGGGTGCCTTCCATGCCGTTCTTGCACGGCCAGGTCGACGGGATTTCGGCTTCGTCGGCGAACGGGACGTCGAAGATCTCGCCGTTGTCGGTCCGGTACTGCACGATGCGGCGCGGCGCCAGGTCGTGGTCGCGATCGGTCTCGTAGCTGACCGCTCCGAGACGGCTGCCGCGAAGAACTCGATCTGCCATTGATGATTCCCTTCGACACTCGACTCACGCGGCGGATACGCCGCGAGCTGGATGCCCGAGCGGTGCGTGATACACCAGGGCTCCGGACAACCTCAACAGTCTACCCGCGATTATTTGTTCCCGGAATTTCACGCACCTCGGGCATGGCCGCCGGTCGGTCGAGCGTCCGGGCGGTACGGTCGCCTCATGACAACCGCCGACTCCGCCGTCGATGACCGACCGGTGTCCAGCAGGCGCCGACGCGAGCGCGTCGCCTGCGCGTGGTGTGGGCGCGAGGTCGCTGATTCGGGTACCGGTCGTCGGCGTAAGTACTGTCGGCAGTCCTGCCGCCAGCGGGCCTACGAGCAGCGGTCGCTGGCCGGCGCGAGCCAGCTCCCGGCCGATTCGGTGGTGCTCAGCGGCGTCGAGGCAGGCGAACTGATCGATCGGCTGTTCGCGTTGCGGTGCGCTGCCGAGGATGTCGCGACTGCGGTCGCGGAGGGTGCCGGCCGGGCCGAGCTGGTGTCGATGACGCAGGAGTTGGTTCAGTTCGCGACCGACGCCGAGCGGCTGCGCTGACCGCCTAACCGCGAGCTCACCGCCGGGCCGCGAGAGCGGCCACCAGCCGGGTCGCGTGCTCGGACCGCGGGTCGAGCGCGTCCGGCCGGACCGACCAGAGCAATCCCACCCATGGGTCGTGCGCGGTGCCCTCATCGGACAGTGGCAGCGGCATGCAGTGATCGGCGATCGTCATGAGCAGCGGATCGGATTCCGCGTGCGCGAGGTCGCCGGCGATCAGCACCGACCAACCGACAGACGGCGCCCGTTCGACGATCCGCAACAGGTGGGCCTGGGCCGACTGATCCCAGCCGAAGGGCAGATCGTTGACGATCAGCAGCCGTGCCGCCGGCATCAGATCGTCATCGTGGACGCTGGTCTGCGCCTGCATGTCGGTCAGATCCATCGCGCTCTCCAGATCCGCGAGCCGCGGAGCGATGTCCGCGGAATCGCCGACGACCGGTCCCGCGAAGAAGGGCGTGAGCAGCCGATGCAGATCCGGTAGACCGCCGACGGGATCGATGAGGTCGACCTCGATGCGGTCGCCGGCCGCGATCAGCCGAACCGCAAGCGATGTCAGCACCGGCTCGGCGGACTGACCCGCCCCGGCCAGCGCCCACACACCGCGCGCGAGCGGGGTCGGGACGCAGAACGGGATACGCAACGGTCCGCGGTCAGGGGCAGACAGTTCGCCGATTCGCACCCCGCTCGCCAGTCGATCGGCCGGGGAGAACCAGGACACCGACTCCCAGCTGGCCATCGCTGGCGGCAGCTGCGGGTCGATGGCGTGCAGCTCGGCCATCAACAGTTGCGAGTCGGCGTCGAAACGCTGCTGGGCGGCGGCCTCGAGGTTATCGGCGCGCTGCTGCGCTTCGGCCCGGGCGCGAGCCGCGCCGTCGCCGGTGCGCGTGGCCGGATCATCCAGTGACGCAGACAGTTCCGCGTCGAGCCGGGCGTGCGCGTGCTCGACGGCGGCGACGTATCCGGCGGCCGAGCGGGCAGCATCTTCGAAGATGGCGAGTGCCCGGTTCATCGCCGACCGGAAGTCTCCAGCCAGAGGGGCGTCGCCGGCCTTCGGTCGACTGGTGTCCCGTTCGGCGGCCGGCCGGCCGGGTTCGGGCCCGGTGACGTCGGCTCCATGGTCGACGAGCAGCTGCGCCAGACCGGAATACTCGTCGGCGACCGCATCGATCCGCCAATGATCCTGGCGCCACGCGAGTTTCGCGCATACGACGGCACCGGTGTCGGCTATGCCTGGAATATCCACCGCGAGATCGGAATTCGGCGCGGCAAGGCGGCACCGGGCGCCGTCCACAGGACCGCTGTCGGTGCTGGCGGCGCAGTGGATGGTGGCGCCCCGTTCCACGGAGTCGGCGTCGATGACCGCGGAGTCGCCCTGCACGGTGATGCCCGGAATGGCCGGCTGGTTGTAGAACGCGACATCGGCGCCGGACCGCACGCGGCCGTCGACCCCGACGATCAGACAGATCGGATCCATTCCGGCGGGGACGGTGAAAGTGATTCGGCGAGCGGCCATCTCGGCGGAGGTTCCGGGTGCCAGGGCGGTCACGGCAGGAACCTCAGCAGCTGCGGGGCGGCCTCGCCCGGATGCCGTGCGGAGATGCCGTCACCGAGCGCCTCGAGCGTCCAGTCCGACGCGCCCGGGGTCGTCTGGTCTCGCCACACCCGGGCCATCACCACACCCGTGTAGGGCATGCCGCCGGCCAGCGTGTAGCGCGCCAGTTCAGTACCCGTGGACTGATCGACCAGGCGGCAGAAGGTGTTGTCGATCTGCTCAAAGGTCTGGCCCTGATAGGACGTCACGATGAACAGGATCGTGGTGACGTGCACCGGGATTCGCGACAGCTCGACGATCAGCACCTCGTCGTCGCCGTCACCCGCGCCGGTCAGGTTGTCGCCCTGGTGCCGCACCGATCCGTCTTTCGAGATCAGCTGACCGTAGTAGGCGATATCGGCGATCTGGCCGTCGGCGAACAGCACCGCGGATGCGTCGAGATCGATATCCGGGGCGCGGTCACCGAAATGTCCTTCGCGCCGCACCGGATCCCAGCCCAGCCCCATCATGATCGACGTCAGCCCCGCGTCGCCCGTGTTCAGCGACAGCCGCTGTCCCTTGACCAGACGCAGCGGCGGTTCGGGCGATCGGTGTGCCTGCGGCGTCGGGGGAGAGGTCACGGGTCGAACATACCGGGGCGTGCGCCTGATTCGGCGCCGTCCGCGAACAGTCGGTACATTTCCGACGTGGCCCAACTGCGCGTGTTCGCGATCTCGATTCTGATCACGATCGCGTCGCTGATCGCCGCATTCGTCTACGACTCCTGGCAGGGCGTCGCCCTCTGTCTGATCCTGGGCGTTCTCGAGGTCTCGCTGTCCTTCGACAACGCCGTGATCAATGCGACCGTCCTGGCCCGGATGAGCGAGTTCTGGCAGCGCATCTTCTTGACTGTCGGCGTGATCATCGCCGTCTTCGGCATGCGCCTGCTGTTCCCGCTGATGATCATCTGGATCACCGCGCACCGCAACCCGATTGAGGCCTTCCGGCTGGCGATGAACCCGCCGGCGCATGGCGCCGAGCACTTCGCCGACGGATCCCCGAGCTATGAGCTGCTGCTGAAGGAGGCGCACCCGCAGATCGCCGCGTTCGGCGGCATGTTTCTGCTGATGCTGTTCCTGAATTTCGTGCTCTCCGACCGTGACGTGAATTGGCTGGCCTGGATCGAACGGCCGCTGGCCCGCGTCGGTCGACTCGAACAGCTCCCCGTCATCCTCGCCGCCGGCACCCTGGTGCTGGTGGCCGAGTATCTGGTGGCGGACGCGCATCGCGCGACGATCATGATCGCCGGTGTGCTGGGCATCATCACGTATATCGGCGTCGACGGCCTGGGGCGGCTCTTCCACACCGGCGAGGACGGGGCGGGCCCCTCGACCGCCGTCGCCGCGACCGGCAAGGCCGCCTTCTTCCTGTTCCTCTACCTCGAGGTCCTCGACGCGTCGTTCTCGTTCGACGGTGTGATCGGTGCGTTCGCGATCACCGCGGACCCGATCATCATCGCCCTCGGTCTCGGCTTCATCGGCTCGATGTTCGTCCGGTCGATCACCGTCTATCTGGTGCGGCAGGGGACTCTGTCGGACTACCGCTACCTGGAGCATGGCGCGTACTGGGCGATCGGTGCGCTGGCGACGATCATGGTGATCTCGATCAATCCCGACTACGAGGTCGACGAGGTGGTCACCGGGCTGATCGGCGTGGTGTTCATCGGCGCGGCCTTCATCAGCAGCATCGTCGCCAATCGGCGCGATCGTCGCCGGGAGGCTACGAACGCACCAGCCGCGCGATAGCGTCGGTCGCTTCCTTCAGCTTGATCTCGGCCTCGGGCCCGCCGGCGGCGACCGCGTCGACGACACAGTGTTCGATGTGGTCCTCGAGCAGGCCCATCGCGACCATCTGCAGTGCCTTCGTCATCGCCGAGATCTGCGTGAGGATGTCGATGCAGTACTTCTCTTCGTCCACCATCCGCTGGATGCCGCGCGCCTGGCCCTCGATGCGGCGCAGCCGCTTGAGGTAATCGTCCTTGCGGGTGACGTAGCCGTGATGGGCGTGCTCGTCGTCCGCGCCGGTGGCCGAGTCGACGTGGTCGACGGCGGCCGGGTCAGCGGTGGCCGGATCAGTGGTGGCCGGGGCGACGGGCTCGCTCATCGGTATCTCCTGGGGTCGTGGTCTGTTGAGAAGCCCGCGCGCGGCGCTCGCAACAGAGCTGATTCTAGAGGCTGATCGGTTGGAATCGCCGCAGCCGCAGGCTGTTACTGACCACGAAGACCGACGACAATGCCATCGCTCCGCCAGCCAGCATCGGGTTCAGTAGTCCGGCCGCCGCCAGCGGCAACGCCGCGACGTTGTAGGCGAACGCCCAGAACAGGTTGCCCTGAATGGTGCGCAACGTCTTGCGGGACAACCGGATCGCGTCGGCGACCGATCGCAGATCGCCGCGCACCAGCGTGAGGTCGCCGGCCTCGATCGCGACGTCGGTGCCCGTGCCCATCGACAGGCCCAGATCGGCCTGGGCCAGGGCGCCGGCATCGTTGACGCCGTCACCGACCATCGCGACGACCCGTCCTTGCTTCTGCAGGTCGGCGATGGTCGCCGCCTTGTCGGCGGGCAGAACGCCGGCGATCACCTCGTCGATCCCGACCTGGGCGGCGATATGTCGGGCGGCCGGGGCGTTGTCGCCGGTCAACATGATCGGTGTCAGGCCGAGCGCCCGGAGTTCGGAAATCGCCTGTGCCGATGTCGGTTTCACTGCATCGGCGACCACCAATACGCCGCGCACCGCGCCGTCCCAGCCGGCCACGACCGCTGTTTGGCCGGCGGCCTCCGCGGCGTCGAGCGCCTCCTGTAGTTCGGCGGGCACCGTCATTGCCCAATCGGCGAGCAGGGCCGGTCGGCCGACCGCCACCGCGTGCCCGTCGATGACGCCCTGGACGCCGAGCCCGGCGACCCCGCTGAAGTCGTCGACGGTAGCCAGCGGCCCGGTGCGTTCGGCGGCGGCCACCGCGATCGCCGCGGCGATGGGGTGCTCGGAACCGTGTTCGACCGCACCCGCGATCCGCAAGACCTCATCGGCTGATTCGCCCGATGCCGCGATGACATCACGCAGACTCATGTCGCCCGTGGTGATGGTGCCGGTCTTGTCGATGACGACGGTGTCGACGCGGCGGGTCGACTCGAGCACCTGCGGGCCCTTGATGAGGATGCCCAGTTGGGCGCCCCGCCCGGTGCCGACGAGCAACGCCGTCGGCGTTGCCAGACCCAGTGCGCAGGGGCAGGCGATGATCAGCACGGCAACCGCGGCGGTAAAGGCCGCCGACGCGGAATCGCCTGCGCCGAGCCAGAATCCGAGAGTGGCACCGGCCAACGCGATCACGATCGGCACGAACACCCCGGAGATCCGGTCGGCCAGACGCTGCGCCTTGGCCTTTCCGGTCTGCGCGTCCTCGACCAGCTTGGCCATCTGCGCCAGCTGGGTATCCGAGCCGATCCGGGTGGCTCGCACCACCAGTCGGCCACCGGCGTTGACGCATGCGCCCACGACATCGTCGCCCGGACCGACCTCGGCGGGAACGCTCTCTCCGGTCAGCATCGACGCGTCGATGGCCGAATTGCCCTCGACGACAACGCCGTCCGTGGCGATCTTCTCGCCGGGCCGGACCACGAACTGATCACCGACCCCGAGCTGCTCGATCGGCACGAGCTGCTCGGCGCCGTCGCGCAGGACGGTGACCTCCTTGGCCCCCAGCTCGAGCAGCGCCCGCAATGCCGCACCCGCCCGGCGCTTGGAGCGGGCCTCGAAGTAGCGGCCGGCGAGGATGAACGTGGTCACCCCGGCCGCGGCCTCGAGATAGATGTTGCCGGAGCCGTCGGTGCGGCTGATCGAGAAGTCGAAGCCGTGCGTCATGCCCGGCGTGCCGGCGGTGCCCCAGAACAGGGCGTACAGCGACCAGCCGAAGGCGGCCAGCGTCCCGAGGGAGACCAGGGTGTCCATCGTGGCGGTGCCGTGGCGCAGGTTCTGCCAGGTCGCGCGGTGGATCGGCCAGGCGCCCCAGAGGACGACCGGGGCGGCCAGCGTCAGCGACAGCCACTGCCAGTAGTCGAACTGCAGCGCCGGCACCATGGCGAGCACGACCACCGGCAGCGACAGCACGGCCGACCAGATCAGCCGATCGCGCAGCGCGCGTTCCGCCGATTCCTGCGCGGTGACAGACGAGTCGGTGGCAGGTTCGGCATCGTCGACGGCCGTGACCGGCAGCGTCGCCGAGTAGCCGGCGGCGCTGACGGTGTCGAGCAGCTCTTGCGGGGCGACCGACGCCGCGTAGCTGACATGAGCCTTCTCGGTCGCGTAGTTGACCGTGGCGGTGACGCCGTCGAGCTTGTTCAGCTTGCGCTCGATCCGGTTCGCACACGAGGCGCAGGTCATCCCGGCGATGGCCAGGTCGACCTGTGCGGCGTCCGTGTCTCGAGTCGGGGTGCTCATCGCGAGTCTCCTTGGACTGTCTTAATTCAGTGTCCGCCGTGATGGGCGGGCGCAGGGGAGGTGGACTGATGTCCGGGCATCGCGGGGGCGTTCTCGACATTCACGGTGAACTCGGCGGTACGCACTCGATCGCCGTGCTTGAAGTCGAGGAACAGCCGATAGGTGCCGGCGCTCGGCGCCGTCATATGGAATGCCACGTCGGGCCCCGGCGCCGTGTGGCCGTCGCCCGGTGCACCGCCCGGATGGACGTGCACGTAAGCCAGGTCGGTCGAACGCAGCGCCACCAGATGTCCGTAGGCACCCAGGTACGGCTGCAGATCGGTGACCGGCGTGCCGTCTTGGGTGACCTTGAACGACACCATCGAGCCAGGACCGGCGGCGACGGTCCCGGTCATCTGCACGGTGTATCCGTCGACCACCGCAGTGGCGGACTCCGCGGGCAGCGGCACCGGCTGATAGTCCCCGCCGACGGCGAGGTCCGTACCGAGGGTGATACCGGCCGCGCCGGTCGGTGCGAAGTCGGCGAACACCTTGTAATCGCCGGCCCGACTGAGATCCGCCGTGGTGGTCCAGGTGCCCGCGGCATCGCGGACCGGATGCAGGTGCTGGTAGCCGCTCAGATCGCGGCGGACGACGATCAGATGTAGCTCTTTGTCGTGTTCGGTCTGATAATCGGTGACCGGGGCGCCAGCGGTATCGACGATCCGGAAGCGAATCGGTGCTTCAGCGCTCGAGGCGGTGATGCGGTCGTCGAGCTGCAGGGTGTAGCCGTCCTGGGTGGCGGCCAATCCTCCGGGTTGCATGTCACTGCCTTCCGTCATGTCCGCGTCGGTCGACGCGGACGAGTGGCTGTCGTGCGACGAGTTGTTGTGGATCGGACCCACGGCCCGGCCGATGCCGAACGCGGCGACACCGGCCAGGGCCACGACTCCGACGAAACCCGCGATCCTGACGAGACCGGCAGATCTGTCGTCGGATCCGAACGGGTTCTTCATGAGACCTGGTAGCCCGCATCCGAGACGGCGCGGGCGATGTCATCCGAGTCGAGCGGGGCCTCGCTGGTGATGTCGACCCGGCCGCTGGCCAGATCGACGTCGACGCTGGAGACGCCGGCGAGCTCGCCGACCTCTTCGCGGACGGAAGCGACGCAGTGTCCGCAGGTCATTCCGGTGACGGTGACGGTAGTGGTGGTGCTCATGTCGACTCCTCTGCTCTCCGCATGCGACCCGGGCGTCGCCTGCATGACATACGATACCCCCCTAGGGTATTAAATCAAGGTAATCGGGGCCGCAATTCGGGTGGCACGTGACACACGCAACAACGGCGATTGATAGGGTCTTGCGAAACAACTATCGTTAGCCCGTTCTATGCAGCACCCTGAGCGGCCGACGAGCCGCACCGACAAGCCCCACGCACCATCAAGACCTAGGGAGCCGACTCCTGTGAATGTCGCCACCACCTGCGCCGCGGAACGGCGGATCTGACGGCCATGGCACTGAATCGTCAGAACCTGTGGGGCCTGAAGGGCAAGCCGAAGGGCCAGAAGGGCCCGACCGAAGGCGCGACCAAGGCGCAGCGCATCTGGTTCGCGTTGATCGCGAGCGTGGTCGTGATCGGTGTCATTCTCGGCACCTTGGCGATCAACTCGTCGGGTGTGGGTAAGCGTGATTACAAGTTGGATTTTGCGCAGGCCGGGCAGGTGCGGTCGGGTGACAACGTCAAGGTTGCCGGTGTGGATGTCGGCAAGGTGTCGGCGTTGAAGTTGAATTCGGACTCGGTGACGATCACGGTGCGGGTCAATAATGATGTGCACATCACGGCCAATGGGTCGGCGTCGATCAAGTTGATGACGCTGTTGGGTCAGCGGTATGTGGCGATTGATCTGGGTAATTCGCCGAGTAAGTTGCCGGGCAGCCATATGCCGGTGACCCAGACGCAGGTACCGTATGACCTGCAGAAGACACTCGATGCCAGTGGCACTTTGTTGACCGGGACCGATGCCGGGCAGCTGTCGCAGGGGTTGCAGGCATTGAATCAGCAGATGGCGGGGGTGCCTGATTCGATCAAGCAGACGTTGACCGGGTTGGGGGATCTGTCGAACATCATCAATAACCGGCGTGATCAGATCACCAAGCTGGTCAACGACACTGATTCGATCACCACGCTGGTGTCGAACAATCAGTATCAGTTGGCGGTGATCGTGGGTCAGGGTCAGTTGTTGACGCAGAAGATCGCCACTCGTGAGCAGTTGGTGACCAAGTTGCTTGATGGTATTGCCGGTGTGGTGAATCAGGCCAAGTTGCTGGGTGATCAGACCAATGGTCAGGTGGCGCCGTTGATCGCGAACCTGAACAACATCGCGGGCGGTCTGCAGGAAAATCGTCAAAGCCTGCGCGACATGCTCGGCGTGCTGCCTATCATTTCCCGGAACATTGCCAATGCCACCGGCAACGGCGCATACGTGGACAGCACGATGCCGTGGGGTCTGTTCCCCGACAACTGGCTCTGCTTCGCCAAGGTCGTCGACGGCTGCCAGTAGCTGTGTCTTAGGCCGCGGGCTCGGTTATCTCGAAGAGCGCCTGCGCATTTCGGTAGATCACGGCAGCCAGCCAGTCATCGTCCGGTGCGACCCGCTGCACGGCTTCCAGGGCATGCAGGTAGCGGTAGGGAATGTTCGGGAAGTCGCTGCCGAACAGGATCTTGTGGCCGAGGCGGCTCAGGGCCGGCGCGGCTTCTTCGGGAATCGGCGCCCCCTCGTTGGCGAAATCCGTGAACGCCATCGTCGTGTCGAGTCGAACGTTCTCGTATTCCTCTGCCAGCGCGAAGAATTCGGCATACTCCGGCATACCCATGTGCGCGACGATCAGCGGCAGCCGCGGAAACCGTTGCAGCAGTGTGTGAATCGGCTCGGGTCCGGTGTAGCGCCCGGGTGCCGGGCCCGAACCGCAGTGGATGACGACCGGGACCTGGGCGTCCTCGATCGTTCCCCACACCACGTCGAGCAGCGGATCATTCGGCTGGTAGTCGCCGACCTGGATGTGCGACTTGAAGACTCGGGCGCCGGCAGCGATCGATGCGGGCACGTAGTCGCGGGCCGACTCCTCGGGATAGAAGGTGGCCGTGTGCAGACATTCCGGTGTGGCCGCTGCGAACTCGGTCGCCCAAGCATTCAGCCAGGCCGCCATGCCGGGTTTGTGTGGATAGACCATCGAGGTGAACGCTGCGACACCGAAGTCGCGCAGCGTCTGCACCCGCTGTGCCTCGTCGGCCCGATAGGTGATCGGCCATTCGCGACCGACCAGCGGGCCCGCCGAGTCGAAGTAGGCCCACACCTTGTCCATCACCTGCCGGGGCATGAAGTGGGTGTGCACGTCGATGATCGCCGGCACACCAGCCTCGGCCGCGAATTGCCGGACCTGTTGCGGCTCATCGGCGCTCGAAACCGTCCGGGTGGTGTCGTCACACATCGTTCGCCTCCCTACACATTTCGTGATCGTATCGCCGGTCGCGATCGTCAGGTCGAGTGCACCGGTGAGAGCAGGCCCAGAGAGTCGGCGAGTCGTTGGATGCGGACGTACAGGACCACGTGCTGATCGTCACGCTCCGCCCCGAGGATGTCCGATATGCGTTGCGGCACCGGTCCGTCCGGCGGTGTCGTCGCCTTGCCGAGCCGGGCCAGACCCGCCAGGCGCCGGCATTCGGCGGACAGCTCGGTGCAGGCCGCCGACACCCCGGGAGGCAGCGGCGGCTCGGTGCGGTACACGGCCTGGGCGACGGCCCGGCCACCGGCGGCGCAGAGCCGCAGGATCGTCACTCGCTGCGTGCGTCCGGCGGCCTCGGAGTCCAACATGATCGGCCGGATATGCGAGCCCGCCACCGCGGACAACTGCCGCGCCGCCTCGTCGACCGCGATCGCCGCCGCGAGGGTGTCGCCGTCGGTGCGCGGGTGCGAAGTCGGGTCGGCACAGCGGTCGAGCAGCTCGGCCAGCCGAATGAGCAGCGCATGCCGGGCGGCTCGCTGGGTGTCGATGGTGGAGACCCGCAGGATCACCGCGGATGCGACGATGCCCGTGAGGCCGCCGATGACAGTTTCCCCGAGTCGGGTCAACAGCAGGTTGTGCTCGAGCGCCGGTTCGATCAGGCCGAACATCTGACCCAGCGCCACGGTCATGAACAGTCGCGAGACCAGGCTGGAGACCTGCGCGTAGTACTGCGCGAAGAAGATGCAGGCCACCATGATGCTCACCGAGACGGCGAGATTGCCGGCGGTCAGCTGTTCCAGCGACATCGCGATCCAGATGCCGACGAAGGTTCCGGCCATGCTGCCGATCGCCTTGCGTGCGGTCTCCGAGGCGGTGGCCGCCCCGGTGAACATCAGAAACGCGGTCACGACCGCCCAGTAGTACCGATCAGGCGAGACCAGTCGACCGAGTTCGACCGCCACCCCGGCCGTCACGGCGAGTTGCACCGCATGTCGGGTGGTGAGCCGCAGCGGGATCCACCGGCGATTGCCGTGGGCCGTCTTGATCGCCACGGCCGCCGGACCCGCCGACCCCGGAAGCGACCAGCCGGCGAGCGTCACCTTCGGTACGAAGTCCGCGCCGGGCCCCTGCGCGGACGCCTCCTGCATCCGGATTCGGCCCGAGGTCCAGTCGTCGACCGCGTCGATCAGGAGCCGGTCGCCGGAGACCAGGCGGCGGACCGGCTGCAGCTGACGGTGTCGGTCGAGAAGGTTGCGGGCATCGGTACGCGCCGCGTCGGCATCGGCCCAGCCGAGCGTCTCCAGCGTCGATCGCACCGCCGGCAGCGCGGCACGGGCGTCGGCGTCGCCGGCCGCGGCGCGACGCACCAGATCGAGTGTGGCCGACGATACTTCGTCGATCCCGAGTTCGAGGTCGACGATCCAGCGTCGCAGCACGCCGGGGGAAGCGCCCCGCGGCAGGCTGCGTTCGTCGGCGAGCAGCCCGTCGAGCAGCAGGGCGGCGTCGGTCGCCTTGGCGAGCTCCTGCCGCAGCTGTGCCACCGTTCGGCGGCTGCCGTTCGTGTCGATCACCGCGAGCGCGGCGGCCACCGTGGACCGCATCCGGGCCCGGAGCGCGCTCACGGTGCGTACAAACAGCTTTCGCTGATCGACGTGCAGCGCGGTGGTCAGCAGAATCGCGATCCAGGCGGCGCTGACGACGAGGGCGACGAATACCGACGGGGCGGTATGGGCGGGTAGCTTGATGAACACGTTGAGGAAGAAGCCGAAGAAGAACGTCGTGCCCCAGGTCTGCCAGCGGGCGCCGAAACGTCGTACCCAGACGGCGATGAACACGACGACCATGAACATGGGGACCGTCGCGGCGGGGTGATGGGTCACCACGTACGACAGCGACACCCCGAATCCTGCCGAAAATGGCACTCCGGCACAGGTTTTGACGGTGGACGAGCGGTGCAGCTCCTTGATGCCGTTGGTCGCGGTGAGGGCGACGATCGCGCCGAGAAGGATATGCAGGACCGCGGCCTTGCCGTCGACGCCCACGATCTTCGACGCGATCCACTGCACGAGGATCGTGGTGCCGACCGCCGTGGCCGCGCGCAGTCCCTGACGCAGACGAATCAGTCCGGGGTCGGCCGCCCAGAGGTTGTCCTTCGCGTCGCGCCACGCGCTGGTGGCGTAGACGCGGGCGGTGGACATGGTCGTCACTTTATCGGCCAGGAAAGCATTGTGGCCCCCTGCCATTCGGCAGGGGGCCACAATGTCGGTAGGTATCGGCTATGCCGAAACCAACTCGGTCTTCTTTCGCCGCGGCAGCACCGGCTTGCCGGCAACCAGCCGATCCAGCAGCGCCCCGAAGATCATCGCTATCACGGTCCACACCAGCAGCTGATTGAGAATCGAGTACCAGCGGAACTTCCACAGCACATCGGGATCGAATCCGGGGTACACGATCTGGCCCGGTTGGATGGTCTGCGTGGAGCCGTCCTCCAGCGCCACGTTCAGCGGATGATCCAGCACATTGGTGATCGGCTGGGGCGTCTCGGTCGTCGAGTGCGCGAAGCCGAAGTCCTTCACGTGCTCGGAGTTCTCGGAGAGGCCGCCGAGTGTGGGCATCACACCGACGATGATCCCGAAGATGACGAAGAATCCGACAGCCGACATCAGAATGGCGGGATAACGACCGAAGCGCCGCGTGAGTTTGTATGCCGCGTACACCGTCAGTCCGAGCAGGACCAACGAGATCCCGACCATCGTCAGGTAGAGGTGGCTGCGCTGGACGATGGTGAACTCATGGCCGATCGCCGGTGGATTGGCGGGGTACTTCACGAAGGGCAGCATGAACACCCCGAGGAAGCCGAATCCGGCGATCATCCACGCCAGGGTCTGCGCCTTGATCGCGAAGCGCCCGTGCAGCACGACGTATGCCACGGCGCACAGTGCACCCATCGCCATCGAAAATCCGATGATCCCGGTCGCGATACCGATGGTGGACTGAATATGGCGGCTGAATATCTCGGGCCCGTCGGGCTCGACCGGAAAACCGGCCGCCTTGTTGAGCATGTGCAGCCAGTCGTCGCGGCCGGACTCGTAGTCGATCGCCTTGTCGATCTGCGGTTCGGCAAAAATACGGGCAAATACGAAGCCCAACACGCCCGCAATGAAGCCGGCGAGGACCCCGCGCCCGATGACGCGTAGTTCCATTAGTCAGTTATCCGATCAGACTCGGCCGACTAGTGGCACGGGAAGCCGAGGAAGTGCCGCGAGTCGTGGACCCACTCGTGCACGACCATCGTCTTGCCGAACATCGACACCATGCCCTCGTCGATGCCGATGAAGTAGTAGGCGAGCGCGGCGATGAGCACGGTCAGCGTGAGGATCAGCGCGACCCGACTGCCCGACAGTGCCTCGCTGGAGATGCCCGGTGTGGACGCCGCAACGTTTGTGGACATGGTTCCTCCTTGGGGATTCGCGCCCCGTCGATATTCGAGTGTGCGCCGAGTACGGGTCTGACTCGTCCGTTTCGCTGCAGAACGCAGGTACCGGCTCACAGTGGCGCGACCGCTCCGGATTCTCACCGGATTCCGTACAATGGCTGCGCTCAGAATAGCGGATGCGGGCAGCCCCCTCGGCGAGGAGCGACGTTTGTCGGAATCGCCTGGGAAGCACGCGGACTTACCGGCACAGCCTCCCGCTAGCTGGTCGCTCGACGCGATCGGCGCCTTCGCGACGTCGCCGATCGCGTATTGCTCACGCCGTTGACGTTTCTGGGTCTGCGAAAGGCTGTGTCGAAAGATTTGGCATCCAGCGGCGTCGCGGCGGCGTGAATCGGCCGGATATTTTATCGGCGGCCGGTCAATGACACGACGGGAGCCACGCCGCGTTTGCGTGTCACTCGTTTCGGCCGCTCGACCGGACGCATCGCGCATACATGCGGACCGAGCGCGTCGACTATCGCCAGAATTGTTTCCGATGAGGGAACATCACCGCCCAGGGTGCGCAGCGTGTGAGTCTGCCCGACGACCTGGGTGTTCCCGCATGCGGTGAATGACACTGTGCCCCTGAGCATCGTGCCGGGACACAGGCGCGGCGCGACGAGGCCGAGGGTCCCGGCGGAAATATCGACAACGCAACTCCATTCGTCGCCTGTCTGCGAAATGCGTGCGACGCATTGTCCCTGGAATTCCTCGCCGGTGAGCGAGAATGTGGCCCCATGTGGTGGCATCGAAGTATTCACCCTCTGTCAATGATTTCTTGGTTTTGCAATCGATTCTACGCGCAGTACTCTCAATAAAGAAATGATAGAACGGTGTGTCGTCAACATTTCTATAGACGATTTCTCGACTGCGGATGAAGCCAGCCGTCGACCCCACGAAATGGCGGTCCGATATGCGCCGCGACACGCGATATTCCGGCGGTCCGGCCGAGTCGGAGGGGCCGGGTAGGGTGCTCGCGTGAGTCAGAGCCCAGCCGCGTCGCCGCTGCCCTTGAAACCCGTCAACACCCGCATCGCCGATGAGCTGGGAGTTCCCGAGCGGCAGGTCGCGGCCGCCGTCGCGTTGCTCGACGACGGCGCGACGGTTCCGTTCATCGCGCGCTATCGCAAGGAGGTCACCGGTGGCCTCGACGACGCCCAGCTGCGCACCTTGGACGAGCGGCTGACCTATCTGCGCGAGCTGGACGACCGGCGCGCGGCGGTGCTGGCGTCGATCGACGAGCAGGGCAAGCTCACCGAGGCACTCCGGGCGGCGCTGCTCGCGGCGGACACCAAAGCCCGCGTCGAGGACATCTATCTGCCCTACAAGCCCAAGCGTCGAACGAAGGCACAGATCGCGCGCGAGGCCGGGCTGGAACCGCTCGCCGACCGGCTGCTCGCCGATCCGACACTGATTCCCGAGGATGCCGCAGCCGAGTTCCTGAATGACGATGTCGCCGATGCCGCGGCGGCGCTGGACGGGGCGCGACACATCCTCATCGAGCGGGCCGCCGAGGACGCCGAGCTCGTCGGTGCGGTGCGCGAGAAGTTCTGGGCTGCCGGGACCGTCCGCAGCGCACCGCGGTCGGAGGCCACCGCGAATTCGTCGGCGGCACAGAAGTTCCGCGACTATTTCGACTTCGCCGAGCCACTGGAGACGATGCCGTCCCACCGCGTGCTGGCGGTCCTGCGGGGCGAGAAGGAGGAAGCGCTCGCTCTGACCATCGACGGCGGCGAAGATGACGGCTACGAGACGATGGTTGCCGCCACGCTGGGCATCGACCGGTCGACCGGCGGGGCAGCGACGCCCTGGTTGAGCACCACGGTCCGGTGGGCGTGGCGCACCAAACTGATGCTGTCGGCGTCGATCGAGGCGCGAATCCGGTTGCGCCAGCGGGCCGAAAGCGAGGCGGTCGCCGTCTTCGCCACCAACCTGAAGGATCTGTTGCTGGCGGCGCCGGCGGGCACCCGGCCGACGCTCGGACTCGACCCCGGTTTCCGCACGGGCGTCAAGGTCGCGGTTGTCGACGGCACCGGCAAGGTTGTAGACACCTGCGCGATCTATCCGCATCAGCCGCAAAAGCAGTGGGATCAGGCCAAAGCGACGCTTGCCGCCCTGGTGGCACGTCACGGAGTCGAGCTGATCGCGATCGGCAACGGCACCGCGTCGCGGGAGACCGATGCGCTGGCAACGGAATTGATCGGCGAGATCCAGAAGACCGGCGCCCGCGCTCCGGCGAAGGCGGTCGTCAGCGAGGCCGGCGCGTCGGTGTACTCGGCATCCGAATACGCCTCATCGGAGCTGCCGCAGCTCGACGTCTCGCTGCGTGGCGCGGTATCGATCGCCCGTCGGTTGCAGGATCCGCTCGCCGAACTGGTGAAGATCGACCCGAAGTCGATCGGCGTCGGCCAGTATCAGCACGACATCACGCCGGGCATTCTGGCGCGCAGCCTCGAAGCAGTCGTCGAGGACGCCGTGAATGCCGTCGGCGTCGACCTGAACACCGCGTCGGTGCCGTTGCTGTCGCAGGTCTCCGGCATCACCCCGACGTTGGCCACGGCGATCGTCGCGCATCGCGACGAGGTGGGTCCGTTCCGCAGCCGCAAGGGGCTGCTCGACGTTGCGCGCCTGGGCCCCAAGGCATTCGAGCAGTGCGCCGGGTTCTTGCGGATCCGCGACGGCGAGGATCCGCTCGACGCGTCCGCCGTGCACCCGGAGTCGTATCCGGTGGTCCGTCGGATCCTCGACCGGTCCGGTGTCGGCCTCGCCGAGATCATCGGCGATGAACGGACATTGCGACGATTGAAGCCTGCCGATTTCGCCGACGAGCGATTCGGCGTTCCGACGGTCACCGACATCATCTCCGAGCTGGAGAAGCCGGGCCGCGACCCGCGTCCGGCATTCGAGACCGCGACCTTCGCCGCCGGCGTGGAGAAGGTGTCCGACCTCCGCCCGGGCATGGTCCTCGAAGGCGTGGTCACCAACGTCGCGGCCTTCGGGGCGTTCGTGGATGTGGGCGTTCACCAGGACGGTCTGGTGCACGTGTCGGCGATGTCCGACCGGTTCGTCTCCGACCCGCACGAGGTGGTGCGTTCGGGACAGGTGGTGCGGGTCAAGGTGCTCGAGGTCGACGTCGACCGGCAGCGCATCGGTCTGACGCTGCGACTGAACGACGAGGTGGGCGCTGACAAGCGCGGGCCGTCGCCGAAACGTGGTGGGGGACAGGGGCGGCCCAATGGTGGTGGCCAGCGCGGCGGTCGCCCCCAGAATGGTGGGCGCGATTCCGGCCGCGGCAACCGCAGCCAGCCGAGCGGCTCGATGGCGGACGCGTTGCGGAACGCGGGTTTCGGACGCTGACCCCGCCCGCCGGTCCTGCGGCGGGTTACCGTACCCCGCCGTAGGACGGTATGACCGTCTCGCAGGGAACCGGCACCGGATGCGCCGGATCGAGCGCGTTGCGGACGAAGGCGCCGGTTCGCCGGGTGACGATGATCGCCTGGTGATTCGACCAGTCCTGCGGGCAGCCTTGCTGGACAACGATGTTCGTCACCTGCTGGCCCGGGCGACCCGGCACCAGGCCGCTCGTATACGGCGACACGGTGTCGTCGTACTGCGTCACCACATTCGTGTAGCGGATGCCGGGCAGATACGGGTTGCCGCCGGCGTTGATCGCGCGAACCAGTTCGGAACCGGCCAACGGTTCGGTGCACACCGCGCAGCCCGGCGGATTGACGCGCATCGATTCCGGAACCGTCACGCCGCGATAGAGGCCGGCCAGGGAGATCACCGCGCTGACATGGTCGGCCCCGCCGAGATAGCGAGTGTAGTACGCGTCGACCAGGCTGCCGAATGAGTGCGATACGAGGCTGACCTTGCGGGCTCCGGTCGACTGCAGCACTCGTTGAACGAATGTCGAAAGCTCGGGGCCACCAACGGTTTTCACCGACCGATAGCCGCCGAAGCTGGTGAACGGTGCGGGCAGGGGATCGCCGCCCCAAGCCAGCGCGTAGACGCAGTATCCGGCGTTGTGCAGCAGCGGACCCAACGTGCCCCACTCGACCTGGGGGCTGGCGAATCCGCCATGCACCAGGACGACCGGATCGGGATGCGCCGTCGATGGCCGGCACGACCAATCGTTGGTGCCGGGCGGCGATCCGGCCGGATCGGCGAGTTGGTTCCCCAGATTCGCGGGGAAGTTGTAGGGAACCGGCAACGGAGTCGTCGGCGCGGCATGGGCGACTCCAGCGGCGCCGAGCAGCAGTGCGGCCGCAGCCGCGATGACCAAACGCATGGTTCGCATGAGCGGAGATGTTACATCGAACGAAGGACCATCAACGGGACTCTGAGCGAGAATGCGGGCATGGCGCTCTACGACCAGGTCGGGTCCACGTATTCGGCCACCCGCCGACCGGATCCACGGATCGCTGCGCAGATCCACGGCGCGCTCGATGGGATGGGCAGCGTCGTGAACATCGGTGCCGGTGCGGGCAGTTACGAGCCGCCGCAGACCATGCTGGCGATCGAGCCGAGTGCGGTGATGATCGGGCAGCGGCCGCCAGAGTCGGCACCGGCGGTCCGGGCCACGGCGGAAGCCATTCCGCTGCCGGATGATTCGGTCGACGCCGCCCTTGCCTCGTTGACCGTTCATCATTGGCACGACCTGCGTGCGGGGCTCGCCGAGGCGGTGCGCGTGACGCGGCGACGGATCGTGATCTTCACCTGGGACCACACGATCACGCGGAACTTCTGGCTGCTTGATGACTATCTGCCGGCCGCGCGGGAGACCGATGCCCGGTTGACGGTGCCCGTCGACACCCTCACCGGATGCCTTCCCGGCCGCATCCGCGTCGAGCCGGTACCGGTGCCCGCCGACTGCGTCGACGGCTTCGCGGCAGCGTATTGGCAACGGCCAGAAGCCTATTTGGATGCGACGGTGCGTGCCGGCATGTCGCTGATGGCGCTCACGCCGCCGGCCGATCTCGTCGACGGCCTCGAGAGACTCCGCGCCGACATCGCGTCCGGCAGCTGGCGCATGCGGTATCGGTCGTTGCTGAATCGGCGCAGCCTCGACGCCGGGTATCGATTGATCATCGTCGATCTGCCGTAGGCAGGCGCGGATCCACCGATAGCTCTCGGTTCTATACGCTTCCCCGGCCTGGCATATCCGACGTCCGACCGACGCCGGGGCACCATGGGGCCTGCGTGTCCGGTATTCCCGGTTCGGCCGTGTCCACCAAACGGGGGAACTTTCACCATCGACGATTGATCTACCAGCATGTTTGCAATGCCTAACAAGGATTCTGGGGCAAATGACCCAAAACCCTGAGTTTTTCGTCACAAATCGGCCACAGGCAGGTTAAGGTAATCGAACTTTGTGTTCGCGGCCGTGTCGAAACTGCTGGTGAGCGCTCCTGACAGTCTGGAGAACTTTCGTGATGATGCGTTCGAGTGTGACGCGGCTGGCCGCAGTGGCTGGCGGCACCGTGCAATTCAAGGACGGCGGCACCAATATCGGTGGCCCGGTCACGATCGTGAATGGCACGGCGGCAGTGTCGTACATCTTCACCACCAGCGGTGCGCGCGACATCACGGCCGTCTACTCAGGCGGTGACAGCTACAACGACTCCACCTCGACGTCGCAGACGGTGACCGTGTCCGGCACCGGGGGAACGGGCGGAACCGGTGGCGCTGGCTCGCTGAAGAACATCTTCGGCTCGTAACAAACGTGGTCGGTTCGCCCGGGTCAGCTTGGAGCGCCCGGGCGAACCGACCGTCCAACCAACATCTCATTACCAGCGTGTGGTGACACGCGTGAATTGATAGGGAAACGAAACATGGTGCGTTCGAGAGTGACTCGGGTGGTGGCAGCTGTCGGGGCGGTTGCCCTGGGTGCCGCGGGAGTGGTGGCGCTCGGCGGGGGATCCGCGTCTGCCGCGAAAGGGACCTATACCTGGTCGGACGGCAACGATGGTCTGACCCGCACGATCAGCGAGGTGAATCCGACGATCGGCGACACCATAACGGTGTGGACCACGATTCAGCGCAATGGCGGCGTCGTCGAGTATGTGCAGGCCGCAAAGGATGCGCACCCGGCGTGCTGGAAGTACGTGCCGGGGTCGGCGCAGGTCAATGGCAACGCGAAGGGGCTCGACAGCTCGGCGCCGGGTGACGCCAACAACATGGGGTGGCAGCGGGTGACCGGCAGTTGGCCGATCTACCCGAATATCAACCCGCGCTCGATGTGGTTCACCATGCAGTACACGATCGGTGCCGATTGCCCGACGGGTGTGCCGATGAAGGGGTCGTTCTTCTACTCCGGCACGCTCGGTGACGGCAACGAGAACAACGTCGGACCGGCCGTCACGGTGCAGGCCCCCGCGGCCCAGGACACGACGACGGCCCTGCAGGCTCCGGGGACCGCGACCACCGGCCAGGCCGTCAACCTGACGGCGACCGTCAGCCCGGCTGCTGCCGGTGGCACGATGCAGTTCAAGGACAATGGCACCAATATCGGTTCGCCGGTAGCAGTGGCGAATGGTTCGGCGACCTTGTCGCAGACGTTCAATTCTGCTGGTGCACATTCGATTACTGCGGTGTACTCGGGTGGCGCCGGATACAACGGTTCGACGTCGGCGGCGTCGACGGTGACCGTGTCGGATCCGGCCCCGGTCGATCAGGACACCACGACTAGCTTGCAGGTCCCCGGTACCGCGACGACGGGTCAGGCGGTCAACCTGACCGCCACAGTGAGCCCGGCCGCGGCCGAGGGAACTGTGCAGTTCAAGGACAACGGTGCGAACATCGGCTCCCCGGTGACCGTCGTGAACGGCACGGCCACGCTGTCGCACACGTTCAACAGCGCTGCGGCACACAGCATCACCGCGGTGTACTCCGGCGCCACCGGATACAACGGCTCGACCTCGGCGGCCTCGACCGTCACGGTGACGGATCCGGCCCCGGTCAATAAGGACACCACGACCACCCTGCAGGCACCCGCGACCGCGACCACCGGGCAGGCCGTCAACCTGACCGCCACAGTTGCCCCGGCCCCGAATGGCGGCACGGTGCAGTTCAAGGACAACGGCACCAACATCGGTTCGCCGGTCGCAGTGTCGGGCGGCACGGCCACGCTGTCGCAGACCTTTAATACCGCTGCGGCGCATTCCATTACAGCGGTCTTCTCGGGCTCGGAGGGATTCGACGGATCGACCTCGGCTGCGTCGGCGATCACAGTGACGGATCCGACGCCGACCGAGCAGGACACCACGACGACTGTCGAGGTACCCGCCACGGCGACCTCTGGTCAGTCGGTGGATCTGATTGCAACCGTCTCGCCGGCGACCGCCGGTGGCACGGTGCAGTTCAAGGACGGCGGCACCAATATCGGCGGCCCGGTGACGATCGTGAACGGCAAGGCGACGCTGTCGTACATCTTCACCACCAGCGGGGCACGGAACATCACGGCCGTGTACTCAGGCGGCGACGGATACGGCGGTTCGACGTCGGGTCAGCAGACCGTGACCGTGTCCGCCGTCGGCGGTGACGGCGACGGCGGAACCGGAGGAACAGGTGGCGGGGGCTCGCTGAAGAACATCTTCGGTTCCTAAGGACCTGGCCGGTCCGCTCGATCCGGCGGGCCGGCCTTCCACAACATCACATATCTGCGCACCAGTTGTGTGCGTCAAGCAATGGAGGAACGAAATATGTTGCGTTCGACGGTGACTCGCGTGGCTGCGGCTACCGGTGCGGTCGCGATGGCGGCGGCCGGGGTGGTCGCGCTCGGCCAGGGCACGGCGTCCGCGGCGCAGGGGACGGTGACCTGGAATGACGGCAACGACAAGTTGACGCGCACGATCAGTGAAATCAATCCGGCTGTCGGGGACACGATTACGGTGTGGACGACGATCGAGCGCACCGGTGGGGTGTTGGAGATCGTGCAGGCGGCCAAAGATGCGCATCCGGCGTGTTGGCAGTACGTGCCCGGGTCGGCGCAGGTGAACGGCAGCGCGAAGGGGCTAGACAGTTCGTCGGCCGGCGATGCGAACAACATGGGTTGGCAGCGGGTGACCGGCAGCTGGACGATTTATCCGAATATCAATCCGCATTCGGTGTGGTTCACCATGCAGTACAAGATCGGCGCGGATTGTCCGACGGGCGTGCCGATGAACGGTGCGTTCTACTACTCGACCAGTTTGGGTGAGGGCAACGAGGGCACCCGCGGGCCGGCCGTAACGGTGCAGGCGCCCGCGACACAGAACACGACGACCACCTTGCAGGCACCGGGGACGGCGACGACCGGTCAGGCGGTGAATCTGACTGCCTCTGTGTCGCCATCGGCTGCGGGTGGCACGGTGCAGTTCAAGGACAATGGCTCCAACATCGGAGCGCCGGTCGCGGTGGCCAATGGTTCGGCCACGCTGTCGCAGACCTTCAATACCGCTGGTGCACACAGCATCACCGCGGTGTACTCCGGTGGCGACGGTTATAACGGCTCGTCCTCGGCGGCGTCGACGGTGACGGTGTCGGATCCGGCTCCGGTCGACCAAGACACCACAACGACGCTGCAGGCTCCGGGGACCGCGACCACCGGCCAGGCGGTCAACCTGACCGCCTCGGTGTCGCCATCGGCCGCGGGTGGCACGGTCCAGTTCAAGGACAACGGCATCAACATCGGTTCCCCGGTCGCGGTGGCCAATGGTTCGGCCACGCTGTCGCAGACCTTCAATACCGCTGGTGCACACAGCATCACCGCCGTGTACTCCGGTGGCACCGGCTACAACGGGTCCACGTCGGCGGCCTCGACCGTCACGGTCTCCGCGCCCGGCGGTGGTGACGGCGGCACGGGTGGAAACACCGGCGGCTCCGGATCGCTGAGCAACATCAAGAACATCTTCGGCTCGTAGTCAGAATCTGCAACAACCAACCGGCGCGCTCGCTGCGCATCCAATAACGGAGGAACGAAATATGGTGCATTCGAATGTGACTCGGGTGGCTGCGGCCACCGGCGCGGTCGCGTTGGCTGCGGCCGGCGTGCTCGCGATGGGTCAGGGCACCGCCTCGGCCGCGAAGGGCACGTACACCTGGTCGGATGGCAACGACGGCCTGACCCGCACGATCAGCGATGTCACCCCGACGACCGGCGAGACGATCACGGTGTGGACGACGATCCAGCGCAACGGCGGCGTCGTCGAATACGTGCAGGCCGCCAAGGATGCGCACCCGGCCTGCTGGCAGTACGTCCAGGGCTCGGCGAAGGTGAAGGACTCGGCGCATGCCGTCGAGAGTTCCAACACCGGTGACGCCAACAACCAGGGGTGGCAGCGGGTGACCGGCAGCTGGCCGATCTACCCGAACATCAACCCGCGCACGGTCTGGTTCGAGTTCAAGTACGTGATCGGTGCCGATTGCCCGGTTGGCGTGCCGATGAAGGGGTCGTTCTTCTACTCCGGCACGCTCGGCGACGGCAACGAGAACAACGTGGGCCCGGCCGTCACGGTGCGCGGCAACTCGGCGACCACCACCACCGTCGATCCGGTGCCGGTCGCGAATGTGAACATTCCGGTCGACATCAGCGCGACCATCACGCCGGCACCCAGCGCCGGCACGGTGCAGTTCAAGGACAACGGCGCCGACATCGGCACGCCGGTCAATGTGAATGCCAACACCGGCAAGGCCACCACGTCGTGGACCCCGGTCACCGGTGGCAACCACGCGATCACGGCCGTGTACTCCGGTGCGGCATCGTACGACGGTTCGACGTCGGCCGCGCAGAACGTGAACGTGATCAACGGTTCGGGCACCACCGGATCGCTGTCCGGGATCTTCGGTTCGTAGAAACATCACAATAATGGAGGAACGAAATATGGTGCGTTCGAAGGTGACTCGTGTCGCCGCCGCCACCGGTGCGGTCGCCATGGCGGCAGCGGGCGTGGTCGCACTCGGCCAGGGCACCGCATCTGCGGCGCAGGGCACGTACAACTGGTCGGATGGCAATGATGGTCTGACCCGTACGATCAGTGAAGTGAATCCCGCTGTGGGAGAAACGATTACGGTGTGGACGACGATCCAGCGCAATGGCGGCGTCGTCGAGTACGTGCAGGCCGCCAAGGATGCGCACCCGGCGTGCTGGAAGTACGTGCCGGGGTCGGCGCAGGTCAATGGCAACGCGAAGGGTCTCGACAGTTCAACGGCCGGCGATGCGAACACCATGGGGTGGCAGCGGGTGACCGGCAGCTGGCCGATCTACCCGAACATCAACCCGCGCACCGTCTGGTTCACGTTTAAGTACACGATCGGTGCCGATTGCCCGGTCGGGGTGCCGATGAAGGGGTCGTTCTTCTACTCCGGCACGCTCGGTGACGGCAACGAGAACAATGTGGGCCCGGCAGTCACCGTGCGTGGCGATGCGTCCACGACAACGACGCTGCAGGCGCCGTCGAGCGCGACCACCGGCCAGGCTGTCAACCTGCAGGCGACGGTGTCGCCGCAGCCGAGTGGTGGCACGGTGCAGTTCAAGGACAACGGCACCGATATCGGTTCGGCAGCCCAGGTTTCGGGCGGCGTGGCGAACCTGCTGTACACCTTCACCACGGCCGGCACCCACAACATCACCGCGGTGTACTCGGGCGCCACCGGCTATGAGACCTCCACGTCGACGACGAGCGCCGTGACGGTGACCGCTACCGGCGGCGGTGACGGCGGCACGGGAGGCGACGGCGGTGACGGAGGCACCGGTGGTAACACCGGCGGCTCGGGATCGCTGAGCAACATCTTCGGTTCCTGATCTGAAGAAGTGATCTGATCTGAAGTGACAGGGCGGCCCCACCACATCGGTGGGGCCGCCCTTCGCTGTCCCGGCCACGGTCGATTCTTGGATCATGCCGGTTCGTTGAATCAGCCTGTGACCTGCCTGTTCGGCCGTAGACTCGACGAATGAAGCGCATCGTATGCACGTTCATCGGGGTGGGACTCATTGCTACGGCCGGGGTGATGAATGCACCGGCGACGGCGACACCGTCCTCCGGCATCTCCGCGGTCACGGTGGCGGAGGGCGACATTCCTGCCGGCCTGCTGCCCTTCGTGCCGGCGGGCGTCCATCTGGCCGTGCGCGAGATCACGATCGCGCCGGGCGGTACCACCGGCTGGCACTACCACGACGGCGAGCTCGTCGGGCTGGTCCGGTCGGGCACCCTTACCCATCCTGGATCAGACTGTGTGCCAACGGTTTATCGCGCCGGTGACATCATCAAGGAGCCGGCCGGAGAGGCCAACACGCATGTCGGCCGCAACCTGGGGAACACGCCTGTCGTTCTGGACGTGCTCTACCTGATCCCGTTGGGCAAGCCGCTGTTCGAGGATGCCGACGCGCCCGCTTGCGACAAGTAGTTCGTCAGGCCAGAACCAGATCCAGCGGGACCGCATGGGCGATTGTGTGACCGACCGGCGAGCTGCCGGACACCTTCGCGTGCAGCGCCTCCAGTTCGTCGCGGGATGCGTCGGAATCGATCGTGACGATGGCGACGACGGAATCGAAGCCGGCATGCCCGTCGGCGAGGCCGAGGAAGACCTGCAGATCGAGTTCGCCCTTCAGCTCGACCCGCAGGTCGCGGAGTTCGATGCCGGCGACGGTCGCGTTGGCGGCATAGCCGACTGCGAGGCAGTTGCCCAGTGCGGCGAGCAGCTGCTCGACCGGGTTCGGGGCCGAATCGTCGCCGCCCAGCGCGGCCGGTTCGTCCGACGGGATGGGGGAGAAGCTGCGCACCTTTGCTTCCGAGGCGAATCCGCGGTTCCACTGCACCCGCGCCGCCCAGGTCGTCGAGGCGGCCGCCGGGTCGGTCTGCACGGATTGCACGAGCGCGCCCACGGCATCGATATCGACATCGTTCAGGCGGGCGGTGGTGGTGTCGGTCATGACATTGCTCCAGGGTTTGCCGGGTATCTCCTGGCCGACGGTAGGTCCGGCGGCCCCGGAGGGCACCGGTTTGCGTCGGCGTCGGTGAAACTCTGAGGCCGTGATGCGTGCGTGGTAGTAGCGACGATGAGATGCTCATTGCATGAAGGTGCATCATCTCAACTGCGGGACCATGGCGATGGGCACGGTCGACCATTGCCTGCTCGTCGAGCTGCCAGCGGGTGACCTGCTCTTGGTGGACAGCGGATTCGGTCTCGACTGCGTTCGCCGGCCGCAGCTGCTCGGATTGACGAGGCATGCGATCCGGCCCGCGCTCGACGAGTCCGAGACCGCGATCCGGCAGATCGAGACGCTGGGCCTCGATCCGAAGGACGTGCGCAATATCGTGGTGACGCATCTCGACTACGACCACACCAGTGGGCTCGCCGACTTTCCTTGGGCCACAGTGCATGTGCATGCCCCTGAGTACCGCGCCGGCATGCATCCGACAGTCATCGAGCGCATCCGCTATCGTCCCGATCAGCTCTGGGCGCACGGCGTGCAGTGGCGCGTTAATCAGCTGTCCGGCGGCGATGGCTGGTTCGGGTTCGAGGCGGTCCGTGATCTCCCCGGCCTGCCGGAGGAGGTGCTCGTCGTGCCGCTGCTCGGGCACAGCCGCGGCCACGCTGGCGTGGCGATCGACACCGGCGCGGGCTGGCTGCTGCACGCCGGCGATGCTTACACGACCGGGGGAGCCGTTTCCGACGGCGCCGCAGGCGCTTTCGCGCGCGCCATGCATCCGGTGCTGACGCACCCGACGCTGCCGTCGACCCAGTTCCGGAACATGCGGCGCCTGGCCGAGCTGAAGGCGGAGCATTCGGACGAGGTGACAGTGTTCTGCAGCCACGACAAATCGGAATTCGATCGACTCGTAGCAGTGGGATAGCCCGCAGCCGTATCGGCGTCGAATCAGGTGTCGGCGCTGGCCGTCGAATACGTGTGGTGATGCGTGCCGGTGCGCAGGCGGGCCAATGCGACCGCATGGTGGTCGAGGCGGATGTCCTCGAAGGTCCACGGCGTCCATGGGCGCACCGCGGTGGCGTTGCCGTCGGAATCCAACGCGGCCATGATGTTCAGGCTGTGCGCGGCCAGTGTGGCCCGCTTGTGGGGGCTCGCGGCATACACATGGATCGACATATGCATAGTCTGCCGGCCGGTGTGGATGAGCCGGGCGTTGATCTCCACGACGTCGCCGATGTGCACCGGCCGATAGAACCGGGTGCCGCCGATGTATACGGTGACCGCCTCGCCGCCACACCATCGCGTCGCGCACAGGTAGCCCGCATCGTCGATCCAGCCCATCACCCGGCCGCCGTGCGTCTTGCCGCCCCAGTTGACGTCGGTCGGCGCGGCCAGGAACCGGGTCGTCGCCTGTTCGGCAAGGGTTCCCGACTCGGTGTAGGACACCGAATCCATCGCGGCTTCAATGCTTTTGCGTACAGCGATGCGCGATCGCGCATCGGCGGCGAGCGCGTCCTGGTCGGCTGTGCGGGGGACCCACTGCCGCACCGGGACCGGCGCGCCGTCGTGCATGGCGACGAAGACCATCAGGCAGGTGCTGACGTCGGTGAAGTTTCGATCGTGTGGATGGGCGGACCGTACGGTGCATTGGATGTGCATGCTGGTTGTGCCGGTATACACAACCGTCGCAACGACTTCCACCAGATCGCCGGAGAGGATGTCACGGGTGAACCGGATATCGCCGACATATGCAGTGACGGCGTACTGGCCGCTCCAGCCGGCGGCACAGGCGTACGCGGCCTTGTCGATCCATTCGAGAATCTTTCCGCCGCGGACGTTTCCACCCAGCGTGGCGACATCTGTCGGTGCCGCAAGGAATCTGAGCGTCATGATGTGGTCGTCGACGGGTGCTGACGACGTTTCGGGGTTGGAGGTCTTCACCGTCGGAAGTCAAGTACGCGTGCATTGCGCCGCCGTGTCGTGCGATGTCCTCGCGGTCAACTAAAACTGACCGGCGCACCCACCTCACGGTGAGTGCGCCGGTCGTGTGCGATCGATAAGACTCCGTCAGCCGGTGACCTTGCCGTCCTTGAACGTGAGGGTGCCGTGCTGGTAGGTCTGCTGCAGGCCGCCGCCCGGGGCCGCGGTCTCGTCGGACGTCGGGTAGCCGAGCCGGCCGTGCTCGTGGCCCTGGGTGCCCCAGTAGTCGCCGATCTCGCCCCACTCGATGTAGGCCTGGTTGTTCTCCGGGTTCTGGTAGATCGAACCGTTCTCGAAGGTGATGAATTTTCCACCCGTCGGCAGCGGCACCAGCGGGCCGAGCGGCTTGCCGAGCACGCCCTTGTCGTATCCGAGGGCGGCGTACTTCGCGAGGACGGCCTGATCGGTGATCTCGACCTGCTGCCCGCCAGGAGCCGCGATACTCGTCGATTCGACCGGTGGCTGCGCCGCCGCGCTCGGCTTCGCGCCGTTCTCGCCGCCCATGCCGGGCGCGCCGTTCATGCCCGAGTTCATAGCCGATTGGGCGGCATTGCTGGCCGAATTCGCAGCCGACGAAGCGTTGTTGTCGGAGCTCTTTGAGTCGCTGCAGGCGCCGGCTGCGCCGATGACGGCAATTGCGGCTGCGACGATGGCGATCTTCTTGGTTGCATTCATACGTGATTCCTCTTCTGTGGTCTTAATCAGGTGTTGATCTCGATCGAATTGGAGCGGTATCACTCGCAGGTGAGAACTTTGATGTCGTCGGCATTCGCGACGACGAGCATGTCGTCGGTGTGGATCGCCCAGTGCCGCGACGGATCGGAATGCGCATTTTCGTCTGCTTCCGCGGTTTCCGGGTCCGGCCCGAAGTCCTCGATAACCTCCCCTCTGGCATGTCGGTTTGTGCCTGCAAAGGCGACTAACCGATGCCCGGTACCGATATCGGCGACGCGATCTTGTGGAGTCGTCACTCGTGTGGAGTCGTCCGTCACACCTCGTCCATCGGAATACTAGATCGCGCGCAGTGCGCCTAGACCGTAATACGAGGAAATTCAAGATTGCGGATGAGCGGGAAACAATGAACCCCGGGTTCAGAATATTAAACTGGATGTGGAGCCAGCCCAACGAGTATTTCTACGAGACTGAACAATGGCATACGTCTCAACCGCCCTCAAAGCGAGATCGCGGAGGATTCACCGGTTATGTCGAATGGGATCGCGACGGCGTTACACCGCGGATGAATCGGCTAGAGGCCCTTCGACCGGAGATACCTCGCGACGGTGACCGTGGCATCCGGGTTGCGCGGGCTCTCCACCAGTGCGGCGTACGGGAGCGCCAGGAAATTGCCGTCCCGGACGGCGGTCGTGCCCGACATCAGCGGCTGGTGGCGGAGTTGTTCGATCTTGGCCGCGACGGAGTTCGCGGGGCCGGCGCCGTAGTCGACGATGACGATGGCCTGTGGGTCGCGTTGCGCGGCGGCCTCCCACGAGATGGAGGTCCAGGAATCGTTGAGGTCGTCGAAGATGTTGTGACCCCCGGCCTCCCTGATGATCTGAGACGGCGCGGCGGTGCGGCCGGTCGTGAACGGGTCGGGGTCGGCGCTGTCGAAGAGGAATACCCGCGCCGGCGGCTGTCCGGTCGGTGCCGTCGTTCGAGCGGTGGCGACTTGGCGTCGATAGCCGGCGACCAGCTCGTCCGCGCGATCGCGCACCCGGAAGATGTCGCCGAGATTCGTCAGGTCCGCATACAGGGCCTCGAATGGTTCCATGAGTCCCCGCGCGGTGGTGCCGGGCTGGCGGCAGGCCTCGGTGAGTTGATAGGGGACTGCACCGATGCCGCGTACCCAGTCCGGGGTGAGTCCGGTCGACTCCTTGAAACCGTAGTTCCAGCCGGCGAAGACGAAATCCGGTGCGGCTGCCTGCACGACCTCGCGGGTGAATGCGTCACCCAGTGTGGGGGCCGCCTGGAACTGGGCTCGCCAGGGTGAGCTTGCGATGTCACGTTCCTTGCCCGGATAGCTCGTGTATCCGGCCAGATGGTCCTGCAGTCCCAGGGCGAACATGATCTCGGTGATTCCGGTGTCGTTGGTGACCACTCGGGTCGGTATCCCGGTGACCGTGAGCGGGGCGCCGCAGTTGGTCACAGTCACCGATCCGCCGGTCGACGGCGCGGAGGATTCGACATTGGCACCGCAGGCCGACAGCAGAAGGATGGCCGCCGCCGTCGCGAGTGCGGAACGTCGTGGGGATTTCATCTAGTTCTCCTCTTCGTCGAAGATGATCTGCGGAACACCGAGACGCGGATGCGTGACGATGTGGCCGCCGACCGAAAAGTGTTGGCGCAGAACGTCGGTGGCGATGACGTCATGAGGCGTTCCGGAGCAGGCGAGTTGTCCGGCGGAGAGCACGAGGATCTGATCGCAGAACTGTGCGGCGAGATTGAGATCGTGGAGCGCGGCGATCACCGTGATGCCGAGCCGCTTCGCCGCCGCCAGAATGCTGTATTGATGCCGCACGTCGAGATGGTTGGTCGGTTCGTCGAGGACCAGGACGCGAGGCTCCTGTGCGAGCGCCCGCGCGACCAGGACGCGTTGGCGCTCGCCGCCGGACAAGGACAGGAAGCTGCGTTCGGACAGATGCTCGGCGTCCGCGGTCTTGAGTGCGGCCGTACAGATATCTCGATCACGGCGGCGATCGCCACCGAGTACCCCGCCATGCGCGAGTCGGCCGGTGGCCACGACTTCGCTTGCGGTGAAATCGAATTGCAGAGTGCTGTCCTGGGTGAGCGCGGCGACCTGCCGCGCATTCTCACGCATGCTGATCGTGGCGATGTCGACGCCGTCGACCGCGACATGGCCGGATGCCGGTGTCAGGGCGCGGTAGAGGCACCGCAGGAGGGTCGACTTGCCGCTGCCGTTCGGGCCGACCACGCCGACGAACTGTCCGCTGTGGACGGACAGCGTGACGTCACGCAGAATGCGGGTCCCGTCGATCTCGACGTCGACATCGACGTAGTCGACGCGCATCAGCCGGCGTCCATGAGCGCGCCGCGGCGGCGCATCAGCAACACGAAGGTGGGCACGCCGACCGCCGCGGTAATCGCGCCCAGAGGCAGCTCCTGCGGCGGGATCATGGTGCGGGACAACAGATCGGCGGTCACCAGAAAGACCGCCCCGAGCAGCGGCGTGATCACGATCAGCCGCCGGTGGTCGGCGCCGACGAGGATTCGGGCGACGTGCGGCACTACCAGGCCGACGAAACCGACTGCTCCGCAGATGGATACGAAGCAGCCGGTCATCGCGGCAGCGACGACGAACAGCACGAGCCGAAATCGCGACGCGTTGACGCCGAGTGCGGCACAGACCTCGTCACCCATCGATAGCGCGTTGAGGTGCCGCGCATACAGACCGATGACGACGAGGCCGGTCAGAGCCACCGCCGCAGCGAGCGGTACCACCTGCCAGGTGGCCGTGGTCAGACTGCCCAGCAGCCAGAACATGACCGAACGCGCGGCATCGCCATGGGGCGCCATGAATACCAGCACCGTTGTGGCAGCGGAGAATCCATAACTCAGTGCGGTGCCGGTCAGCACCAGCCGTAGCGGAACCAGCCCGGCGGCCGATCGGGCGATGAGATACACCAGGACGGTCGCTCCCAGCGCTCCGGCGAAAGCGGCGGTCGACAGTGCGTAGATGCCCAGGGCGCCGAAGACGCCGAACAACACCACGGCCGTCGCGCCGACGGAGGCGCCCGACGAGATGCCCAGGACGTACGGATCGGCCAATGCGTTGCGGACCATGGCCTGCACGATCAGGCCGACACCGCTGAGTCCGGCGCCGACGAGGGCCGCCAGGAGAACCCGAGGGAGACGAGCGTCGACCACGATTCGATAGTTCGGCACATCTGCGGATGCGATTGTGCCGCCGGTCAACTCGTTCCACAGGAATCGGCAGGTGTCCCGCCACGGGATGTGCACGGTGCCCAGCATCAGCGCGAGCACCGAGACCACCACGAGCGTCGCGGTGAGCGTCACCGCCAAAGCGGTCACTGAGAGTCGGTGCATGCGAGCCACTTTCAGCTGAACGCAGGGGAGCGCCCGCAACCACGACGGACAGACGACACAAGATATGGGCAAACGCTGCCGCACAGCTCGTCAACCGTGTCCCTCGGAGTTGACAGGCGGCCATGCCGGCGGCATGGCCGCGGTGGCAGGTCTTCGGACTTGCGGACGCGACATCACTACCGATGCCATCTACTGGCGGTCGCTTCCCAGGCCGCAGCCCAGTGCAATTGACCGCGGTCGTTTCCGCATACCGCTGCGGGGCAGCTCCGGATTCTCACCGGATTCCCTCTTACGAACCGGCCGGCCACTGGCCGGGCGGTAACCAACGCGCGGTCACGCTAACACGCGAAAGCTCCGAAATCGGACGGCGGGCGCCGCAGTCGAGCGCGATCGCGCGACGAATGGTGTGAGTCCCCGCACATCCCGACCCCCTATAAAAGCACTGTTCATACGCCATCTTTGCGAAACTGAATCGGACATTGAGCTATGCCGATAAGGAAATTCTTAATAAACGCACGGGTTACTCTTAGGTAGGTATATCAACCTGTTACCAACCGCGAGCCAGACGACGTTCTGCGCGGGTCGACGAAGCCAGGCGACAAAGTCTGATTCCGCCCGATCGCCCACGCGATCTCGCGACCGGTAACCGGTGTGAGCCGGTTGCGCCGACTGTAGGGGATACGTCCCGCTCGGCACACAAGTCCATCCCAGCAGCAATGCTTCGCGTCGCTGGCGCATGCCCTGTGCCGGTGCGCGGCTCACTGCTGCCGGTCGGAAGCCCGGCCGAAATGTTAAGTCAGGAACAAGTAGTCATGTCCGTTGTATCGAAGCACGCCATCATGGGTCGTTTTACGCCGCGTACGCGCGCGTTCGGCACGTTGGGGCTGTCCGCGGTGGCCATCGCCGGCCTGGTGACGGCCGGTGCGGGCACGATGAATGATCAGGCGCACGCGACCGTGACCCCGGCTCGCAGCGTTCAGGCTCCGTCGAATATCGGCGTCTCGGCCGCATCGCCGGCCGCGCCGGCGGCGGCACCGGTCGTCACCCCGACGATCGCACCTGCGGCCGTCACGGCCCCCGCGCCGGCCCCTGCCGCCCCGAAATACACCAATGACCTCGACGGCTGGATCCGTGAGGCGCTGGACATCATGAAGAAGAACGGCATCCCAGGCAGCTACGACGGGATCTACCGCAACGTCATGCGTGAATCGACCGGCAATCCGCAGGCGATCAACCTGTACGACTCGAACGCCGCGGCCGGCAATCCGTCGAAGGGGCTGCTGCAGGTGATCCAGACGACCTTCGCGGTCTATCACGTTCCGGGGACCAGCTTCGACATCTATGACCCCGTCGCGAACATCGCCGCGGCCTGCAACTATGCGGCCCACAACTACGGCTCGATGGACAACGTCAACTCGGCGTACTGATCACGCCGTTCGCCATCAGGTCGCCGGAATGGCGATGCCGAGCATGTCCGCCTTGTGCAGGATCGTCTGGGCGCGGTGCAGTCGAGGCAGGTCGCTGCCGTTCTTCGGCTTCCCGCCGTTCTTGTTGAAGGTCTCGACGAAGGCGTGCGCCCATGCGATGTCGGTGGGCGCCGGACTCAGTCCGGTGTTGATCTCCGCGATCTGACCCGAGTCCAGGGCGAGCTTTCCTGTCATGCCCATCCGGCGGGTGAGCGCGACGCCGTCTGCCAGCTGTGCCTGATCGCGGGTCGGGCCGTCGATCGGACCCGGAATATGGGCGGCGCGGGAGGCGACGACAAGCTGAGATCTGCTGTACGCCAACGCCATCGGGTCGTTCTCGACGCCGATGTCGAGCGTGTAGTCGTTGACCCCGAACGCGATGCGGAAGCAGGGTCGGGCGGCCGCGATGTCGTGAACTCGGGCGAGGCCGCGCGCGGTCTCGATCAAGGCGATCACCGGAACACCGCCGCCGAGCCGATTCGCGGTGTCCCACATGTGATTTCCGCCCTCGGCTTTGGCGAGGACGACCCCTTTGAGGCCGCTGGCGTCGGCGAGCGCGTTGCAGTCGGCGGACCAGTACTCGCTCGACGCGTCGTTGATGCGCACCCAGCCCCGTCCGCCGGAGTTCAGGTACTCGGTGACCTTGGCTCGGGCCGCATTCTTATCGTTCGGCGCGACGGCGTCCTCGAGGTCGAGGATGACCTCGTCGGCGTCGGTGCCATTGACGAATGACTCGAATGGTGTCTGGCCCGCCGCATTGACCAGCAACCACGATCTGGATGCTTCCGAACTGACGTCCACAATGCCCACTGTCTCACAGGCGATCCGCGGCGGCAGCTACATGCGCGGTGCAGCGCTTCCATCCGGGATCGCAGTTCGCCTGACGTCGGATCAGCGGGCTATCGGTCGCCCCCGAAGGGTGGCCGGGTCATGCCGGTGGGCCTGTTCGGTGATCTGTGCGGCGGATCGCTGCACCGAGAGGATCAGTCGGCGGTCGCTGGCGACGCTGGCCAGCGGTCCGCAGACCGAGACCGCGGCCGGTACCGGGAGCGGGTAGTCGATCGGCGCGGCGACACAGCCGAGGCCGGGTATCGAGCCGGCGCGATCGAAGGCGACGTGTGTGCCGCGGGACGTCTCGAGTTCCGAACGCAGGATCTTGTGGAAACGCGTGTCGGTCTCACGATGCTGCGCCGCGGTGATCGCATCCTCCATGTCCTCGGCCGACAGCCGTCCCAGCATGGCTTTGCCGACCGCGCTCCGATACGCCGGATACCGTCCGCCGACCCGAGTCGGCACCTTCGCGCCGATGCTGCCGGCGACCTTCTCCCAATAGACGGTGTCGTCGCCATCGAGGAAACCGAGGTGCACGACCAGGCCGGTCCGATGATGCAGCTCCCGTAATGCGGGGAGTGCCGCGCGATGGAACCAGTGTCCGCGAATCGCCTGGGAGCCCAGGTCGAACAGCCGGATCCCGAGCTCGTATCCGCGTTCGTTGCGAGCCAACCAGCGGAGCCGAACGAGCCGGTCGAGCAGTCGATGTGCCGTCGAATTGGGTAGGCCGGTCAGGCGCACGATCTCAGAGAACGTGGCGGTGCCACGATTCTCGATCGCCGTGAACACCAGCTCCGCCCGTTCCAGTGTGCCGGCTGGAAGTTCGGCCCCTTGCTTGTCGACCATGACGCTCCTCCGGGGCGCGCCGTCTCACTGGGTACCAGGTGCGCAGGGCGTGCCCGCCGTGAGCATCGCGCTCACCGCGGCCCGGCGCGACGCATGATTCCACTGAGTGGGCGGCGATCGAGGATCGTCAGCGCTGTTTGCGGCGATCGATCCATTCGATATAGGCAGTGCCCTCGATCGGCCGGCGCTTGTAGCGGCCCGTGTACTCGTAGCTGCCGGCGAAACCGCCGGCCATGCCGTACGCGTAGTCGTCGTTGGCCTTTCCGCGGATGGTGATGAGTTCGTGCCCGTGGTCGTCCAGCACCGACCAGCTGAGTTCGGCCGGCAGCGCCATCTCGACACCGTCCGGCGTGGTGTGCGGCAGGTACCGCGACACCGAGTGCGTGAATCCTTTGGTGTAGAAGCGGCTTTCACCGTCTAGGTCGCGGACGTACACCGTCCGCTGGATCGCGACGCCGCCCGGGCCGAGCAACTCGACCAGCAGCACCTGGACGCGGGGACTGATGTTGAGGATCTGATAGGTGAACACGTAGATGGGCAGCGGCACGTCGCTACGTCCGCGGGCGTACTCCCAGGTGGTCAAGCCGGACGATTCAACGACCGTGCCATCGTCGGTCATGAAGGTGCCGGTGTATTCGCACAGGATGCTCCAGTGGTCGTAGAGGCCCGGCAGGTGGGCGAAATGCGACACCTCTCGTGTCGGGCGAACCGTGAGTTCGGCGCGCAGGCCCTTCGGGTTGGCGTGCACGGTGATCCGCTCATCGGTGCGAGTGATCGTGAGCTGGTCGCCCCACCGCAGGCGGGACACGTCGTCGGCGAAATCGCAGTCCTGCTCGGCGCTGTAGCAGTGGAAGTTGTCGCGCGAGGTCCCCGAACCGACCAGCAGCCAGGCGGCGTCGTCGGGATCGGTCGTCAGCAACGACGGCGCGGCGAAAGCCGGGACCCGGGATGCGGTTCCGAGGATCGCGATGATGTCGAAGAAGCGGATCGGATCGGGCAGGTCCGGGATCATCATGCCGAAGTGGATGATCTTCCACTTCCCCTGAGGGAGATGAAGCGGGGTGGCGGGATCAAAGGGATGCCCGTTGAGTCTTCCGGTGCGGTTGAACAGTGGGGCAAGAATGTTGAGCGACACGGAGTCCAGGGCCTGCATGCGATTTTCTCCTCGGTTCTGACGATGACTGCGATTCGGTGGCCGCCGCAGCCAAAGTGACTGCGAGGAAAGTTACCGATAGGTCAATTCGACGTCAAGCCCTGCTCGAGCATCGGTTTGAGGGGGAATCACCGGGAGATACCGGCGAGTGCGGATATCAGGCGGCGCGCGCGGTCAGTCATCTGTTGTGCGGTCTCGTCGGGGTGCTGCAACCACCACTCGACCAACGCGGACACCGAGTTCTCCCAGATCATCGACGCCGCGGACAGGTCGTCCGCATCCCGTAGTCCGAGGATCTGCAGCGCGCGGGTCGCGCCCGCCGCCGCTTGCAGGCGCAGGGCCTGGCGCTGTTCGTGTGCGGCATCGGCGGCCACGCCGGCCCGCACCGTGCGATCGAAGAGGAGATGCCAGTCGGTCGGGCGATCGGCCAGCGTCGCGAAGATCGTGGCCAGCACCGCGATGGCACCGATGTCGGAGTCGTCGGCGCTCGTCGTGGTCATCGTGTCGGCGATCGCCGCCGTGAGTCGCGATCCGACACCGTCGACGCAGGCCACGAAGAGCTTGTCTTTTGAGCCGAAATACGACAGCACAAGCGCTTTGGACACACCCGCATCGCCGGCGATCCGGGTGACCTGTGTTCCGGAGTAGCCGGACTTGCCGAACTCCGCCGTCGCCGCGTCGATGATCAGCGATTCGCGGTCGGAGCGCGGCATTCCTTTGGTGCCGGCACGTTCGGAGCTCATGCGGTGACAATAGCGAAGGAGGCCTCGGGTGCCGCCATAAAAGGGCTGAAGCGCTGTGACGGATCTATATCTGAGATCAGCGGATGGCGAGCGGGTTGATCGGGGAACCGATGCCGCGGGTGAACTTCAGCGGAGACCCGGTATAGAAGAACTCGTAGACGCCATCCGTGGCGCACGCGGCCGAAAGCTGTTCGAGGTCAAGCATTTCGGCGAGTGTCATGCCCATGTCGCGGATCAGCACCATATGCAGCTCCAGCGCGGCCTTGGGATTCTCCCCAGGCAGCACCTCGACCGCGAAGTTGTCGGAGCCGATCACCGCGACATCCCGTTCCCGCAGCCACGCGGCGCACGCCAGGCCGAGGCCCGGCTCGCCGGACATGAAGGCCGTCGCGTCCCGCTCGGCGACGAACTTTGCGCGCCAACCGGTTCGGATCAGCAGGATGTCGCCGGGGCCGATCTCGACGCCCTGCGCGGTGGCCACATCATCGAGTTCGGCCGGGCTGATCACCGAGCCGGCCTCGAGCCAGTCCACCCCACTGTGCCGCGCGACGTCGAGGAGCACGCCGCGGCCGGCGATGCCGCGCGCCTGCGTGTGAATACCGCATCTGTCGGCGCCCTTGACCGTGAGGCCGGTCGCCGGGAACCCGTTGTAGAGCTGATCGTCGTAATACACATGCGCGAGCGAGTCGTACTGCGAACCGGCCTGCAGCGGCATGAAGATGTAGTCGTCGGCGTACTTGAATCCGCCCGGAAACATCTGCTCCTGTCCGTTCTCGGACATCAAGCGGATCGGGTTGATCCGAAATCCGCCGGGTTGGGGGCCGTTGCTGTCGAGCGGGATTCCGAGATCGAAGATGTCGCCGGTCCGTACCAGCGCGGCTGCCGCGGCCACGCGTTCCGGAGTGATCAGATTGGTGGTGCCGAGTTCGTCGTCATCGCCCCACCGGCCCCAGTTGCTGACCTGGGCCGCGAGCTCACGCATATTCGGTATCGGGTCAACCATGTCGGCACTCCTCGACGTGCAGGGCGGATGGGCGTCGCGGTCGAGTGTGCCCGACAGCGCGGCTGAGTCGCGGGTGAATTCCGCTCAGTGGGTGCGTTGCGCGGCGGCACGTCGCACTCAGCCGGGTCGTCGTTGCTGTGCATGCTGGACCTGAAACACCAAGAGAGCGAGCTGAACCCGGTTATCCAGCCCGGTCTTGGTCAGGATGCGGGATATGTGCGTCTTGACGGTGCTCTCGCTCATGAACAGCGCCTGGGCGATGGTCGCGTTGGATGCGCCCTCGGCCACCGCTTCGGCGACCGTCCGTTCCCGATCCGTCAGTGCATCGAGTGCGTGACGGCTCTTGTCGGCCGCAGCGTCGGTTGTGTCGTCATGGCGGGCGACGAGTTGCCGGGTGATCCGCGCCGAGAAGACCGATTCGCCGCCGGCCGCGATATGGACGGCGTGGCAGAGTTCTTGCGGCGCTATGTCTTTGAGGAGATAGCCGTTGGCGCCGGCCTGCAGCGCATCGATGACGTGTAGATCGAGATGAAAGGTGGTCAGCATCAGGATCGGAACGGTCAGTTCGGAGCGGATGCGTCGGGTGGCCTCGACCCCGTCGACGTGCGGCATCTGCAGATCCATCAAGACAACGTCGGGTCGGAGCTCGCGGGCGCGGAGGAGGGCCTCGGCACCGTCCGCGGCTTCGGCGACCACCGCGATCGAGTCATCCGCGGACAGGACCATCGACAATCCGGTGCGGACCATCGGATCGTCGTCGACGAGCAGCACAGTGGTCGGGCTCATTCGCAGGGCAGCCTTCCATGGATGCGGAATTCGCCCCGCGGCGTTTCGCCGTGCTCGAAGCTGCCGCCGATCGCTTCGGCCCGCTCGGTCAGGGTGACGAGCCCGATCCGGTTGCCGGGCGCCTTGATTGCCGCGTCGCCCGTGGGGTTGGTGATGGTGACCAGGACCGCGTCGTCGAGCCGCTCGACGTCGACGGTGACCAGCGCGCCGGGCGCATGCTTACGAGCGTTGGTCAGCCCCTCCTGCACGATCCGGTAAACATCCTCGGCGACAGCGCATTCGGTGCCGTCAACGCTGTGGTCGATATGCGCGACGACGAGTTGGCCGGCCGCGCGGGCCTCGTCGACCAGCTCAGTGACGGAATCAGTGCCGGAGTCGGCCGCGATCGGCTCCGATGGGTCGCGCAGTATCCCGATCACCGTGCGCAGTTCGTCCAGAGCGCGGCCGGCGGTCTGGCGAATCGTTCGGCCGGTCTCGCTGACAGTCCGCGGGTCGGTGGCGCCGGCCACCTCGAGTCCACCGCCGTAGAGCGCGATCAACGAGGCGTAATGCGCGACGGAATCGTGCATGTCCTGGGCGATGCGCTCGCGTTCGGCCATCCGAATCCGCTCGGCCCGCAGCTCCTGTTCGCGCTCGATGCGCACCGCCCGGTCGCGATACACCTCCACGAGATCCTGCTGGGTCTGCTGCAGTGCGCCCCATGCGACCACCGCGACGGCGATCGCGACGTTCACCACAACGGTGAGGCTCACGCTGGCATTCGCTGGATACAGCGACCAGAACACCAGCGCCGCGACGATGTCGATGATCGCGACGGCGAACGCGACCTCCAGCCGGCGGCGTCGCGCCACGGCGAACAACGCCACGTAGTTGGCCACACCCGCGGTAGCGAATACGGCCGCGACACCGGCAAGAACGATCGCGACCAGCACCGGGGCGCGACGGCGAATCAGCAGCAGCAGGCAAGCCACTGCGCCGACGCCGATGTCGACGTACCGCCAGAGTCCGTCGGGCCGCTGCTCGAGAACGAGGAACAACAGGGCCAGCCCGCCGGCGAAGGATGCCAGGACGACGAGCGCTGCCCGTGCGCCCGGCTCGATGCGATGGCAAAGGCCGCGGATTCCTTGCTCCGTACCGCGCTGCACAGTGCCACCCTAGATGGTCGAGGGCCCGATGGATGTCGTCGAAAGTTGTAGTCGGCGGTCGACTTTGGTCCACCGAGTCGACCCGGTCGGCAGATGCTCGGCCGCCCGGGTCGCGGCACGCTCATGACATGAGGATCACAACGGAGCAATCAGTTCAGCCGAATGCATTGGGTGGCAACCAGTTCGATATCAGAGCTGCGGGCTGGGCCGCGGTGCTTGCGGGCCTGCTATCGGTGCCGGTCGTCGGCCTGTACTTCGTGTACTCCGATGCACCACCGGCGTCCAACGTGCTGACCCGTGGGCTGGTCACGTTGATTTTTGTTGCGGCGCTGCTGGTGTTCGGGATCGCGGTGGCAGGGCCGCTCAAGAGCACCGGGAGTCACGTCGCCGCACTATCAGGTCGGATCGCGACCGCGTCGCTGCTGATCTACGCGGTCGTCATCCTGTTCGCAACGTCGCTGGAAGTGGGCACGGTGTTGGAGTACCCGGACGGCACGCTTGACCCGACCACGGACGGGCCGTTGGCGGCAGCGATGGCGTTGGCACACGGCCCGATCGCGCACATTTTCATCGCCATGTTCCTCGGCGGGTTCGCGCACGCGGCTTCCGTGCCGGGAGGGGAGCGCATCGCCGGGCCGCGCGTCATTCGCGGCAGCGTCGTCGTGGCGATTCTCAACCTCGCCGCGGTGCCCTCCATGTACTTCGGGATGGACGCCACGCATTTCTATGCCGTGAACGGCTGGGGCGCGGACGCGTTGGTCGGGCTGATCACGATGCTCTGGATCGCGATTGTCGGCGTCGGCATTCTCCGAACCGCACCGCGGCGCCCGGTCGTCTAGGGGTTGCGCGGCCGGTTGGTCCAGCCGCCGCTCTGCCGCGGTACCCAGCCGCCCGACCCGTGGGTGCCGCCGTCGACGTGGATGGTCGACCCGGTGACGAAGCGAGAGAGGTCGGAGGCGAGAAACAGTGCGGCACCGGCAACGTCCTCGGGGGTGCCGGGCCCGCCGAGCGGCGACCAGTTGCGCCACAGCGGCCGGTTGGACTCGGGGACGATCTCCGCGTAGGGAACCTGCGGCGTCTCGATCAGGTCCGGCGCAATCGCGTTGACTCGGATGCCATCTGGGCCGACCTCGGCCGACAGCGAGCGGGTGAACTGGGTGAGGGCGGCCTTGTACGCCGAGTAGACCGTGTGCCCGGGAATGGCCCGATGCGATTCGACCGTCGTGAGACTGATGATCGATCCGCCGCCGCGCTCGGCCATGCCCGGCAGGACGGCGTGGGTCAACCGGAGCACATGACCGATGTTCACCTCGTGCAGCGCCGACCACTGGTCGGCGGTGTCGTCGGCGAATCGTTGCGGCGCACGGTGAAAATGGCCCACGTTGTGCACCAGGACATCCGGCCGATGCGCGACGAGTGCGGCGTCCACCGTCTCGCTCAGCACGTCACCGGTCAGGAACGTGACGGCGCCGCCGGCATCCCGATCGAACTGGAGGTCACCGCCCGGATTGATGTCGACGGCGAGAACGTCGGCGCCGTGCGACGCGAATGCCTTGACGATGGCCGCCCCGATGCCGGCCGCACCACCGGTCACGATGGCCCGCCGGCCTCGCAGCAGTGGCCCGGGCGCGAAAGTCGTTGTCGTGGCGGCCATTATTCGGCAGCGCTCCGGACGACCTGTGCCATTTCCGCGATCGCCCGCGCGCAGTCGTCGCGGTCATAGCCGAGCAGCGCGGTCTCCGCCGCGTCAGGCTCGTAGAACATGGTGTTGCCGCGCCCCTGAACGATCATCGAATCGGGGAGCAGCGGATGCTCCTCATCGCGCTCGTCGATGGTCCGGCCCCCGCCGGCAGCGTCGACCAGCATCTGGAAATAGTCGCGGAACGTCAGGTTCTGGTCGCCGATCAGATAGGCGTGCCCGGATTCGCCGCGTTCGACCGCACCCGCGATCGACTGCGCCAGCGACCGCGCCGACATGTAGTTGGACCCGCCCGGCGGAGCAAAATCCGGGATGTCCGGTACCTCGCCGGCCGCCCAGGCAAACAACCGCCGATAGCGGCGGGCGGAAACACCGGAGATCGCGCCGAGGATCGACGGGGGATTGAGCGTGCACACCGCGAAGTCCTCGTCGGCGAGCGCGCGTGCACCCTCGTCGGCGGCCTGGCGGGCGGCGATGTAGGGCACCGTGGCCGCCAGCTCGGGGTGCAGGTGGTGGTAATAGCTGCCGACTTGAACGAACCGGCCGACACCCGCCTGCTTGGCCAGCGCCGCGAACTGGGGAACGCCACGGCTTTGGGTGCGTTCCCAGAAGGTGGCCGCATCGGTGTCGCGCGGCATGTGTCGCACATCCTGGCCGGCAGCGAAGACGATCGCGTCGAACGGTGCGAGCTGTGCGGTGGTGAAGGTCTGTTCTGTGTAGTCGCCCAGCAGCGCGGGGAAGTCCCGTACCGGCGAGTCCTCGTCGAGCGGCCGACGAGCGGCGACCGTGACCGCGTTGCCGCGCTCGCGCAGGTGCAGTGCCGTGGATGCGCCGATCATTCCGGAGCCGCCGACTATCAGGATGTCCATTCGATCGTGGGCCTTCCTAGTTGCCGCATCAACAGCGGTGACGTATTTCGTGCGAATCGCGTACGCCCCGAAGCTAACGCGCGCATGCGGCGGCGTTCACCGAAGCTCCCACTGAGCGGAGAGAGTTAGAGCTTGGCTGCGATCTTCGTCGCGGTCTCCTTTGCCGATCCGGGGTTCTGGCCGGTGACGAGGTTGCCGTCGACCACCGCGTAGGAGACGAACGGCAGCCGGGCCTTCCGGTAGCGCGCCCCGCGCTTCTTCATCTCTGCCTCGGCGTTGTAGGGCACGAGCTTGTCCACCCGCGCGAGGACCTCTTCCTGCCAGGCGAACCCGGTGAGCTCGCGGCCCGCGACGAGATAGCTGCCGTCGGACAGCTTTGTGTTGAGCAGGCCGCAGTAGCCATGGCAGACCGCGGCGACGATGCCGCCGCGCTCGAAGATCTCCCGGCTGATCCGCTGCAGCCCGTCGCTGTCCGGGAAGTCGTACATGACGGCGTGCCCGCCGGTGAAGAAGATGGCGTCGTAGTCGGCCGAATCGATCTGGTCGGGGCTCGCGGTGTGCTCGAGGAGCGCCATTCGTGCGGTGTCGGCTCGCCATGCCTTCGCGGTCTTGTCGTAGTTGGGGAATGTGAGCGACCGCGGCTCCAGCGGACTGGGCCCGCCCGCGGGGCTCACGATGGACTGATCGAATCCGTGCTGTTCGAAGACGTGCCAGGCGTGCGTAAGTTCGGACAGCCACAGACCCGTCTCATGGGACGGATCGTCGTAGTGGCCGACGTTTGTGACGACGTTCAAGATGCGGGTGGCCATGGGCTGTGTCCTCGTCCTGTGTCGTGGTGTTATCGGGAAATCCGCCGCCGTCTCATCTTCGCAATGCTGGGCGTCCCGCGTGGCTGGTCGGCGACACTGCGCGAATCCAGCGACCGCCGATACCCGGCCCGTGGCACCGTCGCGGACCGACCGCGATAGTGTTCGCGTCCAGTGGGTCGGGCCGCTGAGTGGGAGAAAAATTGGGGATCGGCGCTGCACACGGTGTTTCCAGACGGGATCTGCTGCGGGGGACCGGCGCGGCGATGGGCGCTGCGATGTTCGGATCCACCGCCTTCGCACCGCACGCGGCCGCGAACCCGTCGACCGGTCGAGCGCGTGGCCGTGAGGTGGCGATCTTCGGCGGAGGCATGGCCGGACTGTCGGCCGCGCACGAGCTGATCGAACGCGGCTATTCGGTGACCGTGTACGAGCCGTCATACCTTGGCGGCAAGGCGCGGAGCATGCCGGTCGTCGGCACCGGAAAGGGTGGGCGTCAAGACCTGCCCGGCGAACATGGCTTCCGGTTCTTCCCCGGCTGTTATCAGCATGTGCCGAACACGATGTCTCGAATCCCGGTGGGGGACAGCAACGTGAAGGCGGCCCACCTGGTGAGTGCGGACGCGCTCACGCTGGGCCTCTACGGCGCCGACTACCGGCCGGTCATCATGCCGGCGTCCCGGATCGGGATCAAGAAGACGGCCGATACGACGCTGCAGCTGAAGAACATTCAGAACGCGTTCATCGACATGTTCGCCAGCATGAAGAACATCCCGATGACGGAGCAGACATATGCGGCGCTGCGGATGACGGTGATGGCCACCAGCTGCCAGGAACGTCGAATCGGCCAGTGGGACAACGTGTCGTGGATGAACTACATCAAGGCGTATCAGATGTCCGCCGACTACCGCACCTACCTGGCGACATCGTTCACGTCGTCGTTGGTGGCGGCCAAGGCGCAGACGGCGTCGGCGCGCACGATCGGGCAGACGGCGCTGGCGCTGGCATACGCGGGCAGCGGGCCGCTGGTTCCGCAATATGCCAACGGGCTGCTGCAGGGGATCGACCGGCTCCTCAACCGGCCCACCAACGAGGCCTGGATCGATCCGTGGGTCCGGTATCTGACATCGCGGGGCGTGCGGTTCGTGATGAACACCGGGCTGAGCGGTCTCCGGGTGTCCGGCAGGCGCATCACGGAGACCCAGGTGACGACGAGCTCAGGCGCGACGTCGTCGGTGGTCGCCGACTGGTACATGACGGCGATGCCGGTCGACCGGCTCAAGCCGCTGCTGACTCCCGATGTGCTGCGCGCGGCGCCCGGGCTCGCCGGGGTCCGTCAGCTCGTCGACGACTGGATGGTCGGCATTCAGTACTACCTCCGCAAACGTGCCGGGACCCCGACATCGCATATCGCGCTGCTGGGGGCGCCCTGGTCGCTGACGGCGATCTTCCAGGCCGAACCGTGGGGTCAGGATATCGGTCGCACCTACGGCGACGGCGAGGTCCAGGAGATTCTGTCGGTCGACATCTCGAACTGGGACGTGCCCGGCGTGCTGTACGGCAAGACCGCGAAGCAATGCACGGCCGAGGAGATCAGCCGCGAGGTGTGGGAGCAGCTCCGGCGTGGGCTGAACCGCGGTGGCTATCGGCTGATCAACGACGACGAACTGGTCAGGTGGCACCTGGATCCGGGCGTGACCTGGCGGAACGGCAAGGCTTTCAATGCGACCCCGTTGCTGGTGAATACCGCCGGCTCGTACCCGCATCGCCCCACCGCCGAGACGGAGATCTCGAACCTGTTCATCGGCGGCGACCATGTCCGGTCGAACATCGATCTCGCGACGATGGAGGGGGCCAACGAATCCGGCCGTCGCGTGGCGAATGCGATCCTCGACCGCACCGACAGCAACGCCGAGCGGGCCGCCATCTACCCGTTGTGGGAGCCCGAGTTGATGGATCCGCTCAAGGATCTCGACCGGGATCGGTGGCGGCAGGGCCTGCCGCACATCCTTGACGTCTGATCGTCCCGTCGTTCGGGACGAACCCTGGGGCAGCCGGTATGTCCGCATTAGCGTCGTCGTATGCGGGTATTGGTCACCGGTGGAACCGGATTCGTAGGTGGATGGACCGCGAAGGCGATCGTCGACGCGGGGCATGACGTGCGATTCCTGGTTCGTCGTCCCGAGCGGTTGTACTCCTCGACGGCGAACCTCGGCATCGACGTCTCCGATCATGTGATGGGCGATATCACCGATGCTGACTCGGTGAAACGCGCGCTGTCCGGCTGCGATGCCGTGGTCCATGCGGCGGCGATGGTCAGCACCGACCCGTCGCGGGCCGAGAACGATGGCCACGAATCTCGAAGGCGCACATAATGTCCTGGGCCAGGCAGCCGACCTGGGTCTGGACTCGATCGTGCACGTGTCGAGCATCGCGGCCCTGTTTCATCCGGGCCTGGAGAAGTTCGAGGCGGACCTGCCGGCGGCCGGTGGCAGCGAGGACGGCTATGGCCGGTCGAAGGCGCGCGTCGAGTTGTACGCCCGGGAGCTGCAAAACTCCGGCGCGCCGGTGAACATCACGTACCCGGGAATGGTGCTCGGGCCGCCCGTCGGCGAACAGTTCGGCGAGGCCGCCGAGGGCGTGCGTGGGGCACTGCAGGTGCGGTCGCTCCCCGGCCGCAGCGCCGCCTGGCTGGTGGTCGACGTTCGCGATCTGGGAATGCTGCATGCCGCGCTGCTGGAGCCCGGCCGCGGGCCGCGACGCTATACCGCCGGCGGCCACCGATTGTCGGTCGATGAAGTGGCGCAGCTGCTTTCGAAAGTATCGGGTACCACGGTGCATTCGATTCCGGTGCCGGATTCGTTCCTGCGTGCCGCCGGCGCAATCCTCGATCAGCTCGGCCGCGTCCTGCCGCTCAACTCGGCGTTCAGCGAGGCCGGCATGCAGTACTACACGCAGATGCCGGATTCGGATGACTCGCCCAGCGAGCGCGAACTCGGCGTCGTGTATCGCGACCCGCGAGAGACCCTCGCCGACACGGTAGCCGCGATGCGGCAGGGTAAAACGAAGTCGTAGAGGATATTTGGCTGTCTGACGCCTACGACGTCGTCACGGCCAGTCGGCGATCTCCGGCAGGTCATCGCCATGCTCGCGTGTCCATGCCCGTGCTCGAATGCGCGCATCGACCATGTCTTGACGGACATCGGCGGCACGCTCGCGCAGTCCGGGCACCCGATCGATCACATCCATCACCAGATGGAAACGGTCCAGGCCATTCAGCATCACCATGTCGAATGGTGTTGTGGTGGTTCCGTTTTCCTGGTAGCCGCGGACATGGAACTGGTCGTGGTTGTGCCGTCGATAGGTCAGTCGGTGGATGAGCCAGGGGTAGCCGTGGAACGCGAAGACCACCGGCCGATCTCGAGTGAACAGCGAGTCGAATTCCGCGTCGCCCAACCCGTGCGGGTGCACATCAGTCGGCTGCAGACGCATCAGATCGACGACATTGATCACTCGAACCTTCAGATCGGGCAACCGGGACCGCAGGATCGCGCTCGCCGCGACGGTCTCCGCCGTCGGGACATCACCGGCACAGCCGAGCACCACATCCGGGAGCGAGCCGGTCGTGTTGTCGGAGCCGGCCCAGTCCCAGATCCCGATGCCGCGTGCGCAGTGCACGGCCGCGTCCTCGACAGACAGCCAATCGGCCTGGGGCTGTTTGCCGGCAACGACCACATTCACCCGGTTGCGGGTCCCCATGACGTGATGCATCGTGGCGAGCAGCGTGTTCGTATCCGGGGGCAGATACACCCGGACGATCTTCGCCTTCTTGTTCAGCACCACATCGAGGAAACCCGGGTCCTGATGTGTGAAGCCGTTGTGGTCCTGACGCCAGACATGTGATGACAGAACGTAATTGAGACTCGCGATCGGTCGGCGCCAGGGCAACCGACTGCTCGCGTCGAGCCATTTCGCATGCTGATTGAACATCGCGTCCACGATGTGAATAAACGCCTCATAGCACGTGAACACGCCGTGCCGGCCGGTCAGCAGGTATCCCTCGAGGAGTCCTTGGCAGACGTTCTCCGACAAGAATTCGATGACGCGGCCCTGCGGATCCAACCCGACGTCCGCGTCGTTCGACCACTCGCGCCATCGACGCCCGGTGACCTCCAGGATGGCGTCGAGGCGATTGCTGGCCAGCTCGTCCGGCGCAAAGGTCAGATAGTTGTCCGGATTGGCACTCGTGACATCGCGCAGCCACTCGCCGAGCACCCGGGTGGCCTCGTGTCGCGTCGTGCCGGCGGCACCGACCGGTACGCCGTAGTCGCGCCACTGCGGTAGCCGCAGATCGCGGAGCAGCGCACCGCCGTTGCTGGCCGGCGCGGCGCTCATCCGCTTGTCGCCGTCCGGGCACACTGCCAGGACCTCTGGGACCGGGGCCCCGTTTTCGTCGAACAGTTCCTCGGGCCGATAGGACCGCAGCCACTGCTCCAGCACGTCGCGGTGCCGTGGATCTTCGCGAACGCCGGGGAGTGGGACCTGGTGTGCCCGAAAGGTTCCCGCGACCGGCTTGCCGTCGACCTCTGGCGGACCGGTCCACCCTTTCGGGGTCCGCAGCACGATCATCGGGTGCGGAGCGCGAAGCGGGTTGGCGGTGCGCCCCTGGACGGCGGAGTCCAAGCAGGCGTCCATCGCGGCGCTGAGGTCCTGATGGACGGAGGCCGGATCATCGCCGCTCACGAAATGCGGTTCGTATCCGTAGCCGCGCAGCAGCGTGTCCAACTCCGACTCGGGGATCCGCGCGAGCACGGTGGGATTGGCGATCTTGTAGCCGTTGAGCGCGAGAATCGGCAACACGGTGCCGTCGCGCTGCGGGTCCATGAGCTTGCCGACGTGCCATGAGGTGGCCAACGACGCCGTCTCCGCCTCGCCGTCGCCGATGACCGCAAACACGGTGAGGTCCGGATTGTCCAGCGCCGCACCATATGCGTGGAGCAGTGAGTAGCCGAGTTCGCCGCCCTCATGGATCGATCCGGGCGTCTCGGGAGCGCAGTGGCTCGGGACGCCGCCCGGGAACGAAAACTGCGCGAACAGCTCTCGCATGCCCGCGGCATCGCGCCGGATTCGGCTGTGCAACTCACTGTACGTGCCTTCGAGCCAGGCGCAGGCGTTGGGGCCGGGGCCGCCGTGCCCGGGGCCGGCGATGAACAGGGCGTTCAGATCCCGACGCAGAATCTGGCGATTCGCATGCGCCCACACCAGATTGAGGCCCGGTACGGTGCCGAAGTGTCCCAGAAGCCGGGGCTTGATGTGCTCGGCGCAAAGGGGTTCGGTCAGCAATGGGTTGTCGAGCAGATAGATCTGACCGACGGACAAATAGTTTGCGGCCCGCCACCAGGCGTCAAGGCGCGCCAGCTCATCCACATCGAGCGGACCGGACGCGGCGCCCAACGCATACGAGGTGGGCGCGATCGTCTCCTCGTCGGTCATCGACGTTCAGGTCTGCCGGCTGGGGCCATTGATCGCGTCGCGCGCCCGGTCGAGCATCGCCGCGAACGGGCCGATCAGGATGTTCTCGCTCGGTGTGTTCACGTCCGGATGCGGGCGCGTCGGCGCGATCGATTCGGCGAGCGCCACCGCGTTGGCCAGTCGTTCGGCATCTGCTTGCGGAAATTCGGCTCGCAGCACATTGAATTCGTCGTGCTCCTCATGCTCGGCGTGCTCGACCACCGCGTCGCGCAACGCGCTGAGCTTTGTCGTGAATTCGACGGAGTCGACGGAAAGGTCTTCCAGCTCGGTCAGCATCTGTTTTGCCGACTGCTCCTCATCAAGGCGCTCGTCGACGATGGCGCTGCCGTCACTGAGCATGGATCGGGCCTGCGGATGGATGAGCTCTTCTTCGGCGGACTCATGCACTGCGAGTAGTCGGCGAAGTTCGAAGAACGCACGTTCCCGCTCCTCGGCCCGGCTGTCCAGCGCTGCCGCGAAGAGCCGCTTGATCTCTAGGTGTTGTGCTTCGAGCAGCTGAATCACGTCGTTCGATGTCGAGTGTTGTGCGAGGGTCATCTGCCAGTCCTTCTCGTTGGATGGGTTGATCAACAGCCCGACGGGCTTGTACCACCCAACGTCGGGTTTGAAACCTCGAGCTGGCATCGGTCGGCTCGCCGAGTGCACCACAGGTTTCAGTGCCGCACATGCGGGGTAGTCACCATGGAACAGACGTCCGTCGATCGCCGAGCGAGAGGATGACGACATATGCCGGAGACCACCACACGTGACAAGGTTGCCTTCCTTGTGGCAGCCGAGGGAATCGAGCAGGTCGAGCTCACTGAGCCATGGCAAGCGATCAAGGAAACCGGACTACGGCCGACTCTGGTCGCGACGACCCCCGGGCCGGTTCAGGCATTCGAACATCTCGACCCGGCAGAGGAATTCATCGTCGACCACGTGGTCGATGACGTCGATGCTGCCGATTTCGCCGCGCTGGTGATACCGGGCGGTGTGGCGAATTCGGACCAGCTCCGCACGCATAAACCTGCCGTCGACTTCGCGCGCAGGTTCTTCGAACTCGGCAGTCCGGTGGCGGCCATCTGTCATGGACCGTGGACGCTGGTCGAGGCCGACGTGCTGCCGGGCCGGACTTTGACTTCGTGGCACAGCCTGCGGACGGACATCGTCAACGCCGGCGGACAGTGGACTGATGAGCCGGTGGTCGTGTGCCGGCACGGCAACAACACCTTGATCACAAGTCGCGGACCTGACGATCTGCCGGGATTCTGTTCGGCCCTTACCGATGAACTCACCGAAGCCGGTCGGCAGGTGCCGGGATCGTGATCGTGATCGGCGGACCACTTCGGTGACCGCAACGTCAACAACAGTGAAGGAACCAGGAGGATGACAAGACGATGACTGCGACCCATGCAAGCGGAACCGCAACGAGCCCCATCTATTTCAGCGTGCCCGGTGTTGCCGTCGGCGATGCCGGCACGGTCATCGCGATACTGCAGGATCGGCTCAACGCGCTCAACGATCTGGCACTGACTCTGAAGCACGTGCACTGGAACGTGGTCGGCACCCATTTCGTCGCCGTCCACACGATGCTCGATCCGCAGGTGGAGACCGTGCGATCGATGATCGATGAGACGGCCGAACGCATCGCCGCACTCGGCGGATCGCCAGTAGGAACGCCCGGAGCACTTGTCGCCCAACGCACCTGGGATGATTACGACCTGCGGCGGGCGAACGCGATCGACCACATGGGGGCGCTCGATGTGGTGTATGCGGGTGTGATCGATGCCCATCGGCACGCGATCGCCGACACCGAGACCGCCGACCCCGTGACGCAGGACATGCTGATCGGCCACTGCCGAGAGCTCGAGCAGGCGCACTGGTTCGTGCGGGCACATCTCGAAGACGCAGCGGGATCGCTGAGCACGGCGGGCGCTCACACCGAGCGCTCCGCAGCGGAACGCGCCGGCGCAATGGATTCGCCGGTCGCGCACCGCTGATCGGATGATCGTTGCGTGGGGGCCGCTGGCTTATAGCCAGCGGCCCCCTTCAGTTAGCACCCACTTTCTTCAGTCAGCGGTGCGCAGTGCGTCTGCCTTGTCCCGCAGGTTCGCTGCGTGGCGACGAGTCTGGCGGCGGGCCTTCCGTGCGGTCCGACGGGCGGTTCGTTCGGCCCCGGAGGCCAGCTGTGGAGCCTCCGCTTGTAACTCCCGGAGATTTCGGCCCACGGCCGACCCGATCTCGGCCGCCGCGTCCGAGGCCTGCGCCGCAGTCTTGGACAGCACCGGCTTCGCCCGGTCCACGGCATCCGATAGCTTCTCGCCGACGACCGTCGCTGCGTCGTCCAGGTGCTCGACGGTGTGCGCCGCAGCGCTTTTCGCGGTCTCGGCGTACTGAGCGATCGGCTTGTCGTCGGATCCGCCAGAAATGCGCGTCGCCTGATCGGATACGCGTGTGGCGGCCCGCCGGGCGCGCCACATCACCCCAGGCTTGCCCTCCGTATCAAAGCCGGCGATCAGCAGGCCGCCCATCAGGGAGAGGTTCTTGAGGAAATGGACCGTCTGATCTTGGCGGGCGGCCGGGTCTGCCTCATTCCAGAACGAGTGGGTGGCGGTGGCGGGTACCAGCGAGCCCGCGAGGACAAGAGATGCCGGGCGCGGGAAGCGGCCGGTGGCGAGCATCAGCCCAGCACCCAGCTGAACGCCGCCATACGCGCGGGCAAGCGCTTGCTTGTTCGCCCCTTGCGCGTGGTTGTCCACGCCTTGTCCGGGCGGGGCGCTCTGCGGTTCCGACACCGAGCGGGTCGAGACCGACTGCGCGATATCGCTTGCCGTGTCGATCAGCGGCTCGGCGGCTTCGGCCACGGGCTGTGGATGGACGAGTGCCTGATAGCCGGAGTACACGAAGATCGATCCAAGTAGCGGTCGTGCGACATGGCGGATCATGTGAATCCCTTCTGCACAGGGCTGACCCTCGCGTCCACGACGGAGGGTCGGCCGATGATGGGTAAAGGTGCTCAGTGATTGCGGAGGGCGTCGATCAGGTCGCTCTTCTTCATCGATGAACGTCCGGAAATGCCCAGCTCTCGAGCACGCTTGCGGAGATCTGTCACTGTCCAGTCCTCATATGCCGGCGAAGACCCGCCGCGCCGACCTACCGCGCTACGGCCGGAGTTCGCGGCCGCGTTGGCGATCCGTGCAGCCTTTTGCTTGGAATCGCCGCGATCACGCAGATCCTCGTAGAGCTTCTTGTCCTTGACGCTTGGTCCGGGGCTTCGCTGCGGCATATCGGGTCCTTTCTTCGCTCCGCCGGGGGTTGTCCCCGGTTATCGCTCATACCCAATGCGGCGGCAATCCAATCACGAACGGCCGTGACCAGGCTGAAGCCTTCGGACATCGGCGAACGACAGCAGCCGGTCCGCCCGTGTCGAGGTCTCGCCGGCGATGGGAGCGAGGAGGTGCCCGATGTGGTCGCCCATCGCGAAGCGGTCGCGGACCGCGCCGGCGAACCAACCGCTCACGTTGTCGAGAATCGGCAGCCCCTCGGGCCCGCGATGCCAGGCGCAACGGGTGAATTTGTCGACGGCATCGCCGGTCTCGCCGCCGAAGAGTCGGGCAAGCTCGATCTGCTCGGCTGACAACGCATGTACGGCGAGGTGCGTGGCCCGGCGCGCCACGTCGTACGTGTGGTTGTCGATCGAGACGCCGACCAGGAATGTCGGCGGGTCGATACTGGCCTGCGTCGCGAAGCCGACCAGGCACCCCGCGAGATCATCGCCGGCCCGCGTCGTCACGACGAACATCGGATAGTCGAGCATGTCGACGAAGTCGTCGAATGCGTCACTCATGATTGATGCCCTCCCCGGCACCATCTCATGGTTGCCGTGCTTCGCTACGCACGATGCCGGATCGGGCCATCGTCCGGAGGCGCATCGGGGATGTCGGATGCGGGATCGAGATGCGGGTATTCGTCTTCACCGTCGTCACGGTCGGCTTCGATCTGCTGCTCGATCACGTCGGCAATATCAGCCTCAGGAACGGCTCGCTCTTCATCGGTCGGCATCGCATGCTCCTCTCATTCCGCGGAAGGACAACAAACGCCAAGCAGGCCAACAACACTCACGGGGCATCGGTCGAGCGCGCTCCGTGAGTGTTGTCGGCGTGCATCAGCGACTAGCCGGTATCTTTTCTGGCAGTGGATATCTCACGCTGCCGATCACGGTGCTCGACGGACACCTTGTGTGGCCGTGCGTGCGCCGCCAACGGGATGGTGACGGTCAAGACCCCGTTGTCATAGTGGGCGCCGATGTTTCCCGGGTCGATGCTGTCACCCAAGGTGATCTGACGCCGGAACGAGCCGGCCTGGCGTTCATTGGCGAGCCACTGAACGCCCTCGTCCGAAGGCGACGTGCGTTGTGCCGCAAGGGTCAAGACCCCGTTTTCGACGTTCACGTCGATCGATCCCGGATCGGCACCGGGCAGATCTGCCGTCAGGACATAGTGGTCGTCGACTTTGTAGAGGTCCATCGGCATGAACCGGGGAGCTCGCAGAGATCCAGCTGCTTGCCCGGCGAGCATGCTACGAGCCAAGGAGTCGACATCGGCAAAAGGATCAAAACGAAGCACAGCTACACCTCCTCGTTAAGGCTGCCCAACCACCTTGGTAGGCAGCGTGACATTCACTGTGCGACATTGAGATTAGCACTCGGTCCGGGAGAGTGCCAGTGGTTCTGGGGCGTGGATATCTTGTTTCAGGAAATGGCTGGTCCCGTCGCGCCAACCCGACGACCGAGTGTCCGCACCGAACCGCCGTAGGGGATCGATCGCGCAAGTGCCGCGCCGGCCACATCGAAAAATGAGTGGCTGACGTAGCGCCTGATGTTTGACAGTCTCTTCTTGTGGAAAGCGAAAGACTAGATGGTGCAACACCGTTGGCCGACCCGGCGAAAGGAACAATCACGCATGACTGAACGCAACGCGACCACCGACGGGATCAGAGCCGTGTCGGAGACCACGAAGGGCCGTTGCAAACAGTTCATCGGGAAGCTTGTTCGCCGGCGCAGGTTGGCTGAGCGCGGACGTGTTCAACGTATACTCGGCGACGCCATCGGACGAGCCGCCAGAGCCGAGTTTGAACAGGATCTCTACCACGTGTCCAACGACTAGCTGTTGCTGGCCAAGAGGTTGTTGACGGCCGGTCAGACGCCATGGCAGCCGATCCGGTGCCGGGCTACGTGGCGGGCTGGCTTGCAGTGTCCTCGCATGCAGCAAGCAGGCGTTCGGCGAGAACCCGGGTCTGCTCCCGGAGTTCGCTCGGTTCTTCGATGACGAGGTCGCGGCCGAGCCCGGCGAAGTACGGGGCCACCCAGTCGAGCCGCTCAGCGCGCAGGCGTACGCGGGTCCACGGCTCCGTGTTGTCGGACGAGGCCGGCTCCAGCGTTGCCAGCCCGGCGGGTACCTGCAGGCGCAGCTCGTTGACGGTGCCGGCGACGCGGACCGAGACCTGATAACGCCACGGTGTGGCAGCCAGGCTTGCCAACACTGCTGCCCTCACGTCGAAGCCGGCGGGCAGGTTGAACGAGCCAGGCAACGCGACGGGGTTGCTGATCCGATCGACGCGGAACGTCCGGACCTCACCGGTGCGCGACTCGTGGCCCGTGACGTACCAGCGGCCGGAGCGGGCGACAATGCCGTACGGGAGGATCGTGCGCTGACTGGCTTGTCCGCCGTGGCGGGTGTAGCCGATCTCAACGGGGTGACGATCGCGCGCCGCTTCGGCGACGATCATTAGCACGTTCGGATCGGTGTCACCGGTGGCCTGCGCCGAACGGTCCGACGGGCCGAGGAGTGACAGGTCCGCGGAAAACAGCAGCGCGTCCAACCGCGCCGCCGTTCCCTGTGGGAGCACGCGCCGCAGCTTGCTAATGGCGTCTTCCACGGTCTCGTCGTCGATCGGCAACCCGCCGCTACGGCGGCCGACGGCCAGCCCTAAAAGCAGTGTGAGGGCCTCCTCGTCGGTCAGCATCAGCGGCGGCATTCGGTAGCCAGGCGCGACTCGGTATCCGCCGTGTCGACCCCGGATCGACTCGACCGGGACCCCCATCTCGACCAGCTGCGTGACATAGCGGCGCACGGTTCGTTCGTCGACGCCCAATCGCGTGGAGAGCGTTGCGACCGACTGGGTTCCCCCGGCCTGGAGGAGCTCCAGGAGGGTCAGCACACGAGCAGTCGGGCGGGCCATGGGGATAGATTCCCATGAATACCGGGCGGATTCAGCCCGGTATCGACTCTAGAGTCACGGCCATGACCGACTCGCATGTCACCGCCTTCGTCTCGACCCGCATCATCACCGACAACCTCGATGCGATGGTCGCCTTCTACGAACAGCTCACCGGCACCACCGCCGTACGCCCCGCGCCGGTATTCGCCGAGATCATCACTCCGACCGCAACGCTCGCGATCGGCAGCACCGCCACGGTGCCGCTGTTCGCACCCGGCTCCGCCGAGGCAGCCGCCAACCGGTCGGCCATCCTCGAGTTCCTTGTCCAGGACGTCGACGCCGAGTTCGCCCGCTTGGCCGCGCTGGGCATGGAGTTCGTTGCCGAGCCAGCACTCATGCCGTGGGGCAACCGGGTGTTCTTTGTCCGTGACCCCGACCAGAACTTGGTGGGGGTCTTCAGCCCAGTGAGTGCGGAAGCAACTGAGCGCTTCGCCGGCCGCTACGGACGCTGAGAGCCTGGGGCCGAGCAGGGTAAAGCGCCCCTGCTGGAGAAGAGGCTCCGACCTACACCGGAGTGGGCCGGGCCTTGTGGTGCTCCAGGACCACCTTGCCGAGACCGGAATCGTCCCTGTCGATCGTTCACGCCTCCCTGAAGAACACTTATGACTCATCGAAACGCACCGCTGTCCGTCGAAGGACGTCGTCGCCTCGTTGCCCGCTGCACAGCCCGTCCGATCGCGCACGTCGCGGCCGAGATGGGGATTTCTCGCGCCACAGCGTCGAAGTGGGTCAACCGCTACCGCCGCTATGGGGATCTCGGACTGGAAGATCGGACTCCCACACCCCATCGACAGCCCTCAGCAACCGACTCCACTGTCGTCGCTCGCATTGAGGAGATGCGTCGTACTCACAAGTGGCCAGCCTCCCGGATCACCTTCGAGCTCGCAGCAGACGGCATCCTGATCAGCCGCCGCACCGTCACTCGCCACCTCGCCGCTCTAGGCTTGAACCATCGTCGCTTCATCGACCCCAACGGCGAGACCAACCGCGAGCCGCGCAAGATCATCGCCCGCCGACCGGGCCATATGGTTCACATCGATGTGAAGAAGGTCGGCCGCATACCCGACGGCGGGGGCTGGCGGGCGCACGGGCGCGGAAGCGACCAAGCCAAGAACGCCGCGCGCAACAAAGAGAAGACACAGCGCGGTGGCTACATCTACCTGCACTCCGCCATCGACGGTTACTCTCGCCTCGCCTACACCGAAGCCCTACCTGACGAGAAGGCCGTCACCGCGGTCGGATTCATGCACCGTGCCCGCGCGTGGTTCGCCGCCCACGGCATCACCCTCATCGAGCGGATCGTCACCGACAACGGGGCCTGCTATCGCGCCGAAGCCTTCACGCGGGCATTGCTCGGCTCGCGGCACCAGCGGATCACGCCGTACACACCCCGCCACAACGGCAAGGTAGAGCGCTACAACCGGATCATCTCCGAGGAGTTCCTCTACGCCCGCACCTGGATCTCAGAGGACCAACGTCGAGAGGCGCTCGGCGTCTGGAATGTTCACTACAACTACCACCGGCCGCACAGCGCGGCGGATGGCGAACCTCCAGCCTCTCGGCTCCCGACTGGAGTCAGCAATGTGCTGGCCTCCTACAACTAGCCTCGATCGCCGGCGGGCTCGACGTTTCCGGATCGCGTCCGATGGGTATTCAGGCTCCGGATGGGGAGGCAGTTCCGCACGATCCGCGACTCGAGGAGGTCTCATGCAACCGCTCCGCAAGGCCTGGGGGATGCTCGGTTACGTCATTCTGTTGGTGGCGGTGGCCGGCATCGTCGTCGGTATCGTCGGCCTGGGCGGCGACAATTCGTGGGCCTGGCTGGTGCTCGTCGTCAGTCTGGCGGTGGCGCTTCTTGCGGCCGCCGCGATGTTCCTGGTGCCGGCCAGCCGACACCGCGACAGATATCGAGATCGCACCCAGCGTGATCCGCTCATGGAAGACGTCACGAACGACGAGGAGCAGCGTTATTTTCGCCGGTATCGCTGGCCGCTTTCGGTGTCGGAACTGCGAGATCGGCGCGCGAGAAGCCGTCGCGTCTAGAGTTGCTTGTGCGCCCACATGCGAGTGCCGTGACCGGCAGCGGGCAACGTCTCTCCACCCGGAACCGTGTGGTCCGCACTACGAATCAGCACTAGCCGAAAGCCGTTGATCGGCAGGTCATCCGGCTGCTTCTCGTAGCCTTGTCAGCAACTCCGGGGCGATGTCGGACAGGAACTCCGATTGGCCCTCGTCGCCGATCTGCACCAGCGCGATGTCGGTGAAACCGGTCTCCCAGAACGGCCGCACGGCCTCCACCACCGCCGTCAGGTCCGGTCCGCAGGGGATGGAATCTGCCACGTCGTCCGGACGCACGTACTGCGTCGCCGCATCGAACCCGGCCGGGGTGCGCAGATCCGCGTTGACCTCGCATCCGCCGCTGAACCAGCGGAACTGGTCGTGCGCGCGGTGAATCGCCTTGTCGCGGTCGCGATCCCAGCAGATCGGTATCTGACCGAAAGCCCGTGCACCGTCGCCGACCGCAGACGTTGACCGCCGCTCGTTCCAGCGGCGGATCAGCTCGGCGTCCGGCGCGACGGCGATCAGGTGATCCGCAAGATCCGCGAAGGCGTCGAGCCCTCGCTCGCCAGTCAGCGCCACGCCGATCTTGATGGGCTCCTGCGGCATATCCCAGAGCCGGGCCGCGTCGACCTGGAAGTACTCTCCGCGATGGTCGACCGTATCGCCGGAAAACAGCGCTCGAATGATCTCGATCGCCTCTCGCAATGCGGCTTGTCGCTGCGGCACCGCCGGCCAGCCGCGCCCGACGACGTGCTCGTTGAGGTTCTCGCCGCTCCCGAGTCCCAGGGTGAACCGCCCCTCGCTCAACAGCGCCAGCGTGGCCGCGCTCTGCGCCACGACCGCGGGGTGGTAACGCATCGTGGGACAGGTTATGTAGGTCATCAGGTCGATCCGTTCCGTCGCCTGGGCGACCGCGCCGAGAACGCTCCACGCGAAGGGGGCGTGTCCCTGAGATGCCAGCCATGGCGAATAGTGGTCGCTGGAGACGGCGAAGTCGAAGCCGGCAGCTTCTGCCTGCTGGGCATAGCGCACCAACTCCCGCGGGCCGGACTGTTCGGTCATGAGTGTGCAACCAAATCGCGTCACCATGCAGAAACCTCCTTGTGGACCTGTCGGCGTTGGTCGGACTACCCAAAACCTGGTCCTGAGAAACGCCGCCCGGGTGTTTCTTGACGGCATCGATTGGGTACAAGCGGCCGATAGCTCGAGTCAGGAGACGTAATGATCACCATTGGCACCCAATTGGATACGTTGGTTCGAGGCCGCCACATGCGTTACCGGATCGCGGCGATTCGTCATGCGCCCTTCAGCTATGTTGAACTCGAGCCGGTTGACGGCGGACCTCGGCGACAGCTGCCGATGTATGTCGCCGAACGGATACCGGTCGTGGATGACGGCACTCCCACTCCGGCTGATATAGCCGAACAAGAAGCGGTGCGAAAGGCGCCTGAAGCGTCGCGCAAGTGGTCACGGTCGGCGCCACCGTGACACCCGATTGGTCGCACAGCTCAGCCACCGCAGATCCGTTGCACGGTACCGGTTTAGCGATCCCAAAGCGGTCTCGCTAGATGCGATAGATGGCCGGTCAATGAGATTCGGCCCTTTATGCAAAGGGGGCGAATGCGGCACCGTGGCAGGAATGCAGTTCATATTCGTGCCCGGCATCCTGGTCTTCGCGGTGCTGTCGATCGTCGGCACCGCCGTTGCGCTGCGACTGTGTTCGATGATCATCACCGGTGATCCGTTACGCCAAACCGTCTCTATTGCTTGGCATTCCGACGTCCTGCAGCATGCCCAGGCCTGCTGGTCGGACGGTCCGCACAGCACCTTGCTGTGTTCCTGCGGCCGAACATGGGACATGGCCGGGCGATGAACCGCGGCAGTTTGTCGGTGGCACGTGGGATGGTGGCAGCGCCGGACGGACCTGTCGCCGAACAATAGGAACCCACTGCCATGTACGCACCCGCACGAGACGATGAGGCGACTTCCGTCGCGAGATACATTGACCAGCAGCTTGAGGCCATCCGTGCCTCCGCGCTGGGGCTGACCGAGGATCAGGCGCGGTCCACGCCCTGCCGTAGCGCGCTGTCGATCGGCGGCATCATCAAGCACGCGGTGCATGGAGCCCGTAACGCAGCGACGCGCATTCGCAACCTCCACGTGGAGCGGTCATTGGACGAGGCGGCCTTCGCCGAGTACATGGCGAGCTTCGTCGTGTCCGACGATGCGACAGTCGCCGGCACCATCGAGGAATTCGATGCGGCTCGTGCAGATCTGCTGGCCGCGCTCGCCGCGGCCGATCCCGACGTCGAGGCCACTGAGCCGCCGGCACCCTGGGACGGGATCTATCAGCCGAACCCGATCCGGTTGCGTTTCTTCCTCAACCACCAGATCGAGGAGTTCGCGCGCCATGCCGGACATGCGGACATCATTCGCGAACAGATCGACGGCGAGTCCGTGCAAACTCTCGTCCACACGCTGGCCGGTTCGCCGGCGAACGACTTCTTCACGCCCTACGTCGCGGAGCCGGGAACGCTTCTGTCCTGAACGCGGGCCGGGGCCGGGCACCGGGCGCATTTGGGGGCCTCAGTGTTGACGTGTCAATCGCGCTGTGCATAGCATCGAATCGGTTGAACATGCAGCCGTATTGATCGCCGAAGCTGTACTGCCTGGATCGCAGGTGACACCGGCGTCATACTCCAATCTGAGTATGGGATATGAGTTATGCATTCTTCCAACAGGTTTGACGGCCAAGTGCTCGTTCGGCCAGCCCAGATCGATGTGTATCCGCCGCCGCGTCACGGCCCGCAGCGTCCCGCCGTGGTGGCCGTGCGCGGCGAGGTGGATGCGTCCAACGCCGACGAGGTCGGCTTGGCCGCGACCGCACTATTCGACGAGCTGGTGGATGTCGTCGTCGATCTGCGAGCGGTGAGTTTCATTGCGTCCCGGGGTTTGTGGATTCTGACCGAACTGCCCCTGCTCGCTCGGCGGCATGGCGTGGGGTGTGCCGTGGTCGCCAGCCCCGCCACGAATCGACTGCTCAGGATCGTCGGCCAACACCGGCCGAAGTGGGTATTCGATACCGCGGATATGGCGGTGAACGCCGTCGCTGAGGAGTCCCGCACTCTCGAACATCTTGTGCCGCTTCGCTCGCCGCCCGCGCATTGCAGCTGAGCCGACTCGAGGGGCGGCCGCCGGCGTATGCAAGCCTGCACGCCGACGACTGATGCGCCCCTCATCGGTTCGGACATAACCACGGTGAGGCCACCCATTCTTGGTGTCCTGCGAGTGTGCCGCCTGTGCTATCGAGGTCGATCGCAGGCGGCACACATACCGTCCGGTTCGCAGTGAACCTCGGCGGATCTTCAGATGCCGGATCGTTTCCGAAAGGGACGCGATGAGCGCGACTCGAGCAACCAATCACCAAACATCCAGCCGGACGATCCACACGGATGAGTACGGGCGTGGGCAGTACGCCCAGATCGTCGGCTTCGCCCTCAGGTGGTATCGCCACGGAGGCGGAGCCGATGAGATCATCCGCGAGCAGTTGGGCCTTGAGTCGACTCGCTACTTCACAGAACTGCTGTGGCAGTTGACCATCGACCCGCCCGCACCGATCCGTCCGACTGTCATGGACTCGGTCAAATCGGTGGCCCGACGGAGGCTGTGGCTGGATTCTCTGCAACGGACCTAGCGATCGGATCAGGTCCGGTCTCCGTGCGCTGGCGAGGCGGCCTGCTGGCTCCGGTCTGAACCAACAGACCTGGGCATTGCCGCACTCCGGAATGCGACGGCGTCCTCTCCCAGGATAGGCACGTAGCCGTCTGGATAGGGCGTGGGCGCGCTCCGACGAAACGATCCGTGCAACTTGGTGTGCGGTGACGGAAACGAACGATTTTCGCGCCTGCTCTCGTGGAGCAGCTACTCCTGATCGGCCCCGTTTGGAACAATGGCTGAGTTCGGCTCGGCAGCAATGTCCGACGGGAGGAGCGCTGTGGACGTTCACGCGGAGATCGCCCGGTTGGCGCGGGTAGTGCACGGCCCCGTAAACCACGATGTCACGCCCGCACATGTTCTCGATGAAGTGACCAGATCAGCGGTGGAGGTATTGCCGCCAGTGGAAGACGCCGCGATCACGCTGGTGCGTAAGCGTCATCGCGAAGGCCGGGCGGAGCTGGAATCGACTGCGGCGACCGGGCCCATCGCGCAACTGTTCGACACGCTTCAGCACGAGTTGGACGACGGCCCCTGCTTCGAATCGATCTGGCAGCAGCGCACTGTGCGGATCGATGACATGGCGATTGAGACCAGGTGGCCCAAGCTTGCTGCGGCGGCCCTGGAGCGGACCCCGATCAGATCGACCTTGTCGATGCAGCTGTATATCGAGGAACGCGAGCTGGGTGCACTCAATCTGCACGCACATAGCGCGCACGCATTCGATGAAGAGATCGAGGATCTCGCGACGGTGCTGGCGACTCACGCCGCCATCGCACTGAGCACCGCACGGCGTGGGCAGGAGTTTCGAAGCGCGCTGGCCAGTCGCGACACCATCGGACAGGCCAAGGGCATGATCATGGAGCGGTTTCAGGTGGACGCAGTGCGCGCCTTCGACATACTTCGACAGCTGTCGCAGGAATCCAATACTCCTGTTGCTGAGATCGCCGCGCGGCTGGTCCATAGCGAACGGCCGACGCTCGCGGAGGCGACAGACCTGCCCACTGGTTAGCGCGGACGGCCAGAACCGGACACCTATGACCGCGACGAACCGGTGATCTGGGGCGGACCGGCAACGTCCTTCGCAGCGGACGCGATCGGCGGAGTCTGCCGGCGCTGCGACAACCACAGGCTCATCACGATGAAGAACGGCCAGCTGATCTCCGCGAAGATCGCGACCCGCTCCGCGACGCCCAGGAGAGCCCCGCCGGCCGCCTCGAAGACCACCCAGCCCAACAGCCCCGCGAGCATCACGCTGGCGCCGACGTTGGTCCTGAAGCGAAACATCAAGGGGGATCGGTCTTGTCGGGAGGCCGCTGAGACCGGCCACGCCGCGAGCAATATCGCGCCCGCCGCCGCGGCGCCCAGGTGCACCGTCGACACAGTGGTGATCGGAATCGCCGCGATCACCAGGCCGCACCCGCCCGCACCGATCAGGAGCGTGCGCGACAGCCGCGATATGTCGGGAAATGTGAGGCCGGTGGCGATGAGGCCGGCGGCGCTGAGCCCGAATCCGATGGTGATGATGAGGTCCGTCTGACTGAAGGAAGCCAGGGTACTGACGGTGTCGCGGGCGGGGTCATAGCCGTTGTCGGGGCGGAGCACCAGGCCAGCCACTGCGACCGCGGCCAACAGGCCGATGGGACCGACGCCCGCCGCGACCAGGGCGGCGGCCGACACCGTCGTATTCGGTTCTTCCTCCATCGGTGCCTCCCACGGGCCCGACCCTCACTGTGCAACAGTCGAACCCGTCGCGATATTTCGCAACGGAACCACGTATCGAATCGCGGCTGCGAACCGACGGCCTGCGCCGCGCGTGGACCACCCGCGTCGCTACCGGCGCGGGCACGAATGCGCGGCCTTCGGACGCGACGGGAACGCCGGCCGTGTCCTTTGTGCACTCGTGCTCCCGACCGACTCGGGCTCCATGCATGAGCCCGTCACGGTGCGCGCCGCGCCGTGGAAGGCGAGAGCCACCGGTTCATTCATTGCATCTCCTTGCCGGACAGCCCGATTGATAGCGGACCGCCCCGGCCACGGTCACCGTCCACCAGGAGCAGGGTGATCAGGTCCCGGCGCGTGACGATCCCGACCAGATCGTGGCCGTGCACGATTGGAATTCCGCGCAGCCCGGACCGGAGAAGCGCGGAGGCCAACGCACTGACGTCGGCGTCCGGCCGCATCGCCACCACCGGACTGGTCATCGCTTCGGCCGTCGACATTGCGGTGGACGGGGAGCGGAACTTCGCACGTAGGAGATCGCCTTCAGACACGATCCCCACCAGCCGTCGCTTGTCGTCGAGGACCGGCAAGACGGTGAACCCGGACCGTTCGACGATCTGCAGACATTCGTCCACCGATGTTCGCGGTGTCACGCTCATCACCGGGCCGCTCATGATGTGTCGCGCCTGCATCACCGCTCCTTTCCGCTACTAGCAGCGTCACAGGCGGTCATATTCGTGGATAGGGCCATTCGGCCCTGTGGTTGGGGTCGAAATGTTGTCGAGGGTGTCGACAGCCACTAACACGTACCCCACATAGAAATATGGACGGGCCATGGCGCGAGCGCGGCGACGTCAGACGTCTTCAACGCGATCGCCGAGCCACGGCGTCGAGAAATCCTGGTTGCTCCGTGCCGGGGAGCGGCCGGCGATCGAGCTGGCGCAGGAGCTGGGGATGCCGCAACCGGACGCGTCCAAACAACGTCTGTATGGCCTTGACGCACAGGGGCTTTCGCAGGGCCGCGCGGGCCACTCACCTGACTTTGCGGCGCGGCGGCGCTAGCCCGCGTCAGATTCGCCTACGGTCGGTAGGCGTTCGCCCCGCCGTCGACGGTGATGCGCTGACCGGTGAGGTAGCCGGCGCCGGCCGAGGTCAGGTACAGGACGACGTCAGCGATGTCCTCGGGCCGGCAGACGCGACCAAAAGGTGACGAGTCGTCGAGGTCGGTGGCCGTCTCGTACTTGCCGCGCGTGACGGCCTTGGTGAGCCGGTCGCCCATCTCGGTGGCGACCAGGCCCGGGGCGACGATGTTCACATGAATCCCATGGCGCACTTCCTCTTTCGCGAGAGTGTGGGCGAGCGCCTCGAGTGCGGCCTTGGCCATGTTGTAGGGCGCTCCGCCGGCGCCGAGTGTATGCGCGGCGACGCTGCTGATCATCACGATGTCACCGCGCGGCTCGGCGCGCATGCCGGGTAGCACCAGTCCGGTGAGATGGTGCGGTCCGATCGCCTGGACGCGTAGTAGTCGCTCCACCTCGTCGGCGCCGGTGTCCGCGACGGAACGGCCGCGGCTGGCGATGCCGCCGTTGTGGACCAGGATGCTGATCGGGCCGAGCTCGGACACGACGGTGTCGACCATCGTCTGGTGCGCGTCGAGATCGTCGACTCGACCCTGCACCGCAAGGGCGGTTCGGCCGCCGGCCCGGATCTCGTCGACGGTGGCCTGCGCTGCGCCTTCATCCCGCGCCCAGTTCACCGCGACTGCAGCACCATTCCTGGCGAGCGTCAGGCTGATGGCCCGGCCGATGCCGCGCCCACCGCCGGTGACCAGCGCGGTTCGGCCGGACAGGGTATTCGTCTCGGGCATCGCCACCGTCCTCCGAAAACATCACTGCGATACGCAGGTTCATTCACGCTAACCGAACCGCTACCCAGTTCGGGCTCGCACTGGCATGGTGGGGCCATGGCCGAAACTTCCGCAGCGATCGCCCGCCGTGCCTACGAGACCCTCGAGCCCTATCACGTGCTCGCCTACTTCAATCCCGGTCTGCACGATGCACAGACCGACCTGGACCTCGATGCGCAGGCGTTCTACGTCGGAGCACGGGCCGCGCCGCTAGGCGAAACCGTCTCGGCAGTGGTGACCGCAACCTTCTTCAACTTCGCGCCGGCGACGATCGATCGGGCGTGGCAGGCCGCGCTGGCCGCGGGCCTTGCCGAGATCGACGACCGTCGTTACGCGATGCTCGACGAGCAGTACCGCACGGTCCTGGGGGAGGCGGTCGCGGATATCGCACCGCTGCTGCCCGATTACCGGGCCATGACCGCGGATCTGCCGGTGTCGGGCAGGCCACTCGGGGCCGCCTGGGCCGCAACGGACCTACCGGTTGCCCCGCATCTGGAACTGTGGCGCCATCTGTCGGTGCTGCGAGAATGGCGCGGCGACAACCATATTGCGGAACTCGTGCGGCATGGCTTGACCGGCCTGGAGGCCGGCGTGTTCCACGAGGCGGAGCTGCCGGACCCGACCGTGAAGCGTCGAGCGCTGGGACGCAAATTCTTTCAGATCAGTCGAGGCTGGACCGATCTTGACTGGGAGACAGCGGTTCTGGCCTTGGCTGACCGCGGCCTTCTGGAGCCGCAGGGCGATCCGTCCGCCGATCCCGAATCGGCGATCGCGCCCATTCCGGGTGGCGCCACTCATCGATTGACGTCCGCGGGTTTCGATCTGTATCGGGAGATCGAGGCGGGCACCGACGCGATCACCGGTGCTGCGCTGGGTGCCGAGTTCGCCGATCTCATCGATCGGACGCGGCCCTTCGTGAAGCGCGTCATCGACGCCGGCGTGCTGCCCGGCACGCGTAAGCGCTGATACCGCAGTCGACTCAGGAGTGAGCGAGCACCTGCAGGCTGATGACGCCCAACCCGAGGGCCCCCTCGATCGCCAGCACGATCACCCGCTGCCACCACCGGAGTTCTACGCTGCGCACCGCGAGGTGTGCGATGAGCACCAACGCGACCGTCAGGGCGATGGCGGAGACGGTCAGCGCGGTGGTCACCGACCAGCCGGTGGTCGCAGCGATGATCAGGAAGATGAACGGCAGTGCGACGGCGGGTAGTGCACCGAAACTCGACATGACGAGATGTCGCGTTTCGGCGCGAGTCATGATTCGTTCGTGGACGACCATGTGCGAGACCAGGTCGGCGGTGAACATCGCCAGGACCGCTCCCAACACCGTGATCGCCAATGTGGTGATCGCCGCTGACGCGGAGATGCCGCCGTGGTACGACAGCGCGACGGACAATGCGAGCGCCGTGAACGTGAGATACAGGCTTTCCTTCAGGTGATCTGCCCGTTCTCGTCGAAGCGATACGGCGTCACCACCGTCGTCGGCATCAGACATACCGTGCACCTCACAGGGCTACTGCGACAGACGGGTCTCGTCTGGTTCGGTACATCGTAGGCCCGCTAGCAACCGATCAGTCGCTGCCCTTGCGGCGGGCCAGCGCGGTCATGCCGATCAAGGCGACGATTGCGATCAGCATGAGCGTCGTCGCGCCGGTGTATGCGCCGTACTCGTTGCCCTGCTGGTAGCGGCCGTAGACCAGCAACGTCAGCGATTGCGACACACCGGGTTCATTCGACGAGACCATGATGACCGCGCCGAACTCGCCAAGGCTCCGCGCGATCGTCAGAATCACGCCGTAGGCGAGTCCCCACCGGATCGCAGGCAAGGTGACGCGGGCGAACGTCTGCCACGGCGCGGCACCCAGGGTGGCAGCGGCCTCCTGTTGCTCGAGCCCGATTTCGCGGAGCACCGGTTCGACCTCCCGGACGACGAACGGCAGCGTCACGAAGATCGTCGCAAGCACCATGCCCGGGACCGCGAAAATGATCTGCACGCCCCAGTCGGCCAGGAATCCGAACCAGCCGCCGACACCCCATACCAAAACCAATGAGACGCCGACGATTACCGGCGAGATCGCGAACGGCAGGTCGACGATGGCCTGGACCACGGAGCGCCCTCGCCACGTCCCACGAGTCAGCGCGAGCGCGATCAGAACCCCGAAGATCGCGTTGAGCGGCACGACGATCGCGACGATCAGCAACGTCAGGTTGATCGCCGAGATCGCAGCCGGCGACGTCATCGAATCGATGAACGCGCCGATTCCGGGTTGAAAGGTGCGGTACAGGATCAATCCCAGCGGAACGATCAGCAGGATCGTCAGGTAGGTGATCGTGAACGCGCGGTTGAGGTATTTAGCTGTGGCGCTTGCTCGCACGGGGCTCCTCCTCGCGTCGGGACAGTCGATCGGCGCCGACGCGCAGCACGAACAGCGACGCGAATGACAGTCCTAGCAGTACGACCGCGACGGCGGCCGCCTCCTGCGGGCTGTCCTGCTCGATCAGCGAACGGATGTATTGCGACGAGACCTCGGTGTGCTTCGGGATGCCGCCGCCGATCAGAACGAGCGATCCGAACTCGCCGATCGCGCGCGAGAAGGCCAGTCCCGCACCGGATAGCAGGGCGGGCGCCAGGGCGGGAAAGATGATTCGGCGCAGGATCGTGGCACGGTTCGCGCCGAGAGTAGCCGCGGCCTGTTCGCTCTCGCGCTCGAGTTCGATCATCACCGGTTGGACGGTGCGAACCACGAACGGCAGCGTGACGAACAGCAGTGCGATCACCAACGCGGTCTTGGTGTGCTGCACATGGATTCCGACCGGGCTCGCCGGACCGTACAACGACAGCAGGACGATGCTCGCGACGATCGTCGGCAGTGCGAACGGCAGGTCGATCAGGGCGTCGAGCAGCCACTTGCCCGGAAACGAATCGCGGGTCAGAACCCAGGCGATCTGCAGGCCGACCACGCTGTTGATGACGGTGACCACGACCGAGGTCTCGACGGTCGTCCGCAGTGAGCTGACCGCGGCGTCGGTGGTGATGGCGTGCCAGAAGGCGCCGAGGCCATCGTCGAACGATCGGGCGATGATCGCGGCGATCGGGATGAGGACGATCAGGCTGAGCCAGAGGGTTCCGGCGCCGATCCCGAGTGCAGTGGCCGCACGCGTACGTCGCCCACCCTTGCGACTGAAGGTGGGCGACGACGCGGTGACGGCTCGATCGTGAGCCAGCGACATCTAGCCGGTCGCTTTGGCGTACACCTGGGTCAACAGGCCGTCGTTCTTGTCGAACAGGTCCTTGTCGACCGAGGGCCAGCCACCGAGGTCGTTGATCGTCCAGACCTTGCCCAGCGCCGGGAAGCTGCTGGCCGTCTCCGCGGCGACCTGCGGGTCCACGGGCCGGAATCCGGCCTGAGCCCATAGCTTCTGGCCGGCCGGCGAGATGATGTAGTTGACGAATTCCGTCGCCTCGGCGGTATGTGATCCCTTCACGACCGCGACCGGGTTCTCGATCTTGAAAGTGGTTGACGGGTCGATGAATTCGATGTTCTTGCCCTGGCGCTGCAGATTGATCGCCTCGTTCTCATAGGAGATCAGCACGTCGCCGGTGCCCTGCAGGAAGAGGCTGGATGCATCGCTGCCTGAGCCCGGGCGGGTCTTGATGTGGTCGCTCACCAGCTTGGTGACGAAGTCGATGCCGGCCTGCTTGTTGGCGCCGCCGTTGCTGGCTGCGGCGTAGGGCGCCAAAAGATTCCACTTGGCCGAGCCCGACGAGCGCGGGTCGGGACTGACGACCTCGATACCGGGCTTGAGGAGATCGTCCCAGGTGTGGATGTTCTTCGGGTTGCCCTTGCGCACGACGAGGGAAACCACCGAACCGAAACCGATGCCCTTGTACTGCCCGGCGTTCCACGAGGGGTCGACCTTGTTCGCCTTCACCAGACGGGTCACGTCGGGCTCGACGGACAACGCCACGACGTCGGCGCCCAGGCCCTGCACCACCTTGCGGGACTGGTCGCCCGAAGCGCCATAGCTCTGGGTGAAGCCGATGCCCTTGCCGGCCGGAGTCGCCTGGAAACCGGGGATGACCTTTGCAAAGCCGGGCTGCGGGACCGCGTAACCGACCAAGGAGAGCGTGGTCTTGGCCGCCGCCTGAGTCTCCCCGCTGGTGTCGCTGCTGCCGCCACCGCAGGCAGTCAGCATCACAGCGGCGGCGCTGAGTGCGACTACGGGCGCGACGAAACGAGATCTCTTCACGGGAGGCCTTTCTACGGGCGATCGCACCGATCGGTGCGACCACGGTTCTTCGAAGATGCTGCGATGGCAGTAGGGCGGATCACGAGGTGGCCGCCCTACGGTGCACAGGACGCTAACACCGGGTTGAGCGCGGAGAAGGTGCGAAAAATGCTGACCCGTGCGAACTTTCGTTCAGGTCCACACGCGGTCGTTATGGCCGCCGGGCGATAGTTGCTGCTCAGGATGCGTCGTCGACGCGACACCACGTCGGCGACCCGCGTCGGCCGGAAACCGGCCAATAATAAAAGTCCGAGTGGGTGCAAATTTGCGCGCTGCAGGCTTCAGCGGCCGCCCTTGCCCAGCAAGTGGCGCAACGCCGGCTCGATGTCCGAATATCGGAACCGGTGGCCGCGTGCAGCCAACCGTGACGGTTCGACCCGCTGGCTGGCGTATGCCAGTTCGCGGGCGCCCTCTTTGCCGAGGAGCAGGCGTGGACCGAACGAGGGGACCGGTAGTACTGCCGGCCGACGCAGGCAGCCGGCGAGGGCGTTGGTGTAGTCGCTGTTGCGGACCGGCGCCGGTGCCACGCCGTTCACCGGCCCTGACAGTTCGGTATCCCACAAGGCGCGGTGATAGATGTCGACCAGATCGTCGATCCCGATCCAGGACAGCCACTGCGTGCCGTCGCCGAGCCGGCCGCCGAGGCCCGCGCGGAATGGCAGCAGCAGCAGCCGCAGTGTGCCGCCTAGTGGCGACTGCACAATCCCGGTCCGAACCATGACCGTCCGGACGCCTGCCTGTTCAGCCGGCACGGTGGCATGCTCCCAATCGGCGACCAGGTCTGCCAGGAAATCGTCGCCGTGATCGCTGTCCTCGGTCAGGCTCTCGTCGCCGCGATCACTGCCGTAGTAGCCGATGGCCGACGCGGACACGAATGCCCGTAGACCATCCGTGCGTGCGGCGAGCTCGGCCAGCTTTCGGGTGGGTTCGATGCGACTGTTCTTGATCGCGTCCTTGTGTTCCGCGGTAAACCGTCCGGCGATCGACTCACCCGCGAGATGAATCACCGCGTCGACGCCGTCGAGCAGCGCCGAATCGGGATCGGCTGGGTTCCAATGCCGTTCGTCAGGGTGCTGCGGATTACCCCGAACCAGCCGGATCACTCGGTGACCGCCGGTGCTGAGGAACGCCGTCAGCGCGGTGCCCACCAGACCCGACGATCCGGTGACCGCGACGGTCGTCGGATCGGTTCCGCTCGCCCGTGCCACCTGATGCGCCCGAAGATCGTCTGCGAGCTGAGCATGCCGATAGTCGAACATGCGCCGCAAGGCGAATCCCGGTACGGGACTGTCGATTCGGTCGATGACGCGGGTATGCGCGTCGTCGACCGCCTCGAATGCATGCGTATGTCGCCAGCGCGGTACCGCGAGACGGGCCGGAAGCGAACGCACGCCATCCACACCTATCTCGTCGACGAACTGGCGGGATTCGTCGTATCCGGCGGGGTCATGCTCGGCCGCCCACAGCAATCCGCCCGGGAGCCGCAGCAGCGTCTGGCCGCGCTCCAGCGAATCCGTTTGGGAGATCGGGCGAAGCGGTGCCCAGGGCGGACTGAGGCGTTGCAGCGCACCCGGCCGGCCGAACCAGGCGAATACCTCGTCCCGCGGCGCATCAACGACACTCGAATATTGCAGTCCCATCTCTGGAAGCCTAGTTTCACTGCGCCGGAACCGCAGGCCCCAGAGGCCAGGCGCGGAAAGTGTTCCGTGGAATGAGACAGCCCGCGGGCGGTCCGATCCCGGCGGTAATGATTGGTCGAGCATCACGGCGGAGGCGAAAGGACTGCGGATGACCAACGACCACGAGGGCGGGACCAGCACCCGTCGGCTCGAGAACAAGCGTGCGCTGATCCTCGGCGCGGCGCCCGGCAATCTCGGCGCGGTGATCGCGTCGCGGTTCGTCGAGGAGGGCGCCCGGGTCGCGGTCGCAGCGCGCCGGCCCGACGCCGCGGAAGCCATGGCGGACGAGCTCGGCGTCACCGGCTTGGTCTGCGACATCACCGATGGGGCGGCGATCGACCGAGCCGTGGGGGAGGCGTCGTCCCGGTTCGGCGGGCTGGACATCGGCATCAACACCAGCGGCTGGGGTCTGCTCAAACCTTTCCTCGAGACCACCGAGGACGATCTCAACACGATGGCCGCGATCCAGTTCGTCGGACCGTTCCGCTTCTTTCAGGCATTGGTGAAGGCGATGACCGGCGGGGGCTCGATCATCCAGATCTCGTCGGTCACCGCGACCATCATGATGGAGAACCACGCCGCATACATGGGGACCAAGGCTGGCATGGACCACATCGTCCGCACGATCGCGAACGAGTTCGGCACGCAGGGAATCCGCGCCAACTCCATCGCGCCGGGCGGTATCGCCGACACCCCGATGTCCGCAGGAGGGCTCAACATTCCGCAGATCGCGAACCTCTACAACCGCGAGATCCCGATCGGGCGTCCGGGCGTCGCCGACGACGTCGCGAATACCGCGGTGTGGCTGGCCAGCGATGAGTCTGGCTTCGTGACCGGCCAGATGATCCACGTCAGCGGCGGTCAGACGCTGCGCCGGAACCCGTCGTTCGCCGATATTCAGGGAGCTTTCGGCGCATAGAGCCCCGCGCCCGTCGGGATCGTCAACGCGCATCGTGAAAGACGAGGCCGAGCGTGTGGCGTTGGCCGGATCGGATCGGCGAGACGCCGTGCCGGATATGCCCGACCGACCAGCCGCGCGTTGATCGCACCGGCCGTTCGCGCGCGGTGAAGACCAGGCCGTGCCCATACGGGATCGTGAACGAGGTGCCGCGCGATTGCGCTCTGGGGCGTTGCTCGACGAGCATGAATTCGCCGCCGGTGTGGTCGATGCCGTGCTCGTTCAGGTTGATCACAACCTGGAGTGGAAAGATCAGGTCTCCGTACAGGTCCTGATGCAGGGCGTTCCAGTCATTCTCGTTGTAGCGCAAGAGGATTGCTGTCGACTTGGTCTGGCCTGCACGATGGCACTGATCGAGCCATTCGTCGAGCGAATCCGGCCACGGCGTCGAGCGGCCGAGGCGCGTCCACCAATCGCGAGCGATCGGCAGCAACCGCGGATAGAGCGCCTGTTTGAGACAGCCGATCGACTGGGGGTACGGCTCACGGAAGTACCGGTACTGCCCCTCGCCGAAGCGGTAGCGGGCCATGTCGATGGTGGATCGGAACCGTGACGTCTCGTCGTACATCTCGCGGAGCTGTCGTGCCTCGGCGGGCGTCAGAAGCTGGGGGAGCAGCGCGCCGCCGAGCGTGTCCAGCTCGGCCGCGATCGCATCCCAGTCGGCCCCATCAACCCGCAGGCGCCACCGATCGTGTCTGCTCATGTTCCTCCAGACGTTTGTCATTGTCCTTCGTCATGAAGACGCGCCGCACGGCCGAAACGTGAGATCGAGGACCGCGGTAACACACCACCCGGCGTGGAATCTCACGTTTCCGGCGGTTGAGACGTCTACCCGGTAGCGGATCGACAGAAGGAGAGCACCCATGATTCGACACACGATCCTAGAGACCAGTCTCGGCCTTATCACCCTTGTCGCTTCGGGTGACGCGATCACCGGGCTCTACTTCCGGCGTCACATCCGTCGCCCGGCCGACGATACCTTCGGGCCGCGGATGGACTCCGGTGATGATGTGTTGCTCGACGAAGCGGCACGGCAGCTCACCGACTACCTCGCCGGCGACCGTCGGGTGTTCGACTTGCCGGTCGACGCCGTGGGCGACGACTTTCAACGATCGGTCTGGACCATCGCCTGCGCGATCGCTCGTGGCCGCACCCGCACCTACGGCGACATCGCGACGGAGCTGGGCAATGGCCACTACGCACAGGAGGTCGGAAAGGCGTTGGGCGCCAATCCGATCTGTATCGTGATCCCGTGTCACCGGGTCGTCGCCGCGGACGGATCGCTGACCGGCTATGCCGGCGGCCTCAAACGCAAGCGGGCGCTGCTGGAGCTCGAGGCGCCGGCACCCGAGTCGGTCGGGCGCCTGTTCTAATCGGCTAGGCCAGTGGTGCGCATGGTGATGTTGATTCTGCCGGCGGCCAGTCCGCAGCCATCTGGAGCCGTATCCGGGTGGACGCGGGTTATGCCGTGATAGGCGAGGCGTGATTCACCGCCGAAGACGAATAGATCGCCGGATCGCAACCGCAGGTCGGTGTACGGCTTGCCGCGATTCGTGGCATTGCCGAACCGGAACGTGCACGAGTCGCCGATCGACAACGACACCACTGGCGCCGACGAGCGTTCATCCTTGTCCTGATGCATGCCCATTCGGGCGTCGGCGTCGTAGTAGTTCACCAACGCTGTGTCCGGGAGGTATGCGTTCGCTTCCGCTTCGGGGTAGCCCGCATCCAGGAGCGCGCGACGCCCCAGCCGGACCATCCAATCGGGAAACGGGAGGACTTGCGCTCCGTTGACGTCGGTCGCCGCCCGCGTGTATTTGTATGGCTGCCAATGCCATCCGAGGCAGACAGTACGCACCGACATCTGATGGCCCCGAACCGTCGCGGCCCGGATAGGAACCGGGCCGTCCGTCCACCGGTGAAATTGGCCGACGATCCACCGCTGCTGATCCAGGGTGAGCCAGCCCGGAACGTGAATCGCCCCGGCCGCCGGTTCGTGGCGGTCGCCCGGGTGTGGCTCGGGGGTGAACAAGGTCATCGCGGATGGCGTCTCGTTATCAGTGTTGTCCCACATGGCATTTCCAGGTCCGGTAGCGGTCACTGCAGCACACCGCGCAGGGCCGGTATCCGGCCGCGATCGCAGTGGCTTCGTCGGCGAAGAACACGCGCTCTGTGACATACCCGCCACGGGCGATTGCGCATAGGGCCGACCGGCAGTCGAGCCGGCCGTAGATTCGGTCACGACGATGGCCGCCCCAGCGACCCTTGGTGATCGATATATACGCCGCGCCGTCCGCGCCGATCAACGCATACGTCTTCGTCGCCGTCACCGAATCCTCTGTTCGCGTCAATGCCAGTTTCAGCGGCAGGACGATGTCGAGCCGCTGCTATCCAGTAAACGCCGCGGAGGTCGAAAACGTGAGGTCGGTCCTGCGGCCGCCATTGCCGTCAGGTCGGGAACAGGCACCGGTTGTCGCCGTAAGCCACTGCGTCCAGGAACAGCCCGACCATGTCGGGGAACTGTGGTCCGGCGCGGACGCTCTCGGGATCCGACGTAACCCGCTCGCCCCAGCGACCGCGGAAGCCCGACTCCTGATCGGTTGACGGCCAGAAGGTCTGCGTCTCCCGGTCGACGACGAAATCGTAGGTGCGACCATCGATGTCCAATGCGCGCTGGGAGGCCCATTCGTTCCGGACAGCGACATTCGGCACCGTCACGCCCGGCGGCGCCAGCACCGTCGACTCCTCGGCCTCCGGCGGCTTATCGGTATCGGGAACGTCGCCATATCCCACGACGTCAAGTCCGTAGGCGTGCGGCAGCACTCCTTCCGCACCGGCGGCGACCAAGCCGGCCGCCAAGCCGACCGGGCCGAGCACACCGCCGAGCGCGCCGCCGATTCCGGCGCCGCCCAAGAACTTCGCCAGGAACGTGAGCATGTCTCGTCCGAGATCCTCGTCGCTATGCGGGATAAGGTCGGGCGGGACCGGAACACCCGGGTCGAACCGCCCGCAGAATGCGGTGCCGGCGCTAACCGTCGGCCGCTCGCCAGGCGACAGATACATCGAATGCGTTCCGTCGGCGACGTAAATGCGTGGATGCCCGTCCACGAGTTTCGGGAGTCCGCTCGTGAGCCCCGTTGCCGGTCTCCACGAGCGCACCGTCATCGTCGGGCCACCGGCCGCGTCCCGGGAGTAGGCGGGAAATGCGGAGCCGCCGTCGTCGGCCGACAGGCGCGACACGGTCGTACCGACCAATCGCGGTTCGGTGTTCTGTGCGTCATCCTCGGGTTCGTCGAACAGCAAGGCGACGCAATGCCAATCACCGGCATGGGATAAGGCCTGCTGTGCAGCAACCGATCCCGCGCAATCACCCGAGTCCTGGCCGACAGACTCGGAGTGGAAGGGATAGAACAAGTAGTAGCAGAGCAACGCGGGTCGACTGGCGTACGTCTGCAGCACTCGATCCAGTCCCCGGGGCCCCGCCGCCCGCGCAAGGAGCTTGTCAGAGTCGATGTATTCCGCGTGATACCAATACCGGCTTGCGTTGAGACCCGGTTCGTTGGCGTAGCGGCCCGCGATCGCGTCGGCGTTGCCGTAAGTCGACACGCTGTCGACATCAATTGTGTCGCTTGCTCTTCCCGCGCCGTCGGTCCAGCCGGCGAACTGCAGGAACTTGCCCTCCATGCCGCCGGCCGTACCGGGGATCTGGTCGCCGATCGATGTACCCGGCTCGCCCACTCTGGCCGAGATCGTGCCGGCCGCGGCAAGCGGCCGGCGAGGGTATGGATCACCGGGCACGCCGCCCCAGCTGTCAGTGGTATCGAACGGCGAATTCGACTGCCACAGAGCCGAATGCTCGACGTATCGTTTGGCATCGACGGGTACGAACCGCTCCGCTGGATGCAGGTGCAGAATCGGGGCAAACTTGCGCGCCAGCACCTCGACGAGTGGTACGGAACCGGATGGCCCTGGGCGCCGAGGACCGGTCGGAGCGGATGCGGCCAGCAGCGCGACGGCGATACCGAGCGCCGAGGCGTTGTCGGCCCATTGCCACGTCATCGCGGGAGCGGCAGAATCTCGGCCCGCCGTCTCCAGAGTGATCTCCCGGCCGCTGGACTGGTTGCTGGCCTCCTGCACCTCGGTGGCTCCGCCGCCTGGATTCACAGCGGTCGCCGCCGCCACGGTGACCGCGGCGACCAGACTCAGACCGGCGCCGGTCACCGGCGTGGTCACCGAGAGGTCCGTGCCGGTGCCGGAGGCAACGAACGAGGCAAGCGGACCTTTGGTTGCCACGCCGGTGTACGCGATAACCGACCACGCGCAGAGGTCTTGACGTTTGTTGGCGAAGGAGAACGTGACTGCCCCGGTGGCCGCCGCAGCCGACGTCGCGATAAACGCAGTCAGCCGGCGGCGGTCGACTCCTTCGATGACGACCGTATTCAGTTGTGCGAAAGTCAGATTGAGTCCGCTGATCGCCGGCGGGTCCGGCGTGGCGGGGAACAGCCCGGTCTCGGCGCTGGCCACGAACACGATGATCCGCGCATCGGCCGGAGCGGCGACGGAGGCGGTGGCGAAGGTCGAGGCACCGGTCCCGGTGTCGGCCGTGAGGGGAAGACGAGTCATGGCCTGTATTCCTCAGCTCGGTCCGGACGGATTGCGGATTGCGTTGATTCCGTTGATGACTCCGGTGATCTCGCCGGTGAAGTCCGGATCGCATGTTGCGGCACCGACCGTTTCGACCATGCGTTGGAAGCACGGATCATCGCGCAGGGCGGCGAATGACTGGGACGCCATCGGGTCGAGGCCGCGGTTCACAAGGTAGCCATAGTGATCCACGAGCAGCTGCGCCACGCCGTCGAGGTCGCCGGTCGGCCACAGGCCGCGATAGCGCTGAGAGACCAGCTGCCATTCGCGGCGGACGCCGTCACTGTGTGCTGAGCCGCTGGCCAGCATGTCGTCGATCGCCGTGCGTATGAGGTCCATCACGCGAGCGACGCAGTCCGGGTCGTTGCGCGCGAAATCGGTCAGTGCGGCAAGCCAACTCAGCCAGCATTGCCGGGTCGACTCGTCCATCGGGCGGCCGAAGAATTCGTCGTTGATTCGATGCGGATTGGCCCGCCAGATCGCGACGTCGTCGATGAGTCCTTGGAAGGGGCGCTGCAGCTCTTTGTTATTGCCGATGGTCACCGATCGCAGCGGCGACAAGCCGACGCCGTCGATCTGAGTAGCCACCGTGCCGTCGATCATCATGAACGCCGTCGACACGCCGTCGTGCAGAAAGCCCACGGTGGACCAGCCGTCCGGGTCTGGGCGGAAGGGCGCGACATGCACGAGGTCGGACGGGGTGGCGCCGGTGCCACGTAGATAGAGGGTCAGGAAACCGGTGCCGATCGCCAGCGAGAAGGCGTCCCCGACGACGAGTGCACCCTCGGCGTGCTGATCGCCCGCGATCGCGACCTCCAGCCGGAGTCCGCGAAGGGGATTCACGCCGGATAGCCGAGCGGTGACCACCCCACCACCTCGGAAGTCGATGACCCCGGAGCCCGGTTCGGTGCCGTCAGGATAGTACTGATTGAGCGAGATCTGTTGCGGCATACCATAAGCTTGTCGACCCGGCGACAGGTCGGCGATCACCCCCGGCGTTCCCGAATAGGTGTGATGTAGGATCTGTTCCCAGGGGTCAGCCATAACACACTCCAGTCGGCGAGTCGTGCTGGTCGCATGGAAAGTGTATTCGAAAGAACTGCCCTTAATGCCCTAACCGCGCAAATTCGCCAACCGAATACAATACGGACAATATTCCGAATATGCCCTGGCGCAATATGTTTCGGTTCGCTCAGGAAATTGTGTTCGTGCTGCGCGATTCGCATCAGATGTTTGCGTAGGCTCATGAGTGGAAGCGACGATCCGGACAAGACCATCGGGGATACCAACATGCGTTGGACACGACGAGACGCCCGAACTGCCAACGAGGGCATGAAGATCTGCAACCTCACCGGGCCCGGCCTGTCGAGCCGGTTCGGGGTCGGCGCCGCCGACCTCGGCGCGATGGTCGAGGCGCCCAACGGCGACATCGTGGCGGTATTCGGCGACACCTGGCGGGATGCGCTGGTGGGGTCGTCCGACTGGCGGTCACCGGTTGTCCTGATCGGCAGCCGCGAGGCCGGGGGACCGGTGGTGTGGCATCGTGCCGGCGGCCCCGATCCGGGATACGCGCGCCAGCTGTGGCCGTACATCCACGATTCGCCGCCATGGAAGCACGGAGGATTCTCCACGGTGATTCCCAGTGATCTGCTCCGCGTGGGCAACGATCTCTATCTGCATGCGATGGTCATACGCGGGTTCCCGGCCGTCGCCTGGACGGAGATCTGGCGCTCGGCGGACAACGGTGTCACGTGGGGGCACATGGGAGCCGGGGCCGCCTTCGCGGCCGACTTGCATGACGGCCTGGCGCAGTCGTGGACATGGGATTTCGACCCGGACGACGGCTGGGTCTACGTGATCTCGACAGCATTCCAGTCGGGCTCAGGCATGATCCTCCGCCGAGTTCGCCCTGACGGCATCGGCGATCGCAGCGCCTACATCGGCTGGGGATACCGAGATGGTGCGTGGGCGTGGGGGAACCCGCCGACCGTCATCACCCCGGACGGCGAGACCTGGCGGGAGACCACATTTCGGCGGATCGGCGTCGGCCAGCAGGCGAATTGGATACTGGGCGGGTTCTGCATCTCCGATAGCGGGCTCTCGTACCGTGTACTCGCGTCTCCGACCGACAACGTTCATCGACGCGTGAAGACCACGCCGATCGCTGAAATCCACGACTGGCGCCGCGAAGACCATGCCGGCGGCAGGGTGGGACAGGCGTACGGCGGCTACATCATCCCCGGGTCGACGCTGGACGACGCTCATGGAGTCCATCTGGCTGTCTCACAATGGAATACCAGAACGAACTGGCCCTACCGCGTGATGCAGTTCGCGACGACTCTCAGCTCGGTATCGGTCACACCCAATTCTTCCGTTCTTGCACAACGGATCCCGGACTGGTTGGCCACGCTCGAGGCTCACCGCGGAGTGGCTGGCACGGCAGGGGAGAAGCTCGACGCCGCCAGAATGGCGCTGGATGCCCTTCAACGGGCGTTGGAAGGCCGCTCATGGTGAGCAGCTGATAGCCAGCGCTACCGGCGTTTGCCTATTTGTGCTGCGCGAGCGGCGAATTCCCATGGGTCGGCGACCGGGCCCAGATGGCTGAGCTTGTCGGGGCTGAGCACGAATCGGATCGTCTGGATCTGTTCGGCGCCTGCATCGATGGTCATTGTTGTCACGATGTCGCCGTCGCGGTCGTAGACGATGGCACCCAGCTGGCCGTTGATCTGCCTGGGTTGCACGCTGGCCTCGACGGCGGCGAGTTTGGCGAAGATCGATGCGAGCGCGCGGGCGACGTTCCGATTACCGCTGACGCCCTTGGCCAGCGCAGGTGCTTTGCCGCCGCTGTCGCCGATCGCAACGACGTCCGCGGCCAGTAGCTGTCTCAACCGATCGACGTCGCCGTCCTGGAGGGCATCGAAGAAGCGGGCGGCAAGTGCGTCTCGTCCGGCACGATCGGCCTCGAAGCGGGGACGGCTGTCCTTCATGTGATTGCGTGCCCGGACCGCGAGTTGACGGCAGGCGTCCTCGGAGCGCCCGACCGTTGTGGCGATATCGGCGAACCCAAACCCGAAGACGTCGCGGAGCACGAAGACTGCGCGTTCGAGGGGACTGAGTCGCTCGAGGAGGACCAGCGCTGCGGTCGAGAGCGAGTCAGCCAACTCGGCTGCTCGTGCCGGGTCCACGTAGGGGTCGTCCAGGAGCGGTTCGGGCAGCCATGGCCCGGGGTAGGTCTCTCGCTGTCGCCGGGCTGAACGCAGGACATCAATGGAAATTCTGGTCACCGTGGCAGCCAAGAAATCCTTGACGGAACGGACCGGAGTGGTCGATTGCTCCCATCGCAGCCAGGTCTCCTGCACGGCATCTTCAGCCTCGCTGACGCTGCCGAGGATGCGGTAGGCGATCGCGAAGAGCAGCGGCCGTAGCCGTTCGAAGTCATCGACCTTGCTCATGTGCTGCCTCGGGGGTCGCGTGTTCGGCAAATTCTCTGAACCCTTGTCGCCAGGACGGGTATTTCAGTGTCCAGCCCAGCTCGCGCTTGGCCTTCTCGTTGGAAAAGCCACTGCCGCTGGTCATCATCGTCACCATCATCTCTCCGGCCAGGGGACGAGCCAACCATGTCGGCACCGTCCGCGGCGGCTTCGCGCCGGTGCACTCGGCAAGATAGGGCAGCCAGTCGGCAACCGGGGCGGGCTCGTCGTCGACGATGTTGAACACTCCCTCGGCTCTGAGCTCGACCGCCAACACGGTCGCCGTGGCCGCGTCGTCGGCATGCACGAGTGAGACATGCCCGCGGCCGCGGCCGATGAGCGGAAACATGCGCTTGTGCAGCAGATCGATCTGGTCATCGTTGGCGCCCACGCCGTACAACGATCCGTAGCGGACAACACCACCGCCGGCGCCGCGCACTGCCCTCTCGAGGTGGTAGATCGCATCGGCACCGGGAACCTCGAGGGGATCATCCTCCGTCTTGACCAGACCACCCACCGGCGTGGCGTTGAACAACGCCGCGCTCTGAGCGATCAGGTGAGCACCGCCGGCCGCCCGCGCGGCGGCCACCAGATTGTCGGTGCCCTCGCTACGCAACCGATTGGTGGTCTCGAAGAACCGGCCCGGCCGCAAGGGATTCAGTCTCCCGGCGTGCTCCGGCGCCAGCGCAGTCATTTCACTCACGATCACGTCCGGCATCGCGGCAACCACGGCGTCACGCACCGCGTCCGGGTCCAATCCGTCCATCACCACGGTCTCGGCCCCAAGGGCGCCAAGGAATTCCAGCTTGTTTCCACTAGTCGTGGTCGCGATCACCTGATGATTGCGCGCTACCAGTTGCGATACCAGCCGGCGTCCTACGACACCAGTGCCACCCGCCACAAATACACGCATAGCCACGCTCCTTTGTCCGTCTGACAGATCCTGCGTTCTCTATGACGAACGGGACGGGCCAGTCTGTGACATCGGCGCGTGGATAGCGCGCAGCTTACTTGTCCGCTCCGCGCCTGATCCAGCCAACGATCGAGGTGGCGATGAAGAGGATGAGCCCGATGATGGCCAGCCAGACCAGACCTTTGATCGCGAACCCGATGACCACGAACGCGATCCAGATGAGAAGCAGAACTCCTAGAAATGCCAACATGTACGGGACCATACCCGTTCAGATTTTCTGCTCTTACTGAACGCAAATATATGTAGCGCGTAGCTAACCAATGTCCACCCCGGGGCGAGAACCGGCTTCCACCATCCACCCTGCGCATCCGGTGATCCCCTGGCGCCATCGCTGGGGGCCGGGCCGATCGATGACGCGGGGCGGCAGCAGAAGCTTTTCGATTGGCATCCGCCAGAGCGAACGCGTTGACAGAAAAGCTCAACCCGATATACGGTTAAATCTACTTCCGATGACATAGATTTAGGAATGCGCTCGGAAGGCGTGGCCGGCTCCAGCAGGGGGGCGTGCGGCAGTCAGGTCAGCGGATAAGGGGAACACGACATGATCGTTGTAGGCATCATTCTGCTCATTCTCGGTTTCATCTTCAATATTCCGGTGCTGTGGACGATCGGTCTCGTCGCCCTCATCATCGGCCTGGTCTTGGCGGCGCTCGGTGCGCTCGGTCACGCTGTCGGTGGTCGACGGCACTACTACTGAGTTGTCCCAGCCACTGACGGGAAGTCGAGGCCGAAATGTTCACGCGCGGAATGAGTCTGGTCGCGACCCTAGTGGTCATATGGCTGATCATCGGGGCGATCGCTGCCTGGCAGCGCGGGTATTTCAAACACACCGAACCCAACTGCGTGAGCACTGGGACGACGGCCGTAACGGTGATCGCCGGGCCGCTGAACTACTTCGGGGCGAACCCGAAGGTATCCGACTGCAAAACCCCGCAACCGAGCAAGTAGTGCGGCGGGTCCATTCGACAACGTCGAGTCCGACACGAAGAAGTCGGACCGACGATCGCAATCCTGTTGTGGCAGTTGTCGTATCAGCACGATCGGAGGCCGGCAGTGAGATCCCAGTGGCGTGAGCACAGCGACGAGATGTTGGCGTTCGCGATGCGATGGGCCCCATTCGGCGGTGGCGAAGCAGGCGAGATCTGGGCTCAATTCGGGGCACCCGAACGCGTGTTCTTCCTTCGGCTCCGGACCCTTTTGTCCGGGCCACCGGCCGGCGGCCTCGATGAGCTGACCTGGGCGCGCCTGCGGTTGGTCTGCGAACGCCGGTTGCTCCGGCCCGAGCCACCGCTGCCCGCACCGTCAGACACCGACGACACGCTGTCGGGCTGATAGCGCAAAGGCCGAACTCACGTTACTTACCAACCACTTTCGGCTCCGGCGGATGCGCACTGCCGAATCCGTCGCTAACTGTTGCGACCCCGACGAAGGCGGTCCGCGCATACCATTGTCTCCAGAACCCGAAAGGAGCCAGGTACATGCGCTACACAGCAGGCAACTATGAAGCCTTCGCTCGTCCCCGCAAGCCGGTAAAGGTGGAGGGCAAACGGGCGTGGTTTGTTGGCGCCGGCCTGGCATCCCTGTCAGGCGCGGCATTCCTCATCCGCGATGCTCAAATGCCCGGCTCCCGCATCACGATCCTGGAGGAGTTAAAGCTCCCCGGCGGCGCTCTCGACGGAATCAAGGAACCCGAAAAGGGGTTCGTCATCCGAGGCGGCCGCGAGATGGAAAATCACTTCGAGTGTCTCTGGGACCTGTTCCGATCCATACCGTCGATCGAGGTCGACGACGCCAGCGTGCTGGACGAGTTCTATTGGCTCAACATCGATGATCCGAACTCCTCGCTGCAACGCGTCACCGAAAAGTGCGGTGCGGATGCACATTTCGACGGGCTCTTCCGACTGCCGGACAAGGCTCAGCGTGACATCGTGAAGATGTTCTCAGCCACCCGGGAGGAGATGGAGGGCAAGTCGATTGAAGCCGTCGTCAGCGAGGACTTCCTCAAGTCCCAGTTCTGGACGTACTGGCGCACCATGTTCGCCTTCGAGAACTGGCACTCGGCCCTGGAACTCAAGCTCTACCTGCACCGCTTCATTCATCATATCGACGGGCTACCCGACCTGTCGGCGCTGAAGTTCACCAAGTACAACCAGTACGAATCTCTGGTGCTGCCGCTCTACAAGTGGTTGCTCGATCAGGGCGTCACCATCGAGTTCGACACCACTGTGACGGACGTGGACTTCGATCTGGAGGCGGGCCGCAAACAGGCGACGCACCTGCATTGGACCAAGGAAGGGACCGCCGGAGGTGCCTCGTTGACTGAGGACGACCTGCTGTTCATGACGATCGGGTCGCTCACTGAGAACTCCGACGAGGGCGATCATCACACGCCGGCGAAGCTGAACACCGGCCCGGCGCCCGCATGGGACTTGTGGCGGACCGTCGCGAAGAAGGATCCGGCGTTCGGAAGGCCCGATGTCTTCGCCGGTGACATCGACCGGACGAAATGGGAATCGTGCACGGTGACCACGCTCGACAAGCGGATACCGGAGTACATTCAGCGCGTCTGCAAGCGAGATCCGTTCAGCGGCAAGGTCGTTACCGGCGGCATCGTCACCGCACTGGATTCGTCGTGGTTGCTGTCATGGACCGTCAATCGCCAGCCTCATTTCAAGCAGCAACCGGACGATCAGATCGTTGTCTGGGTGTACGCGCTGTTCTCCGAAGTGCCCGGTGACTATGTCAAGAAGCCGATACAAGAGTGCACCGGCGAGGAGATCACTCGGGAATGGCTGTACCACATGGGCGTGCCGGTAGCCGATATCGACGAACTGGCATCCACGGCAGCGAAGGCAGTGCCCTGCATGATGCCTTACGTGACAGCATTTTTCATGCCGCGTCGAGCCGGTGACCGGCCTGACGTCGTCCCCGAGGGATCGGTGAACTTCGCGTTCATCGGCCAGTTCTCCGAGTCTGCGCAGCGCGACTGCATCTTCACGACTGAATACTCGGTTCGTACTCCGATGGAGGCGGTGTACACACTGCTCGATATTGAGCGAGGTGTCCCCGAGGTGTGGAACTCCACGTATGACGTGCGCGAGTTGCTCAAAGCCACCAGCCGATTGCGCGACGGGGACAAGATCGAGCTGCACGCACCTGACGTGATCAAGCGCTGGATCCTCGGCAAGCTCGATGAGACCGAGATCGGACCAATCATGAGAGACGCCGGGTTGGTCTGACCATCAGCGGCGACTGCCGCTCGGTGACGGCAAGTTCGGTGGTTTCGGCCGGCAACCGGACCGATAAGGTTCGACAAATGGGACTCTTCAGTAGGAAGCCAGAAACCGCGGCGGTGAATGTCGGTCCGGCCGGACCATTCGTGTTTCGTATCGATGATGTTTTCACGATTACCGGCAAAGGACGGATGTTCACGGGGACCGTCGAGTCGGGCAGGGTCGACGCCGGCACCCCGGCCTCGTTGGTGATCGGCGATCGCGTCCTAACGGCCCAGATCGGTCGGCTCGAGGTGCGGGGACGCCGGAAGCCGGTCGCACTGAACGCGGGGGAGAGCGGCGCTATCGGACTTGACGGGGTCGTGACCGATGATCTGCCGCTCACGGTCTACGGAGGACAGATGATCGTCGACACGGCAGCATTGAAGGGTGCCCTCATCAGGTCGCGCCTGGAGTCGGATTTCACGCCACCGACGCGCGGGGACTGACTGAACGAGCCAGCGAGAGTGCGCTATTCGTCTTCGTCGTATGCGTCTGCCTCCGCAGTACGAGCTTGAGCGATCTCGGGTGCTCGAGCGGCGGTGGCTTCGTCGGGGAACGGTCCGAGTCGATCAGACGAGCCGCACGGATTCCCATGTTCGGGTCGCTGATGCTTCACGCAGAACCACCAGCGGTCAAGGCTGCTGTCACTCATGAACTAGATCGTCGCACAGCTTGCAGGGCTCGCGTTGACCTACGGTTAGGCAGACGCGTGTCGATCAACGGATAGGGACTGGCTATGTCGGTGACGATCGTTCTGTTCACCCGTGATCTCCGGGTGCACGACAACCCCGCGCTGGCCGCGGCGTGCCGCCGCGGTTCAGACGTGGTGCCATTGTTCGTCCTGGACGACGGGATCACGTCGGGCGCTTTCAACGCGCCCAACCGGGCCGCGTTTCTGGCAGCGGCGCTGCAGGAGCTGGATGATGAATTGCGCAGGCGCGGAGGTCGATTGGTGTTGCGTCGTGGCGACGTGATCGACGAGGCCGCGCGGGTCGTGGCGGAGACGGATGCGGCGGAGTTGCACATCGCCGACGACGTCAGCGCGTACAGCCGGCGGCGCGAGGGGCGGCTTCGAGAGCGCCTCGCATCACTCGACTGCAATCTTGTGGTGCATGCGGGATCCACCACCGTCGCCGACCCGAGTGAACTCACCCCGTCCACCGGTCGCGACCACTTCGCCGTGTTCACCCCATACTTCCGCCGGTGGCAGGAGATACCGCGACGCAAGCCGATCGCACCGCCGACTCGCATCGATGTGCCAGCGGTGAGCGGTGCCTCGCTGCCGCGAGCCGACGCCACCTGCCCGGGTGCTGCCTCCCCGCAATTGATGGTCGGCGGCGAACGCTCCGGCCGGGCGCTACTCACGCGATGGCTTAGGCGCTCGGTCCAGGATTACGACGAGCGCAGCGACGACCTCGCCGGTGACATGACATCGCATCTGTCGCCGTATCTGCATTTCGGATGTTTGTCCGCTACCGAGATCCTGGACCGTCTGGATCTCTCCGATTCGGGGGCGCAGGCCTTTGCTCGCCAGTTGTGCTGGCGAGACTTCCATCACCAGGTGCTCGCGGCCCGTCCGGATGCCGCTACCGTGGACTATCGACCACGCGGAATCTCCTGGGCAACAGACGATCTTGTATTCAAGTCGTGGTGTGAGGGGCGCACGGGCTACCCGATCGTGGATGCGGGCATGCGTCAGCTGTTGACGCAGGGATGGATGCACGGTCGAGCGAGACTGATTGCGGCCAGTTTTCTCGCGAAGACGCTCCGCATCGATTGGCGTTTGGGTGCAGCACATTTCGAGCGGTGGTTGGTCGACGGTGACATCGCGAACAATCGGATGAACTGGCAGTGGGCTGCCGGCACCGGCACCGATACCCGGCCGAACCGAGTGCTCAATCCGTTGCGTCAGGCCGAACGCTTCGATCCGCTCGGCGACTATGTTCGGCGGTGGGTTCCAGAGTTGGCGCACCTGGAGGGCAAAAGCATTCATCGGCCGTGGCGGCATGGCGTCCCGCACTCGGTGTACCCGCCGCCGATGCACTCTGCGGGCGGTGAGAGCCAACCGACGCTCGACCTGTTCTCTTGAGATGCCAGGGCGATTCGGTGAGGACTCGGGACGGAGCCGCCTCCTAGGCGATGGAGCGGGAATCGCTCGGTCGTGCGGCGTCGCCGACGTGCCGGTCGATGTGCTCGAACGCACTGCGGAAGAAGCCGGGCGCGCCCACGACATGCTCGCCCCATCGGACCGATCGGAATGTCACATTGCCGCCCGCTGCAACCCATTTCTGCGCCAGCTCGGCGTTCTGCGGATAGGGGATCGCTTGGTCGCGTACGACGGCTCCGACGAGGACAGGCACCGCCGGAGCCGTTTCGCCGAGACAGTTCTCTCGCAGTCGTTGCTGCACAGCAGGATCGTCCAGGGGATGGCTCGTGACGAACCCGTCCACCGTTCGCCAGGAGGTCAGGACCAACCCGAGGAGAATCGCAGCCAGAATGTGCGTCCTGCGGAACAGGGCGAATATTCGCTCGCCGCGTTTCGTCAGCAGGCCACGAAGATTCAGATCGGGGTACGCCGCATCGAGCCCGATCAACCCGTAGACGAGCAGAAAGGCGAACGTGCCCTTGTCATGGTGTGCCAGACAGGAATCCAGGTCGGCCGGGACGCCGCCCGCGGAGCCGGCGACGATCGGCATGTCGGGGGCGTAGCTCGGCTGCAGCTGCAGGGCCCAGCCGGCGGCACATCCGCCTTCCGAGTACCCGGTGATCGCCACGGGCAGGTCCGTAAGCTCGTGCGCGGGCAATTGCCGTGCGGCGGTGATGCAGTCCAGCACCGCCGGACCAAGCGCGTGGCCGATGACATATGGGTGCACTGACGCGGTGTCGTCCCCGAGTCCGGGATAGTCCGGGATGGCCAATGCCCATCCTCGACGCAGGGCGGCGGCAAACACCGCGGCCTCGTATTCCAGCCCGAGGCGCAACTGCACCGATACGGCGGCCGCCCGGGTCGCGAGCCCTTGCGTACCCACCGCGTAGCCGACGAGGGCGCGCGGCGACTGCTTGGTGGGAATCAGCACCGTTCCGCTCACCTCGGTCAGATCGCCGGTGGCGGTCGTGGTGGTGTACCGAATCTTCCACGCCTCTGCCCGAAGTCGCAGGCCCGGAACGAGGAATGCGGTGGTGAGCCGATAGTCGATGAGTCGCCCCGCCGACGGGTGCGGTGTGGCGCTCATCGTCTCGGTCCGTTCGTGGCGTCCGACAGCTGTGACCGCAGGACCTTTCCGCTGGCGTTGCGCGGTATCTCGTCGAGCGTGATGAATCGCTTCGGGATCTTGTAGCGCTCCACCCTCTCGCGGAGATAACTCTTCAGCTCATCGGCCGGTACGTCCTGGCCATCGCGGACGACGATAAAGGCATTCAGAACCTGACCGAACTCGGTATCGGGAACTCCGATGACGACCGCGTCAGCGACGGCCGGATGCGATGCGAGAGCGTCTTCGATTTCGCCGGGGAAGACGTTCTCGCCGCCGGAGACGATCATGTCGTCCGAACGGCCGTCGATGAACAGCAGGCCGTCGGCGTCGATGTGGCCGCGGTCGCCGGTGTCGACGTGCCCATCAAGCACCGTCTTGGATTGTGTCGGATTGGCCGAATCGGGGGTATATCCCTCGTAGTCGAGCGGGCCCCGCACCATGATTCGACCAATGACTCCCGTGTCCACGATGGTGCCGGCGTCATCGAGAATGCGGATCGAGACGCCCAACGCGGGCCGCCCCGCCGTGCCCGGCGCATGCGCAAGGTCGTTTGCGGACGCGATCGACACCACACCGGCCTCGGTGGAGCCGTAGCCGTTGACCAGTATGTTGCCGAACGCCTGCTGAAAGGCGACGACGGTGGCGGTGGTGATCGGGGCCGCTCCGGTCAGGGTGGTGCGCAACGGAATCGACTGCGCGCGACTGCGCACGTCGGGAACGTTGACGATGCGCTGCAGCATCGCCGGCACGGCATGGAGCATGGTTGTTCGATGGCGTGCCATGTCATCGAGCGCCGCCTCGGCATCGAAGCGGCGTCGGCAGACGATCGTGCCGCCGACGGTCACGGTACCCAGCACTGATAGCAGGCCGAACCCGTGGAAGAACGGCGGCGCCACGTAAACGACTTCGCCGTTGCCCAGGCCGGCATGCGCGAGCCCTGTCGCCGCAAGCTTCGCGATCGCGGCCGGACTCACCTGCCGCGGCACGCCTTTCGCGAGTCCGGTGGTCCCGGAGGTCAGTAACGTGAGGTGGGGACCGCCGCCGGCAGGCGCGGTTGCCGGGCCGCGGTCATGGAAACGTGTTCTCTGCGAGGATTGTTCGTGTCCCGGGGCGTCGACGATGATCGAGTGGCCCGCCCAGCCGGCCGCGGTCAGTGGTGCGGCGAACTCAGTGTCGTGCACCAATGCGTCGAATCGGTGGCGTTGCAGTAGTGCGGCGAGTTGGTGCGATGGCAGTTCCGTGTTGATCGGCACCATGTTGGAGTTGGTCTGGGCCGCGGCCGCCAGACCGATCACAAACCCCCGATGGTTTCGACACAGGATGCCCACGGATCCGCCGTTATCGCCCAGCGCGTCTCGACGAAGGTCGGCGGCCATCGCCATGGATGCCGCCAGGAGATCGCGGTAGGTGATGGATCCGGCCTCGTCGATGAGGGCCACCCGGTCCGGATAGCGGGCAGCGGAAATTGCGAACAAGGTAGCCGGGCTCGCGCCGAATACCTTGCGGGCGCGGACTATGTCGCGCGCGGCCCGCGGGCCCGGGGGAGTGAGGGTGCCGGATTTTGCCAGGGCGACGGCCGCGGCGATCCACTGTCGTCGGGAACCGCGAACGGCGGCCTGCTGGTGTCGGCTCATCAGCGGACCACCTTGCCGTTGCGGCCTGAGTCGGCCAGGGTGCCGACGCCTCTCTTCGCCATCGCGGCCGCGAACGCGGCGTCCGATGCCGGTGTCTCGCCCGCGCGGCGATCGAACCTGCCGAGCATGGCCTCCAGCGGCGCCTCGAATGCGACGCTGACCAGTTTCAGCAATCCGAATCCGTGCGGTTGCAGCACTCGCGGACGGTGAGTGATCGCGTACGCCACGACCCCGGCCGCCTGCGCCGGGGTGTGTCCTGGCATCGCGCTGACCCAGCCGGTCGCCACCATTCGGCTCTTGATATGGCCGGCGTACAGGCTGGTCACAGTGATCCCATGGGGACGCGCCTCCATTGCCACGCCGCGAATCCACCGATCGAACGCGGCCTTGGACGCGATGTAGAAACCCCAGCGCGGCGCGTTAGGCATCTGCAATCCGGCGGTGGCCACGTTCACAATGTGCGCTCCACCTTGCGCTTTCATGATTGGCAGCAGGGCCAGGGTCAGGCGCATCGGGCCGAGCAGGTTGACCCCCAGCATCACGTCCATGTCCTGCATTCGCAATGCGCTGCGGAATACCGAGCGCCGCAACGACTTACCGGCGTTGTGTACCAGTACGTCGACCCGGCCGAAGTCGGCATCGACCGCCGATGCGAAGAGTTCTACCGAGTCGGGGTCTCCGAGGTCGAGGGCATAGGCGTGGGCGGTGCCGCCGGCGGCGTTGATCTGGTCGACGATCTCCGACAGCCGGTCGACGGTCCGGGCGGCCATCACCACCGTCGCACCGTGCGCGGCAAGTAGGCGCGCGGTCGCCTCGCCTTGGCCGTACGAGGCGCCGGTGATCACCACGACCTTGCCGTCCACTGCCCGCCGAATCCGCGCCGTATTCCGTTCCATCGACGGTCCGATCACCTGCAGAACCATCCGCTCACCGCGACGACTGTCGCTCATCAAGCCTCCCAAATAATGCCGTTATTTGGGATAACGGTACTATTCAAATGGGCGATGTCAAGAGCTCGACGCGGTACGGTGAAGCGGTGCAGGGCAATTCACGGGTGATAGCGCAGGCCGAGACCAGGCAGCGGATCAAGGAGACGGCGCGGCAGCGGCTGTTGACGCAGGGCTACACGCCGACCTCGGTCGCCGCGGTGACCGAGCAGGCCGGCTTCACCACGGGCGCTTTCTACTCGAATTTCGCCAGCAAGGCCGAATTGACCCTGGAAGTGCTCGAGGAGCTGCAGCAGGAGGTGCATGCCGAGCTGACCGAGCTCCTCACGAGTCACCGGGGCAGTGGCCTGGTGGACGCGCTCCAGGGTTGGGCCGAGCGTCTCTTGAACTCCGGGCTGCCGCGCCTGGAGCTGGAATTCGCGTTATCGGTGCGGGGCGATGAGCAACTGGTCGCCACGGAGGCCGGCCGCAACCGGGCGGCCGTCACGCGGCTGACCCCGCTGCTCGCCGCGGTGCTGCCGACCGGCATCCCGACGCCGCTACCGGTGGAGTACCTGGCCGACCTGATCCTCAACATGGTCTTCGGCCTCGCCGTGCGCAAGATCATCGATCCGAGGGTCAGTAGCGACTCGCTCTTCGAGTCGATCAAACTGCTACTACCGCCCGAGCGGCACGCCGACGACTGACGACGACCAGGGCGGCAGATAGGAGCGGCTATCGACCGGCGCGCACAAGACAGATGAGCCACGCCACGGCGCCACCGATCGGCACCACATGCGGATTTCGAAGAGTCAGTCCTCGATGAGACTGCGTCCGACGGCCCTGAGCTGCTTGAGCGCCTCGCGTCTTGCCTGGATCTGCTCGGTGGTGTGACCGACCCAGTCGACGAGTTCGTCCACGACACGTACCGCTTCACGGCTGCGGTAGGACCGTGTCGGGTTGCCCGGGAACTTCTTATCGGTGACGTTCGGGTCGTCCTCGATCGCGCCCTGCGGTTCCACGATGTAGATGCGGCCCGGAGCTTCGCCCGCCGCCAGTTCGGCGCCCCAGGCCGCCGCGTCCAGGGTCTGCGTGAAGTAGATGTGGTTCATGATGCGCTCGGGGTCATAGTTCGAGCGGAACCCGGGAGTCAGAAGGTCGCCGGGGGACAAGTCGGCTTTGGTGCCATGAAGAAAGGCGCCGGAGTGATGGGGCTCAAACGGTTTCGGTGTCATCGTGTTCGATTCTGTACCAACGAGCTCGGCCGCGAAGGCCGCGGTCTCAGGCCGACCACTGTCCATGCAGGTCGTACCATCAATCGATGCACTCACTCTTCACCTACGGAACTCTTCGAAATCCGGAAGTGCAGCAAGAATTATTCGGCCGCACCATTGCGGGTGAGGATGATGCTCTCGGCGGACTTCGCCGTGACTTCATCACCATTACCGATCCTGACGTGATTCGAATCAGCGGCTCGAATCGGCATCCGGTCCTCCGAGTCGGCACCGCGACGGACTCCGTGTCGGGAACGCGCTTGACGCTGACCGACGCCGAGCTGTCTGCCGCAGATGACTACGAGGTCGACGACTACTACCGCGTCGAAGTCACCCTGGTGTCCGGTTATCGCGCGTGGGTCTACGCGTCTGCGGCCGAGCGGGAGATTCTGCAGCAGTGATCTGCTCACGCAGGATGTCGCCGTGGCCGGCGTGGCGCGCAAAGTCCTCGATCGCGAGCAGATAGATAAATCGCAGACTGACCTCGCCGAGGTGTGCATGAATCCTGACGTCGTCGAGGCCGAATTCGCTTGCAATCGTGCGTGATCGAGCGCTGGCACGCTCGAATTCGGCGATCACGTCGGCGACGGTCTCGCGATCGCCGACTATGAAACTGGCATCGCCGGCCGTCGTGGGGCCGTCGCATTCGGTCATCGGGATGTCGCCTAGGACATGCTGGAACCAGATCCGTTCGGCGACGGCGGCATGTTTGAGCAGTCCTATCGGGGTGGTCATGGACTCGAGTCGGCGGGCGTGAGCATCTTCCTCCGACAGGCCACGCACGGTGTTGATCAGTTCGGTCCGGTTGCGGTCGAGCGTGGCCTCGAGCAGCCGACGCTCGGTGCCGGTGGTGATTAGCGGTATGGACCATGTCGCCATTTTTGACTCCTTCTATTGGATACGGGGGTGGAACATGTTGTCGTGCTTGCAGTCTCGGGACGTACGCGACCCCAATGCGGTGTCCGGATAATGTTGCGCGATCAGGGAGGCGCAGCATGCGAGTGCGCATGAGACGTTGACGCGGGCGCCAAGACGGCTGACTTCGTCGTGCTGAGAGGCGATTTTCGGCAACTGTCCGGGGCTTGGATCAACCCGGGTTATATCTCAATCAGCCGATGAGAGAAATCCAAATGTCTAACGCGTCAGACATTAGCCCTGCCCGTCGGAGCCGGCAAGACCCAATTGCCTAATCGGACATCCGGACCTTCAGTCAGGATCGTCGCCATGGCGACACAATCCCTTCGCGCGCTGCGAATTTGGAGCCCGTGGCCACTGTGTCCGGTCATGGCCGCATTGCATAGCGCGGGTCGGTGGGAGATCGTAACGGTCGTAGTGACTGACCCCCTCAGATCTCAAGCCACGCGGCGTCGGCGGCAATGATGTCATTTTCGAGCTGCCCACCGCGAGTGTGGAACGTCCCCCAGCGATGGTGCGGTCCGCAGCAGTCAGGAATTCGGCCAACGCCTGATACTCGATCGCGTGCGACGAGTTTCGTTGTTCCGGTGGGCGAATGCCGCCATGAGTTCGGTGATAGCCCCCAACTCGATCTCCACGCCCTGATCAGTTGCTCGCCAACATGATTGGCTGCAATCAGTGTCGAATTCTCATCGAATCCGGGTGCGCGCCGGGGCTGGATGTGGCGGGGACGCGACCTGCCCGGGGCAACTATTGGCCAGTTCGATGAGACTTGATCGCTGGCCATAGGAAGTCGGGCGGCGATCTCCTACCACGGACGGTTGTGTGAACCAGCCGGGCAAGGTGCGATGGAGTCATGACCCAGCGAGATTCCTTGAAGTTCCGGTTCGTACACGCGGTTCAGCGACGGATGGTCAACCCGGTGGCCCGTCGCTCAAACAGGTTGATCATGGTCGAGACCACGGGCCGCAAGAGCGGTCTCCCGCGGCAGACTCCCATTGGTGGTCGGCGCGAGGGCAACTCATTCTGGTTGGTTTCCGAACACGGTTACCGATCGGACTATGTTCGCAACATCCAGGCATGTCCGACTGTTCGAGTGCGGCTCAATGGCCGGTGGCATTCGGGTGAGGCGATACTGCTGCCCGAGGACGACACCACCGCTCGGCTGAGCCAATTGGGCGGCATAAATAGCGTGGCGGTGCGGGCGGCAGGAACGGGGCGCCTGACAATCCGGATCGACCTGGATGCCGGCTGACACACGATGTCTCCCGCGCTGATTGCCGAAGGCTCTGCCAATGCGTCGGCCAGATCGATCTGGTTGGAAATCCAAACCGACACCCACTGGTCTGATCCATCCGACGTAGAACGCGGGTCCGTGTACCGGCCGTACACCCCAGGACCGCAAGGATCGGCCTACCGTCAAAGCCATGGATCAACGCAGCGATGTCGGGGAGTTCCTGCGCAGCCGCCGCGCGAAGGTGACTCCGGACCAGGCGGGCATCATCAGCGGTGGCCGCCGCCGCGTGCCGGGTTTGCGCCGCGAAGAGGTCGCCACGCTGGCCGATCATCTCGCCGCGCTGCGCGAACGGACGACCGTCGTGCCCGCGGTGAACCAGATCGAGGTTCATCCCTACTTCTCACAACCGGCCGTGCAACAGGCGAACGCCGAACTGGGCATCGTCACCCAGGCCTGGTCGCCGATGGGCGGCATCACCTCCTATCGCGGCACGGGTACCAGCACATTCGATGATCCGACGATCGGCGAGGTCGCGGCCGCGCACGACAAGACCGCTGCGCAGGTGATGCTGCGCTGGCATCTGCAGCAGGGCCGTTCCGCGATCCCGAAATCAGTGAAACCCGAACGGATCGCCGCCAACTTCGATGTCTTCGATTTCGACCTCACCGCCGCCGAGTTGCAGCGGATCGATGCCCTCGACACCGGCGTGCGCGGGGGCCCAGAACCCGAGGCCGTGACCCGGGAAGCATTCCACCGCGACATCCCTGAAGCCTGACCGACAATGAGAGGCCGCACATGACCGACACACAGAAGTCCGCGTCCGTTGCCGTAATCACCGGTGCCTCATCAGGAATCGGTGCCGCGACAGCCCGCGTACTGAACGCGCATGGCGATTGTGTCGCCCTGCTCGCGCGACGCATCGACCGGATCGAAGCACTCGCCGCCCGCCGGGTACGAGAAGAACTCAGGGAGCGGACGTACTTGTCAACAATGCCGGCACGATGCTGTTGGGCCCGTTCTCGTCCACATCACTCATGAGGCAACCCGAGAGGATGTGCAGAAGAGGTACGACGTAGCGACCGTCAAACCCGACGAGATCGCCAACATCATTGGCTTCGTCCTGGCGCAACCACGCCATCTGGCCATCAACGAAATCCTCATCCGCCCAGCAGATCAGCTCAACTGATCCAGTCCGACCAACGCTTCGCTCCGAGGCGTGTTCGGTCGGGCCGCGCGAGCAGAGGCACGTGGTCCGCGGGGCGGTCGCAACGGGCGCATCGTCAGTGGCCGTTGCGCCTCTCGAGCGCCGCGTGCGGGCGGCCCGTCCAGGGTGTGGTCAACAACGGGTCGCCTGACGCGCTGTCGACGAGACGGGCCGGGGGAATGAATGCGGCTGCTGGGGTCGCGGCGGTGGCACCGCCCGCCAGAAGGAGCTTGTGGGACTTCATTTCGGATCTCCTCGTCAGTGGGGAACTGGTATGAGAAGAACGGTATGGACCAGAATTGTTGCGCCAGTAAGCCAACTATGAAGGTTTTATGAGACTGCGCATCGAGCAAGGAACACGGCTTGGACAGGCGCTGATCAGGCCTTGTTCGCGGTATCGCCGGCAGCGTCAGGCCCGAGCCTCAGCGGTGCTCAGATCTTCGTGGCGTCGATACTTGGTGCAGTCTGCTGTAGGTCTCCACTGATAACCCACAGATGCCCGAACGGGTCTTGAATTCGCCCCTCACGCTTGCCATACGGTCGGTCGTCGATGGGGATAACTACCTGTGCGCCGTGCTCGACCATGCGATCGGCGGTCGAGTCCGGGTCGACGACGGTGAGCACTAGCAGCACGGGCGAGCCACCGATTGATTGTGGGTCTATCCAGCCCCAGTCCTTGACGCTCTGGGCGACGGCGAAAACGGTCGAGCCGGTTGCTATCTCGGCGTGGTTCACTACACCATCGTGGTCGACGACCCTCAGTCGCAGTTGGGCCCCAAGTGCCTTGGTGTAGAACGTGATAGCTGCGTCGGCGTCGGTCACCAGAAGTTTCGGAACCAGTTGTGCATTCATCTCGCCATCATCGCGATGTACGAGTCTGCCTGACTTGAACGTTTCGGAACTCTTCGTCCGCGCACGCCAAAGTCCGACAGGCGTTCGTCCCCACGGACGAAGACCACCGGCAGGTCATTTAGCTTTCGGCGTCGACGATCGGGGCTCCGGGGGCGTTCTTCTTGATTGATTCGATGCCTTGGACCGCGCTCGATCGCGACGTATAACCTTGGCTAGCTGGGGACTGCTGCACGTTCAGGTGACATCTGATCTGGCTTGCCTCTGGGCGGGCCTGGAAGGATGTTGTTGTGCCCAAGCCGTATCCGAGAGAGTTTCGTGATGATGTCGTGCGCGTGGCCCGTGCCCGCGAGTCCGGTGTCACGTTGGCCCAGATCGCGCGGGACTTCGGTGTTCATGAAATGACGTTGACCAAATGGCTGCGTCAGGCCGCTGTCGATGATGGCGAGCGGCCCGGAACGAGTACGTCGGAGTCGGCCGAGTTGCGGGAGGCGAATCGGCGGATCCGGTTGCTGGAGCAGGAGAACGAGGTCTTGCGGCGGGCGACCGCCTATCTGTCGCAGGCCAATCTGCCGGGAAAAGGCTCTACCCGCTCGTGAAAGAGCTCGCCGCCGACGGTATCCCCGTCGCGGTGACGTGCCGGGTCCTGCAGCTCGCCCGTCAGCCCTACTATCGGTGGCTGGCCGTTCCGGTGACCGCCGCGGAGCTGGTCGAGGCCTATCGGGCTAACGCGTTGTGTGATGCCCACCGTGATGATCCCGAGTTCGGCTACCGGTTCCTTACTGATGAGGCGGCTGCCGCCGGCCAGGCGATGGCCTCGCGCACGGCATGGCGGATCTGCCGGTCCAACCGGTGGTGGTCGAGTTTCGGTAAACCTGGCCGCGGGAAGAATCGCCGGCCGGGCCCGCCGGTGCATGATGATCTGGTGTGCCGGGATTTCACCGCTGATAAACCGAATCAGTTGTGGCTCACCGATATCACCGAGCACCGCACCGGTGAGGGCAAGTTGTACCTGTGTGCGGTCAAGGATGTGTGCTCGGGCCGGATCGTCGGGTACTCGATGGACTCACGGATGAAGTCCCGGTTGGCGGTGGCGGCGATCAATAACGCCGTGGCCCGCCGGGACGATGTGGCCGGCTGCATCGTGCATAGCGATCGTGGCAGCCAATTCCGTTCCCGCCGTTACGTTCACACGCTGAACGTCCATCGGCTGGTCGGGTCGATGGGGCGCGTCGGCGCGGCCGGTGACAACGCGGCGATGGAATCGTTCTTCGCGCTGCTGCAGAAGAACGTCTTGGACCGGCGGCCGTGGGCCACCCGGGAAGAGTTGCAGATCGCGATCGTGACCTGGATTGAACGTACCTACCACCGGCGCCGTCGCCAAGACCGACTCGGACGATTGACCCCGATCGAATTCGAGACCATGATGACCACAGCAGTCACTCAGGCTGCGTGACCAAACTGTCACCTGAACGTGCAGCAGTCCC